>JBHJNL010000213.1:0-10564 GCA_050330855.1 Thermosynechococcaceae cyanobacterium | reverse complement strand
ATCCAGCAACGGATCAGCCTAGGTATCGAATGTTGATTCAGTGGTCCATGGAGGATGGCTGTTTTGTTGTCGGTCTTCCTGATTTCCCCGGTCAGCAGTGGCGTACCCACGGAGCCACCTATAAAGAAGCGGTTGCGAATGGTCAAGAAGCGATTGAATCCCTCATCTTGGCCTATCAGGCCGATAATGAATCTCTCCCTGAGCCTCAATGTCTTGAGTTGGCTTAGCTTTTACCTTTCACCCTCAAACTGCCTTTTTGCTTTTGCGACCTGTCTTGCGACTGACTTCGCGGCTTGATCGTTGATACTCATGGACAATCGGCATGCGCTCGCCTTGGAATCCGGCTAAAGCTTTCTCAATGGTCGGACTCGCCTTGAGATGCTTGGCGAGGGCGAGGGAATCTTCAAGCCCAGAGGTCATTCCCCGCGCCCTGGATGGACTTTTCGCATGGGCGGCATCACCGATTAAGACCACATGCCCCTTGTAGAGCTGGGGCAGCGGGTCAATATCATAGGAAAAATTAGTCACCATCTGTTGAGGCAGCGTTGCTTCAATCACGGCTCTCGCATCGGCCGGTAGCTTCTCTAACTCTTGAGGCGGAATCGTCGTATCGTCAGGTCGCGGCGTGCCCTTTTCAGACTCCGTTTGTTCCTTCTTAAGAAAGAAGCCCCAATGGGTCTGCCCCTGCCCCAGGTCAAAGAAGTTGGAGTAAATGCCTCGACCGCGCATGTAAAGGATGAAGTCACCATCGGGACAAAAGGTTTGATCTTGAACGATGCCTCGCCAGGCCACATCCCCTAAATAAGAGACCTGGTGGTTGGGCGCAACCGCCTCCCGCACCTGTGAAAATAGGCCATCACCACCCACTAATAAATCCCCTTCCCAAGCCCTTCCATCTTTGAAATGTGCGATCGCACCTCCTGGGGTGTGGGTCACAGCATCCAATTCAGCATTGAAATGAAGAATGTCGGGCGGTAAATCGGTTAAGAGCGTTTCTAATATGGCTTTCCGGTGGATGAGCATTGCAGGTAATTCGTTTGCGTCATAGGTCACCACTTCAGCTTTAGCGACCTCTCCGCGCAGATTGCGATATTCAAATTTCTTGGCTGGGGTGCCGGTCTCTAGGAGTTGCTGACAGAGTTGAGCGTTCCCCTGTTGGAGTGCCTCCAGTCCTGAGGCGATCAGTAAAATTCCGCAACCATCGGTGCGAGGCTGGGGCGCACGTTCAAATAAAGCAACTTGATAGCCCTGTCGAGCCAGCAAGCCTGCGAGGTAAACGCCCGATGTGCCTGCGCCGATGATGCCGACTCGCTCCCTAGAAGAATGCATAGGCTCTTGATATTCAAAAAGTTGTCTTAATATAGCAAACAGATCTTGATCGGCAGTCGAGGTCTTGATCTGCTTAGGATCATGGATTAAATAACATCGAACTTTGGCTCTGGGTACGCCCTCACCCCAGCCCTCTCCCTAGGGAGAGGGAGCTAGATTCAAAGTCCTTCTCCCTAGGGAGAAGGATTTAGGATGAGGGTAGCAAGTTAGGCATGTTATTTAATTCTTGATCCTTAAGGTGATGAAACAGTGATCGCTATGGAGATTGCAGGGCTTTAAAGTCGCGCAGTTGGGGGGCAACCTGATCTGCGATCGCAACCGGCAAATCCCCTTTCGCTAACCCCGCCTTCGCAAGATGCCGAATCGTCCAGGCATTGCAGGCGGACCAAAAAATATAGTATTCACGACCCGGATAAAAGCGTCCTCGAAAGCGGGGAACTAGGGGCAGAACCACCGCACGGGAGGTCTTAAAACTGGTTTCAAGGCTGTTGACGAGGGTGCGAAGCTGCTCGGCATTAATTTGTCGATAATAGAGGTGCCGCATCCCATTTTTTAAGGTGGGGGCTTTAGACCAGTTGCGTAGGTGTAGCACCGATGGGGTGGGCAGAAACACGGTGGTAAAGAGCGCCAGGGGAGAGAAGTCGGCGTTCATGTAGAAGTTGCGATCGCCCCAGCTATATTCAACAAAGGTCGCATCGGGGGCATTCGCTGGCCCTAGCTTCCATCCCTGTGGCTGCTGCACAATGATTGAGGTGTGGTAGCCCCAGTTGGCAACGTACAAATCGTAGTGAGTCTTCGACGGCAGTATCGCGGGAAGACGGGTCGATGAACTAGGAGGGGTACGAGTCCAGATGTAGAATGGCGGTAGACCAAGCAGCAAGCCACTGAGCAATAAGAAAATTTTGCAAAATCGGTGTTTAGCGATAGGTGTCAGATCGCTCATTATTACTACTTATAATGTTATGCCCTTGAATCTCAAATGAGTGAAACCATCTATATTAAAACTAGCATCCTTGGCTATCTAACCGCTCGATCTAGCTCGTCTTAATGCTGTAGCTTCTCCAAAAGACATGAGCTTACCTGGACTGGTGCTTCATGAACTAGCGGGGCAACGTAAAGGAACTTGGTCAGTGAGAGTATCTGGAAACTGGCGGATTACGTTTACCTTTGATGGCGTTGATGCTTGTGATATTGATCTTGAGGATTACCACTGATGAAAATGCATAATCCACCACATCCTGGCGAAGTTCTCAAAGAGCTTTGTATTGAACCGTTGAATTTGACTGTAACTGAAGCAGCTGAAGCACTCGGTGTCAGCCGAAAAACCCTGTCCGCTATCCTTAATGGTAGAGCAGGAATCAGTCCTGAGATGGCTATACGACTGGGTAAAGCTTTTGATACATCTCCTGAAAGCTGGCTCAATCAGCAAGTACAGTATGATCTCTGGCAAGCAGAGCAAGCAGTTGGCAATATTGAGGTCAAGCGTTTATCAGTGGCCTAACCAACGCCTGCACCGGACGTTCGATCATTGGCGGCTATATCGTTCTTCGGGAAACCTCACACAAATGGTGTAAGAACCCTCATCAAAGCCGTTTGAGCTACGGAAAACCCTTAAAAAGGTACAGTAATCTCGTCTATCTTTGAGCAGAGCAACACCCGATAATCAGGTTGTTGAGAAGTTCTATTGTGGCCTTAATCACGCTGACTTCTTGATATGTTCTATTATCTATTTTTGCAATGAAGACGACCACCATTCCCCAGTCGGCTTACAGCACATTTATCGAACAAGTCAAAGCTCAGCACGTTCAGCAGGTCACAATTCAACTCAATCGTATTGACTATACGCTCAAAAGCGAGTTTGGTGGCGATCGCTACCGAACCCAACTCAATGGCTCTATCAATGAATTAAAAAGCTTACTGAGCAACCACGGCGTAGACGTTGCTACCCCCACCAACGACAACGGCACCACAGCGGGCCTCGTTACCCTGCTCGTCTCTGCCGGGATGGCGGTGGGAGCCTGGGCATGGCTCTCTAAATTTAGCGAAGCAGGCGGCGGAATCGGCGGCGTCATGGGGGTGGGCAAAAGCAAGGCCCGAGTCTATAACGATGGCAAAACAGGCATCACCTTTGCCGATGTGGCTGGAGTCGATGAAGCCAAGCAAGAACTACAGGAAGTCGTAGACTTTCTCCAAAATGGCGACAAATATCGAAAGTTAGGCGCTAAAATCCCCAAGGGTGTGCTGCTGGTGGGGCCACCGGGAACGGGCAAAACGCTATTAGCGAAGGCCGTCGCCGGTGAGGCTGGAGTTCCCTTCTTGAGCATGTCTGGTTCTGAGTTTGTCGAGCTATACGTGGGTGTCGGTGCCTCACGGGTGCGGGATCTGTTCAACCGCGCCAAGCGACAGGCCCCTTGCATTGTCTTTATTGATGAGCTAGACGCTATCGGTAAATCACGGGGCAGCAACCCCAATCTTGGCAACGACGAACGAGAGCAAACCCTCAACCAGCTTTTGACTGAAATGGATGGGTTTGATGGCAACGAAGGGGTGATCTTAGTGGCCGCGACGAACCGCCCTGAGATTTTAGACCCGGCCCTGCGCCGTCCGGGTCGATTTGACCGCCAGGTGCTTGTAGATCGTCCTGATAAAAGCGGTCGAGTCGAAATTCTAGCGGTTCATGCTCAGCTGGTCCCTTTAGGTGAAGATGTTGATCTAGAGCAAATTGCTGCCCAAACCGCTGGTTTTGCGGGGGCTGATCTGGCGAACTTGGTCAATGAAGCAGCCCTAATGGCAGCTCGACACAATCGACAGGCCGTTTTGATGGCTGACTTTAAAGAAGCAATGGAGCGGGTGGTTGCGGGGTTAGAAAAGCGATCGCGCATCCTCTCGCCGCTAGAACGACAAACCGTGGCCTATCACGAAGTCGGTCATGCCCTTGTGGGTGCCTTAATGCCCGGAGGCCAACAGGTGTCTAAAATTTCCATTGTGCCCCGTGGTATGGGTGCGTTGGGTTACACCATGCAAACACCCCAAGAAGATCGCTACTTAATGATTGAAGACGAGCTACGGGGCCAGCTCGCGATGCTACTTGGCGGACGAGCTGCAGAAGAGATCGTCTTTGGCAAGGTTTCCACCGGGGCCAGTGACGACATTCAAAAGGCAACGGCCTTAGCCCAAAAAGCCGTCACTCAGTACGGCATGAGTGCAACGCTAGGACCGATTGCCTTTGAAACCAACGAGGCCCAGTTCTTAAACGAGAGTACGACACGCCGCGCCGTGAGCGCTGATGTGGCGGCAGAAATTGACCGTCAGGTGAAGCAGAATATTGATGCAGCCCATGCGATCGCACAGGACATTCTGCGAGCCAATCGCGTTTTGCTAGAGTCTACGACTGAACTTTTGCTGGAATCAGAGGTGTTGGAAGGTCCATTACTGCAGAGCATTCTTGCTGAGGTTAAGACTCCGGCTGACCTGGAGCCGTGGTTAATCAGCGGAAAAATTGCGGCTTGATTGTAAATGCTTAAGGAGAGATGCCCCCCGGTAGAACCAATACTAGGAGGCATCCATTTTTTCAGTGTCTTTGTGTTCCCCAGATCACCGAACCCCTCAGCCTCTTTAGCCGAGGGTTATATCTAAACTAACAGCGCAAAATCTCATCCCCCTGAGTAGAATTACGGATTTATTGCGGATTTATTTTTAATCGTTACTGTTGACGCGCTGGTCTTGAGCAAGGGAGAGCGCTGCTTTGCGGTTCCCCATTGGGCCATCAGGGTCTGCAGTAGCCTTTCTTGCTGGGGCCGAAACACATCAGGGCTGCCCTCGCCGTTGATAATGGCAAACCAGACCACGTCTTGCTTCTCGGTGGAGAGCGCTCCGGCTAAGGCACTGACCGCATTGAGGGTACCGGATTTGATCACCGCGTTGGGGGGCAGCGATCGCTGATCTAAAATGCCAGCATCTTGACCCGTGACCGCCAAAATATCAGCAATGGTCATATTTTTTTGGTGCAAAAGAGTCTCGATCGCAAGCATCATTCCACACACTGCTCGAGGTGAAATCCGATTATCAACACCTAACCCTGAACCATTAATGAGCTGAATTTCCGATTGAGGTACACCTGCAGCTTGGGCCGCAATTTGCGCCACGTTCTGCGGTCCCCCCACTTGCTGAGCAATCATCTCTGCCATGGCATTATTGCTGTAGCGGTTCATCCGCTTCAGCAGTTCATCGAGGGGCAGGGACTGCAGCCCCATCACGGTGCTACTCACAGTAGACTGCGGAATCTCTGGTTGGCGCGTGGGTTCAGCACCAGAGACACCCACCTGAACGACACCTTGAATTTCAATCTGAGGCTTGGGGGTATTCTTCAGGGTTTTATATTGGGTTTGGGCTTCAGTAGGCCACAGATTCGCGTTGATTCCCTGCTTAAGGAGCGCTCCTGTTTGCTGGGGGTCAGTCTTGAAGTTCATGTAGAACGGACCCTGGATGATCAGATTGCCCGTAATCTTTTGGATGCCTTTCTGAGCAAGATCATTACCAAGTGCGATCGCACTTTCCCAGACAAAAAACGGATCTGCACCGCCTTCAATCACTAAATCGCCCTGCAGAACGCCGTCGTTTATGGGACCGTTAGCGCTGATTTGGGTAATAAAGCGATGATCTGGGCCTAGGGTTTTCAGGGCCGCGAGAGACGTGGCAATTTTGGTAAGGGACGCAGCGGGTAAGGGGGTGGTGCCTTGGTGGTTGGCTAAGAGCTGAGTGTTGGACTGCATCCAGACCCCTTGGGCTGACTGAGAGACTGAAAGCTGACTGAGAAATTGCGTAACAGCAGGGTTTTCAATGGGCGTAGAGGGCTGCAAGGCTAGATTTAACGGAAGTGTTTCTTCTGCATTTTGAGTCTTTTCTATATTGGCTGAAGGTTCTGGCAGAGAAGTGTTTGCAGGGGCACAGCCTGTAAACAACAGAAAGATCAGACCTATCACTTTGATCTGCCCAGCCTTACGTTGCATCATCGGAACCATCGCAATCATGTGTATTTCATCCTGTTGTGGCTAGAGACTCTACAGGGGCCGCTTCGTTGGCAGACCCACCCGCCTTGGAAACTGCGGCGGCGTCTCTTGTTGCTTTTGCAGGCAAATATAATGCCTCACTCCATCACTCACTGGCAGCAAGCAGCGCCTTGTCGCCACGATCTCACCACCTAACACCTCCAACGCTGCGCTTAGCCCCTCTGCTTCCTGATCAGACCACTGGCCTCGATAGAGAACCGCATGGCCCTCAACCTGCAAAAATGGCAGCGCGTATTCAGCACACACCGAAGCCGGACCCACCGCCCGAATCAATGCCAAATCGTACTGCTGGCGGTGGTCTGGGTCTTGTCCGAGAGATTCAGCGCGATCGCAAATCACCCCCACATTCGCTAGCCCTAACGTCTGCGCTACCGTTTCTAGAAACGCCATCTTTTTGCGGGTAGCATCTAGCAAAGAGATGTGCCATTGGGGACGTGCGATCGCAACTGGCAGTCCAGGGAACCCGCCCCCTGAACCGATATCGATGACCCGACACCGTTCCGGTACAGGCATTGGGGCAGTCCCCACCAGCCAAGGCAAGATCCCGGCTAGTGAATCCCAGAGATGCTTTTCTTCAAACGCCTGAGCCTCGGTGATGCGAGTTAAATTAAGCTGCTGATTCCCCTGCAAAATCTGAGCGTAGAGGGCTTGAAACTGCTCTAATTGATGAGCCGTTGGTCGCCATCCTAACGTCTCATCCCAGCTTTGCTCAGTTCCGGCCACAGACATTTCATCTACCATCAGCAGTCCCTAAATCTTGCCACCAACACCCCATCAAGGACGCCAGGGGAATTGACGAAAATTGGGGTCACGCTTCTCTAAAAACGCAGACTTGCCTTCACTGCCTTCTTCATTCATGTAATACAGCAGGGTTGCATTCCCCGCTAACTCCTGCAGACCGGCCTGACCGTCACAATCAGCATTAAAAGCCGCCTTCAGGCAGCGAATCGCCAGCGGACTCTTATCTAAAATTTCATTGGCCCACTTCACTCCTTCTGCTTCAAGATCAGCCACCGGAACGATGCAGTTGACTAGCCCCATTTCCATTGCTTCTGGGGCACTGTACTGGCGGCAAAGGAACCAGATTTCACGGGCTTTCTTTTGGCCCACGAGACGGGCTAGATAGCTCGCGCCGAACCCGCCATCAAAGCTGCCTACCTTGGGGCCGGTTTGACCGAAAATCGCGTTATCAGCAGCAATGGTGAGATCGCAGATGACGTGCAGCACATGCCCGCCTCCAATGGCATAGCCCGCGACCAGCGCGATCACCACCTTGGGGATCGAGCGAATCAGTCGCTGTAGATCAAGGACGTTGAGGCGAGGCACCCCAGCGTCATCCACGTATCCGGCTTCTCCGCGAACGCTTTGGTCACCCCCAGAGCAGAAGGCATATTTGCCATCGGTGTGGGGACCGGCCCCAGTCAGCAAAATGACGCCAATTTTG
Organism: Thermosynechococcaceae cyanobacterium; assembly: GCA_050330855.1. Classification (GTDB taxonomy): domain Bacteria; phylum Cyanobacteriota; class Cyanobacteriia; order Thermosynechococcales; family Thermosynechococcaceae; genus RCC1774. Next base: position 2,722 of record JBHJNL010000213.1, on the reverse strand, counting down.
GGGTCTTCACGGGCATCAACAAAGGCATCGTACATCTCAAATACGGTTTGAGGCCGAAATGCATTGCGTTTGTGAGGGCGATTGATCGTTATTTTTGCGATGCCGTCGGTTTTATCGTAGAGAATATCGGCGTAGGGTTTGACAGACTGCCATGCAATAGACATAGGGATGACTTCAGCGTTACATTTGAGTCGCCATCCACCGACAGCGCCTTGTGAATTCTACCTTGACCGAACGCTATGGATGAATTGCTGGTCCCTCGGCTGCTGACGGATCCCTTTTTGCTGCAGCCAACGCCAACCTCGATCAAGGTGGTATGGTTCACCGAGTTTCAAGGAGTTGAGCATCGTGTCATCTACGGGACTGGGGAGCAGGAAGACGCAATCACGAGTCCACTCACCCGTATCCGAGAAGATTCGCAGTCCCATTTACCTTCTGATGCTTCATTTCAGCTTGCCTCAAAAACCCCTCAACTGCGGCCAATTTGGCGACATGAAGCTGTGATCGCAGCCCCAGGTCAACCCCTCCCCTATCACGTCGAAAGTACTCATAACAATGGCGAAGTGATTAAGAGTAAGACCTATACGCTAGCTGCGACCCCACCATTAGGGGCCGCGCTCAAAATTTTGCTCACCTCAGACCATCAGCTCAAACCGATGGTGGCGGCTAATTTGCAAAAGGTCATTGAAACCGTGGGAACCGTCGATGCCATCTTTTACGCTGGCGATCTCGTCAACGTCCCCGATCGCGCTTCGGAGTGGTTCGATGATGCACGGGGCAATGCCTGGTTTCGTTGCCTGCAAGGTCGAGCAGTCGGCGACTATCAAGGCGGAGAACTGCTTCAAAATGCACCCATTTTTACAACAGTGGGTAATCACGAAGTCATGGGCCGTTACTCTGAGCAGAGTAGTTTACACGCACAATTTAAAGATCCGGTGCCGGTTTCTGCTGCTTCTGATGAAGGGCCGCTGCAGGATCAAAGCTTTAATACCATTACCTACGATGAGATTTTCAAAGGGCGGTCATTTGGGGAACCGCAGTACTATGCCGTCACCTTTGGCGATATTCGGCTGATTGTGCTTTATGTCGCCAATGTCTTTCGCTCCCCGGCCCTAACGCCTGAGACCAAAGGGAAGTACCACGAACGCGATCAAGATCTGCAGCAGCCTGAACAGTGGGGCTACGGTCAGCATATTTTTGAATCCATTGCTCCAGGGAGTCCGCAATATGAATGGCTCCAGGCAGAATTAGACAGCGCAGCCTTTCAGCAAGCCAAGTACAAAATTGCCCTGTGGCACCATCCGGTGCATTCGCTGGGGGGGAATGTGGTGCCAGCCTATACCGATCCGGTGCAAGTGATTGACCGCAATGGAGCGGGGCAAGTCAGACGGGTGCGCTACGAGTATCCGATGGAAGCGGATTATCTGGTTCGAGATGTGTTGCCGCTGCTAGAAGAAGCGGGGGTGCAACTGGCGATGTACGGCCACTGTCATCTTTGGAATCGTTTTGTGAGTAAAGCTGGGACGCACTATTTAGAAACCTCTAATGTGGGGAATTCCTATGGGGCTGCGGTTTGCGATCGCAAACGCACTATCCCCACGACCTACCGAGAAACCTATGCTGCCACTGGCAATCCCAATGGCCTTGACCCGGTTATGCCAACCCTGGCCCCCCTTAAAGATCTTCGAGGGCAGCCACTTCCCTACATTGCCAGCAACACCATCACGGTCTTCAGTATTCTCGACACAGAATCAGGGAGCGTTAGCAGCTATCGATTTGATACGCAAAAGCCAGAGTCACCGGTGATTAAGTTCGATGAGTTTTTTCTGTGACAATATTGAGTTGGGTTGCGATCGCTCTAAGAGGATGTTTGAGACTCTAAGCAAATTCAAAAGCCACCAGCTCATTATGGGGTTCTTGCTGACGGGCCACCCATAAATCATAGTTGGCTTGCATCTGCAGCCAACTCTCTGGCGACCCTCCTAAGACTTTGGACAACCGGATCGCCATGTCAGGCGTCACTGAGCTTCGACCGGAAACGACACGAGCAAAGGTTGAGTGAGCAACATTGAGCTTGGTTGCGATCGCTCTGACGCTTACACCATAAGGCTCTAAATAAATCCCATCAATCACTTCGCCAGGATGAGGGGGGTTATGCATTCTCATTAGTGATAGTCCTCCTAATCCAAAACGTACACGTCACCCTCTATAAACTCAAAGGTCAGCCGCCAATTCCCGCTTACAGAGATAGTCCACCTGTCTTTCATTTTGCCTTTAAGTCGGTGTAGTTTAAAGCCAGGGCGGTCAACGTCATCAATGACTTGGGCCGTATCCAAGATAGCCAACTGCAACCGAAGTCGTTTGACATGTTTAGACTGGATACCTGAAGTTTTCCCGACCAGAAAAAAGGTGTTGAGTCCTTTATGTCGAACCGACTTTATATCATTGTGGGGCAATGGCGAGTGCCCTGGAGCTTCCGAGTTTGGCGGGGCAAAGGGTACCCCAGTCCCGTTCAATTAGCTTGCAATCTGTTGGCGAGTGTTCCCAAGGCTTTAGTCAAAGGTAGAACCGTTATCGTGCAAGCTGACACTGAATTTGGCACTGTCGACTTTCTCAATGCTGTCCATAACCGACACTGGAGAGCCGTTGTCGGCATGAGAAATAATCGACACCTCACCGATGGACGACAGCTCAAAGACCTGCCAGGAAATGCAAAACGCGG
>JBHJNL010000212.1:0-27059 GCA_050330855.1 Thermosynechococcaceae cyanobacterium | reverse complement strand
TGAAGGATAGGCATAATAATGTAGTTAGGGGTAATGACGAGTCTTGTGATTAAAACTGTCATTATCCTTTCTTACATAGCGTTCATCGATTTTGTGCTTCGAAATTGTCCAAAGTCCTGTTAGTTATTCGTCACAGAAAGTCGACCGTATCGCCACAGTACTGAAGGGCCAGATGATATGCCAGCCCACATTCGGACCGCGCTCACTCAGGCTTCAGAGCATATTCCGATTGGCAACGGCAGGCTAGTGCTGGGTATGTGGCAAGGGGTTTATCTCTGGGAGCATCGCGATCGCGGCTCTACCGACGAAAGTTATCCCCAACGTAAATACAATCACTTCAAGCACTTGGTAGCAAATACCTACAGACCAAACTGATAGAGCCTAAAAAACAAAGGTATTGACCTAAGTATTAACTGAAATTATAGTTAGGTGTATGCCTAACTAACCCATGCAACTTGATCGCATTTTTTACGCTTTAGCCGATCCGACTAGGCGTGCTGTGCTTGAACGGCTCAGCATTGGACCTGCTGCTGTCAGTGAACTGGCAAAGCCATTTGACATGGCTTTGCCATCATTTACTCAGCACCTAAGCGTTTTGAGTGATTGTGGGCTGGTTCATTCCAAGAAAACAGGTCGTATCCGTACCTATCACGTCGATCCAATTGCTTTGACTGTTGCTGAACAGTGGATTGTGAAACAACGTGCCATTTGGGAATCACGCCTCGAACAATTGGATGATTACCTCTTGAATCTCAAGGAGAAAACTGATGACTAACAATAATTTTCATCAACCAGATCCTAGGCTCGATCTCGTATTAGAGCGAGTCGTCGATGTGCCTAGGGAGTTGGTTTGGCAGGCTTGGACAATGCCAGAACACATCAAAAAGTGGTTCACGCCTTCACCTTGGACGACTGTAGATTGCGAAATTGATCTTCGCCCCGGCGGTTTGTTTCGCACGGTAATGCGATCACCAGAGGGAGAGGAATTCCCAAATGTTGGTTGTTACCTTGAGATCGTCAAGAATGAAAAACTTGTTTGGACTGATGCCCTTCTTCCTGGCTATCGACCCGTCCTTAAGCCTGAATCAGGTGCGGGTATGCTTTTCACTGCGATTATCTTATTGGAAACGCACGAAAAAGGAACGAAGTATACTGCGATCGCGATCCATAAGGATGAAGCAGACAGAAAGAACCACGAGGAAATGGGGTTCCATGACGGTTGGGGGAAATGTCTCGACCAATTGGTTGCGCTCATCAAGGGCATGTAAGAACTGAATCTCTATGAGCCTCTTTGATGCCAATTTGTCGAGTCCCAAGGATATCAAACCTTTATAAATGAGGCTTTACGTCAGTATTTAGGCAAAGAGCAGTAGCCTCTAAATGAAGATACTTTTGATTTCACGCTACTAGAGGTGGTCACCAGTTACGTTATTAGTGTCGCGTTTGATGAATCTGGGGACGTTTCTGAGATTGAGATGGAGAGTTGATAAGCTATGTGCGGTCTAACCATGCGCTGTCGCGAAACTGGCGTGAGCGTCGCAGTTGCAATCATGCTCTTTCGTACGCCGGGTTGCTGAGCTTGGGTCGTTAGACTTCAATTTTGCCGAGAGACCTAATGCTGAGAGTTTGTTTGCAAGTTGAGCGTACAAGTTGGTGGTAATCTCTTACCAGTTAACAAGGTTGCTTCTATACTGCCAACGACTAAGGACTTAACATTTAGATTGAGCTGTAACTCTCTCAGCTAAAGGGTTTGAGGTTTATGATAAAAGTAAACTTTTAATTCGTTCGGAGTATAATACAACCGGTATGGCAAAGCTCCCAAGCGAAGTTTCTGAGACCATCTGGAGATTGAAGCGGCAATTAGCCGATGTTATTGAGAATGCTAGAACTGCTGAGTTTGCGCACTATTCAATGCATTTGGTGAAACAGACCGGACAATTTTTTATCTCGACGACTTGCAAAGTGTTGCTGAACAAGCTACGGAGCGATTCTCCCAATTTTCAAGCCTGCAGATTCGGATTTTTAATGTTCAGCCTCACGTTCCAGAAGATATGCTGGAGCTAGTGATGCAGAGTATTGCGAATACAAAAGCTAGACTGCCAGCATTGGAGCAAAGTGTTCGAGAAATCAAGACTGAATGGAAGCTACCATGACAAACCAGCCATTGATGCCAGATCCGTCAGTTGATAAACGTCTTTTAGGTAATCTGCGTCGCGCTCGTCTAGAAATTGAAGAATTAGGGGTACAGCTCGACGAAGTGCTTGCTGGATTTGATGAAGAGATTCGTCAGCAAAGGCTGAAGCGTATTCAGAAATCCTTAAGTCTTGCAAACAAGCAACAACTTGGTTCCTGATTCGTCTAACGGCGAAGATACCCCCTTGTTTAAGGTGGCAAAATCAAAGCCAGCGAAGAATTGCATGGCTTGTGGTTCGGCTAGAGGCCTCTAAGGCGATAGCGCAAGTCAATGCCTGTCCCCCTTGATGTTGAGCGTTGAAGCAATGGACATTAGGTACATTGGCTGTAGCAGGACAACCCTTTAAAAGTAATGGTTTACCAAGAAATCTGTTTTTTGATTTGGCTCAGCAGCTTTGGTCCAATGCCAGGCACACGGTCGATTTCTTCGAGTGACGTGAAGGGCTTGTCTTGACGCGCTTCAATAATACGGGCAGCTAGCTTAGGGCCAACCCCCGGCAAGCTTTCTAGCTCAGTTTGAGTTGCCGTATTCAGATTGATAGGGCCAGTATTCTCTGGGCTAGCTTGAGTTTCCTCTGCGCCAACACAGCGATCGAACTCTGGCTGCAGATATCTAGGAATACCCAGCCGACTGTTGGCATACAATCGCTCAAACTCTCGGTGGTAGTGAGCCGCAATGGTGGGGTTCTCAATCACCAGCAACGTCTCGTCATTAATATCATTGGCTGCATCTGACCAATTGTGTGAACCGACAATAACGGTGCGCTGATCGATGACGCCATATTTATGATGGAGGCGATCTCCCTCTGGCATTTGGGGCACCCCCACCGTTTGAATCGGGTTTTGCCAAGGCTGGTTGTTCTTTTCAATAGCGCAGGAGTTGGGCAAGCGCGACCGGAAGACCCCCAACATATCGAGCACTTCGCTGTAGCTTTGGTAGGCAAAACTCGGATCAACAAGGGCACGAATGGTAACCCCCTGCTGATGCTCAATGGCTAATTGATTAGCTATATTTTGCTCAGAGAATACGAATAGCGCTAAATCAACCGCATCCTGTGCTTGACCAAGGGTGGCCCCAATTAAGCCATTGCTGCTGCTTTGCCAGGGCAAGCTGCTAGAGGTCGGTGAGAACTTCACTCGAACCGTTGCGTCGTCTAGCGTAAAATTCTGGACGGGACGGAAAGGCTTTCGTACACCAAATAGACTATCGGGTTTTCCACCCGGACCATCACCCCACAGGATCTCGAACTCATTGCGAAAAGTTACTGCCAGCTCAGGACTCTCAATCACCAGCAAAGAATTCGCATTCCCTCGACTGTCTGGATTTTTGAGGTCGCCGTGGAGGCCCGATAGGGTGAAATTAGCGGTGGTGACCACCACTGTTTGCTGATCAATGACGACAAACTTATGGTGCATGAGGCCGCTGCCTGCAGAGCCATCACTGGTGTCATCTAACCAGGGTATGCCTGCGTTTTGAATGATTTGCAGGGCGTCAAATTGATTGCTTTCGCTCTGACTAATCTGTTGGTTGCCGTCCTGATCGATTAGCTCAATGCCATCTTGGTAGCGATCGCGTTCTCGCTCGTCAAATTGGGCGACTTCTGCTGCAGTGAAGCTGCTCCACGGGCGGCTGTAGGTATTTTCTAAAATCAGACGGACGGGGATGCCAGACTGGTTGCGCTCTCGCAAGGCCTGGGCAATTTTGGGCGATCTCAACTCCTGCACCGCCACATCAATACTAGATTTTGCAGACCGAATCTGATCGACAATCACCTGCTCAAGATCATCCCCCGGTCGTCGTTGCTGACGATAGGGATCTTGATAGCTAGCCGCCGGATTCTGGTTCATATACACCTGAATCCGGGGATGCTGGGGGAGCAGCGGCAGTGCCTGCACCTGAACAGACTGCCGCTGCCATTGACTGACGACAACGCCTAGAGCAGCCAGCCCACAGCCCCACAGCAAAACGCTACGAACCCACGCTTTCACTGGGGCGTTAGTAGCGGCTAAACGTTCCGGTCTCGGATTCTTCTAAGGCATCCCGCAGAGAATTCACAACTACAGGGGCCGGAACAAACGGATCGGTAAAGATCTTTCGCGTTGTTACAGAATCATTTCTGTAAAAGGATTGAGCACGATCTTTTTGAATACCCAATTTTGAGCCATCGAGGGTCACACCGCCAAATAGGCCTCGATTTCGAGAATAGGTATAGATTTTATTCTTGCTGTAGCTGTTGGTGGGGTCCACCGGCGTTGAACCCACTGGCCCAGCCGTCCCAGTCACGCTGCCGCCAATGTCGTAGTCCTTAGAAAGAACTTCATTGACGGTTTCACGACTGGGGAAAACCATAATGATATCGCTAGATTTTGCCCCGATCTGTAGACCAAAGCTGCCCCCCGTCAAACTAACGAAGGCTGGATTGCTCCAGGTGCCGTCTGGATATCGCACCATCATGACGCCCGTACCGCGTCGACCGCCGAACACAAGGCCCGCTTGAAACACTTTCGGAATAATAGCAATGCCCTCACTCTGGGCCAGCAGCTCTGCCGGAATCCGCTTATTGGGATTGCTCATGATTTTCTCGAAGACGTTTAGGGCTTCCTGAACCTCAACTTCGGCCTTCTGAAGTTGATCGTTCGTTTTGTCGTCTACCTCTGCGCTCCGCAATGGTTCATTGGCGTTTTCACCTGCCTCTATCTGTGGCAGGGGTTCATTGAAGTTTTCATCTGCCTCTGTCTGTGGCAATGGCTCATTAGCATTTTCATCTGCCTCTATCTGTGGCAGGGGTTCCTTCGTAAATCCGTCTGACTCTGCCAGTCCTGGATTCACGAATCCGACCAACGATAGGCCGACTAATGGTACTAAAATAAGGGTCCGAATATTCATCTTCTTGGCTCCTAGATCACACCGCAAGGACAATTGAGGCTACATCCTACGCTATAAACGCTCAAGTGGGGATATAGGTTCCTTGCTAAATCCTCTCAAGGATACGCAAAAGACGTAAATTGTGCTACGTGTTTTTTCGCGTAGCCGGGAATGATTGCGAAATTCCCGGCTACCGCTATGACAGAGCCTGAAGTGCCTTTGACTTCATGAGTCCAGTCACCTGCTCGATCAAGTCTGAGGTCGCAAACCCTTTGTTGAGGTAAGCGTTGGCCCCTAAGCGCTTCGCTTCTCGTCCCCATTCTTCCGACAGCCGGGAAGAGATGACTAGAATCGGCATTTCCATGCCGTCGGTACGGCAGCGATCGATGAGGGTGAACCCGTCCATGTTAGGCATTTCGATATCGGTCACCAATAGAGCTGGGGGTCGATTCGACTGCAGCCAGTGCAGGGCTTCGAGGCCATCCGCGCAGGTGTGGGTGACAAAGCCATAGGTTCGCAGGCTGCTTTCTAGGCGGCGGCGCATTAGAGCGGCATCATCCACAATCAAAATTGTGGGGGCGGTGGCCTCGGCTTCGACTGGGGGTGCCGTTGTCGATAGGGTTGCGTGGGGCTGACTCTGAATGGCTTCAATGAGCGCGATGGGGTCAATCACAGAGGTGAGGCTACCATCGGACTGAAGGCTAACTCCCAGTAGTCCTGCCGGAACCGTGAGTGGGCTGGGAATGGGGTTGATGAGCATGGCTTCTTGACCGAGCAGATCATCTGCAATTAGCCACATCTCGCCGGCATCGTGGTCGACATCTTGCCTGATTCTCAGGCACACCGCAGTTTCAGATAGCTCAGCCTGGGGCTGTTGCCAGTAAGTATTCAAATTAAAACCAGAGGCTTCTCCCCGTGCGGTGGCGACAGTCCATTGACAGAGGGCGCTATCGTTTGCCACCACCTGAATCGAGCTTGCCAGCACTGTTTCACGAATTTCTTCTGCCGGAATCGCAACAATGCGTTTACCCACCTGCAGCAGCACACAGGGGACCAAAAGCTGGGGCGCAGGCACCTCAATGGTGAAGGTTGATCCTTGACCAAGACGTGACTCTAGGCTCAGCCGTCCGCCCATGGTCTTAATCTGTCCGGCGACGACATCCATGCCAACGCCTCGCCCTGAGACATCACCGGCGACGCTACGGGAGCTAAAGCCAGGTTGGCAAAGCACGGCCAGCAGATCGTCTGCAGATTGAGTTTGCGTTAATCGGAACCCTTTTTCTTGTGCTTTTTGTTGAATGGCCGCAGCATCAATGCCTCGACCGTCATCTTGTAGGGTTAAGCGATAGATGTTGCCTCGGCGCTGCAGTGAAAGCTGGATGGTGCCTTGCACCGATTTACCCTGACTCATGCGCTCTTCGACCGATTCAATGCCATGGTCATAGGCGTTCCGCAATAGGTGCAGGAGGGCGGGTTCTAGCTGCTGAATCACCCCTGCATCTAGCTCTAGCCGCTCACCCCGAATGACGAGCTTGGCCGGCTTGTCGTAGCGATTGGTCAAATCTCGGATAATCGCTTTGGCACGGAGGCTGAGGTTCTTAAAGGGCAACAGACGAGTCGATTCGATACCGTCTTTAAGACGTAAGAGGTTGCGATCTAGCTGGGTCATGCCGCTCACGGTTTGCTGGGTCATGCCATCGATCTCTTTGCTCAACTCAGACATCCGCAGGATGTTTTCGAGGAGCTGGTTGATGGTGGTGTAGCCTTGGCGGTATTGCTCAAGGGAAGTGCCGTTGAGGTCTTGCTCGTGGCTTAAACTCCGCATGAGGGCGTAGTCGTCTTGAAGTTGACGCAGGCGGGTAATGTACTGTGAGCTGTCTTGGGTGAGGGTGACCAGTTGAGAGACCCCGAAAGAGAGGGATTTAGAAACGGTGAGCGTCGAACGCGCTGTCAGTAGTGTTTCAACCACCTGCTGGGCTGACTGGTCGAGGCGCTCTAGCGGCACTGGAATCTTGATCCGCTGTCTCAGATTGGTTTCTGCAACAGATGTCGGTTCTGGCTCTACCGACGGCTCTGGGGCGGCGATAGGGAATAATCCTGCGGTGGGATTGACGACTGGGAACAGTCCGGTTGGGTTGGGATCGACCTCACCGCTGAAGTCGGGTGCTACGTCATTGAGATCGGTCGCAAGCAGCGCTTGCAGATCGGCGGTCTCATCGTCTATCTCTAAGGCTTCTAGGGCTGCAATCTCTAGATCGAGGGCAAGAAGATCGTCATTGTCTAAATCAGTTTCAGTTAGCTCGATCAAGGCGGCGGTTTCGATGGCTACGTCATCAATGCTAGAGGCTTCTAGTTCTAGTGAGACAGAGGGCAGCTCTGCTCGCGGCTTGTCGATGGTGTCAGTGGCGTCGTCACTCACGGCTACGATCTGCAGATCGGCTTCTAGATCTTCATTGAAGTCAGATGCGAGTAGGTCAGCATTGAAGCTATCGGCCTCGTCATCAAAGAAGGTATCGTCGAGGTCTGCGAGGTCTAAATCAGCGTCAATATCTTCTGAAAAGTCTGTCTCTAGAAGGTCTAATGTTGCTTGATCCTCTATGGAAGGGAGATCAGAAATCAAGGTTGCCACTGCAGGGGTAACTTCTGCTGCAGGGCTAGGGGCAGGTAGGCCTGCGGAGATGTCGCTGGGGGTGGGCAACTGCTCTAGGTCATAGCAGCCACTGTGCTTCGCGCAGTCTTTTAATGCTTCAAAATAGAGGGGCCAAGCTTGACGCCAGAGGCGACTGTCGTTGATTTGGGATAGCGCTTCACCTCGGTTAACTAGCTCAGTCCATGCCTCGGCAAATTGAAGGTCACCGCCAATTTGAGTGAGCTGTGCCAGGGTCTGCTCAGCATTCTGCAGGGCAGACTCTGAAATGGAGCCTTGTTCAGGGAGTTGATGAATCGCCATCTCTAGGTCTAGAATCACCAGATCGAAGCCCTGTTCGGCAAATTCTTGGTGGACCTGGGTGAGTTCGTTCCAGTCAGGGATATAGCGTTGTTTAATTTGTTCGTGGATGGTGCCAATGCGATCTACGGTGGGCTGAATGGATGCGATCGCATCCATCCCGATTCCCTTGACCTCAATGGCGCTGCTAAGCAGTTCCCCAGCCTCTTGCAACATCTGATTAAGCTGCCCATCTAGCGACGGAGCGTGATCGAGATAACGCAGATCGGAGAGCAAATCCTCAAGCACGGTGGCAGCCCTGAGCACCGCTTCAGCCTCTACCGTAACGGCCCCACCCTTAATGGTGTGAATAGCCCGATAAATATTCTGAATATCGGTGGCCCATGACTGAGCATTGAGTTGCTGTACAACGTCGAAATAGGTTTGCAGATGCTGCTGCGTATCGAGCGCGAACATAGCGCGCAGCTCTTGCTGTAGCTCTGCTTCAGCCGCATCAATAGGGTTATGGGATGCGAAGGAAGAGGGGTCAGGTGCTGTCATGGTGCCAACTCAATACAAGATTAACGGGGCCAAGAAATTAGGGGGGGTGAAGGTTTTTGGGGGATTTTGGTCATCGGTAATAGAGGGGACTTGGCGATGACCCATGACCTAAGCAGACACAAGCTGGAGATCGGCACTGGCCGTAACGTCATCGGCACTGACCGCAACGTCAATCGTTTGCTCTGCCGGTGGCTGTTCGGTCTGCTCTTCAGCAACAACCTCATTCTCAACCCTGAAGAAGGCCACCATCTCTAGCAAGGTGCGAGCGATATTCCCCATCGCTTCAACCTGCTCACGGGTAATCGCGGCTTTGGCATCGGTCTGCTGGGCAATCATTGCGATCGCCTGGGTCGCAGTCAGCGTATTCTGCACGGCTTCCACCATCTGTTGACTGGAGTAGCTGACGCGTTTGCCCACCTGCTCGACTTGCTCGGTGACCTGCTGAATATTGCCGAAGGCCTGACGGGCCTGGCCCACTTCTTGGGTAAAGGCCTGCACCAGTTGACTAATTTCAGACACATCATGGTTGAGGCCCGAAGATACCGTTTGAATCTGGTTGGTGCGCTGCTGCAGTAGAACGAGACCGTGATTGGTTTCGGTGGCGAGATCATTGACCTGGCGCGCAATGGCATCAAATTCACTGGCAAGACTGGCAAACTGGGCGGGGTCTTCTTCTTTAAGGGCACGAGTAGCCAAGGTGGATGCGTTCAAAGACAGCACCTTTGTCAAGGACGCCACGCGCTTTTGATCTTTGGAGAACTGAGTGGCGAGATCCACGAATTCATTCAAGAGCTGGGTCCGTTTGACCATCTGGTCGGTCCCTACTTGAAGTGTTTCAATGCCGCCCGCCATCTCGTCCATTCCCTGCTGACCGGCAGAGACCGCCGCTTTGGCTTGCTCCACCGCTTCGCCGGTGGCGAGGGCTTGCTGCAGTGAGTCAGAGGTGAGTGTGTTGACCGCCTCCATTAGCGACTTTACTTCCTGAACTGAGACCGTCTGTTCCTGGGCTTGTTCTGCAGTTTCCACCGCAATCCCTTCCAGTTGCCCTGCACTCTCCGTTACCTGTTGGGCCGTAACGACGACGGAAGAGACAACGCGATTTAAAGACTCAATCAGGCGGTTGAGGGTATCGGACACCAAGCCCGTGGCACGTTCGTTGACCTCTGCTTCAATGGTAAGGTCGCCATCTTCTAGGGCAGATACAATATCGAGAATATGCCCTACGTCGGCCTGCAGGAGTTCGCTTTCTTCGTAGATCTGCTCTTCTTGGCGGCTCCGTTGCTCGGCTTCATCCTTGAGCTGTTCGTTGAGCGTCAGCAGGTTGCTCCGAGAGGCTTCTAGGGCTATTTGAGACTGACGGCGCTCTTGAATGTAGCCCCGCACTGCGCTCAACACAATAGACCAAGTCAGGGCGAGGAGCACCAAGCTGGCAATGGCATAGGTTACAGACCAAGCGAGTCTCTGCTGATAGGCTTGGAGCTGATTGTTGACTTGCTGGTCAACGGTGGCTAGGGTGCCGTTGATCCCCTCCGTATAGATGAGCTTCTGCGCCTTATAATCACTGCTCAGCAGCAAATCAAGGGCTTGAGGGGCTTTCCCCTCACGGACCAGATCAAAGGCTTTGGTTTCGTACTCAATCAGCTTCTGGTTCGCGGCATCGGTCTTGGCTGGATCGGTTTGCTCTGCTGTGGTGAGCGCGCCCATGATGACACCAATAGCTTCGTCTAGGGCCGGGACATTGGCGTTGTAGCGCTCTTCCCAAGAGAGATCGCCGGTACTGGCGGCCATGCGAGCCGACATCGTTAAGACTTCATCGAGATGAATCACCTTACCGCTGCTCTCTTGCAGCTTGAACTCTTTTGTAATCGTGCTTTGCAATCCCTGATAGATGCGCCAGATATTCCAGGCCGAGGTGCCCGTCAGGGCCAAGCTAAACAGAACCGAAATGGTAATGGTCGGAATGAGGCGAGTCTGCAGTCCTAGCTGGAGTCGGCGCAGGAGGGATGCATGTTCTGTCTTAGCGGTTAGCTCTGTGCTGGTGAGGGGGTCAGCAGTCATGGTAATGTCCTTCAACAATGGATGGGCTAGAGAGGGATGTCAGTTTAGAGTGAGGCTTCGACCGGGGATGGCTCGGCTTCGTCTGTAGATGGCTCGACGCTCTCGTCGCTGAGCGCTTCCGACAGTTCTGACGGCAACTTAAAGACCTCTACCTTGCTGAGCAAATCTGTTGATAAAGCATTCATGGCTTCGGAGAGCTGTTGGGCGTGTTGGGACTGCTGAGCAATCTGTTGAGAGAAGTCGGCAATCGCCTCCATTCTCTGGGTGGAGTTTTCGGCGGATTCTACAATGCTTTGGTTGGTCTGAGCCACCACGTCACCAGCCTCTACAGCCTGTCCGGTGACCTGTTGGACGGTATGGAAGACGGTATCGGTTTGCTGGACACCGCGATTAAAGTCTTCGACTAGGTCTCCCAAGTTTTGAACGTTGGCGTCGATGTCTGAAACCACTTGGTGAATTTGGGTGCTGCGCTGCTCTAGGGTACTTAGTCCTGCGTTGGTCTGCTGGGCCAGTTGACTGACCTGGGTGGCAATCAATTCAAAATCTCGGGCCACCCGAGCAAACTGCTGCGGATCGCGCTGCTCTGCGGCGCGGGCTGCTACCAGAGAGGCATTAAGAGCAAGCACCTGGGTTTCAGCCGCAATTTCACCTTGGTCATGGACAAACTGGTCGGTTAAGCCCACGAATTCACCGAGGGTTTTCATCTGCTGAACAATGCGATCGCTCCCCTGCTGCAGCACCCCAATATCGGAGCTGAGATCCTGCATGGTGGTCTGACCGTTGACCACTGTATCCTGCAGTGTCAAGAGAGAGAGCTTCGTGGTCTCAAGCTGCACCGCAGCACTCTTCGCCGCTTCTCGAACGGTGGTGGTTAATTCTAGAGCTTTATTAACGGCCTTAGTCTGTTGTTCAGTACTGTTGGCGACCATTGAGGCAATTCGTCTCTGGCGCTGACCGCTGCGAGACACTTCACGGGTGGTGCCGTCCACTTGCTGAAGAATGCCACCCAGAGATTCTACGAGACGGTTGAGGGTGTCACTCACCAGACCTGTGGCCCGGTCATTCACCTTTGCCTGCACCGTTAGATCGCCTTCTTCGATGTCACAAACCACATCCAATAGCTCACCAATATCTTGCTGAAGCTGTTCGCTCTCCGCTTTGATTTGGGCGTCTTGGTTCTCGCGAGCCTTGGCTGCTTGAATCAGCTCATGGTTCGTGGCCGCGAGTTCAGATTGCGATTGTCGCAAAAAGGCCTGAGCCTCAACCCGATCACGGATATAATCTCGCACCGCAGACAACACCAGAATCCAAGCTGCTAGCAAGATCGGGAAGGTTCCTGCCGCAAAACCAATAGACCCCTGCAGCTGAGATCGGTAGCCATCGATTTTATCTTGAATATATTCATCCACCGAAGCGAGGACTTTCTTATTCCCCTCTGTGTAGACCGTCTTCTGCTTGAGATATTCTGGCCCCAACAACAACGCCAACGCCTGTTGAGATTTACCGGCTCGGTTTAGCTCGAAGGCCTCCGTTTCCATGGCAATCAGGGCCTGGTTGGCGGCATCGGTCTGGCTGGCCTCGGCCCGGATTTCGTCCGTGACGTTTGAGAGTACCGCCTCAATCGCAGCATCTAGCTCAGGGACAAACTTGTTGTAGCGATCTTCCCAGGTGAGGCTACCGGTACTGGCCGCCAGTCGAGCAGACATCGTTAGGACTTCATCAACATAAACGATTTTATCTGCCTGCTTTTGTAGCTCGAATTCCTGAGTAACCGTGTCTTGAAATCCTTGATAGGTACTCCAGACGTTCCAGGCTGAGATACCGGTTACCACGGCACTACCCACGATTGTTGCCACTACAGTCTCAACAAGGTGAGTACGGACGAACTGCCGCAGTTGGCCCACAGGTGATGTAGGTGAACTGAATTCGATAGCTTGATCTTGAGTCTCTTGAGTATTCATGGCAAAAGGGGAAACGGCTATGGGGGCGTGAAAAGACTGACGAGGTTCTAGGTCAAAGGGATGGCGAAGGCTAAATCCACTGCTGCGGCTGCCAAACCTCTTTCGGGAACCACTCCTGACGGAGCAACACCATGGCATCCGGTGCGAGTGACTTCGGGAGAAGGGCGATAGGCTCAAATAAATCAGCAGAAACTTCAGAATGGGTGGTGCTGCCGAGAATCTTATCCACGACAACGCCGACCTGGGACAATGTGCCTGCCCCATCTCCGAGGCGAACCACGGTGGAGATCTCTCGTCCCACGGGCTGTTTGACCTTGAAAAGTTGGGCTGCTGAAACAAGGGAAATGACCTGACCGTTTTGGTGCATGAGGCCCATCAACGGCGGCTGGTAAAAGGGCAAGTTCAGCACCTGAGCCTGCTGAAAACGAGAAATTTCTGCGACCCATAAGGCTGGAATAGCCAAGGTGTAGCGATCAACTTGGGCAAGAACGAGACGACACTCTAAAGAGGCCGATGTTTGTTCTGCAACTGCGGGCATCGTCATCGAGCTTTCCTTTAGGCGGTGACGCGCTCTAGTACCTGCTCAACCGACTCACGGCTGACGGGCTTGGTCAAATAATCATTTGCCCCGGCTCGCTTAACGCCATAGTTGATTTCGATGGGCGTTTTTTTGCTGGAGCAGAACACAACGTACTGGTTTGCGGTGACTGGATTCATACGCAGCGATCGCAAGAACTTATAGCCATCTTGTTCGGGCATCACCACATCTAAAAAGACCAAGTCATACTCGCCAGACTCCACCAAGCTCAATGCCTCTTTAGGAGATTCACACTGATCAACATCGTGGCCAATGCGCTCAAGCAGCTTGGCTAAGAAGTGGCGGTCGATAGAACTGTCATCAATGATTAAGAATCGCATGGTAGTATTGCTCCGGATTTAGGGGGTTGATTAAGAAGACTTCTCAGGCATGACGGCCTGAAGTTTTGCCTGTAAGCTGACCTGAAACTGTTCAATCTCATTCAAAGACAGGGGCTTGGTCAGAAAGTCACAGCCACTCCACTGAGCGCGCCATTTATTAGAGAGCTTTTGCTCCCCGGTCAAAATGACCAGCGGAATGGAGGCAATCTCAGGGGTCTGCCGAATTTTTTTGACGAGTTCAAAGCCAGAGATACCCGGCATATTGATATCGATAAAAATGATGGCGGGCTTCACCTGAGCGATCATCGGTATCGATTTTTCGGCTTCTTGGTTTACCACTACCGGATACCCCAGTGCGGTCACCAAGTGCTGAAACTGCATCAGCACAATGGGTGAGTCGTCGATAATCATCACCGATTCAGGCGCAGCATGGGTTTCTGACTCAAGGTGAATAATCCCTGCTTGCTTGAATTGGGCAAATCTTGCTGCGACTTCTAGCGTATCTTTGGCGAGCAGAACGCTAATATCGCTGAGTGGTTTACCCGATTTGACAATATTCTGGAGCCACTGCTGTCGGGCTTCAGGCAACCCAGACTTCTCTAAAGCGGCTGAGTCTAAAATAGGGACTGCGGCCATAGAGGGCACGACTTTTTTAACTTGCTCCCACTGCTGCTGTCGGTGTTGGGCCTGGGCAAAAAGCTGCTCTAGCGGAAACCCCGGAATGGGGAGAGCATTTGCTAAGTCTGGCTCAGGCATAAAGTGAGCCTGTCCAGCCCCCAATGTTAGATAAATGTCTAAATCAGCCAAGATTTTGAGACGCATCGCCTCTGTAAGCTGCTCAACATCTAGAACATTCATCTGCATAAGCTCTTCGATCATGTCTGCTGACATCAAGGACTGAGTTTTGCTTGTTTTTTGGAGTCCCGCTAAAAAGGAACGGGCTGGTTCTCGGCGGGACTGCGCGAGGTAGCGTTTAATCGTTTTGAGTAATGTGCAGGAGGAATGAGGCTGAGTGCCTGAATAACAGGCGGCTTGGTTCGATTGCAGGCCAAAATACCAGCGATGATTTTTGTGGGCCAACCGGTCAAACTTAATTTCCCAGTAGCCAGATTGCCCTGGATCGACGGCTCCCATGAGTGCTGAAGCTAGCTCTTGGGGACCAAAAAATAGGGTTTCTTGCTGGACGGGTGCTTGTTGAATCATGAGCGGTAATGGATTCTGAAGTTGGAGTACCCTAACGACAATCGGGCAGCAGGATCTTTGCTGACCTAGCCCCATAACCGTTTTGTAGGTCTATAGAGGCTGGATCTGCACAGGAGGCAAAAGAATCAAGTCATTCAAAAATGAAGGCTAAATTCAGGCGTTTGATCTTGTGTATAAATAGTGAGCGCGTAAATCTAAACTGAGGGTTTGAATGTGCTAGGCACAGAGAGAAAATCTCTTCTGTAAGTTTAAGGTGCCCACCTTGGCTCAGGGGTATAACTTTTCAGGCTGAACAACTACCTATATGGGTGCTGCCCTGCGATCCTTTTGCATGAGCCAAGGATCCCACTATATTTTCTACTACCTAGTCAGAGAGCAAGCTTCAGCCCTCAATACTTGTTCTCAATACTTGTTTCAAGGATCGCTAGAGAATGTCGCCGATTGCTGATATTGCTGACATTGCTGAAGCCATTGCTAATAGAGGGGTTGATGTGGGGACGGTTTGATGGGAATGGTGGGATACAATTTCTAGTAGAGTCTCCTATTTCCCTATCGATTAAGCAATGCGGCGACAAGAAACCCTTAAAATCCTGGCAGATCATCAAACTTCGCTCCAGAACTTCAATGTACAATCGCTGATTCTGTTCGGTTCAGTGGCAAGAGACGAAGCCCGGACAGATAGTGATGTTGACCTGTTGGTTGAATTTGAGCGCCCTGTAGGATTGTTTACCTTTATTCGTCTGAAACGCTATCTGGAAGAGATTTTGGGGAGTTCTGTTGATTTAGGAACGTCTGACTCACTCAAGCCATATCTGCAAGAACCTGTTCTTCGAGAATCTGTTCGTGTCTTCTAGAGATTGGCGAAATAGAGTAAAAGACATGCTTACTGCGATCTCAGAGATCCGAGCGTTCACAAACGAGATGACGTTTGAGGCGTTTCAAAATGATCAAAAGACGATCAAAGCAGTCCTATACAACCTTGCCATCATCGGTGAAGCTGTTAGCCATATTCCACCTGAGGTAGAGGCTTTATATTCAGAAATTCCGTGGATCGACGTGCGTGGAATGCGGAATATTGTGATTCACGAATACTTTCAGGTAAACCTGTCGATCATCTGGCAAACGATTCAAGATGATTTGGTTTCTCTAGAAGCTTCTCTTCGCAAGCTGATGGAGTCATAGCCCCGAAATTTTACAGGTCTAAAGCTCAGTCGGTTCGATAAGATAGAACGGTTCCCTAAGATAGGTCTAAGCTAAGTTGCCCATGTCTGCTGCCGAGCACCCTGAACAACAGCCCGAAAAAATCTACCTGCCTCGCACCAGTGAGTCAGAAGACCTCAAAAAGATCCGCCATACGACCTCGCATGTGATGGCGATGGCGGTGCAGAAGCTGTTCCCTGGGACGCAGGTGACCATTGGCCCCTGGATCGAGAATGGCTTTTACTACGACTTTGATACCGCCGAAGCTTTTACTGAAAAAGATCTCAAGGCCATCAAAAAAGAGATGGTCAAGATTATCAAGAAAAAGCTGCCGGTGATTCGAGAACAGGTCAGCCGAGAAGAGGCTGAGACCCGTATCAAGGCGCTAGAGGAACCCTACAAGCTCGAAATTCTGGCAGATCTGCAGGAACCAATCACGCTCTATCATCTGGGCGAAGAATGGTGGGATCTGTGTGCTGGCCCCCATGTAGAAAGTACGGGTGACCTCAACCCGAAGGCGATCGCACTTGAGAGCGTAGCGGGTGCTTACTGGCGCGGCGATGAAACCAAGGCCCAACTGCAGCGCATCTACGGCACCGCCTGGGAGACTCCTGAGCAGTTAGCAGAACATAAGCGGCGTAAAGAAGAGGCGACCCGACGCGATCACCGCAAGGTAGGCAAAGAGCTGGGGCTGTTTATTTTCTCTGATTTGGTCGGAGCGGGACTACCGCTGTGGACGCCGAAGGGGACGGTGTTACGATCTCAGCTCGAAGACTTTCTCAAGGGTGAGCAAACCAAGCGAGGCTACCTGCCCGTCGTCACCCCCCACATTGCTCGTGTGGACCTGTTTAAGACTTCAGGTCACTGGCAAAAATACCAAGAAGATATGTTCCCGCTGATGAGCGAGAACGACGAAGACCGAGCTGCAGAGCTGGGCTTTGTCATGAAGCCTATGAACTGCCCGTTCCACATTCAAATTTATAAGAATGAACTGCGGTCCTATCGGGATTTGCCGATCCGGCTGGCGGAGTTCGGCACCGTCTATCGCTACGAGCAATCCGGTGAGCTGGGTGGCCTGACGCGGGTGCGCGGCTTTACCGTTGATGACTCTCATCTCTTCGTTACTCCCGATCAGCTTGATGATGAATTCCTTAAGGTGGTGGATCTGATTCTGTCGGTATTCGACAAGCTGCAGCTCAAGAACTTTAAGGCGCGTCTGAGCTTTCGCGACCCCGAATCAGATAAATATATTGGCTCTGACGAAGTCTGGGAGAAGGCTCAAAACGCGATCCGTCGAGCAGTAGAAACGCTGGGCATGGATTACTTTGAGGGCATTGGTGAAGCGGCCTTCTATGGCCCTAAGCTAGATTTTATCTTCCAGGATGTTTTAGACCGCGAGTGGCAGTTGGGCACGGTGCAGGTAGATTACAACCTACCCGAACGGTTTGAGCTGGAGTATGTGAATGCAGAAGGTGAACGGTGTCGTCCGGTGATGATTCATCGTGCCCCCTTCGGTTCTTTGGAGCGTTTAATCGGCATCCTAATTGAAGAATATGCGGGGGACTTTCCGCTGTGGCTAGCTCCTGAACAGGTGCGATTGCTGACGGTGAGCGAGATTCACTTGCCCTTTGCTCAGAAAGCTGTGGAGCAAATGCAGGCGCAGGGCATTCGAGCGCAGGTGGATACGTCGGGTGAGCGCTTGGGCAAGAAGATCCGAAATGCTGAAAAAGCCAAGATTCCGGTGATGTCGGTGATTGGTGATAAAGAAGTTGAAGCGGAAAGCCTCAATATTCGGACCCGTGTGTCAGGGGAATTAGGGGCGATGCCGGTGGCAGAGGTGCTAGAGAAATTGGGGGATGCGATCGCAACCTATTCCGCATTTTAGATCTTCCATTGAGAATTCTCTTTTGATAAGCACAGGTCTAAAACCTTAACTATCACTCTCTCTGATGACCTGGAGCAAGCTCTTGCCCAGGTTGTCACTCAAACACACCAATCTCCCGAAGAGCTGATTTTGGACCTACTCTCTCAGCGGCTAAAAATGTCCTCAGTAAAGTCCCAGATCGATGTAAACGATCCACCTCTAGAGCTGGTTGGATCTATCACGACGGATTTTACTGATGTAGGCGAGAATCACGATTCCTATCTGGGACAAGCACTTTACAAAGACATGCATGGCAGCGAATAGCATGTTTGTCGATACGTCTGGATGGGCCAGCCTCTTTATTGAAGTCATCTAGATTATTAGCATTTCGCAACAGAAATCTTTTCAGGAGCCAGCCGATATCCCAGCGCATGAAGAATAGCATTGACGCTCTCAAATTTTGGACTCCCCTCGATTGATAATGCCTTCTGCAATCCTTTTCGAGACATTCCTGCAGCCGCAGCAGTTGCAGTGATGCCCTTTGCTCGGGCGATGGTTCGTAGAGAAGCAAGCAAAGCCCCGATATCACCATCTTGAGCATAGTCCTCAAAGAGAATGGCGAGATATTCATCTATTTCTTCAGGATGTTGCTGGAAATATTCAGCTTCTAGCTGATCAAGGGTTCTCAGTTGACGCACTGGTTAGATACTCCTTCCAATAAGATTGAGCCGTTGCAATGTCACGATCCTGAGTGCTTTTATCTCCACCACAGAGCAGAATGACAAGCGTTGGTCCATTTTTGCCAAAATAAACTCGGTATCCAGGCCCAAAGAATAAACGTAGTTCATAGACTCCACTCCCGAAAGCTTTGCAATCACCATCGTTACCCTGTTCAATGCGGCGTAAACGACTCAATATTCGCTTCCGCCCCACCACATCCCGTAGACTTTCGAGCCATTGACTGAAAGGTTCTTGACCTGCTGCATCTGCATAGATCAAGATCTGCTTCGGCTGCGAGGGACTCGACAAGCTTTTATCTCAAGATGGTTAACAAGATGCGTACCCTAGTACGCTATTCAATCTTATCGAATCTAAATGCTGTGTGGCAACTGACTCTGGTGAGCTTATCGCAACTCCCGTGCCACAATGAAACAAAGCATTGCTCTACAGAGTGACCCAAAATGCTAACTGAACCCCTAACCCTCAACCTCAAAACCGTTCACTTCAGCGACGAGCAGTTTTATCAGCTCTGTGTCAATAACCCTGACTTACGAGTCGAGCGTAATCCTCAAGGAGGGCTAATACTGATGCCACCCGTCGGCGGCGATAGCGGTAACCGCGAAATGATCCTAGGCGGCGAACTCTACCTCTGGAATCGCCAAACTGGACTAGGCGAGGTATTCAGCTCTTCTACCATCTTTAAGCTACCCGATGGCGGCGATCGCTCCCCCGATGCCGCCTGGATCGAACAATCCCGCTGGGATGCCCTCACGCCCGACGAAAGAGCGAAGTTTCCGCCCATTGCCCCCGACTTTGTGCTGGAGTTGCGATCGCGAACGGATTCTTTGAGCGCGCTTCAGGAAAAGATGCAGGAATATCTCGACAGTGGTGTCCGCTTGGGCTGGCTGTTTAACCCCCAAGATCAGCAGGTCGAAATCTATCGTCCGGGACAGCCGAAAGAAGTGCGATCGCTTCCCACTATCTTATCTGGTGAGTCTGTACTGCCAGATTTCAATCTGCCAGTGGAGAGGTTTTAACCCAGAGCGATAGCCTCTTGTAATCAAGGACGGGAAACTATTGGCTAGGCATCACTGCGCCAATGTGGTCCCGATTTTTTTGCGTGGCAAGCTTTATCTGGAGCCGACGCTCGGCAAAACGACTTCTCTGTTGTTCAGTTAACGTTGCAAAGCAGTGGGGGCAAGAGATACCCGATTCATATTGGTCTGATTGACAATCTTCTTTTGATAGGGGACTGCGGCAGCCGAAACACATGACATAGCTGCCAGTCTGTAATGCTTCATCGACGGCTACTCGTTCATCAAAGACAAAACACTCACCATCCCATAAAGACTGATCGGGTGCCTGAGTATTCAAATAGTTAAGGATGCCACCCTCTAACTGATAAACCTCTTCAAAGCCCTGCTTGAGCAAGTAGGCGCTAGCCTTCTCGCAGCGAATACCGCCAGTACAAAACATGGCAACTTTAGGATGTTGCTCAGGATCAAGATTCTCATCAATAAACTTCGGAAACTCTCGAAAATGTTTGGTATTGGGCGAAATCGCCCCTTCAAAGGTGCCCACCTCATATTCATACTGATTTCGAGTGTCAATCACCAAAACTTCAGGGTCTTGAAGTAACTGATTCCATTCCTCTGGTTCCACATGCGTTCCCGTTTGCTGGGCCGGTTCGATCCCCTCAACGCCCATTGAGACAATCTCTCGCTTTACTTTTACCTTCATGCGCTTGAAGGGCGGCTCTGCTACATAAGAGAGCTTGGGCCTCAGATCGGCAAACCGATCATCCTGATGTAAGAAGGCGAACAGTGCTGCAATGCCTAGGGCAGTTCCGGCAACCGTTCCGTTTAAGCCTTCGGTGGCTAACAGAATGGTTCCCTTGAGCTGATGGGTTTGAAAGATCTCGGTCAGCGTTTCTTTGAGGGTTGCACAGTCGTCTAAAGGGACAAACCTATACATCGTTGCCACCACCACAGGCAGATCTGGCGGTGGGGCAATTGTTAATGGCTGACCGGAGGGCATTACAGGTTTTTTCATAGCAGTGTGGGGTTATTTGATGGCGAGAAACCCTTCAAAACAAACGTACTTCATCACCGTCATAATATCGACAAAACCGGCTCGTTCGAGCAAGCCTAAATTGCCTGCGCTTGAGAATGGTTCGAGCACACCCTTGAGGCTGCGGGTTTTTGCGATAATTTCATCCCCAGAATAGCCCTGCTGCAGCTTGAAGTCAGTGTAGAGCGTCGTCATCATGTCCTGGAAGCGGGCATCGGGGCCGCGCACTTTTTCAAAGAGAATTAAACCTCCGCCCCAGTTGAGCGATTGGTAGAGTCGGTTAAAGATGGCTTGGCGGTGTTTGGGCTGAACGAACTGCAGGGTGTAGTAGGCCACGATTAAGTCGGCTGGCTCTAGGTCTACATCCAATAGTGTCTGGCAGCGAATCTCTATATTGTTGAAGGCTTGACACTGTGTTTGGGCCTGCTGGGCCATATCGGTTTCTTGGTCGATGCCCACAAACTGAATGGATTTGCTAGCGTGGCGTTCGGCCAGGGAAGCTAGCAGTGAACCTGTTGAACAGCCTAGGTCATAGCAAACAGAGTGATCTGTGAGGAAAAAATCAGAGAGAGCGGCCACCAACGCATGACCTTGAGTGTAGAGCGGCACAGAGCGGTTGATATGCTGCTCGAATTGCTCACGGGTTTGACCCCCAAAGGACCAGTTTGCGTTTTCGGCCTGAATAGCGTCACCAACTTTTGTCAAAGATTTCTACCTGAACGCTTCTAAAACAATATTTCGCTGAATAGGCATAGTCTGCTCGCTCCCCAATCATTATCTTCGGAGCGGCTAGTCCCCCTTGGACGGCTTCACGATTTTGTGAGGCTTGCCGTATTGAGATCATATCGGAATTGATCGAGGGTTCCTGCCTTGATTTTATAGATACCGTTCGCCGCGCTTTTGGTCAGCGCGTTCTTGCATAGGGCGCATTCCTAGGGCGTTGGATTTTGTGGAGGTGCCATCTTGAGCGTAGATGACGGAAACGGCGGGAATTGCGTTGGGGAATTTCATGCCCATTAAACCGCTACCTCAGAAAAGTTGATCCCTCGATAGACTTGTTCAATCGGGAAACTTAAGTCAACCGATTGCAATTCCACCACTTCCTCAGCGCGATAATTGACGATCTCCCACCGTCCATCCCGATCTTTTCGGTAAAGATCCATCGCGATTTCTTGAGAACTCACCAACACATAATCTTGCAACTGTGGATTCTGGCGATAGCGGAAAAACTTGTTTCCTCGATCGTAAGCCTCTGTACTCTCAGACAAAACCTCAACAATCAAACAGGGATAGGTAATATATTGAGTCGTATTTTCATCTCTTCGATCGCAGCTAACACTCGCATCGGGATAGGTATAATCATTCGTTTCAAAAATATTAACCCTGCAATCAGAGTTAAATACCCGACAGCCGCCATCGGGCAAGTGATTATCTAACAAAGCTGCAACCTTCAAAGCAATTCGGCTATGGTTCTGGGTGCCTCCACTCATGGCGTAAACCTCGCCATTGATGTACTCATGGCGACACAACTGCTGCTCTTCCCAAACAAAATATTCAACCGGCGTTAACCGGGGTAAGTGACCTTGAACTGCAACCATTTTCTAATCTCCAAAAACTCATTGAGTGACCTGAGTATCAATCAGGATTCTGATGACAGAGACTTCCCTATTTGAGGATAACCTTGTCTGCATCGGGCAATGCACTGGCTTCTGCAATGAGTGGGTCTAGGGTTGGCATTGGATCGTTTTGCTCTAAGGGAATAGTCTGATTTTAGCGTTTCGCACTTAACGGGTTATTTTGGTATACAGCTCAAAAAGTTTCTCCAGCCGTTCGGTATCGTTTTTGAAACGGCGACCGATGTAGATGCGCTCTAGCATTTCGTCGTTGCGAGTATCGTGGGCTTGGCGCAGGTTATCGAGCATCTTCTCGGGGGCATAGAGATCAGCGATGGTGGCGGCGAAATGAGCTTCGCGGGTTAGCAAGATATCTTCGGCGCAGCGGGAATTCAAATCGGCTGGCTCATGGGTCTTTTATCTTTAAAAGCGATTTTGCCAGTAGCTTGGATCTCGACGGCAACTCATGACTGCGGCGATCACGATTCTGTCGGAATAGACTCGATATAGGATGGCATAGGAAAACTTGGGGGTTAAATAACGACGAATTGGATCCTCAATGATTGGCCAGCGCTCTGGCGCACCAACAATCCGAAATATTGATTTTTCTATCGTATCGATGAAATCTTGATGTTGATTTTGCTGGGCGAAAAATTGTACGGCTTCGGCATATTCTTGCAGGGCAGCGGGGTGAAATTCGTATTTCATTGATCGAGTAGTTGCCGGATTTGAGCCAAGGCTATGTCTCCAGGAATGGTTTGGACTTCACCGAGATCGAGTGCGGCAATGCGATCTTGAGCCTGCTGCACTCCCTGCTTCAGGATGTTTGGGCTGATGGGATCGGCCATGCTTTCCACAATCTTTTCAATGAGGACAGCTTTGTCTGCCTCGGCTAGGACGGTGGCTTCTGAGATGAGCTGTTCTAGGGTCAGCATTGGATTATGTTGCTCCAGGAGGATGGTCTAATTTTAGCGTTTAGCATTTAGCCGTTGGTCATCTTTGTGTACAGCTCAAAAAGTTTCTCTAGCCGCTCGGTATCGTTGAGGGTGGGGAGAGGGAAGGTGTTGGAGTAGCGATATCGGGTTTGAGGATTGTACCCTGATTTTTAATGACGGAGGGTTGCGATCGCTCCCAAACACTATCGCGAAAAGAATGACCTAGGCTAAAGTCATCTGGCCCCTCTTCACTTTTTTTATGTTTGATCTAGATCGATTGTGCGATCGCATCTCCTCAACTCCCCTCAGCCCCTGGCGCGATACCCTACCCACACAGCTTGCCACCGAACCCAAAAAGCATGGTCATCTCGGCCAATGGCAACAGGCCGTCGCCAGTCTCCCGGCTCTCCAGCCCAGCGATATTGATTTATTGAATGCCGTCAGAGTTGGTCAGCCCACAGATATTGATGACGCTTTGCGGCAGCAGCTTGAAACCGCACTGAAGCAGCTCAATCCCTGGCGCAAGGGACCATTTGAACTATTTGGCATTCACATCGATACTGAGTGGCGCTCCGATTGGAAATGGAGCCGTCTCAAAGATCAGATTCAGCCCTTAACAGGGCGACGGGTCTTAGATGTGGGCTGTGGCAATGGCTATTATTCATGGCGGATGGCGGGGGCCGGAGCTGCACTGGTGGTAGGCCTCGATCCGTCGCGGCTATTTGAAATGCAGTATGCTGCTCTGCGGCGCTACCTCACTGAGCCAGAGGTCTATGTTTTACCGTTAGGCATTGAACACTTACCGCCCCATCTCAACGCCTTTGATACCGTGTTTTCAATGGGGGTGCTCTACCATCGCCGCGACCCGCTAGAGCATCTTGAAGTGCTATTTGATGCTTTGAGATCGGGCGGTGAACTCGTCTTAGAAACGCTGGTGTTAGAGAGTGATCAAGAGCAGGTCTTAGTGCCAGACGATCGCTATGCCCAGATGCGAAATGTGTGGGCGATTCCCAGTTGCCGAACGCTGGAGCTATGGCTATCTCAGTGTGGGTTTGAGGAAATTAAAATAATGGACGTGACCACTACTACCATTCAAGAGCAGCGCGCCACCGCCTGGATGATGAAGCAATCGCTAGTGGATTTTCTGGACCCGATGGATCACACCCAAACCATTGAGGGCTATCCGGGACCAGTAAGAGGAGTTGCGATCGCATCCAAGCCCTGACCACCAGCTTTAACCCATATTTGGCGCTTCAATCGTTGCCGTTGGAGCCGCACTTAAACGATCTCGACGACGGCGAGGATGGGGTTCACCCACCAGAATAAAAGAGCCGGGGAGTTGTTTGAGTAACGGAGTGGTACTCGATCCCATACTCAGACCATTGCCGACTCGGCGACGTTGCGATCGCAAAATCACCAAATCATAGTTCTCTGCCGCTTTTGTAATGGCAGCAATGGGTGCCTCCCTCGCCATCAGCTCAATCTTGATCTGACACACTGCCGAGGGTAAACGCGCCACCAGCAACTCTAGCTGCTTTTGCACACGAGCGCGATAGGTTTCTGACGCCCTGGCACCGCAAACGTGCAGCAGCGTAATCTGACCTTGATTCGCCGCCGCCAACACCTGGGCAAAGCGGAGGACGCGCAGCATGGTCGGGTTGGGGTTCTCAATGGGCAGCAGAATATTCTGGAACTGGGTTGGGGACTCTAGAAGCTGCGCGACCACCACCAGACAGTGGGCCGATGCCATCACATCATCTTGAATCCCCCCTAGTAAATAATTATCGAACCGATTCTGTTGCGCCATCCCCAGCACAATCAGATTAGCGTTTTCCTCTCGACTAATATAGCGAATGGCCTGGGCCACATTATTGTCAATGCGAAGTCGGAGCACCAGGGGAGCCGTAAAGGCTTCACTAATTTTCTCTGCCGCCTTGAGACGACGGCGACAGTGGCCGATGGCCCGCTCTAGCTGAGGGTCATCCATCTGCGGTTGGGCCAAGGCGATCGCCAACGGAATCACTCGTCCCCCTTCATATCCGGCGATCAAGGCCGCCAGCTCAATCAGAGACTTCTCGGTGCGGGGGTTATAAACGGGGACAACGATGGAAAAAGACGCAGGTGCTTCACTGGGCAGCGGGAGCCAATCAAAGGAGATCTCTTGGTCTAAGGTGGTTTGAGTTGCCAACTGACGAGCACATCGAGAGGTCACTAGCGGCCCGAGAACCGAGGTCACCAGCATCAAGAGAATGACGCTATTGAACATCTGGATATTAATAATTTTGGCTTCATAGCCCACCAATGCCGCCGCTAAAGTAGCCGCCACCTGCGGAATTGACAGCGACCACATGCTCCAAAACTGAGGCCAGCTATAGCCAAACAGCAGCTTTGTCCCCAGGGATGCCAGCATCTTCGTGCCCAGCAGCATCCCCACCACCACCAGTGGGAGCTGAACCGAGGCCAAAATACTGCCAAAGGCTTTCAGGTCAAGCAGCAGGCCCATATTGATAAAAAACATCGGAATAAATAGGACGCTGCCCAAAAATTCTGTTTTCTCTTTGACGGCACCGTCGCCAATGACGCTATTGATCGCCAGACCCGCCAAGAATGCGCCGATGATGCCTTCGACGCCAATCAGTTGTGCCACCACCGCACAGAGAAAGACCGACAGCATCACAAACAAAAACTGGTTGCCCTCATCTTGCCCCGTTTTACGGAAAAAGTAGTGTCCAAACTGCTTCAGGCCAACCAAAACGGCAATGGTATATACCGTCAATGAACCCAACAGAAAGAACAGTTTGAGGGTTGTAAAATCACCCTTATTGACACCTAAACAGATGGCGAGCACCAGTAACGCCCCGATATCAGTGAAGATGGTGGCCCCCACCGTAATCGTGACCGCTTCATCGCCGACAACCCCCAGTCGCTGCACAATGGGATAAGCCAGCAGTGTATGGGAGGCCAGCAGCGACCCAATCAAGACCGCCGCCAGCCAGCCAAAGTTAAACAGCAGCCCCACGGCGATGCCGCCCATCATTGGAATAGCAAAGGTGAGTAACCCAAAGCTGAGAGAACGATTGCGCGTCTTTTTGAACTGCTCTAGGTCAATTTCTAGACCGGCGACAAACATCAGGTAAATCTTGCCGATTTCGGAGAGCAGTTTCATGGTTTCGGTATCGGACCTGAGCCAGCCCAAGCCGCTACCGCCAAAGATCACCCCTGCGACTAAGAGGCCCACCAAACCTGGGAGCTTTAGGCGCTCAAAAATGGGAGGCGTCACTAAAACGATCGCTAGCAGCAGCACAAACGTTGCGATTGGTTGGTTGAGGGTTTGGGCCGCAGACTCCACCAGTAGATACATAGACAAAATGCTCCCAATGGCGAAAAGCCTAGATGTTTAGGGTCACGAGTCGAGCGCAGCTCAACGTTCATTAATCTTTGCGCCTATATGGGGCCGAAACCCACTGACCACAAGAAAGACAAAGTTTACTCAATTTATCATTTGTGATGAATCGGTGGTGTTATTTGCAGCCCCTTAACCTACACAAGTGCTGAGTTTAAAATCTTCTAGCAGTATGATTGGGTACTGCCAGGGCTTTTCAGAGCAGTCGCGACCTTCGAGTATTTGTGAGCGTCAGGAATGAATGCTGTACTTACGTTTATTGATATTAGATCGAAGGCAATGCTGTGGGCGATCGCAACCCTCACCCTCTGTCTGCTGGGCATCATTGATTTTTATACCGGCTTTGAGCTTTCTTTTGCGATTTTCTACATCATCCCAGTGGCGCTGGCTGCTTGGGGCATTGGTCGCAAGGCTGGTTTTGTCATGTCTGTTGCCAGTGCTGGGATGTGGCTGGTTCTAAATTAGTTTGTGCTTGTTAAAATGGGAAAATAAGGCAGAGTTCAGGAGCAGAAAGCGATGAAAGAGCGCAAAGCCCGAACAACCTCAGGGGACAAAACCATCTGCCTGC
>JBHJNL010000211.1:0-19493 GCA_050330855.1 Thermosynechococcaceae cyanobacterium | reverse complement strand
TCATCCAGCGATAGCGCAGGCTTCTTCGGCTGGTGGCAGTAGGCAATCAATCCACAAACAACATTGACAAAAAAATTGATGGGACTGCGATGGCGCGAATGCTCAATCTGCGAGATATTCTTGAGCTGGTCAATGATGGTCTCAATGATGGCACGCTTACGGGTCAAAATCTTATCCATCAGCGGCATCAACTTGTTTTTCATGTTCTTGCGAGGCTTGACGATTAATTGGCCCCCCATCTGCCTCAAGAGGGTTTCAAAGAGCTTCTGAGAGACATAACCGCGATCTGCAACGACTTTGCCAAAGATGTCTTCCAGCAGCTTCGGGACGGGTTTGCGATAGTCAGTGTTACCCGGAGTAATCGTCATATTGAGCAGTTCACCTTGATCATTGATGAGCAGGTGGAGCTTGAAGCCAAAGAACCAGCCCGTGGAGGTTTTGCCTCGCTTTGCAAACCCCTTAAAGACTTTATGGGATGAAATTCGTCGGTTATGACAGACTGCAAGCTTTGTTGCATCCATTACAGAGACACCGGTACAGGCACCAAAACAGTTGTGCAGGTATACGCTCAAGGGCATCAACAACGAAGGAATCCAATCGACAAAGCGCGAATAGCTTAGACGCTTTGGGAATGCATCAACCCAATACTGGCAGACGTGTTTTTCGTAAAAGGCTTTGAAGTTGCCGTAGGCAGAGCAATGGAAGGCAATCTGGATTGTCATCATCTCACTGAGGCTCATCTGACCTAGACGTTGGCGGCGTTTATGACCGTCATTAAGGAGTTGACGTTGCCACAAGGGTTAAAACCTTGCAAAAATCATCCACAGAGCAGAAAAGTTCTTCTAGACTAAGCATAGGACTAACCTGAAGTGTTGGGTTTAGATGACTTTCAGCCTACAGGTTGGTCCTTCTCTTATACAGAACTCACGTTACATAGCGTTCATCGATTTTGTGCTTCGAAATTGTCCAAAGTCCTGTCTATCAGGGCCATCCGCCTAGGATTAAGTCTTTGCACCTCCTTTGCACCTCTTAAGTGATAGTCTCTGACACAGAGGCATCTACTGCTGAAGCAAGCTGATATCCGGCATCGGCTGGGGTGACGACAGAAATAAAGATCAGGGGTTGATCGTCGTCATTGAGAACGCCGTGGGTGCAGCCCATGGGTGCAACTACAATATCTCCGGCAACAATGGGCTGCTGAGTACCGCTGGGATCTAGATAGTATTGGCCCTGGCCCTGCAAAATAGTCCAGGTGTCTTGGCCTTGGGGGTGGATATGGGGCAAAACTTGCTGACCCGCTTGAATATACCAAGCCACAACCACTGCATGGGCGGACTCGGTGACCACGGAGCGAATCGGCTCATCATCAGTGGGCATTAGAAAGGCTGAGCTGGGGAAAACTCTCGGAGAACTCATATTTGTACCTCAAAAATGACCCCGTTCTAGTGATTATCTAGTCCTCTGCATGGGCATAGCGCTGGAACAAAAACTCTAGGGCATGGTTGCGGAGGGAATAGTATTCAGGATTCTCGACAATCTGGGTGCGATCGCGCGGCCTTGCAAAGGGGACGGTCATAATCTCACCAATCTGAGCGCCAGGTCCATTGGTCATCATGACCACGCGATCTGCGAGAAACAGCGCTTCATCAATATCGTGGGTCACCATCAGCACCGTCACCCGATGATCTTGCCAAATCTTTAATAACTCTTCCTGCATTTCTTCGCGGGTGATCGCATCCAAAGCTCCAAAGGGTTCATCTAGAATCAACAGCTTGGGGCGAATGGCTAAAGCCCGAGCGATACAGACGCGCTGCTTCATCCCCCCTGACAGCTCGCTGGGTCGCTTATCGGCGGCCTCTGTTAAGCCCACCATTTCTAGATGCTCACGAACAATTTCAACCTTCTCGGCCTTGGTTTTATCGGGGTAAACCGTCTTGACCGCCAGGTAAATATTATCGAAGGCGCTTTTCCACGGCAGCAGAGAATAGTTCTGGAACACCACCATGCGATCCGGTCCCGGTTCCACAATGCGCTGGTTTTGCAAGCGTACTTCCCCAAAGGTGGGCTGCCGAAAGCCGGACACCATATCCAAAAGCGTTGACTTGCCGCACCCAGAGTGACCAATGAGGCAAACAAATTCCCCTTCAGCGATCGCCAAGTTAATGCCGCTGAGGACGGTGTATGGCCCTTGGGCCGTTTCATAGACCTTAGAGGCATCCTCAATAACGAGGTAAGGCTCTTGGGCAATGGGGGAGGTCTGGTTACTGGAACGGTCGAGGGCTTGGGTCATCTTTTCAGATAGAGCGAGGGTACGGAGTCAGATAGAGGAATAAAAGGGAGGAAGGCTTAGGCTGCGATCGCAGCTTCACCCACCCGAACTTCCTTAATTTGGATGTCTCGTTTAATGGCGAGGCTGTTGAGATAATCAATGGGATGATCCGGATCAAACACGGTGCCATCAAAAAGTTGAATTTGGTGGCGATTGGGGCCAACCCCAGGTAAACCCAGCTCTTGAGCCGCCTGGGCAAAGAGTTCCGGCCGTCGGACCCGGTCGAGCACCTCAATCCAGTTGCGGGGAAACGGGATCAGCCCCCAGCGAGCGAGCTGCGTCAGAATCCATAGTCCTTCAACCCGGTCTGGAAAGTTCGATTGGTTATGAAAAAACTGGTTATACCGAGGCAAAATCTCCGGTTCAGCAGCGGTGCCCCGATTATAGGCGGTCATAAAGCCCGGTTCAATCATATCCGCCGTTGTCCCGACATACTGGGGTAAACAGAGCGAGGCCAGAATGTCGCTACGGTTGCGCGGATCATCACAATATTCGCAGGCTTCTAAAAGCGCTTTCACCAACGCAATCTGGGTTTTAGGATGCTGATCGGCCCAATCTTCGCGCATCCCCAATACTTTTTCAGGATGTCCCGGCCACAGCTCTAAATCATGGGCAATCACAAACCCTAAGCCTTCTTTGACCGCATGGGAATTCCAGGGTTCACCCACACAGTAACCATCAATGTTGCCTGCCCCTAGGTTTGCCACCATTTGTGGGGGCGGAATCACTCTCAAGTCAACATCCTGATCCGGGTCAATGCCGCCGGAGGCCAGCCAATAGCGCAACATTAAATTGTGCATAGAGGCCGGATGCACCATGCCCAAGGTATGCCGTTTGGTGCTCGATTGGGCCAGGTATTGCTTAAAATCGGCCAGGGTGCGAACCCCTTGCTGATAGAGATCTTTACTAAAGGTAATGGCGTTGCCGTTGCGGCTCAAGATCATGCTAATCACCATCGGCACTGGGGCTTTACTCCCCGGCCCGACGGTCATGGCGAGGGGCATCCCCGCCACCATTTGGGCAGCATCTAAGCGGCCTGTGGTAACCCCCTCTAGAATGGCTTTCCAGTTTGGTTCGCGGCTTAGGGTGACTTCTTCTAAACCATGCTTGGCAAAAAAGCCCTGCTCTTTAGCCACCACCAGGGGCGCACAGTCTGTTAAGGGCACAAAGCCAATGTTTAGATTGACCTTTTCTAGGCCATGACGCGCCACGACGAGGGGCTGCTGGCGCTTCCGTTTTTTGTCTAGCTTTTGCTGATTGAGAAAGTAGAGAATCTCACTGCGGAGGCCATAATAACTGGGATGATTGACCACATCCATGCGCTGCCGAGGCCGAGGAATGGGAACCTCTAAAATCTGGCCCACGTAGGACTCAGGGCCATTGGTGAGCATCACAATCCGATCGGAGAGCAGCAGGGCTTCATCAACATCATGGGTGACCATGATGCAGGTGGCTTGACTCTCGGCCAAGATCTTCATGAGCTGATCCTGCAGTCCCCCTCGGGTGAGGGCATCGAGTGCTCCAAAGGGTTCATCAAGCAGCAAGAGCTTGGGGCGAATGGCAAGGGCGCGTGCGATCGCAGCCCGTTGCTTCATCCCCCCCGACAGCTCATGGGGAAATTTGTGGCTAGCCTGACGCAAGCCCACCAGATCGAGGTGATGATCAACAATCTCGCGCCGTTCGGTTTTGGACAGAGTCTTGAGGGCCGTATTGACGCTCAGGGAAATGTTCTGCTCCACCGTCTTCCAGGGCAGCAGTGAGTAGTTTTGAAACACCACCATCCGATCGGGGCCAGCTCCCTGCACCTGCCGACCTTCAAGGATAATCCCCCCCGTCGAGGGTGGCTCTAACCCCGCCACAATATTCAAGAGCGTTGACTTCCCGCAGCCGGAGTGACCCACCAGCGAAACAAACTCACCCTTTTCTAGGGTTAAGGCAATATTGCCTAGGGCTTTATATTGGCTTCCGTTGGGTAAGGGAAAGACCTTTTCAACGTGATCAACTTCTAGAAACGTAGCCATTAAGGCTGTCCTCCCGGCGTCAAACGTTTACCAATGGTGTCCACTAGCTTGTCCAGCAATAGGCCCACAATGCCGACGTAGAGCAGAGCCAAAATAATTTCGCTAATCAGCGAACTGTTCCAGGCATCCCAGATAAAAAAGCCAATCCCCACACCCCCAATCAGCATTTCTGCCGCCACAATTGCGAGCCACGAAAGGCCAATCCCGATCCGTAGTCCTGTGAACACATAGGGCACGGTGGCGGGCAACAAAATGTGGGTGCAGTAGTCTAGTTTGGATAACTTCAGCACCCGTGCAACATTTTTATAATCTTGGGGAAGCTGCTGAACGCCCACTGCAGTATTGATCAAAATCGGCCAGATGGCAGTCATAAAAATCACAAAAATGGCCGAAGGTTCATTGTCTTTAAGGGCTGCTAAAGAAATCGGCAACCAAGCCAGGGGCGGCACCGTTCGCAGCACCTGAAACATTGGATCGAGCGCTTCATAAATGAGCCGATTAGCGCCAATCAAAACGCCCACCGCAATGCCGACAATAGCAGCCAGTGAAAAACCGACTGCGACCCGCTTCAGACTCGCCAGAATTTGCCAGAACAGACCAACATCTGTGCCTCCATTATTGAAGAACGGATCGATGATTAGCTCCCAGGTATCGGTAATTACGGTTAAAGGGGCTGGGAGGGCCGGATCTTTGCCCATGCACAGCAATTGCCAGATCCCGAGAACTACAAAGGTGGCGAGACTCGAAGCAATAATTTTGCGAGATCGGTCCACCCCAAGCCATTGGAACAGGAAAAAGGGGGCAGCGGGACGGGAACGGGGAGAACTAACGGCCATTGGTATTTATTTACCCACTCAAAACATTGATCAACTTGAAAGATATAGCCATCATGAGGAAAAGGAGCCGTAGACAGAAGCGGGATTAGGAGACGAATCCATGCTCACTCATTCTTCTGTCTCGTTCTGTGCTCCCTAAACTTTTTTAATTTTGAGCGCCTTCAGGTATTCATCAGGCTTCTGGGGGTCAAACTTGACGCCATCGAAGAAGGTTTCCACTCCTCGCGACGTGCTGCTCGGAATCTGATCAGCGGGCAACCCTAATGCCGTGGCCGCTTCCTTCCATAGGTCTTCTCGGTTGACTTTATCAATGAGTGCCTTCGTATCTAAATCGGGGGCAAAATAACCCCAGCGAATATCCTCTGTTAAAAACCAAAGGTCGTGGCTCTTGTAAGGGTAAGACGCAGAATCACTCCAGTATTTCTGAACGAGGTCCGGCTTAGTCTGCGGTTTACCATCGCCGTAATCATAAATACCCTTGGAGCGATCAAGAATATCCTCTAAGGGCACCTTAAACCACTCACGCTTTGAGAGAATTTCGCACATTTCGTCCTTATTCTCAGCTTTATCGCACCATTGCTGAGCTTCTAGAACTGCCATCAACAAAGCCTTAGCAGCCTTGGGGTTTTTATCAACCCAATCGGCCCGCATGGCGAAGGATTTTTCTGGGTGATCTTTCCAGATCTCTCCGGTGGTGAGGGCTTGATACCCTACCTTTTGGTTTACGGTTTGCAGCGGCCACGGCTCACCCACACAAAAGGCTTCCATTGTGCCCGTTTTCATATTGGCTACCATCTGTGGGGGCGGCACCACAATTGTCGCCACATCAGTGTCAGGATTAATCCCACTGGCCGCCAACCAATACCGCATCCATAAATCATGGGTACCGCCAGGGAATGTGACCGCCACCTTCAATTCTTTCCCACTGGCCTTCGCCTTCGCAAAGGCATCCTTGAGAGGGTCGCTATCAACACCGACCTTCAGGTCTTTGTAGGTATTGGCAACTTGAATCCCTTGCCCATTCACGTTGAGGCGAGCCAAAATATACATGGGGATTGGCTTACCATTAGTAACCTTACCCGTTGTAATCAGATAGGGCATCGGGGTCAAAATATGTGCACCATCAATGCCATTGCCCGCCGAGCCTAAGACCAAGTTGTCTCGGGTTGCACCCCAAGATGCCTGCTTGGTAACCTCAACATCCGGCATCCCATATTTTTCAAAAATGCCCTTTTCTTTAGCGATGATTAGGGGGGCAGAGTCGGTAAGGGCAATAAAGCCGAGCTTAGCAGTGGTCACCTCTGGTTTTTCAAGGTTGCCGACCGGACTGGCAGAAGTGGATGGGGATGCTTGCGGGGAAGGGCTTTGGGAGTTACAGCCGTGGAGAAAAAGCGTTGCAGCAGTGGTGGCTCCGGCGGTTGCAATAAATTTACGTCTAGAGATTTTGGACATCGTGACTTAAAGACTCCTCACAATTTGGCAAAGGAATTTGTTGGTTTTTTAAAAAACTGTCAGCGAAGAATAACTTCCCATAAGCACAGGAGATTTTTTCTTAATGCAGTTCCATTATTCCAATAAAAAATGGATAGAAGTCGCCATTCAAACCAACAGAGTTATCACATCTGATAGTTCAATATTCAACTCAAATGGTTTGATTAGATGCTGTATTTCTAAGCAATAGCCCCAGCCAGAATATCCTTGGAAAACCAACTGGAAATAAAGAAGCCATTGTAGAGCAGACAGTAGCCTAACAAACGATATGCAGTCTGTAGGAATAGGAGACGAAGACTGACAGCAGAAATTGAAAAACAGAAAAGAGCTACTGCGTATGCATAGATTGTTCGTTTAGGTGTGAGAGGACAGCGGAAACAACGACAGGGACAATCAGCAAAGATCCCTTAGGTATTTGATCATGAGCAAGTAGGTTGACCACTTTAATTACATCTAACGTTATAAATGAACCTTTTTAGTCAACATGATGGATATTCTAGGGGCTGGAACTGATCATTATTTGTATCTTAAACTACCGTTATTTCGTTGTTTTTATTTTTATACATATTTTTCATGCAATAAATGCATGGCTTGTTTCGGTAATCTTGGGTGGGCATGGATATCTGGAGCAGTCATAAACAAGATTTCCAGCGCCCGTTTATTTCTCGTGTTGAGGAGGTGATGCGTCCAGTTTGCTGAACCCTTAGCTTTCTGCTATGTCTTGGGGCGATCGCGTCAACCACCAGGCCCAGGCAATCAGAACCGCCTGAAACGGAAGTCGCACCCAGTAGGCCACCAAGTTATGGGGCATTCCATCAATCACCAGATCATTGACCGCCATATTCACATTGGCCGGGAAAACTGCAATAAACAGCAAGATCAACCCCCAAGCTGCATACCGACTCACAAGCGGAATCAATAAACCGACGCCACCCAAAATTTCAAAGACACCGCTAATTTGCACTAGCTCTAGGTGGTAGGGCAGATAGTTGGGCATCATTTGCACAAAGGGCGTGGGGGTTACCCAGTGAGCGACACCTGCCGCGATTACAAAAGCAGCCAAGAGAACTCGCAAAATAGGTCTGAAAATCTTTGTATTCATAGGTTTTTGCTGCATATTCCAACGGGGCTTCCAGCATACGCTCAATGGATCTCGAATGCCGCTGAGCGTCTAAGGCTAAGATTTTTCTTGCGGGGCAGCCTGCAACTGCTGCATCAGCCAATTAGCTGCCGCCGTATTGGTTTCGGTTGCCAGCCGCTCTAGCGTTTGCTCCACTAGCGCAATCGGCAGTCCCGGTAAAACCTGAGATTCTTGAATAGGGGCATAGCCACTCACTTCAGTGAGTCCAAAGGCAAACAACCGCATTCCCTTCACATCAATCACCCAATACTCAGGAATGCCGAGGCTGGCGTAAAGCCGTTTTTGTTCATCCAAATCTAGGCTAAGCGTGGTGTTGCCGATCTCGCCCACTAAATCTGGCAGGCGATGGCGCGTGGTGCTAATGCGCCGAAGTTCTCCCAGTTGCCAGGGGATGCGATCGCCCTTATATAAAACTAAGTCTGGCGCACAGGCTTGCGTCTCTTGCTTTTCAATCAGGCAGCGCCCGTAGGACTGCAGGGTGACATCAGGGTTCAGGAATGCCCAAAACCCAAACATCATCGTCATCAAGTCGCTAAATGAAGCGTGGTTTGGTCTTTCTTTGCCCATATCAGCCCACAACCATCCTTGATGAAACGCAATTTTCTGCCAGTCTGTTTCTCCGTCATCCCGCAGCGCGATATAGTCCTGCCAGGTTGCATCGTATCGCTGGAGGATTAGATCTCTAGATTTTTCCAGGGAGGGGGTCATTGGTTGGACCTATTTTGGATGAAATAGAAGCTATATTTTTAAAGCATAACGGTTCTGTTCTTCTTGCCCCCCAATGGATACAGCTTTAGCTTTATCCCAACAAACACTATAGATTTTAACCCCTAGAAGGTTGGCTAAAAATGCCAAATGCGGCGGTATAGCCGTGCAGAAATGTAGTGCCACCAATGGGACCAATCTCGCCGTTACAGAAAAAGCCCGTCACGGGAATATTCTTGATGTATCGATGGAACAAATCAGAATCAAAGTCAGCCTGATCATAAAAGTCTTCGCCACGTCCCAGACAATCAAAGAGCAATACACCGGCTGGGGAAGACTTACCTGCTTTGAGATATGTCTTGAGCAGGGCTTCGAGATCTTCGGCTGAGGCCTCAGCGTCCCTGAGATGAAACTGAATGCGCTGGCCGGGACGGATGCGATCGCCAATGGCAACGGCTCCAATCCGAGGATCGACGCCAATCAGGTTACGGATCAAAAAGTCACCGGGTTCTAAGTCTTGCTTGAACTCATTGCGAACAATGCCCACCGACAGCGCATGCTGGGCCAACTCGCGATCGTGGTCATCTAAGCTATCCACCACGCTCTGCAGCGCCTCTAAGGGCGTTTGTTCCTTCCCGGTTTCAGGAAGCTGGTCTGGGGCTAGGGGCGCAAGCTGCTCTTCGACCTGAAGCATGACATTCCGTTCAGCATCGGTGACGCGGTAGGGCTGACCCACGGGACGACACCCCTGAGCGACAATGGCATCAACTTGAATATCACCGCTGAGGGCAACGCCAATGGCTCCTTCTCGGTAGAGTTTATGGTCGCAAAACAGTCCGCTACCGTCACTTAAGTTAGGGCCACTGGTCAGACCCCCAATTTTGACAGCGCCGGGATAGGCGTAATCTAAGCCCTGTAATAGATCATTAACCTTTGTACTCGCAGCATCAGCCAGCAGAATAAAGTTGGGCTGATCGGCAGGATCGACCTGCATCAAATCGACCCAGCGATCAGGGGAGCTATCGGGATTGGGTAGATCTTCAGACATAAGCTGAAACGTCTGTAGCTTCACTCCGGGCAGGTGAGCTAACGTCAGTGCTAGGGCTGGTTCTTCTTCAATTTCTGATGTGGTGCCAAAGGTCTGACCGATAATGCCATTACCGCCACAGCCAATCAGATGGGGAACCTCTAGACGCTCTTGTAGGAGCGGCAACAGTCGGGGGTATTCACTGGCAAAACTAGTGGAGATAAACAAGATCGCCAGATCGGCTGAAGCATTGAGGGACTGCTGGGCCTGCCCAATCACGTCATCAAGCGCGGCCTCTAAAGACGGACGCGTTGATAATGCACTAACCCACTTCATAGAGTCTCCTTTGAGCCTCGGTACTTTAGGATCGAAAGCGACCGCTGGCTTAGCTTTGGCGGACTATTTCGTCTGTTTATGACTTCAACACTACTCTAAACGATCCCTGCACTACTAGATCTCGATCATTCCCGTCACCAAACCGTTAGAGTGATAAGAGAAACGCAACGGCAGTCGATAGTCAACTATGCCCCTCGATAACTTACGGACCCTCTATCAGCAGGTCATCTTAGAACGCTACAAAAAGCCCCGACATCGTGGCGTGACAGAGCCAGTTCATCGGCATCATCGGGGTCATAATCCCTCCTGCGGTGACACCATTGAGCTGACGGTGCAGCTCAATGAGGCTGGTGACAGTATTGAAGATGTCAAGTTTGAAGGGGAAGGCTGTGCGATCGCAATGTCTTCTGCCGACCTCATGGCCGATGCGGCAAAGGGCAAAACAATTTCTGAAGCGCTTGAGATGGTGCAGCAGTTCCAGAAGATGATGAAGGGCGAAGCTGAGTTCCCGAAAGAGCAGCGGAAGCTCAATGTGATGCAGGGAGTCGCTCAGTTCCCGGTTCGCATCAAATGCGCGACCCTAACTTGGCATACTCTACGGGCAGCGCTGGAGCAAACTGAATCAGAATTTATCAGCAACGAGGAAGCCGACTAAATGACGAATTCTGTCTTTATACAGTATTGCCAATGGAGCGCCATCGCTACCGTGGCATTTGCCCTCTTCGCTGGCGTCGCGTTTTTTGCTAAATGGGGCTTTCGATTTCGTCTGGTGGGCATCACTGGGTTCATGGGCGTTTTGACCGTGGGCCTGTTTGCCTTGAGTATTGTGCCCCTGACTCGCACCTCAGTGCCGGGTTCTGTTCGCTATTCTGTGGTGTATGATTCTGCCAGCACCCAGGCCGTCATTGTGGTGCCCCCCAACATTACTAAACCGCAGATGGAAGCAACGCTGCTGCAGGCCGCTGGCGATCTGTTTTCTCCGGGGCGTTCTGGGGCTGATCAATTGACGATTCGGGCACGGGCGATTGTGCATCCTGGTCCTGGGGTTTCTGAAATTGTGCCGTTGGGTCAGGTGCAGCGATCTCTGTCGGTACGCGACGATGAGAATATGACCCTTGAAGTGTATGAAAATAACTTGGCTCAGCTTTCTCCAGGAACCCACGATGAATCTTAATTTGTTCTAATCTGTACTGATTGGTTCTAAAACGCTTCCGTTTACGTTTCGATGACCATGACACAATCTTCCATTGCTTCCTTCCCGCCCATTGTGATGGCACCGTCCCAAGTACTCAGAGGGCAAGGGATTTTGCCGCAGATAGGAGATGCGATCGCATCCCTCGGCCAGCGTCCCCTCATCATTGGCGGTCCCCATAGCCTCAGCCGGGTCCGCCCGATTTTAAAGAACACTCTCCAGGATTTAGACTGGACCGAAGCCAATTATCTCCCCGACTGCAGCGAAGCTAGCCTCCAGATGTTGCAGGCGATCGGTCAAGACCACGACGCAGATGTCGTCATCGGCGTCGGTGGTGGTAAAGCCCTAGATGCTGCCAAATGGATTGGATATCACTGTCACTGGCCCGTGGTGACCGTACCCACCTCGGCAGCCACCTGTGCCGCCTGGACAGCTTTGTCAAACATCTATTCAAGCGAGGGCACCTTTCGATATGATGTGCCCCTCACCCATTGCCCTAACTTACTGATTCTGGACTATCAGCTCATTGAAACCGCGCCCCGCCGCACCCTCGTGGCGGGCATTGGAGATGCCTTAGCCAAATGGTACGAAGCCTCCGTTAGCAGTGGTCAGTCCCAAGACACCCTGGTAATTGCCGCCGTACAGCAGGCTCGTGTTTTGCGAGATATTCTGCTCCAGAAATCAGCAGAAGCGCTAGCTCACCCCGGCAGTGACACTTGGCGGCAGGTGGTGGATGCATCGGTGCTGATGGCAGGCGTGATTGGCGGTCTTGGCGGTGCCCAGTGCCGTACCGTTGCCGCCCATGCCGTTCACAATGGATTAACCCATCTGCCCAATCATAAAGCCAGTCTTCACGGCGAGAAAGTAGCCTATGGTATTCTGGTTCAGCTTCGCTTAGAAGAGATGCTCCAGGGGAGTCAACTGGCAATGACGGCTCGACACCAACTTTTGACGTTTTATCAGCAGAGTGGCCTACCGACCACTCTTGCCGATTTAGGCATGGACGAGGTTTCGGTGCAGACTCTCCGGCGGGCCGCACAGGTTGCCTGCGATCCGCAATCAGACCTCCATCACTTACCCTTTAATGTTGTTCCTGAGCAACTGATGGCTGCGATGATTTCCACCACTACGCCTGCTGCTTACCCCAGCCGTCAAAGCATTGAGCAGATTCGCTCCACGGGTCTAGATGAGAGTCGCCCATGAGCTTAGACTGGATTGCGCCTGCCGAGCGCCTCGGTGCCCTGCCCCCCTATGTGTTTGCTCGCTTAGATGAACTCAAAACGCAGGCGCGTCTGCAGGGGATTGATCTGATCGACTTAGGCATGGGTAACCCTGATGGCTCTGCGCCTCAGCCGGTGATTGATGCTGCGATTGAAGCATTCAAAAACCCGGAATACCACGGCTATCCCCCCTTTGAAGGTACCGCTAGCTTTCGCAAAACCATCACCAATTGGTACAAGCGACGCTACGATGTGGAGCTTGACCCTGACGGTGAAGCCTTACCGCTGCTAGGTTCTAAGGAAGGACTCACTCATTTAGCTCTCGCCTACGTCAATTCGGGTGATGTGGTCTTAGTCCCGAACCCTGCCTATCCGCCCCACTTTCGTGGCCCAGCCCTGGCCGGGGCTGAGCTGCATGAGCTGCTGCTCACGGCAGAGAATGACTGGCTGATTGATTTGAATGCGATTCCTGAATCCATTGCCCGCCGCGCCAAGATTCTGTACTTCAACTATCCCTCCAATCCCACCACGGCGGTGGCTCCGCGATCGTTTTTTGAAGATATGGTGGCCTTCGCCCGTAAATACGATATTTTGCTGGTCCACGACCTTTGCTATGCCGAGCTATCCTTTGATGGCTATCAGCCCGTGAGCCTGCTCGAAATTCCGGGGGGTAAAGAGGTCGGGGTTGAATTTCATACTCTTTCCAAAACCTACAACATGGCCGGTTGGCGGGTTGGCTTTGTAGTGGGCAATCGCCACATTATTCAGGGACTACGAACCCTGAAAACAAATCTGGACTACGGTATTTTCTCAGTGATTCAATCAGCGGCTGAGACAGCGTTGAATCTGCCGGATAGCTATCTCCAGATTGTGCAAGATCGCTATCGTAATCGTCGCGACTTTTTAATTGAAGGGTTAGCCGAATTAGGATGGCAGGTGCCAAAAACCCAGGCCACTATGTATCTGTGGGTGCAATGCCCAGTGGGCATGGGGTCTACAGACTTTGCACTGCAGTTGATTAGCGAAACGGGCATTGTGGTCACCCCCGGTAATGCCTTTGGCTCTGGCGGCGAAGGCTATGTTCGCATTAGCCTAATCGCGGGCGACGATCGCCTAGCCGAAGCGCTGCAGCGGCTGAAAGAGGCTGGCATTTGTTATTGCGACACAGCAGACCGTTGAGGACAGCCTAAGATGACCGTTTCTCGGACGATTTGCTTGGGCTTTATCGCCCTGATTGCAGTGGGTGCCTTTTTACTACTGCTGCCTTTCTCGACCAGTAGCGGTGAGTGGAATAGCCCTGTCGTTGCTCTATTTACGGCGACATCGGCGGTGTGTGTGACCGGCCATATCGTTGTGGATACGGGCACCTATTTTTCCCCATTGGGACAGGCTATTATTTTGGTCCTGATCCAGATTGGTGGTTTGGGTTACATGGTTTCTACTACTTTTTTGCTGCTGGTGCTGGGTCGAAAGTTTGGCCTGCGGGACAAAATTGCGCTGCAGCAATCGCTAGATCGGCGCAAGATGCAGGGGAGTGCACAACTGGTGCAGTCTATTATCGCCACTATTCTGCTGTTTGAGCTAACGGGCCTCTTTCTGTTGCTGTGGGTGTTTGTAC
The DNA here is from genome assembly GCA_050330855.1 of Thermosynechococcaceae cyanobacterium. Classification (GTDB taxonomy): domain Bacteria; phylum Cyanobacteriota; class Cyanobacteriia; order Thermosynechococcales; family Thermosynechococcaceae; genus RCC1774. The sequence goes on along the minus strand of JBHJNL010000211.1, from coordinate 5,577 downwards.
CCCAGTATGGCTGGTCTCAAGGGATTTGGTTTGCGCTGTTTCATAGTGTTAGTGCTTGGAATAATGCTGGGTTTAGTTTGTTCTCTGATAGCTTGATGGGATATCAGGCGTCACTATTGATGCATATTGTGATTCCAGCCCTCGTGATTTTTGGTGGCATCGGCTACGAGACCTTGTTTGAAGCTTATTTGTGGATGTGCGATCGCATCCAGGGCAAAAAAGAGCGCATGGTCTTTTCGCTTAATTTTCGCGTTGTTACTAGCACCACGTTATTGTTGCTAGGTTTGGGCACCGTCACCTTCTTTTTGATCGAAGTTCGGAACCCCGCAACGCTGGGCGCTCTAAAGCTGAATGAACAAATTTTGGCGGCTTGGTTTCAATCGATGACGGCTCGCACCGCAGGGTTTAACTCCATTGACGTGGGTGAAATGACCACAGCGGGCTTGTTTGTCACCATTGCCCTTATGTTTGTGGGTGCCAGTCCCGGTGGCACTGGCGGTGGCCTCAAAACCACAACATTACGCATTTTAGCCAGTAGTACCCAAGCTATTCTCAGAGGGCATGAAGAGGTGTGCATGTATGAGCGAGCCATCCCCTTTCCTTTGATTTTGAAAGCCATTGGTGTCTTTTTGGGGTCGATTATGGCAGTGGTAACGGTGACCACCCTGATTGCCTTTACCGATCCAGAAATTGATTTTATTCATATATTGTTTGAGGTGGTCTCGGCCTTTGCCACAGTGGGCCTGTCTGCTGGCATTACCACCAGTCTCTCCACTGCGGCGAAGCTAATGCTGGTTGCCACGATGTACATGGGGCGAGTCGGCATTTTGCTCCTGATGTCTGTGCTGCTGGGTAATCCTAAACCCAGAAAGATCCATTACCCCGAAGAATCTCTATTGGTGGGTTAGAGTGACCCGGTCGTATCTCTCGTTTGTCTACATGGGATTTGCGATGCTTTTATGAGTGGCTTTGATCAAAGGGCGGCAAACATTATCTACGTAAAAACAACTAGAGATAGACCGACTTTAGAAAGATTCGGAATGATTAGTAAAGGAATTTAAACTAAAGCGTAGATCTCTAAATGTGAGTGGGAACCATAGGTAAGACATCAGTTTACTTATGACAATAGGATCAGTGACAGATGGTTTTTACACCCACTGAGGTGACACCCACGCTTGGGGTTCGTCCCGAACAGTCCACCCATCCCCTCAAACAAAGATATCCATCAAAGCGCAATCACTATGACTTTGAAGATTTCTTTAGTTTTCAGCCACAGCAGGGCATCATTACTGACTGGAATGAATCTCGCAATATTCTAGCGAGCGAAGACTTTATTCTCGCTCTGATTGAGGGTCTCGAGCAAGAAGTCGGTAGTGCATCCTCCGTTGTGATGTACAACATTGGTAAAGCATGGGGAGATCGCGATGCAGAGTTCTTCCAAAAATGGTTTGAGTTAGACTTCGGCGTGGGTTTGCGGGAGTGTAATCCTAGCTTGGCCTTAGAAGCTTGGTGGTGGCCCTTCACCAGTCAAGGCTGGGGAAACTGGGAAGTCGATCTCAGTGATCAGAAAAATGGGTTCATGTTCATCAATATTTTTGATTCTGCCATTGCCCGTACTTTAGGAGATGTTGGCAAGCCCGTCTGTCACATCTATGCCGGACTCTTTGCCGGATTCTTTAGCAGCCTCATCCAAAAAGATATGAGCTGTATCGAGCTGCAGTGCTACGCGATGGGCGAAACCTATTGCAAGTTTCTGTTGGGTAAAAAAGATCGCATCGATGCCGCTACCTTCTGGCAAAACGAAGGGGCCACCATGCGCGATATCGAAAAGCGTCTGCACAGTGGGGAGTATCTCTCATGAGCCATCAGCAGGACTGGCAGTTTTCTACAGTCCAAGAATTCCTGCGCCAGTGCAATTGGCAGGGAACGCAGCGACCTGCAGCTTCTGCACCAGATTCTCAGAACTCTAGCGTGTCCACTTCTCCCACGCCTTCCACGTTTCGGCCGCAGCCTACCTCTTGGCAATGCCAGACCGTTCAGGGGTTTCTGAGTCGCGGAAACTGGGATGGTTGTCGCCAACTCGCCAGCGCCCCTCCGCTCGCGATGGGGTCTCCTGAACCTTCTGTTGAGACCGGTGCAATCACCTTCACCTCAACCCTACCCGTGGGACAATTCTTTGAATTTTTTACTTGGGAAGCACAGCCTGAAATCGGGGCTATCCCCAAACTTAACTCTCCCGATCGAGTTACTGACGACAGTGACTTAAATCTCTCTGACCTCTCTGATTTGTTTTAGGGGCAATTATGCATTCTGACTTTGAACGCTTTCTGCTAGATGCAGAAGATCATTTTCTCCAAGGATCTGAAATCGCTGATTTCAAACAGCACGTCACTTCCCTTGCTCAGCGGCTGCAAACCTATGAATTGCTGCGCGACCAAGAACTTAAGATCTGGCAACCGATTGCCGATCAGCTTGCCCAGTCGGGTGAGAATTCACAAAAGCAGGAAAAAGCCCTGCAGCACTGGATTGCAGCACTTCGATATGGTGCGATGGCGATGTTGCTCAATAACCCAGAGTTTCTGCAGCACCGATTGCTGGAGTGGCTCACGGATATTGTGCAGGCCCATCAACTTGTTGAATTAGAGCATCAACTGAGCCAACTGCTTGAGGCGAGCCTCAAGGATATTTTGTCCGCACAGCAGTGGGCTTTGATGCAGCCTTATTTGATTCAAACCCAGCAGATCCTCGTGGGCACCGAACTGGTGACCGCAGGCTAGTTCCATAACGGAGAAGAGAACAACTCATGATTGCAGTTGCTGAATTACTAAAAAAAGAACGTCTACCCGGCAATTACTTTGCCCCCAAAGCCTACATCCAGAGTGATTATGAGCTGGGTCTGATCGAAAATCGCCAGGGCAATCGTTTGATTGCTCTCCCTGATACCCTCTTAGCAGCCCTTTACAGTAGCCTTGAAGAAGAAGTGGGGTCTTCTGCGGGTCTCGTCATGTTCCAGTGTGGACGTTGGTGGGGCAAATATTTTTACCGCCGCTTTACTGAAGAGGTGAGCACCCACTATGACAAGCCCTTGGCCGAGATGGAAATGGTCGAGTTCCTTCAGTGCATCAAACAGTGCTGGAAGACTTATGGGTGGGGTGTTTTAGGGGTAGATTTTAGCGCCTATGACCAGGGCTTTATCGTCGCCACCGTTAACAATTCTGCCTTTGCTGAGGTACAGCGAGATCAACCCTCTGAACAGCCAGTCTGCCATACAGAAGCGGGTTTACTGAGTGCATTTTTTAGTCAGCTCACCGGTCAAGATCTGCACTGTGTGCAGACAGCCTGTGAATCGATGGGGGCACCTCAAAACTCTTTTGTTTTAGGGTTAGCTGAGCGCGTCAAGGTGGCTGAAGCTTGTCTTCAAGAGAAGCAAGATCACGATGCAATTATGATGCGTCTCGGCATCGGCCAACCGGCTGGGGTTGAAGCGAATGATGATACAGATGCTGTTGAAGATTTTTGGTCTACCGAACCTGAGATAGAAGCTATATCTGCAGCCTCAGAAAAGACAGAGGATGTTATTTCAACTGAAGCTGAATTAGGTACTGAGATTGAAGTGGCCCTTGAAAATTCTGAGTCAGAAATGGCTCCAGAAATTGAGGAGCAGCCTCAGGTCGAAGCTGAGATGCTGACAGCAGAGATGGCCGAGGTACAGCCTGAAGATATGCAGTCTGAAGATATGCTATCTGCGGAGTCTTTAGAAGCCTTAGAAGGTCTAGCTGAATTGCCCGATTTCGAGGGTTTTGATGGATTCTCTGATCCGTCAGAAAATTCAGAAATGATCCAGGCTGAATCAGAATTGCCCCTTGAGCTTGAAGGAGCCGCTGAACAGTTGGAGCCAGAGATGACACCTGACTTAGGGGAACCCGTTCAGGCAGAAGCAGCCGCACTTCCGGCCGATCTGCCTGAGGCACAATCGGAGGACGCGTTATCTGTGGATTCTCTAGCAGCTCTAGAGAATCTCTCTGAATTTCCTGATCTTGAGGGTTTTGAGGGATTAGATGAGTTAGAGGCGCTAGCGGAACTAGATGATTTAGCCATTGAAATGCCCCTGACTGTCGAGGCTGAATAGGCTGTCATGATTCATCAAAAGGAGCATTCAACGTGGCCAAGATAGTCAAGCTGGACCCCATTAATCAAGAAACTGCGATCGCAACCAACGACAACTTACTGTCGGGTATGCTCCAGCACGATCTGAAGGTACTGCACGAGTGTGGTGGCCGTGGCCGTTGTGCCACCTGCCACATCTATATCAAGGCGGGTATGGAGAGCCTCTCTCCTATGAATCGTCGCGAACAACGGTCTCTAGAGGTGATTACCACCTGCAATCGCATGTCTCGCCTAGCTTGCCAGACGCGCGTGCTCGGAGAGGGGGTGGTCGTAGAACTCCCTGCCGGGACATATCTCAACGATATGGCTGATATCGAAGATCTCATTGGTCGTCGGGCTGAGCAGAATATTCTGCACCCCCTGAACGGTCAAGTTCTCGTTGAGGAAGGTAAGTTAGTGACCCGCACAATGATTAGCCAACTCGAAAATACCCGAGATCAGATCTCGAAATCTTTAAGTCAATCTCAATCTGTATAACCCATTTCTGAGGGGGAAACCATGCTTAAACAACTTGCTCGTGTCAATGTCGATGCTGATGGGCGCTTTGCCACTGAAGCTGAACTGCAATTTCTCACGGACTATTTAGAGTCTGCTGATTCTCGAATCAGTGCCTATGAAAAAATTCGTGATGCTGAAGAAGAAATCATGGATCAGGTGGAAGAGCTGGCAACGGCACAGAACCCTCGCGTGTTTTATAAAGGCACCCGTGATATGTCCGCAACCTGTCGCCGAGATCGTAAACATATATTACGTTCTGTCTCCGCAGCCATGCTTCTCAGTGATCTAGATAGTCTTCGTGATGGTTTATTACTCTGGCAACGCACCATTATCCATGCCTTTCAATTTCAACCAGCTTCACAGGTTGTGTGTCAGCTGATGCCCACGGTAATAAACCAGCAGCTTTTACCTGAAGAAGCTCAGCAAATTATGCCTGCGCTACAGCTCAGCCAAGCGCTGCTCAGTTAAGTCCTTTATCAAATTTTCAAGGAATTTAGAGATTATGCAACACCTCATGGATGCTCAAGCAGAGTCGAAGCGATCGCACTGGCTCGATCATATCGAAATGATATCCGTCATCGGTTCTGTTGGAGGTGCGATCGCATCTGCGGTAACCCAGCAGGTGGCCTTTGCGTCTATCCCCTTATCTTTGACCGCTACTCTCCATCTAGCGAACCGTCGTCGTCTCACTCAGTCAGCCGGTCAAGCTCGCCAAATGACCATTGCTCATATCTCAGAGCAAGATCAAGTCAATCAGGCTCAGTTCTCAACGTTGGTCCAGGCGACTCAAAACCATAAAGAGGCGATCTCAAAACTGACCCAACAAGACGAAGATAAGCAGCTCAGTATTACCGCCTTAACAACACAGAATCAATCTCACCAAAAAACCCTAGAGACGCTGGGTGAAAAACT
>JBHJNL010000210.1:0-17904 GCA_050330855.1 Thermosynechococcaceae cyanobacterium | reverse complement strand
GCGCAGCACTCAATCGTATGATTCAGCTAGCCAAGCCTGACACCGTTTGGGTTGAAGGGTAAAGATTGAATCGAGAAATGGGGAAACCTAAACTTGAATTGAATTCATGCAACAAAGCCGTAGTAAACTAGAATCAGAAAAATTGTATTCTATATCACAATTTATAACCATCCTCACCAGAAACTAGCGCCCACTTATTGTTATCTAGCTATTTAAGATCATGAAGTCTTTAGCCAACCAGCCGTTCCCAGCCCTGACCTTAGTGGCGGGTCTCAGTCTACTCACGGCCTGTACCCCCAAGCTCAATATCGAGAAACTTGAAGGACTCGTTAAAAAAGAATTTGCAGAACAAACCGGAATCGCGGTCAAAGCGGTGACCTGCCCCGAAGACATCAAAATTGAAGCTGAGAACGCCTTTGATTGTGATATCGAAGCTGAAGACGGCCAAAAGCTCAAGGCTAAGGTGACTCAAAAAGATGATGAAGGCAATGTAAAGTGGGATGCCAATGAGGGTCTCATTTCACTAACTGCCGTCGAACAGTCGATTCAAGACGGGTTTCAAAAACAAAAGGCGAACGTCACGGCTGACTGCGGCGGCAAATTTAAGATTGCCTTTCAAGGCGATACCTTCACCTGTGCCGTCAAAGATGCAAAAGACCAGATGGGAGAAGTAGAGGTTACCGTTAACGACAACAAAGGCAGCATTAACTGGAAGCTGCTGAAAAGCTAAGTTACAACGGGCCAACTACAATCAAAGAAAAGATAGATCGTGAAACCGTGACCACAACACTCCCGTGGCAATCCTGTGTGGGCGCTCAGCGAGACTGGGTCTGGCGAGGATGGCAAACGCGCTACAGCTTCAGCACGAAGGGGGCAGACCCAAAACGTCCCCCCATGCTTTTTTTACATGGGTTTGGTGCATCCATTGGTCACTGGAAACACAATCTGCCCTTTTTCAGTAAACATCACGCCGTGTATGCCCTCGACCTCTTAGGATTCGGAGGCTCTGAAAAAGCCAACACGAACTACAATGCGGCTTCTCTATGGGCCGAGCAGGTCTACGATTTCTGGCGCACTTTTATCAAGGTGCCCGTCATTTTAGTCGGCAATTCTCTGGGGTCCCTGGTCAGCCTAATTGCCGCCGCCCGCTACCCTCAGATGGTACGGGCAACGGCCATGATCAACTTACCCGATTCTTCAGTCCTAGAGTCCCCGGTGTGGTTAACAAAGGGTCTATCACTACTGAGAACAGGCCTGTTTCCGGCGCTGTGGGTCACCAAAAGTATCTTTACCAGTACTCCTATCTTTAATCCATTTTTTCGCTGGATCCGGCAACCCAGCGTGATTCGATTTTGGGTGAAAAAAGCTTACTCTAACCCCGATGCCGTCACCGACGAGTTAGTCGATATCTTGGTGAATCCCACCCACGACCGAGGCGCTGCGAGAGCGCTAAAGGCGATGTTTATCGCTAAGCCCACGCTGAAAGAGGAATACTTAGCTAAATCTATTTTGCCCAGGCTGACGATTCCGATGTTGCTCATTTGGGGTAAACAGGACATGTTGGTGCCGCCAAAGTTAGCCCCCCTGTTCGTTCGATACAACAAAGCCCTTCAGCTTATAGAACTGGATAACGCAGGGCACTGCCCCCAGGATGAATGTCCTGATGTCGTGAATGATGCGATCGCAACTTGGATCGAGCGTTGGCTACCCAAGGCCCAACCCGTAGGTTAGGATAAAAAGCTACAAGCCTGAATTCCCCAGCACTATGAAACACACCCTATCTGTCCTTGTTGAAGATGAAGCCGGAGTTTTGACGCGCATTGCCGGTCTCTTTGCCCGTCGAGGCTTCAATATCGAAAGCTTGGCCGTCGGTCCAGCGGAGCAGGGAGGGGTTTCCCGGATTACAATGGTGGTCCCTGGCGATGACCAAAGCATTGAGCAACTCACCAAGCAGCTTTACAAGCTGATCAACGTCCTTAAGGTGCAAGATATTACCGAAAAACCCTGCGTTGAGCGAGAGCTAATGCTGATTAAGGTCAGTGCCACCGCCGCTCTCAGGTCTGAGGTCACTGAGATCGTTAAAATCTTTAGAGCCAAAGTCGTAGATGCTGCAGAAGAATCACTCACCATCGAAGTAGCAGGCGACCCTGGCAAAATGGTTGCGATCGTACAGATGCTGAGCAAATTCGGGATTCAAGAAATTGCTCGCACCGGCAAAATTGCCCTAACGAGAGAGTCTAAGGTCAACACCGAGTATCTAAAATCTCAATCATCCAAAGCTCAGGTTTAAGTCAGCCTTAAGCCCACTCATCATCCGCCGAGGCATCATAGCCTCGGTTAGAACTCCGATAGTCCATGGGGCGGTAGTCCACATAGCTATCGTCATCGCGCTGCCGTGGGGGTGCATTGCGGGGGCGGCGGCTACTACGACTACTAGATCGAGGGCGACGACGAGGCTCTTCAGCAGAAGAGTCTAATCCACCGACCCGACGGCGACGGCTATCGGCAATATCGTCTTCAGTATTATTAGCGGGACGGCGATCGCTCTGTTCAGGTCGAGGGCGACGACGGGGCTGGCGAGCGTCAACATCACCTCGCTCAAATCCTTGGCGGCTGTCGCCACTGGGCCGAGAGCGTCTAGGCCGAGAGCGTCTAGGCTCTGAAGACGTACTCTCGCGGGAATAAGCTTCGTCAACATCATCGTCACTATCGCGGGCGCTCCGAATTCGGCGGGGCCGTTCGCGGCTTGGGGATAGCTCGTCTAGCTCAGCCCGATACACGCGACCTACGGGGCGATCATCATCAACAATAGGGGTATTACGGCGCGCTTGGTTCGTGGTGATACCGCGCATCCGAATGCTCTCAACCGCAAAGAAAATGGCCGATCCTCCCAACAAAATCTGGGAAAACATCAGAATGGGATCTAACCGCCAGCCGTTGAAAAAGACAATACCGCCACACAACAGGCCAATGGCAGCAAAGAAAATATCGTGATCACGCGCTAACTCAGGCCGGAACGATCTCAAAAAATAGAGACCCGCGCCAGAGCTTGCAATCGCAAGGCCCAAGAAGACAGCCTGGGGCGACCCTACATTGACCTGCGCTAGCAGCGGTGAAAATAAAAGCATCTGCCCTGAGCCTAGTAAAACCTCTACCATTCAAGTTTTCCCCGTGCCAATCTGCAACTGGTCAACAACGTCCCTCTATCCTAGCGACAGAAGGCATGACTAACAATAACAAAATCAAGGTTGATCAACTGCCCTTCCAGATTTAGAAGACAGTCTACCAACCTTGACCGTAGTGATGATGTCTGCAGAGAACGTTGAGGTTCGCCAAACATCTTAAAAATTCAACCTAGCGGCGGTTTACAGGATCCGTCTGACTCGCATAGATAAAAAAGGCTCCCAGCCCACCCAGGACCACCGCGCCAAAAATAAGACTGTAGAAGAACCCCACCAAAGAAGAGGTCACTGCCATCAAGGTATAAGTCATAATTGTTTTTTATTACAACACTTTCCTTAATATTAGAGGGTTGTCAGACACTTGAGAAGACTTTAATTTGCGATCTGCCCACAATAGGAGACTCAGGTCGCCCACAGGCCACGTTAAACTGACAGTACGATGGCTTCCTTGCTTCTCTAAATCATCATGACTGTTTCTCTTTTTTCTAATTGGGTTCTCGGCCCCCTGCTCGGTCTATTCACCCTGCTCTTCATCTGCCGCATCGTCCTGAGCTGGTACCCCCAAGCTAACCTGAACCAGCTACCATTTTTGCTGGCTGCTTGGCCCACCGAGCCTTTTTTGTGGCCGCTTCGCAAGCTGGTTCCCCCCATTGGCGGCGTTGATATTACCCCCATTATTTGGGTGGGCATTATCAGCTTGATCCGAGAACTACTCCTCGGTCAGCAAGGTTTATTACGAATGCTTACTTAGGCTGCATCACATCTTGGACAAAGTTGGTGTAGACCTCGCCTCGATTAAACTCTGGGGTCTCTAAAATACGTTGATGGTAGCTAATGGTGGTGGGCACCCCTGTAATGGCACATTCATAGAGCGCCCGCTTCATCCGAGCGATCGCTGTGGGGCGATCGTGTCCCCACACAATCAGCTTGCCAATCAGAGAATCGTAATAGGGCGGAATTTCATAGTCGGTGTAGACATGAGAGTCCACCCGCACCCCCGGCCCCCCCGGCGGTAGATACCCACTAATACGTCCTGGATGAGGGCGAAAATTATGGTCAGGATCTTCTGCATTAATGCGGCATTCAATGGCATGTCCCCTGAGCTGAACCTGCTCTTGGGTAAAGCGGAGCTTTTCGCCCTGGGCCACTCGAATTTGCTCTTCGATTAAATCCAAGCCGGTAATCATCTCCGTAACAGGATGCTCCACCTGAATGCGGGTATTCATTTCCATGAAAAAAAACTCGCCCTTGGACGAGAGCAAAAACTCTACCGTCCCAGCACCCACATAGCCAATGGACTGAGCGGCCCGCACCGCAGCCGATCCCATTTTCTCCCGCAGCTCAGGACTGAGCGCAGCACTAGGGGATTCTTCTAACAATTTTTGATGGCGACGCTGAATAGAGCAGTCCCGCTCACCCAGGTGAACCACATTGCCGTGGGTGTCGGCTAAAATCTGAAACTCGATATGGCGAGGATTTTCAATAAATTTTTCAATATAAACCCCCGGATTGCCAAAGGCCGCATCCGCTTCACCTTGAGCCGCCAAAAAGAGCTGAGTTAAATCCTCTGGCTCCCGCACCAGGCGCATACCGCGTCCGCCGCCACCGGCCGTCGCTTTAATCATGACGGGGTAGCCCATCTGCTCGGCGAGTTTCTGACCCGCCTCTGGACTGGGTACCAATCCATCACTCCCCGGCACCGTGGGCACTCCTGCCTTCTGCATCGTTTCTTTAGCGGTGGACTTATCTCCCATAGATCGCATTGAGTGGGGAGAGGGGCCGATGAAGTGAATTTGGTGGTCGGCACAGATTTCGGCAAATCGGGCATTTTCAGCTAAAAAACCATAGCCGGGATGAATGGCCGTGGCGTTGTGCATGAGAGCCGCAGACAGAATATTGGGGATGTTGAGATAGCTTTTCGCGCTGGCAGGTTCCCCGATGCAGACGGCTTCGTCGGCAAGCTGAACATGGAGGGCATTTCGATCAACGGTGGAATGCACTGCAACGGTGGCAATTCCCATCTCCTCGCAGGTTCTCAAGATTCTGAGGGCAATCTCGCCCCGATTGGCAATTAAGATTTTAGAAAACTGCATAGGCTTGCTGAGGCTCCAGAGTACTTTGTCTCTGAGTAACTTGCCCAGAACCCAGTAAGCAGCTTATGTAAACCATGAGCGCAGCGCTGCTCTACAGGGCCACAGCAGCGTCCTGGCTGGACCGGACTTCATCCTATCACGCAGCGGGTTCCTCTCAAGCGGTGCACTACTCTGACTCAGAAATCTCAGGCACAACTTGGGGTGCAGGTGCGGCGGCCGGTGCCGCCGGTGCCGATGGTTGCTGCTCCTGCTGGCGTTCCTGGCGACGTTCTTGCCGCCGCGCTTGCCGCCGTTGCTGCGCTTCTTCTTGCTGCCGACGCTGCGCTAAAATGGCGTCCCGTTGAGATGCCCAACGAGAGATCCGGTTGCGGGCGTCGTAGTATAGCGCTCGTCCATAGCTAATTTGAGAGGCTTTTGAAATCGCAAGAGACAGACTACCTCGATTGGCTAAGGCATCGGCTTCATTAAGAATCGGCTGATCTTCAGCGGTCTGAATCTGAGCTACCCAGTCTGCAATTTCAGAGCGAGCGTCAGCATAGAGGGCACGATCTGATTCAATATTTCGAGCAATTCGGATGGCTTCGTTGAGGTCACCGGCCTTCGCTTTGGCTTGGGCTTCGTCAAGTATGGGTTGATCTTCAATTTTTTCAATTGAGTTTTCCCATTGGGCCACTAAGGTTTGTGCTTCAATGCGAAGGGGCTGGCCGATCTCGACTTTTCGAGCAGATGCGATCGCAGCCTGATATCCCGGCACCGTCTTCTGACCGGCAAACCGACGCGATGTAGCAATGTACTGGCGATCGTTGTAGGTTTCAATCTGTTTTTGCCACTGGGCAATCAGCGTTTGGGCCTCAACCCGCTGCGGCTGATCGACTTGAACCAGTGCCGCCTGATTAATGGCCGCTTGGTAGGTAAAAATGCTGTCAACGTTGCCAAATAGCTTTGCTAACTCAAGCTGACCAAAGTTACGAACCTGCTGCTCCCATTCTTCAACTTTCTCCTGACTGTCAGCCTGCTTGATATCCTTATCCTCCACCTGCTGCGCCAACGCCCAAGCCTGCAGATAGGACAAGATATCGTCATCCTTTGCCACCACCTCTGCCTTCCCCAACTGAATCAGCGCCGTCGCCTCCTTTGCCACGGGGGAGCTAGGGGGGATTTTCTGAGCTGCATCAACCGCCCATTCAAAATTACCCTGTTCAGCCTGATACTGGGCAATTTCAAGTAAATCTTGGCTCCACTCTTCGACCTTTTCTTGCCCCGCATCGCGAGCCAGTCGTTTAGGATCAATCGTGCTAATGAGCTGAATCGCTTCCGCTAGCCTGTCAGGGCGACGACGACTATACTGACCAACACTTTGAGCAATGCTTTCAGCCTGATAGACAATTTTAAATGCTTCTTTCTCAACCGCCATTTCTTTAAGGAGCTGATCGGCACGGCCTTGCCAATAGTCATCACCCAACTCCACTAAAGACCGGACTTTTAGCGACGCCTGGGTCCAATCTTGCTTTTTGATATCGGCCCGTGCGTCTTCAACAAGCTTTTGACCCTTACCGCGATTATCTTGCCACTTGCTAATCAAAGCCTGCGCTTCGGTATAGGAATCAGCAGACTCAGGCACCAGATCGGCCATCGCCACCGCCTGTTTAAGATCGCCCTTATCCATCGTCTGCCGAGCCAATACCAGCATTGCCTTAGACCACTCATCGGCTAGATCGCTAGCGCGGATATAAAGGGTATCTTTTTTATCCCAGTCACCGACCAACTTGAGTGCCGAGGACAAAGACTTAACATCGCCTTTGCGAGCGGCTCGATCAGCACAGTCAAGCTGATCGGCTTTAGACAGCGTCGGAGCGAGCAACTTACCACAGCTAGGGGAGGGGGGCAGCGATGACAGCCACCGAAAGGCACTCACCCCCGACAGCCAAGAGATCACCAACACAACCACCCAAGGCCATGACCGCCACTGGGAGATCTTTACAAACGTTTTCTGCACTTGAGAAACACGACCTGATTGCTTCACAGAATCAGATGTCTTACTTTCTTCGAGCGCTTTCTGAGTTGGATTAACTGGTGAAGCGCCTTCCTCAGCGTTGCCTTGATTAGCCATTACAAAATGCTGAATAATCGATCGATTGGGTCTAGCAGGATGTGCCTAGCGTAAGCATTGACCAGAACGTTACCCATGAACGGCACAGTGCCTTATAGCGTTTAATAGACAATAGTAGGCTACAACGCAAAGAATTGTTAGCGTTTCGCCTGTAAACTTGAAAAAAAATCCTCTGGAGCAAAGACTCTCAGAGGATTTTTTGATTGACCGATGGTTTTGGCCTAGCTCACCGAAGACACCACTTTTGTGAAGGTATCAGGGTCGGTTGCCGCTAGCTGAGCCAGCATTTTGCGATTGATCTGCACGTCGGCCTTCTTCATTTGCCCCATCAGCTTGCTATAGCTGAGACCGTTTTGACGAGCACCAGCGTTAATTCGGGCAATCCAGAGGCGTCGAAAATCACGTTTGCGCTTGCGGCGATCGCGATAGGCATTCCGCAACGCCTTCATCACCTGCTGGTTCGCAATCTTAAAGAGCCGAGAATGGGATCCGCGAAATCCTTTGGCTAGCTTTAATATCTTTTTACGGCGTTTCCGCGCTACGTTTCCGCGCTTGACTCTCATGATGCTTATTCCTTAGTGATCTAAACAGTGAATTGCTGACCTACATCAAGTCTATGAGTAGGGCATCATCGCACTGACGTTGTCTGCGTCGCAATCTTTCACCACAGCCTTCTGTGACAGACTGTTCTTACGACCGGTCTTCTTGTGCTCTAACAGGTGATTTTTAAAGGCTTTACGACGCATGAACTTACCACTTCCACTGCGTTTAAAGCGCTTTGCGGCGGATCGGCGTGTTTTGAGCTTAGGCATATTAATTCTGAGTTAACCGCAGTCTCTAATCATAGAGCATCAAGTTAAAATAACGCAATAGGCAAACCTGTGTTGCCAGCCCATTAATCTTGGGGCAAAGCTTGCTTGAGAGCAGCCAAGGCAGCCCAGCGGCCATCGCCATTGTCACTGCCCGTGGTCATCAAGCTCGGATCCATGCCGGTACAGGCTGGACTACAAATTTGGCGCTGGGGCCATTCCAAACAAAGCTGCTGATAAAGCCAGTCGTTAGGCTCAAAGTAGCCCTGGGGTGAGAGGGTTTCAACGGGACCCTCTAGGGTAATATCAACCTCTAGCGCTGGTCCCTCATCTTCAAACCACAGAACTTCAGAAACATCTGTCACTAACCGATGGTTGTACTGCTGCAGGCAGCGATCGCAACTCAAGGTCACAATCGTCTCCACCTGAGCATCCACCTGCAGGTAAGTACCGTGATGCACCACCTGCAGCTTCCCCTTGACAGGGGTAAGGGACTCTAGCCCCACTAGATGCTCATTGACCTGCAGCAGCTCTGTCTGCTGCCTTGCCTTCTCTAACTGGGGAATATAAATCCTGTCCATCTGTAGACTCCCAAGTACCACAAATACAAGACAATCGGGGTCAGTTGTCGGCTCCATCCGCCGGACCAATGATCAAGCGTCGATCTGAGCCTTCGCCACGGCTAAAGGTCTTAAGATCCGCTTCATCCCCCAAAATCGTATGGATCAGACGTCGCTCCGCACCCGAAAGAGCAGGCATCTCATGCTCATCTTGATGCTCTCGAACCTGTAGGGCAGCCTCAGCCGCCAGAGACGAAAGCGCTTCGTACCGCTGCGCCCTAGCAGACCCGACTTCCACGGTATAGGCCTGCCTCTCCTCTTCTGGCTTTCCCATATTCAGCGTTGAATTGAGAAGATATTGAATCGCATCCAGCGATGCCATCCCTTTATCGGTCAAAATTTCGACCTGCTCAGAGGACAGCGCTCCAGCGTCAATCGTCAGCCATGCACCACTGGAATCTGCCAACTGGGAACTGCTCAATACTGGTGTATCGGTACTCACTTTAGCCTCTAGGCCAAAGCGGCCTAATAAGTTATGGAGCCATTTCTGCCCCGCATTATCGCTCATGATTCGTTGTTCTTAGAGTACTCAGGCTCGAAAGGAAGAGGCTTGCGATCGTCGCCATTAGCAGACTTCATCGGCGCTTCTTTCGCCATTCGTTTTTGCTCTTCATCCACAATCTTCTGCAGATTCTCAGGGAGGGGTTCCCGCGCCAAGAAGAAACTCTGCACCGTCTGAAAGACATTTGCAATCAGCATATACAGCAGCACACCCGCCGGCAACGGAAAGAAGAGGAACATTCCTGAAAACATCACCGGCATATACTTCTGCATAGCCTGCTGCTGCTGCGCCTGCTGACCACTACCACCCGACGTCTGACCCGAAAAAAGCTGGTTGACATATAGAGAAACACCAAAGCCAATCACCATCAGCAAAATATCCCAGTGAATGGCGCTGCTGTTGAAGCGAGTACCGCCATCGGCAGTTTCCGTCATCAAGTCACCCTCAAGGGCACCCACGCGGCCCAAAGCCTTAATAAACAAAAATCCTTTCTGAGCTGCAATACCAGGCACTTCTGCCTGTAATGTCGCATCTCCGGGCTGCAATGCCTTCAAATGTCCCTCAGCATCTAAAGAGACCCGATCTTCCCCCTTAATGACGCTCCAGGTCGGCTTGATTTCACTCTTAGGATAATCACCCAGCACATCACTAAAGGGCTTACCCGTAGAAGTCTGCAACCCAATAGTGGTAGTGTCGCCAACGGCTAAACGATTCCCCACAGGTGCAATTGCAGCCACTGAGTAGTGAATACCCTCATCGACATAGATATTTTGAGGCTTGGTTGAAAAAGGTTGAACCTCTACCTGCTCAATCTTGTCCTGGGGTAAAACCTTGACATTCACTGAATACTTAATATTGGCGAAGGGCGACCCACGCAGCGTTGCAAACAGAGCAAATAAAATCGGCATCTGCAGCAATAGAGGTAAACAGCCCGCCAGAGGATTGCCAAACTCCTGAATAATTTTGGCCTGCTCTTCCTGCATCTTGGTGGGGTCGTCTTTATAGCGCTCTTTAATCTCTTTTTGGCGCTTTTGCATCGCAGGCTGAGCCACCTTCATGCGACGCATATTACGAATCTGACCCGCACTGACCGGGTACAGCGCAAAGCGAATGACTAACGTCAACGCCACAATCGCAAGACCATAGCTCGGCACAATCCCATAGAAAAAATCTAGGATCGGCAGCATGATGTTATTCGAGAGATATCCAATCATTCGTTACGCTGACCTTCGGACACAATGTTAAGTAAATAAATTAAAAGCAAGTCATACCAGGAGCTAAAGGCGGAGAGGCTGCATGGACATCGCCATCATCAATTTTAGGCTGCAGTCGCAACCTGCTCAGGTCTCTTCACTCGCTCCTTAATATAGTCAGAAATTTCACGGAATCGAGGCACCGCTCTCATCTCTAGACGACTACCGTCATCTAAGGTCAAAACCATATCTCCCCAGGCACCCAAACCTCTAGGAATGGCCACAACTTTAGCAACTTCGCCATACACAATATCGGATCGATTCCGGCCAAACCATCCACCGGTGACGGTTACACGACGATTGGTGATCCGATAGCGGACCCAAATCGCCCGAACCACAGACCCAATCGTAAATGGTAGGCAAATAATAGTTAGCCCCATCAGGAGGCTGATGATCAGATCTCCACGGTGAGGAGGGCCTTCAAAATACACATCCTCTTTAATGCCCATGCAAAATCTCCGCCTTTGTAAACAACTGTTTCAATTGTTGCAGAAATTGCTGATAGCTGCACTGAGGCGCAGTAGATCGAACCACCAACACAATGTCTATGCCTGATGTCATGTGGGGCAAAATTTGGTGGCAGGCCGCTTTGAGCTGCCGCTTCACACGATTTCGCACCACCGCCCGCTTACTGACCTTCTGGCTAATAGAAATACCAATCCGGGTTGGCAAAGTTTGGCCTTCAATCGGGGGACGCTGGTATACCCGCAATGACAAGTCAGCAGAATCTCGCCGACGGCCTTGTTGGTATACCGTCAGAAAATCCTGCGTTTTTCTCAATCGATGCCGCTTTGACAACACAGCTCTGAGCTTAAGAGTCCTGATTGAGTGAACTACACCGCAAGACGCGACCGCCCTTTACGACGACGAGCTTTGATTACATTTTGACCATTTTTAGTCCGCATTCGCGCTCTAAAACCAGAAGTTCTCTTCCGCTTTCGGTTGGTCCCACCTAATGTACGTTTCGTCATGATTATGAATTCACAAATGATCTGCCAGTGGCTCTAAGTTAAGACTTAGAACACATCGTCTACAATCTTATCACCAGCTCTTCATAAGCTGCGTCCGCTCAGTTGAGGTCCATTGTGGAAAGCACCGTTGAAAACCTTTGGAGTCAAGTTCTAGAGCGATTGCAATTACAGCTCAGTCGCCCCACCTTTGAGACCTGGATTAAGACGGCCACCGCTGAAGATCTGCAAGATAACTGTTTGGTCATTCATACCCCCAGTCTGTTTGCCCGCAACTGGCTGCAAAAATACTACGTTAAAACCATCGCCAGTGTGGTTCATGACATCCTCGGCCATCCGGTTGATATTCGCATTGAAATTGCCAAGGGTGACAATACCAGCGCGGCCAACGATGCTGAGGCCATGAGTCCTTTCCCGATGCCTCCAGCCCCGGCAGCGCCCAAGGCAAAGCCCGCTAAAGTCAATGAGCGTGCCAGCGCCCTCAACCCCAAGTATGCATTTTCTCGCTATGTTGTTGGCCCCAATAACCGGATGGCCCACGCCGCGTGTCTTGCGGTGGCGGAATATCCAGGCCGAGAGTACAACCCTCTGTTTCTTTGCGGTGGAGTCGGGCTGGGTAAAACGCACCTCATGCAGGCCATTGGTCACTATCGCTTAGAAATCCAACCAGATTCTAAGATCTTTTATATCTCAACTGAGCAGTTCACCAATGATTTGATTGCAGCCATTCGCAAGGATGGCATGCAGAGCTTTCGAGAGCACTACCGAGCGGTGGACGTGATGCTGGTAGATGATATTCAGTTCATTGAAGGCAAAGAGTATACCCAAGAAGAGTTCTTCCATACTTTTAATACCCTCCATGAGGCAGGTAAACAGGTGGTACTGGCCTCGGACCGGCCCCCAAGTCAAATTCCTCGGCTGCAGGAACGCTTGTGTTCTCGTTTTTCAATGGGTTTAATTGCAGACATTCAGCCGCCAGATCTAGAAACCCGGATGGCAATTCTACAAAAGAAGGCCGAGTACGAAAATATCCGACTTCCCCGTGAAGTGATCGAGTACATTGCCTCTAGCTACACCTCTAACATTCGCGAACTAGAGGGCGCACTCATCCGCGCTGTGGCCTATATCTCTATCTCTGGGCTACCGATGACGGTGGCGAATATTGCACCGGTATTAAACCCGCCCACCGAGAAGGTCGCAGCCTCACCGGAAACCATCATGACGGCCATTGTGGATACCTATGGCGTTTCCATGGAGGATTTAAAGGGAAATTCTCGTCGACGAGAGATCAGTCTGGCCCGCCAGATCGCCATGTATTTGATGCGGCAGCATACCGATTTGAGCTTACCTAAGATCGGCGAAGAGTTCGGTGGCAAGGACCATACCACCGTTATCTATAGCTGCGAAAAGGTCGCCGATCTAGAGACCAAAGATCCGGATATTTCTCAAAAACTTCGACAGTTGAGCGATCGCATCAATCTTGCCAGCAGCCAATTAGACTAAAAAGTAAAACCCTTACCAGAAGGCAGCTACAGCCCACTCGAAAAGGAATGTATATTTTTATGTATTAACTTATGTAAATCTCGAAAAAGCCTGTGGATAACTACCCCTTTTCTGTGGATAACTCTGTGGATAACCCTGTGGATAACTTAGGGCGGATGTGGAAAACCTAGAAGTATTCAACAGCCTGTGGAAAACCCCCCCTTTTTTTCCACAGGTTTTCCACAGGGGGGATACCCTCTAAAGGTTGACTGTGTAGGGATCTTGAGATCTTTTCCACAGTTTCCACAGGCTCTACTACTACTACTATCTTTTAAATTTTAAATATTAAGAGAGTAAGAGAGGGGCGAAATTGAGACGCTTTTGAAAGTGGAGTGGGGTGGATCGGTTAGTGATACGATGTGGCAGCTAATCGGATCAGCAAGACGAAAGAGAAAAATTTGAAAGACGAATGAAACTGATTTGCGCCCAAGGAGATTTAAGTTCGAAGCTATCGCTTCTAAGTCGAGTCGTTCCCACCAATCCGACTCACCCTGTGCTTGCCAATGTGCTAGTCACAGCAGAGGCACAGCGGCTGGGACTGTCGGTTTTTGATCTGAGCTTAGGGATGCAGGTTTGGTTGCCTGCAATAGTGCAAGAGGCTGGTTCCATTACATTGCCAGCTCGGTTTCTCAGCGATATTATTTCTCGGTTGCCCAGCGCAGATGTCGAAATTGAAATTGATGATGTCAGTGCAACCCTCACCTGCGGCATGGGGCATTACCAGATGCAGGGGCTTGCTGCTGATGAGTTCCCGGCACTGCCCACCCTTGATGATGTGGAGCCTTTAGAAATTCCTATCGAGATGCTGCTAGATGGGCTGCAGTCTACTCTGTTTGCCGCCAGCACCGACGAGAGTAAACAGGTTCTAACGGGCCTCCACTTGAGTACCTCTGCCGATGGCTTAGAGTTCGCGGCAACGGACGGGCACCGACTTGCGATCGCAACCTTTCCTGAAGCGATGACCAATTCACCGATGACACTGACGATTCCGGCAAAGGCGCTGCGAGAACTAGAGCGAATGTTAGGACGAGTGGGGTCCGCCGTTACCTTTCGATTTGACACGACGCAAGCTGCCTTTGAACTCACCACCGAGCAAGGCACTGAGCGTCTGAACTGTCGGTTACTAGAAGGGCAATACCCGACGTATCGGCAACTCGTACCCTCTACCTTTACGCGTCAGGTCACCATTGATCGGCAGGCATTGCTCAGTGGGGTCGAACGCATTGCTGTGTTAGCGGCCCGTAAGAACAATATTATTCGCCTCAAGTTAGATAGTGACGCTCAACAGGTCGCCCTCTCTGCTGAAGCGCCAGAGTTTGGGACGGGAGAAGAATGCATTCCGGCGCAGATTACAGGGGAATCAGTTGAGATTGCCTTTAATGCCAAATATTTAAGTGACGGCCTCAAATCTATGGAATCCCAGGAGATTCAGCTTCAACTGAATGAAGCGACGATGCCAGCCATTCTGTCACCGCTGGCGGGTCGTAGCGTCACCTACCTGATTATGCCGATTCAAATTCGATAGGTTGTGATCTTGAAAGCCCGCTATCTCTTTAAGGGTATAGAGTGGACGACCTTGGATCTCTTCATAGATGCGACCAATATATTCCCCTAAAATACCGATACAGATTAGCTGGACGGCCCCTAAGAAGAAGATTGCCATGGTAATCAGGGTAAAGCCCACCAGTGGGCTAGTTGGATCAAAAAAGCGCCAATATAGGGTCAGCAGCATCATGATTAGGGCCAGAACTGCCGTGATTAGACCCAGGTAAGTCGCGACTCTCAGAGGCTTGCGAGAAAACCCCAAAATGCTGTTAATCGCCAGTCCTAACGATCTGCGAAACGTATATTTGATTTCCCCTGCAAAACGAGCGGGGCGCTGGAACTTAACCGCCGTTTGTCGAAACCCAACCCAAGCCCTGAGACCGCGAATATAACGGTTTTTCTCAGGCATTCGATTGAGTAAATCTACAACCTGCCGATCCATGAGGCAAAAATCACCGGTATCGGTGGGTATCTTGACCTCTGAAAGGATGTTGAGAATGCGATAGAACAAATAGGCCGTGCCCCGCTTGAGCCATCCTTCCTGCTGTCGTGAGATGCGCTGAGCATAGACCACCTGATAGCCCTGCTGCCAACGCTCAATGAGTTCTAAGACCAGTTCAGGCGGGTCTTGAAGGTCACTATCCATCACAATGATGGCTTGACCTTGAACGAAGTGTAGACCGGCGGTAACGGCGGTTTGATGACCAAAATTACGTGCTAAGCTGAGGTATCGAATCCGGGCATCGCGTTCGTGGAGCTGTCGCATTAGTTCTAAAGAGCGATCGCAGCTGCCATCATCAATCAAAATGATTTCAGCCGGTGCATCTAGTTTCGCCAGAGTTTCTTTAAGATGCGTATATAGTTCGGGGAGATTTTCCTCCTCGTTGTAGACCGGGATAACAAATGAATATGTTGGGGCGCTGACTAGGTTAGAAGCGAATGTCATGGATCATCAGAGCAGGGCAGGCGGTTACGGTTAGTTTCTTTGCAGAGTCTGCAGTCACAGGATGTAAATGTCTATGTCTTTAACCATACTTGTGGTTGATGATGACCCTACCATTTGTCTGGCACTAACAGACTATTTAGAGCGCTCAGGCTATGGCGTCATCGTCGCCTACGACGGTCAACAGGCATGGGATGCGGTGGAAAAATACCGGCCCCATTTAATTGTGACTGATATTAGAATGCCTCAGATGGATGGGTTTGAACTGATCCGGCAGGTGCGTAAGCAGCCCGCTTTTCGATTGCTGCCAGTTATTTTTCTCACCTCAAGAGCTGAGATTCAAGATCGCATTCAAGGGTATCGAATGGGCTGTGATCTCTATCTGCCGAAGCCCTTTGAGCTAGATGAGTTAGGGGCGGTGGTGCGTAATTTGCTAGATCGCTCCCAGATTGTTCGCTCAGAGCTGAATACGCAGCCCCAGCCCATTGCCGATGTCCGACTAGACTTAACATCCCGTGAACAGGAAGTGTTGGTGCTGCTTACCGAAGGATTGTCTAACGCGCAGATTGGCGATCGCCTCCATTTGAGTCCCCGCACCATCGAAAAATATGTCAGTAAGCTCCTGCAGAAAACAGAGACCCATAATCGTGCTGAGACCGTTCGATATGCCCTCGACCATCATCTTGTCGGTAGTAGCGGTCATGAGGCGTTAGAGGGTCCTGTTGTGTCTAAGTCAAGTAACGTAGTAGACCTGCACAGGCATCGGAGAGTAGATCAATCACATAGGTAAACCCTGACGGACCACCATAGTAGGGGTCTGGAACATCTTGATCTTGATAATTGCTGCAGAACTCACACATCTTTTTGACTTTGTGGCGATAGTCACCTGTGCGATCTAGCGCCAGAATAGTGTCGTAATTATCCTGGTCCATTGCCAAGATTAAATCAAACGCTTCAAAATCACACGTCTCAAATTTACGGCTGTGGCTGGTAAGCCTGATGCCCTGTTGAAGTGCTGCGGCAGACATGCGGCGGTCGGCAGACTCACCAATATGAAACCCGCTGGTGCCTGCTGAATCGCAGATAATGGCTTGGCTGAGACCTGCTTTCTCAATCAAGTGGTTCATAATCCCTTCGGCAGAGGGAGAGCGGCAGATATTACCGAGACAGACAAATAAGAGCTTTTGAGGCATGGATGCTAGTTGTCCTCTAAGAGCAGGTCAACTTTATTCTCGATGGTGTTGAGTTTTCGGAGGATAGTGGGGCGATCGTCATCAAGGCTGACTAATAACCTGGCAATGCCCTCTTGCGTTGCAGCTAGTCTAGTCATCGCTTCATTGAGAACTCGTGATGATTCTTGCTGCGTTGCAACCAACTGTGCGATATCTCGGCTTGTCGCCTGGGAACTTTTCTCTTGAGTTGCTTCCAATCTGATGATTGCTGTGTTGAGAGACTGTGATGATTCTCGCTGAATTGTCACTAGCTGTGCCACATCTCGACTGGTTGCCTGGGCAACCTGATTTGTAACTTGTGTAGTCTCTATAAGCTGACTGACAGCACTGGTGAGGTTATCTAACATTTCATCAGTCCATCGCTCTGTCGCCATAGCAGTCTTGCTCTCGTTATTTTATTTCATCATATCGTTCTAGCATTGACTCCTTAATGCCAATGATTCATTTGTCGATGCTGGCTTGTTCTGCTGCATTTTTCTCAATTTTGTTTTTGAGTTTGGCTGCGATGTTTTGGGCTGATTTTCGTGCATTTCCTCTTTCAACACCTGTTGCAAAGACAATCTCGCCATCAACATTAGTGATGTTGACGGTGGCGTCAAAGCTTCTGCCACTGCCGGCCCACCAGCCGAAGACTAGTATTTTTGTAATTCGCTCGCCTGTGCCTTCTTTTTTGGCTTCGGTCACTGCTTCAAGGACAAAATCTGCGTCATCTCGAAAAACGACCAATGTGACTGGCACTTTCTTTTTCATGATCGCAGCAGACATAATGGCCCGGAAATCACCAGGCACAATATACAGTTTTGACCCTGGCACGATCTGCTTGGGTTTTTGTGGATCGGGAGCTTTTCGTTGCAGCGGTGCTTCGATTGATTGCTGTCGTTCTAAAGATTGGGCCGAACCTTGCTCCTGAGCCTGGGCGGCTGGCGTTAACAACATTGCAATAATCAGCGCTGAGGCAAAATGCTTCATCTTATCCATCGATTCCTTAGCCGACATTCCGCAGGTTCGCCTCAGCCCTAACCAATTTCCGTTATCCTGGCCTATTGAGGAATATTTTTTCGGCAGCAAATAGAAACTTATCTCAATAAGGTTCAAAAAATGAAAT
>JBHJNL010000209.1:0-27953 GCA_050330855.1 Thermosynechococcaceae cyanobacterium | reverse complement strand
AGCTATAATCCCCAGGTGGTCAAGGTCGTGGATTTGCATCGGCAGGTGCTCTAAAGCTTTGTAAAGAAGACTAACAAATTATTCCTAAAAACTCTCAACTAACCTGCGGAATGTCCGTTTGAGGGCACGGTTGAAAGTATTGCGCTGCGCTCCACTCAGATTCGGACCTACCAAGGTGAGGAGGTTGTGATGCCCAACTCTATTGTCTTTACGAGTCCAGTGCTGGTCCTAACCGGAAATCCTCACCGACGAACGGACTTAGCTATTGGGGTCGATTACAATACGCCGTTGCCAATGGCGAGGGATACGCTGCTCAATGCACTTAATGAGATTGACGGAATTCAGCTTGACCCACAACCTGAAGTCGATTGATGACATTTGCAGCGGCATTCTAGACAACGTTGAGAGTACTCTTAAGTTGAGCACTTCCGCCTTTCCAGAACAAGTTTTGCAAGAAGTGCTCTAAAGCCCCCCGATTGTTTTAAGAACATGCCAAAACTCAGACGAGCGATCGAACTGCTCAAGTTAACCATTGCCAAATGGCAGGCTGATAAAGCCTCTCGGTTAGCCGCAGCTTTGGCCTACTACACTGCTTTTTCTCTAGCGCCTATTCTGGTGATCTTTATTGCGATCTTGAGTCTTGCCTTTGGCGAAAAGGCTGCTCAAGCTCAGCTTTTAAGTCAGTTTCAAGACTTAGTCGGTGAAGAAGGAGCCGCCGTCATTCAAGTGATGATGAAGGATACACAACAACCTGGTTCCGGCATCGCGGCGACACTGAGCAGCATTGTCTTCCTGATTTTTGGGGCCACTGGCATGTTCGTCCAACTGCAGGATTCCCTCAACACAATCTGGAAAGTTAAGCCCAAGCCAGGGCGAGGACTGGTGAGCTTTATTCGCGATCGCGTCCTCTCCTTTGCGATGGTGCTTGGCATTGGTTTTCTATTGCTCGTGGCCCTAATCTTCAGCGCGGGGTTAGCTGCTGTTAGTACCTTTATCCGCAATGGATCGGACGGTTTTATTCAATTGGGTCAAATTCTTAATTTTGTGATCTCATTCGGAGTGATTACCATTCTGTTCGCTTTGATTTATAAGGTGCTCCCCGATGTCCTGATTAAATGGAGCGACGTTTGGGTCGGTGCCGTGATCACCTCAACTCTTTTTTCTTTGGGTAAATCTCTGATCGGGCTGTATCTGGGTCACAGCAGCTTCAGCTCGACCTATGGTGCAGCGGGTTCTCTCGCCGTCTTACTCTTGTGGGTCTATTACTCAGCCCAGATTCTCTTCTTCGGCGCAGAACTCACTCAGGTCTACGCTCAAAAATATGGCTCCAAGATTAGACCGGCGAAGCACGCTATTTCTATGGATCCTGATGCATAACGTTACTGCTATTGCCACTGCGCCCTATGCCTGATCCCACCCCTGCGCAAAAAATATTTTGGAGACGCTGGCTGCGCCGTTTTGTCCGCTGGCGCAAGCAGCTCAGTGAATTTTGGAACCAGAATAGCGGTGACTGGAGTTGGGCCTCGGAAAAGAATCGTCCCCTAGCTGCCGTCAACCGCGATCTCTGGAAAGCCTCCCTGCCGTCCCTTGTGTTCTATACGTTGCTCGGTCTGTCCAGCGTTATCTCAACCTTAGGTTTGTTAGCCGGTAGTGCTGCAACCATCATTGGAGCCATGATTATTGCCCCTCTGATGGGTCCTATTATCGGTATGGCCTACTCCCTAGTTGTCGGTAATCGTAGGCTGTTGAAGCGATCTTCCCTAACCTTGTTTAAAGGCATTTTGCTGTGTGTTGTGGTGTCACTGGTGATTGCCCTGATGATTGGCCTACGAACGCCCAGCACTGAAATTACTGCTCGGATTAGGCCTACCCTCATTGATCTAGGGGTGGCGCTGGCCGCCGGTGCAGCCGGTGCATTTGGCTTTACGCGGCGTCAGATCTCTACGGCGCTCCCCGGCGTTGCCATTGCCGTGGCTCTGGTCCCTCCCCTGAGCGTTGTGGGTATAGGGATAGCCTGGGGTAGCCCACTCGTGGGGTTTGGGTCGAGTGTTTTGTTCTTAACGAATCTGATTGGCATTATTTTTAGTGGCTGTATTGTCTTTCTATTAGAAGAATATGGCACCATCGAACGAGCTAAAAAAAGCCTAGTGGCTGGGGGGTTGGCGCTGCTGGTGCTGGGGTTGCCTTTGGGCTGGTCGCTGCGCAATATTTTGATTCAGGATAATGCAAAGCGCCAAGTAAAAAATCTAATCAGTAGACGGACATTAACTTTTTCCAATACCCAAATTGAGCGAATTGATATTTTCCCCGTCTCTGGCAGACTGCTTATCGAACTTGAAGTGACGGCTAATCCAGGCACGGTGACCCGTCAACAAGTTAAGCTGGTGCAGCAGTTTTTAGCTAAAGAGCTTAATACCCCAGTGCGGCTCAAGGTGAGAGTGGTACCCACCGAAATTTTTGAAGAGAGTGCAGCATTATAAATGAGCGCCATTACTGATAGCTTTGCTCCCTTGATTCAACAGGTTGTCCTGTTTACCCCAAAACTAGTCATTGGTCTGGTTATTGTCATTGGCTTTTGGTTTATGAGCGTTGTTGTGCAGACCATTGTGCGCCGATTGGGTAAGCGTAGTCACCTTGACCATGACCTTATTAACCTTCTTCGTCAAGTGGCCTCTACTACCGTTCTGATCTTAGGAGTAACCGTTGCACTAGGTACGATGGGCATTGATGTTTCAGCCATTGTTACAGGCTTGGGCCTAACCGGCTTTGCTCTGGGCTTTGCCCTCAAGGATGTACTGTCTAACTTGCTTTCTGGTGTTTTAATCCTGGCCTATCGTCCCTTTATTCGTGGGGATTGGATTACTGTCTCAGGCCTTGAGGGAACCGTACTCGAAATTGATCTGCGCTACACTACGCTGGAAACGACAGATAACAAGATTTTGATCCCCAACTCAACACTATTCAGCAATCCCATTACAGTCCGCCACGCTTAGTTCTCTATGATTGCTTGAGGGGTGCGCCATTTCATCCCCCAAACAGGAGAATTGTAGGGAGTTCTTCGATTTCTAAAGGCTACTGGCAATAGCAACAATTGTTGCTTCAATTTGCTCTTCGGAATGAAGTGATGTCAGAAAGAATCTTACCCGTGCTGCGTTATAGGGAACTGACGGGAAAACCATTGGCTGTGCATTGATTCCGCATTGAAGGAGGGATCGCGATAATTGCACGGCTTTGTACGGCTCACCCACAATAACGGGAATAACAGGCGAATCATGACTCGCACCTGTATTTAGCTTCATCTCTTGAGCAAGCTGCAGAAACAGAGCCGCTCTCTCTCTCAGTTGAGCGACTCGCTCTGGCTCCGTCTTCAAGACCTGAATGGCCTTGAGTGCTGCAGCCGTGTTGGCCGGAGACATGCCCACACTGAACACAAATCCCGGAGAGGTGTATTTGAGATATTCCACTAGTTCTTTGCATCCGGCAATGTAGCCGCCACAGCTTGCAAAGGATTTACTCAGTGTCCCCATCCATAGGTCAACGTCTTCAGCGGCAACGTCGAAGTATTCGCCAACCCCGCGCCCGGTTGCGCCCAAGGTGCCGATGGAATGGGCTTCATCTACTAGCAGAAAGGTTTTGTACTGCTTCTTTAGTGCGACTATCTCTGGTAAGGGCGCTAAATCACCATCTGTACTGTAGACCCCTTCAATAGCAATCAGAACTTTTTCGTAAGCCTGCCGATGCTCTTGCAGCAACTGCTCTAGGGCGTTGCTATTGTTGTGGGGGAACTCAATCACCGTTGCCCCTGAGAGCTGACAGCCTTCGCGGATGCTGTTATGGCTAAGGGCATCACACAAAATCAGATCTTTGGTTCGAAATAAATGCCCGATGGTACTAACGTTGGTGGCATGACCGCCTACGAGAATAATGCTGTCTTCAGTGCCTAGGAAATCAGCGATTTCTTGCTCTAGCTGCCGATGGATGGGGCGTTCTCCTGCCACGACCCGACTGGCCGATACTGACGTACCGTACTGGCGAATGGCGGCTTCGGTGGCTTCGATGATTCTGGTATCGCCAGAGAGGCCCAGGTAGTTATAGCTGGCATAGCTGAGCAGCTCTTGCCCCCCGATTTGGGTCTTGTCGCGGGCCGTGCCTTCGTGGACTTCAAAGAATGGATTGCCGAGTTCTTCGACGCGATCTAGATCTTGCCGGAGGTTGAGATATTCAGGTGATTGGTGGAACTGATAGAACTCAGTGGGAATCTCAGATAAGACATGCGTCGATGACAGATCGGCAGGTTTCGGGGTCGGTTGAGGCGTTGGGGTTTTAGGAGGCGGTGCGATGCTCGACCGCCGACCGATATCTTTCGGATAGGCTTCGCCAACAGCTATCGCCACGTTCTTCACCGCCTCAACCGATGGCTTTGAGGGCTGGGCTAGTCCAGGTTGTTCTGGCTTTTGTGAAAGCTGCTCTAAGGCAGCAGCAGAGAGAGCTTCAGTCTCAATAAACTGGCTCAGATGCTTTGCCAGAGATTCGATGGTGGGATAGTCAAAGAGGGTCGTTTGCGAAATGGTGCGGTTAAAGCTTTTCTGGAGTCGGTTGTTAAACTCCACCGCCATTAGGGAGTCCATACCGAGATCAGCGAAGTTATCTTGGGGTTCAATAAGATCTGCGGAGCTGTAGCCCAGAACTTTAGCCAGTTGGTTGCGGAGGTGTTCTTGGATGAGGGGGATGCGATCGCAACTCTCAATCCCCATCAACTGCCGCATCAGCTCTGACGGCCCTTGCTTTGCCAACACTGGTCGGACCTGCTCTAGGAAGGGAACCGCCACCGCCTCTGGTAACTGGGGAATAAACTTCGACCAGTCAATCGGTAGCACTCCGACCTGAGCAGACGATTGAGTTAATAGCTCTTCTAAAATCTGGAGACCCTGCTCTGGCAAAATGGCTTCGATGCCTTGATCGATCATACGCTGCTGATCAAGGGCAGAAAGCTGTGCGGCCATGCCAGCCTGGCCCCACGGTCCCCAGTTGATGCTAAGGCCCGGTAGTCCTTGGGCGTGGCGTAGGTGCATGAGGGCATCCATGAAGGCGTTAGCGGCGGCGTAGTTGCCCTGGCCGGGAGAACCGAGCAGAGATGCCATGGAAGAGAAGCAAACGAAGTGATCGAGTTCTAAGTCTTGGGTGAGCTGATGGAGATGCCAAGTTCCGGTGATTTTGGGGGCGGCTACGGTGGAGAACTGCTCCCAATTTAGGGTTTGGAGCATGCCGTCCTCTAGGATGCCTGCGGCATGGAAGATTCCTTTTAGGGGTGGCTGGCCGTTTAGAGAGCGTTCAGCGTAGGACTGTTGAGCGCTGCGTTGGCCCCCCCGGCCCCCCAATTTTGGGGGGAGAGTCGCGTAGGATTGGGGTGTTTTGCTTTGGGAATCTGATTGAGTCTGATTGATACCAGGTTGGCTCTCCTGATCTCTTGATTGTTGGGAAGTATAGAGATTTTGGCTTGTTTCCCCCCAGGATTGGGGGGCTAGGGGGGCCAATGCAATACCTGAGCTATCGACTAAAATGGATGCCAAAGCGTGATGATATGGAGCCAACAATCGCTCAACATTATCTCGTTGAGAGATATCGGCTTGCACCACCTGCACTTGAACTCCAGATTGTTCCAGAGCTTGTATCTGTTCTTGCGTTGCGGTAGAAGGCGATCGCCTCCCCACTAAAACCAATTGCTTGGCCCCCTGCGAACCGAGCCATTGGGCGACCTCTAGCCCTAATCCGCCCAAGCCGCCGGTAATTAGGTAGAGGCCATCGCCTCGGATACCGGCTGAGTTGTGCTGGCCTAGGGTAACAACGACCTTGCCGATATGCTTGGCCTGGGCCATATAGCGGAAGGCATCCGCTGCTTTTTCAATGGGAAAAACTTTGTGGGGGAGGGGGACCAGTTCGCCGCTTTCAAACTGGCTCAGCAACTGGGTCAACATCGCAGCAATTAGGCCCGGATCTTGTTGAGAGACTTCTAGTAAATCAAAGGGGTAATAGGTGATGTCTGCTCGAAGTTGGGTGACTTGATCGGCATCCCAAATGCCGATTTTGCCAATTTCTACGAAGCGCCCTTGAGGGGCCAAGGTTTCTAAACTTTTGGGAATAAAGTCTCCGTTGAGGCTGTTGAAGATAATATCAACCCCTTTCCCGTCAGTGAGGGCCATCAGATGATCGGCAAACTCCAGCGTTCGGGAGTTCATGACGTGCTGGATGCCCATGTCTTTGAGGAATTGCCATTTGCCGGGGCTGGCGGTGGCGTAGATCTCGGCCCCGACCTGCTGGGCAATTTGAACCGCAGCTTGACCGACGCCACCAGCAGCGGAGTGGATGAGGATGCGATCGCCCCTCTTAATCTGGGCTAAATGACACAGGCCATAGTAGGCCGTCAAAAACGTGGTGGGTAAAGTGGCTGCCTCTGCAAAACTAATTCGTTCTGGCTTGGGAATCACAAACCGAGCATCAACGGTGACAAACTGCCCCAAGCTACCCACAGCTTGGGCCGCAATCACTGCATCTCCAGTTCTTAAGTGTTTTACCTCGGAGCCGACCGCGACGATCTTGCCTGCACATTCGCCGCCGAAAGGAACATCAGTGGCTTGAGCAAACCCCATTTTTTCGAGGTAGGGCTTTAGCATTCCGAGGGCGTTGAGAACATCGCGGAAGTTAATGCCTGAAGCGCAAACCTCAATTTCAACGTCGGTGGATGCTAGAGAATGGCGCTCTGCAGGGAGTAGGGCAAGGTTATCGAGGACGCCATACTCAGTGAGGCCAAGGCGGAAAGCTCCGTCTGGCCGCTGGGCACCTTTCTTTTTATGATTGGGAACGAGGCGGGCACCGTAGCGATCGCAACCCCGAAAAGCAATTTGATTCTCATCATCGGGCTGTCGCAAATTCTGAACGAGAGCTTCTAGATTCACCTTAGAAGGCTCCGCATCTAAGTCCACACAGACACAGTTTATTCCTGGCTGCTCTAGGCGAATCACCCGGCCCAGACCCCATAAAGTTGCCTGCTGAGGCGCTTCCAGTGGCTCTGTGACAGTCTGCGCCCCAGCGGTGATCAGCCAAAGTTTGGGTGGCGAGGCTTCCGAAGCAATCGTGTGTACAAGATGCAGCACGGAACCGCCGGTTTGTAGTTGATCTTGCTGTAGATCTTGGGTGCGATCGCAACTCTCACTATCCAGGCTCCACAGATGGAGAATCTGATCGGGACGCTGATCGTTTGCAACTAATGTCTGCCAGAGCTGCTGAAAGTCTTGAGGGTGGGCAGGGTCAACAGTATGAGCATCTGTGGGCAGGTCTAAGCAGCAGGAAGGATAGACTAAAACACATTGATCTTCCTGTTCTTCTAGGCGATGGGCTATCTGCTGGGCCAATCCCTGCTGGTCAGCAAAAATCAGCCATTGATGCTGGGTCTGGGCTGCATTAGAGGGAATCGCTAAAGGCTGGAGTTGCCAACGGAGTTCATGGAGCCATTGATTAAGTTGCGTTTGCTTGCCAACCAGTTGCCGGAGAGAGGCAGGACTGACGGACTTTAGCGTTAATCCGGTGATCTGCACCAATAGGGTGCCAGCCTCATCCATGAGCTGTAAGTCAGCTTTGAGGCGTGCGGGTGAACCGTTCGTGGGCTGGAGCTGGGTGTGGCACCAGACTTTAGTGCCTGGAGATTGGTTGAAGAAGATGAGATCGCATCCTACGGGCAAATACGTCTCGCTTCCGCGAAACACAGCCCCTAGCGTTTGTAAACAGGCATCCAACAAGGCTGGATGAATCTGATAACGCTCAGCCTCCACCCCTGACTCAGGTAAACGAATCTGACTTAAAGCCTGTCCATCCTGCGCCCAAAGCTGATGAATGCCTTGGAAACAAGGCCCGTACTCTAGCCCCTGTTCTTGTAATTGTTGATAATGCTCTGCAACATCAATGGCGATAGAGTACTTTGCCTGCAGCGCCCCCAGATTCTGAATAGTTGCGATGTTCTCGTCGGCAACAATACGACCTGTGGCATGGCGAAGGGATCCGGGAGTTGCTTTCTCAGAGGCAATGCTAAACAGCTCGAAGCGGTAGGCACTGTCTTCCGGCATAAAGACACACTGCAGTATATGGTCTGCCGTTAGTAAAAGGGGCTGCTCAATAGAAAAGGATTCAAGGGCGATCGCGCTTCCCTCAAACAATTGTTGAGCTGCTGCCAGCGCCATTTCGATATAGGCTGTGGCGGGGAAGACGGCTTGGCCCAATAAACAGTGATCATCTAAATAGGCTGGACTGTTTGCACTGACTGGAGCCTGGAACCGAATTTCAGAAGAGCCTGCCAGATAAAGCCTTTGCCCCAAAAGGGGATGTTCATCTGACCGATGATGACCATTCACGGACCAGGGTTGTGTTCTCATCCCCGGCAGTTCAGCAACCTCCCACCAAAAGCGCTGCCGCTGAAAGGGATAGGTGGGCAGATGTAGGTACTGATAGCTGGGGTAAAGTTGGGACCAATCTACTGGGGCACCCAGGGTATAGAGGTGACCGATGCTGCGCCAAAGCTGAGCGGGGTGCTCGGGGCGGAGGCTGGGTAGCCACTGGTTCTCGGGCTGGGGCAGGCAATTACGGCCCATGCCACAGAGGATCGGTTTTGGTCCCATTTCAACGAAGGTGCGATATCCCAACTGGTGCAGGGTGTCCATGCCAGCCTGGAACCTGACGGGTTCTCGCACATGGCGACACCAATAGTCTGCCGTGGCGATTTCTTCGGTGATTAAAGCACCCGTCAAGTTCGACACCAGGGGAATTTTAGGGGCGTGAAAGGTGATCTGCTGGGCAATCTGTTCAAACTCCGCCAGCATCGGCTCCATCAAGGCCGAGTGAAAGGCATGGGAAACCTGGAGAGGGGTTGTTTTGAAGCCTGCAGAAGTGAGCTGGGTGGTTAGGGTTGCGATCGCATCTCCTTTCCCAGACAACACTAAACTTTGTGGACCATTAATCGCTGCAATCGTCACGCCTCTTTGATTGGCAAGCAGCTCTTTTACCTGCGCTTCACTGGCAGCAATAGCCACCATCGAACCACCGCTGGGCAGCGCCTGCATTAAGCGTCCCCGTGCCGCAATCAGCCGGAGGCCATCTTTGAGACTAAAGACTCCGGCGATGCAGGCGGCAACATATTCACCGACGCTATGGCCTGCCACTATATCAGGGCAAATACCCCAAGATTTCCAGAGTTGGGCTAGGGCGTATTCGAGGGCGAAGAGGGCGGGTTGGGTGTAGGCGGTTTGATCGAGAAGTTCGGAGTTGGGAGTTCGGAGTTCGGAGTGCCTCCTGCGGAGGGGCTTCGCCAACGGAGTTCGGAATTCGGAGTTCGGAATTTTGAGTTTTGAGTTTTGAGTTTTTTTGGTTTTCTTCTTCTGAACTTTTAAGGAGGGATACAGGACTTCGAGGAGGGGGGTGTCTAGATGGGGGCGCAGGAGTTCGTTGCAGGTATCGAGGGCTTTGCGGAAGACGGGCTGGGTTTGGTAGAGGTCTTGGCCCATACCTTCGTATTGGGAGCCTTGCCCGGTGAACAAAAAGGCAGGGGGGGGAGCTTGAGTGGCGGTGGCTTGGATGATATTGGGGGACTCTTCGCCGGTGAGGAAGGCGGTGAGTTGCGATCGCAACTGTTCTATCGAGTCTGCTACTAAAGCCAGCCGATGGGAGAAGGCAGTGCGCCGGAGATTGGCTGTGCCGCAGAGATCATTAAGATCATTGAGATCGGGCTGCTGTTCAAGCAGGGTGAGATAGCGCTGTACCAGTTCTGTTAGAGCGGCTTCATTTTTTGCCGAGCAGGTGAAGGTGTGATGGACCGGCGTTTGAACCGGCGTGGGTGGTTTCTGGGTGGGCGCTTCTGCCATCACCACATGGGCATTGGTACCGCCGAAGCCGAAGGAGTTGACGCCAGCAAGGGCAGGGGCACTAGAGGGCCAGGGGGTCAGCGCCGTCTGCACTTTGAAGGGAAGATGCTCAAAGTCAATGGCGGGATTAGGGGTCTCAAAATGGAGGTTGGCCGGGAGCTGTTGGTGTTTGATACACAGCGCCGTTTTGATTAGTCCCGCAATGCCTGCCGCTGTTTCGGCATGGCCGATGTTGGTTTTGACCGATGCGATCGCACACACATCCCCCTTCGCACGCCCCTCAACCAGCACTTCCCCTAGGGCTTCCATCTCCACCGGATCGCCAATCTTGGTTCCGGTGCCGTGGGCCTCGACGTACTGCACCTGACCGGGTGAAACGCCTGCCTGGTGATACGCCTGCCGTAAAACCACCGCCTGCGCCTTGGGATTGGGAGCCGCCATTCCATGGCTAAACCCGTCCTGATTGACGGCGCTTCCCTTAATCACTGCGTAGATCGGGTCGCCAGCGGCCTGGGCTTGGGCCAGCGGCTTCAGCAGCACAATCCCGGCTCCTTCACTACGAACATAGCCATCGGCCTTGGCATCAAAGCTCTTGCAGCGCCCATCAGAGGCCATGAAGCCCCCCTTTGCAAACCCAACCGTAACCGTGGGCAGCAGCAGTACATTGACGCCCCCGGCCAGTGCCTGGGTAGATTCGCCGGTCCAGATGCTTTGACAGGCTAGATGGACTGCGACCAGCGATGACGAGCAGGCTGTATCAATGGCTAGGCTCGGCCCCTTGAGGTCGTAGGCGTAAGAAATGCGGTTGGCAGCAATGCAGTTTCCGGTGCCTGTGGTGGCGTAGGGGTCATTGACCGGATCTTGCCACATCATGATCGAGTAGTCGTGGGTACCGACGCCAATAAAGACCCCTGTCTTTGAACCCCGCAGATGGTCTGGAAGTTGGCCTGCATCTTCAAGGGCTTCCCAGGTGACTTCTAGCAGGAGGCGCTGCTGTGGGTCCATGCTGGCGACTTCGCGGGGGGCAATGCCAAAAAACTGCGGGTCGAAGCCATCAATCTCGTTGAGGAAACCACCCCAGCGCGTATTGGCTTTATTGGGGGTGCTGTGATTGGGGTCATAAAACTGTTCAATATCCCACCGCGACTTGGGGATTTCGGTGATCGCATCGACGCCATCTTTGAGCATCTGCCAAAATGCCTCTGGTCCTGCTGCACCAGGGAAGCGACAACCAATACCAATAATTGCGATGGGTTCCAGCGTCATAGTCGTTGATTGGTGTGCTTTCTTCAAGAGCCACGGTTCCTGTAGTTTCAAAGCATACAACGAGTGCTGTACTAGGGAACCTTTAGTACCCCTTGTTCGAGTAGGGCCAATACTTCTTCTGTGGAAAACGATCGCTTTTCTGCAATGGCTAGCACCTTAATGTCTGACCGGAGTTGCTCATACTGTTTTTGAGTCAAGGATTGGTGCAGACGAGTTTCAAACAAATAGCGAAAATTACTGGCACCGCTGCATTTGCCGTACCAAATATCAGGTTCACTGTGAGGGAAGACGGAATAGCTGTTGCGATCGCGCAGCAATGAGCTGACATGTATTCCGGTTTCAAATCGCTGTGACTGCGGCGAGTAGGGTGGATTGGCTCGAATGCCGCGCTGGGCAAGATCATCGGTAACGCAATTAAGGGCTTTATAATCAATCCCTTCAACCACCCAGCCAAACCGCGCTCTGAGGCCAAACAACACCTGTTCTAGCGCAACATTGCCGGCCCGTTCGCCAATGCCACCAAAGGTGCCAGAAATTCCCATTGCTCCTGCAAAAACGGCTTGAATGGTATTTTCTAGTGCTAGCCCCATATCGTTATGGAAATGCACCGCCAAGGGGGCGTGATCACTGCATTGCAGTAAATCCTGAACCCAGATATAGGTTTTTTCGGGGGTTAAGACCCCCACCGTATCGCAGAGCAAAAAATAATCGATGTGGGGTTGAAAGACACGAATCGCTTTCACTAAAAAATCAAAATCAGCGCGACTGGCATCTTCAGCCGCAAAGCTGATTTTTAAGCCAATTTCGGCCGCATATTTTAAATTTTCTAATACTTTCTCGACCATTCTGCAACGTGCAGCCTTAAGCAAAGATTTAGGGGGGTCTTTGTCTGCATTTAATTCGTGCGATTGAATCTCTGGATCGCGTAGACACAGAATGCGATCTGAAATGGCATGAAACAAAATAATTTGCTGAACACCGCAAAGCTTCGCTTGGTCAATATATTGGCGGCTCATCATGGTTGAAGCCACGACCTGCTGCTGGAGTCCGTTAGCGATGAGGCTCCGTACAAGCGCGCACTCACTTTCATGAATCGCAGGCATCAAGGCTATCTGATGCACTCCTGTCTGGGCAATGAGTTGGGCTAGGGTGTGTTTCGCCTCATCATCCAAAAAAAGACCGACCTGCTGAATACCATCTCGTAGCGTCTCATCAGATATCTGTAGCTTTATTGTCTCCATAGCGGGCGATAAATTTTGGATCAATGACCAGCGAATAAAACAAAGCTATTCTAATTCAAGGTAGGAGCGATTCAAAATAGTCGGGTTCAACGTTATTGTCATTCTTTGTTCTCATTAAGTTCCCGATAGGGGCGATTTGAGAGTAGGGTATGGCTCTAAACCCAGGAGTATCCGTCTACGCCGAATAGAGCGAAAGTCCTGTAAGAGAGCATGGAACACGAGGCAGAAGTACACGGACCCACGGCCATTTGTCACGGTGGCCCTTTATCAGCCGATGCCAGGGTTGAGATGCCTCTGGCTTTGGTTCTTGAACGTGCAGCCCTCACATCAGCGGGCATTACCTATCTCCAGCCGCAGGGCGTTGTGAGTCAGTCCTATGCTGAGGTGTTTGATCGAGCGCAACGGATTCTGGGTGGTCTAAGCGCCCTCGGTGCCCAGCCAGGGGACAAACTTATTCTGCAGCTCACGAATAACCCTTCTTTTATCGAACTCCTGTGGGCCTGCTTTTTAGGCGGTTTTATTCCCGTTCCCCTTGCCCCTGCGCTGAGCTACGCTGCCCCTAACCGGAAGGCGACTCAATTACTGCAGACACAGCAGTTATTGAAGGCTCCCATTATTGTGACGAATCGGGAGCTGCAGCCGTCTGTGCAGGCGTTTGTTGAGCGTCATGCACTAGATTCCTCTAATGGGACTGCGGGTTCTGAGGGGGTGCAGGTTGCGATCGCAGAGTCTCTCCGAGAAAGCCCCCTTGCCCTGGACTGGATGACAGAAGCCACTCAAGGACCAGCCCTCATCCTGATGACCTCTGGCAGCACGGGGATGCCGAAAGGCGTGATGTTATCGGCACAGAATTTGCTCGTGAGCGCGGCAGGCATGGCCTCTGTTAATAGATTATCAGCCACTGATATTACTCTCAACTGGATGCCCTTAGAACATGTCGCCAGTCTCGTCATGTTCCATTTCACAGAGGTTTGGCTGGGATGTCAGCAAATCCAGGTCGATAACAACTTGGTGCTGCAGAATCCGCTGAGATGGCTCGACCTGATTGAGCAATACCGGGCCACCGTCACCTGGGCACCTAATTTTGCCTACGGTTTAGTCAATGACCAAGCCGAGCAGATTCAACAGCGACAATGGGATTTATCTTCAATGCGCTGGATGGGGAACGGGGCTGAAGCAGTGGTGGGCAAGACTACTGCGAGGTTTTTAGAATTGCTGCAGCCTTCGAGGCTAGCGCAAACCGCCGTCAGTCCCGGCTATGGGATGACAGAAACCTGTTCGGGTATTGTTCATTCCCATCGATTCTCGGCTGAGCGTGAGTTTGTCGAGGTGGGTACACCTATCCCTGGGGTGTCGATTCGCATTGTTGACGACCATGACCAAGTGCTTGAAGAAGGTCAGATTGGAGCGCTGCAGGTGCAGGGGCTAACGGTCACTGCTGGATACTACGGCCAGCCCACAGTCGACATTTTTACTGCCGATGGTTGGTTTCGGACGGGAGATCTTGGCTTTTTGCAGCAGGGACGCCTAACGATCGCAGGGCGAGAAAAGGATGTAATCGTGATCAATGGCGTCAACTATTACGCCCACGAAATTGAGGCTGTGGTGGAAGAGCTGGAAGGCGTTGCGGTTTCTTTCACAGCAGCCTGTGCTGTGAGTCATTCAGATCAAGATACCGATCAGCTTGCTATCTTTTTCCATCCTGACTCATTTGCTGAACCCGAACGGGTGGTGTTGCTCAAGCAGATTCGTAAGGCCGTCAGTTTAGCGATGGGCATTAGTCCTGACTACCTGATTCCCGTTGAGAGAGAGGCAATACCAAAAACTGCGGTGGGTAAAATCCAGCATCAGCCACTGCGGGAGCAGTTTCAGTCGGGGCAGTTTAAAGAGGTTTTGAGCCAGCTTGAGGCATTGCAGGGGGCTTCCGGGCCAGATCGCCAGCCGCCACGCAATCAGGTTGAGCAGCAGTTGGCCGAAATTTGGCAGGGGGTGCTAAAGCGATCGCACCTCAGCATCTACGACAATTTCTTTGAGCTGGGCGGAACATCGCTGCTGTTAGTTCAGGTACTCAGTCAAATTCAGAGCCATTTGCAGGTTGACTTGTCGGTCGTTGAGTTATTCCAGTACCCCACGATTGATGCGCTGGCTCCGTTTCTTAGTCAAGATACTGTGGGCGATCTAGTTTTAGAAAAAGCGCGATCTCGGGGCCAAAAACGACGGCAAATTCAATCACCCGATATTGCCGTTATCGGCTTAGCCTGCCGATTCCCTGGAGCGGAGACGGCAGAGCAGTTTTGGCAAAATCTTTGTGATGGCGTCGAATCCATTACCTTTTTTACTGACGAAGAGGTCTTAGCTTCTGGTGTTGATCCGCAGCTACTGCAGCAGCCGAACTACGTTAAGGCCAGTCCGATTCTCGGTGAGATTGAAACCTTTGATGCAGACTTTTTTGGCTACACCCCCAAAGAAGCAGAACTCATCGATCCGCAGCAGCGTCTCTTGCTCGAATGCGCCTGGGAAAGCCTAGAGGATGCTGGTTATGATCCTTGGGGGTACGGAGGTTCCATTGGTCTCTATGCCGGGGCGTCAATGAACACCTTCTTGCTCAATAATGTTTACCCCAATCGCCATCGCCTTGATACCCACGACCCCATGCAAACGCTGACCCTCAGTTCAATGGGCGGCTTCCAGATGACGGTGGCAAATGACAAGGACTATCTGACAACGCGAGTCTCCTACAAGCTCAATCTCAGGGGGCCGAGTGTCAACGTACAGACGGCCTGCTCGACTTCGCTGGTGGCGATTCACATGGCGAGCCAGAGCCTCATTAATGGCGAGTGCGATATGGCGTTGGCGGGGGGCGTGTCGGTGCATTCTCCGCAAAAAGTAGGGCATCTGTATCAAGAAGGCATGATTTTGACCCCAGATGGGCACTGTCGGGCCTTTGATGCCAAGGCTCAGGGCACGTTGTTTGGCAGTGGGGCGGGGCTGGTGGTGCTGAAGCGGCTGGAGGATGCGATCGCATCCCAAGACCAAATCTACGCGGTCATCAAAGGTTCTGCCCTCGGCAACGATGGCGGACAAAAAATGGGCTATCTCGCCCCCCAGGCTGAGGGACAAACCGTGGTTGCCGCTGAAGCAATGGCAATGGCAGAGGTTGCCCCCGATTCCATCGGCTATGTCGAAGCTCACGGCACTGGCACTGAACTCGGCGACCCCATCGAAATCTCTGCGTTAACCCAAGCATTCCGGGCTGAGACTCAAAAGAAACAGTTTTGTGCCATTGGTTCAGTGAAGACCAACGTGGGCCATCTCAATATTGCCTCTGGTATTGTGGGATTTATTAAAACGACATTGGCGATTCAGCATCAAAAGATTCCGGCTAGCCTGCATTTTGAGACCCCTAACCCGCGCATTGATTTTGAGCGCAGCCCCTTCTTCGTCAATACCCAACTTCGGGACTGGCCGGAGATGGACACTCCCCGCCGTGCAGGAATCAACTCCCTGGGCATTGGGGGCAGTAATGTTCATGCCATTTTGGAGGAAGCTCCTGATATTCAGCGCTCGGAGACGACTGATCGACCCATTCATTTGTTTACGCTGTCAGCAAAGACAGAACAGGCGCTAAAGGATCTGGTGCAGAAATCGACTGATTTCTTTCATGCTCATCCTGAGTTGCCCTTGGGAGATGTTTGTTTTACGCGGAATGTGGGGAGGGCGCATTTTGGATGGAGGAGGGCGATCGCAACTTCTTCCCTCACCGATTTGACCCACCAACTCGAAACGGGGTTGGCAGGTACTGAAGCCAATGGATATCAGGGGCAGATTGAAGGCAAAACGCCAAAAATTGCCATACTCTTTACCGGGCAGGGATCACGGTATGTTGGCATGGGTCAGGATCTATACAAAACTCAGCCCATTTTCCGTCAGGCCATTGATGACTGTGACCAAATTTTACAGCAGCATCTTCAGACACCCCTTCTAGACGTTTTATATCCATTGAAATCCCCTCACCCTAGCCCTCTCCCTCTGGGAGAGGGAACAAGAGAAGATTTGCTCCCCTCGCCCTTTGGGGCTGGGGGTGAGGGGCATAAACCTTTGTCAGCCCCTCAGGAACAAGCAGCTACTCTGATTGATCAAACGGCCCATACTCAACCGGCACTTTTTGTGCTTGAGTACGCCCTTTACCAGCTTTGGCAATCGTGGGGTGTTCAACCGACTGCCGTGATGGGGCACAGTATCGGAGAATATGTCGCCGCCTGCATTGCCGGGGTCTTCAGCCTAGAGGATGCCTTAAAACTGGTGGCAGCTAGGGGACGCTTGATGCAGTCACTGCCTGCGAATGGCGGGATGGTTTCAGTGATGGCCGATGAAGCTACGGTGCTTCCGTTCCTTGATAACGAAAGTTCTGAGGTTGCGATCGCAGCCATAAACGGTCCTGAAAGTTTAGTGCTGTCTGGGGAACGAACTGCGATCGCTCAAATTGTAGAAACACTCACAGTCCAGGATATTAAAACGACTTTCCTCAACGTTTCTCACGGGTTTCATTCGCCGCTGATGGAACCGATGCTGTCTGAGTTTGAGCAGGTTGCTCGGCAGGTCACCTATCACCCACCCCAGATTGATCTGATTTCTAATCTCACCGGAGAGCGAATCGGAGAGCAGATTGCTAC
Organism: Thermosynechococcaceae cyanobacterium; assembly: GCA_050330855.1. GTDB lineage: Bacteria > Cyanobacteriota > Cyanobacteriia > Thermosynechococcales > Thermosynechococcaceae > RCC1774. The sequence goes on along the minus strand of JBHJNL010000209.1, from coordinate 10,868 downwards.
GCCTGAGTACTGGTGCCGCCATATCCGTCAGCCCGTTCAGTTCGCAGCCAGCATGTCTACCCTTGCTCAGATGGGCATCGATATCTTTTTGGAGTGCGGCCCTAAGCCAGTTTTATTGGGAATGGCGCGATCTCTCCTTGAGCACCCCAGCAATCCAACACCACAATCCAAAACTCCGAACTCCGAACTCAAAACTCCGAACTCAAAACTCCCCCTCTACCTCCCTAGCCTCCGCCCCCAACAAGACGACTGGCAGGTCATTCTCTCCAGCCTCGGTCAGCTTTATGTGCGGGGTGTTGCGATCGCATGGCAGAACGTAGATCAAGGCTTCGATTATCGCCGCATCTCACTGCCCACCTACCCGTTTCAGCGCAAACGCTTCTGGATGGATCCGCCACCGCCACAGCCCTTGTTAGCCAAAACCTCTGGGCACCCGCTGCTGGGTCAGCCGATTTCTACGCCGCTACAGCAGCATCTCTTTCAGGCGCAAGTTTCTGCTGAACGGCCTGCGTATTTGCAAGATCATCAGGTCAACCAAACCCCCATTTTCCCCGGTGCTGCGTTTATAGAAATGGCGCTGGCGGCAGGCAAAAAATTCTTTGGTTCTGCTGACAATCTGACGCTGAACACTATTGCCATTGAGCAGGCATTACCCCTAACAAGCACCGTTGATCTACAAACCGTTGTGGAACAAACGGAAACGGGGCTAAGCTTCCAGATTTTTAGTCAAGCCTGCAACGCCTCAAGTGATGCATGGCAAAGACACTGTACTGGCTCGATTGTTAAAGGCACCTTGCCCTCTGAAGCGTCGATAGACTTAGCCGCTCTGCAACAGCAATTTTCGCAAAAGCCCGTTGAGCAGCATTACGCAGACTGCCAAGCGATCTGGCTAAATTACGGGCCACAGTTCCAGGCTATTGTCGACCTGTGGGTTACCGCTGGGGAAGCGCTCGCAAAGGTTCAACTCCCAGACTCTCTTGCAGACGCTCAATACTGTTTGCATCCTGTGTTGCTCGATGCCTGCTGTCAGGCTATTTTTGCAGCTCTGCCCGATGGAGATCGCTCTACGCTGTTACCAATTAGTTTAGAGGCGCTGACCCTTTACGCCTCCCCTAGTCAAGAGCTTTGGAGCCATGTGCAGTTGCGCTCTGTGGCTGAGACGGTGAGTGCTGATGTCAGGCTCTATCGTCCTGACGGGCAGCAGGTGGTTGCGATCGCGGGCTTAGTGGCAAAGAAGCTAGGGGTGCGATGGTCTTCGACCGGCCTACGGCCATCGCTTTTCCAAACGCAGCAGCCCTGGCAAAACTGGCTGTATCAAGTGGACTGGCGCTTAAAAGAGATCCGTAGTGAAGCGGTTGCAATGAAGCCGGGGCAGTGGCTGATTTTCGCTGACCAAGGTGGAATTGGGCAGCAGCTTGCGAATTGTCTTACCCAACAGGATCAGCAGGTTACTCTGGTCAGTCCAGGTGCTCCGTCAGCTAGCTCCATCCATCAGATTGATCCGCAAGATCCACAGGCGTTACTGCATTTGTTAGAGACGCTTCAGGCTCAGTCACTGCCCTTGCGCGGTGTCATTCATTTGTGGAGCTTAGATGCTGTTGAAGGAAACGAGGTGACCTCAGCCGCACTGCAAAAGAGCTGCGGGAGTGCGTTAACGTTAATTCAGGGTTTACTGAAAGGGACGACTCTGCCGAGGCTGTGGTTTGTGACAAAAGGGACTCAGCGCGTTGGCGATGAGCAGCTTCATCCTGTGGGTTTGATGCAGGCACCGCTGTGGGGAATGGTGAAGACTTTGGCGCTGGAGCATCCTGAATTTGATGCGGTGGTGGTTGATTTGGCTCCGCTGGTTTTGGGTACTGGCTTGGGAAACGCCGAAGGGGTTGCGCTAGCCCCCCCGGCTCCCCACGTTTGGGGGGAGAGTCGCGAAAGATTGGCTCACTCTCTCCAGGCTTCAGGTGAGAGTAGCGAACTGTTGGAGTATTCTCCCCAGGATTGGGGGGGGAGGGGGGCGAATGCAGAGCTGAACGTTTCTCACGGTAGGCAGTCCTTGAGAGATGAGCATTCAATGCTCTGGGCTGAGATTTGTGGGGGTGAACCAGAGCCGCTGGTGGCGTGGCGTGGCGATCGCAGATTTGTAGCTCGACTCATATCAGCTCAGATTAGCTCTGAGCGTCAACAGCAGCGACAAACCCTACAGGCTGCGGTATCGAGCCGCTTAGTAATTACGGAACGAGGCACGTTAGAAAATCTTCGCTGGCAGCCGCTAGCTCGGCGTCAGCCCCAACCAGGAGAGGTCGAAATACAGGTGCGGGTCACGGGGCTGAATTTCAGAGATGTACTCAATGTGCTAGATCTCTATCCCAGCGATCCGGGGCCGCTGGGCCTCGAATGTTCGGGGAAGATTGTGGCCCTTGGTGAGGGTGTCAGTGGCTATCAGATCGGAGATGAGGTCGTTGCCATAGCATCCCCAGCCTTCTCCCAACACGTCACCACGTCTTTTTTTGCCCCTAAACCAAAATCGTTGAGCGACCCGGAAGCCGCCACAATCCCGGTCGCCTTTATGACGGCTCACTATGCCCTCAATCATCTCGCCAAGATTGGTCCCGACGATCGCATCCTCATTCACTCAGCCGCAGGCGGCGTGGGTCAGGCGGCGGTTCAGATTGCTCAGCAGGCAGGGGCCGAGATTTTTGCCACGGCTTCTGAGGGGAAATGGGACTGGTTGCGATCGCAAAATATCCAACACATTTTCAATTCCCGCACCGCAGATTTTGTCGAGGATATCCAGACTCTGACGAAGGGAAAGGGCGTCACAATTGTCCTTAATTCTTTGGCAGGGGAGTTTATTCCCCAGAGTCTGGCAGTTATGACCCACAACGGTCATTTCTTAGAGATTGGCAAGCAAGGAATTTGGGAGCCAGAGCAAGTGGCTCAACAGCGACCTGACTTAACCTATTCCATTATTGATTTAATGGAGACGATGGAGCGAGAGCCAGAGAAAACGCGATCGCTTCTGCAGGAGGTAATCGCCCAGTTCCAAAACGCTGCGCCGCTCACCCTAAAGCCTCTGCCCCACCGCAGTTTCCCCGCCGCCAAGGTGGTGGATGCCTTTCGCTATATGCAGCAGGCGAAGCAGATTGGCAAAGTAGTTGTAGAGCAATCTGTGATTCCTATCGCGCCTGAAGCGGCTTCAAATCCACTGGCTCGCATTGCGACTGGGACCGTTTTGATTACGGGTGGCTTAGGTGATTTGGGATTGCTGGTGGCTCAGTGGCTGATTGATCAAGGGGCAAAGCATTTGATTCTGGTGGGCCGCAGTGGGGTGACGGAAAAGGTACGATCTCAGGTACAAGCCCTCAAAGTATCTAGTGCAATGGTAGAAACGGTCCAGGCTGATGTGGCCGATACTGAGGCAATGGCTCAAGTCTTTAAGCAGATTCCTGCGAACTATCCGCTGTTGGGCGTTGTTCATGCAGCGGGGGTTTTGGATGATGGGGTGCTGCGATCGCAAACCTGGAACCGCCTTGAATCGGTCCTTAAGGCTAAGGTAGATGGCGCTTGGACCTTACACCAGCTCACGGCTGATCTGGATTTAGATTTTTTTGTTCTGTTTTCTTCGGCGGCTTCGCTGCTGGGTTCGGCGGGGCAGGCCAATTATGCAGCGGCTAGTGCAGCGATAGATACCCTGGCTCAGGCGCGTCAAAACATAGGGCTGCCTGCGCTCTCGATCAACTGGGGACCGTGGGACCAATTGGGTTTAGCCACTCGTATCAATAGTGGTCTTGAAGGCATGGAGCGTATTGAGCCTGAGACTGGGTTAGCGGTGCTTGATTATTTGCTGCGCCAGTCATGGGCGCAGGTGGGGGTTCTGCCCATCAATGAATCTCGGTGGGCGGTTCCTGCTGGTCTGACTGCGTTTTGGTCTGAATTACGGATAGAGAAAGCTTCTGGGTCGGATTTGTTAAGTGAGCTGGAGAGGGTAACGGATCGCAGGGCTTTGCTGATGGAGTATTTGCAGTCTGAGGTGGCTCGGTTGTTGGGGGTTGATGGGGAGGAGGGATGCGATCCTGATATTGGATTTACAGACTTGGGGCTAGACTCACTAACCACAGTTGAGTTAAGGAATCGCTTACAGACTGCGCTAGAACGTTCGCTGCCTTCAACAGTAATTTATGATTACCCGACGCTCGGTAAACTGACAGACTATCTTCTCACTCAACTGTTCCCAACTGATTCTGAGGATGAGCCTGTCCAGACGGAGCCAGCCTCGATTGATGTGCAACAACTATCAGAAGCTGATGCAGAAGCGATTTTGCTTCAACAACTTGAGCAGCTTGAATAAAAACTGGGATTTACATCAGCTAAGATAGATCATTAAACTAATTCAGTGGGAATCATAATCCTGAGTCGTTATATGTCCTGTAGAGACAAACGATCTTCACGCTCTATCAAGCGTAAGCTACTTGCTTCGAAGCATCCAGTCTAAACCATTCAACTTCTTTGACTCAATGCAATAAATATTCAAACAAAGAACCTCTCTACTTAATATTTTTCGCAAAAATCAATATTTCTAGCAAGGCTTCAGTATATGTCAGAAGTTCAAGTAAATAATCATAAGATAGCAGAGCTTTTTTCCACAGACAAACAAGCCAGATATAAGTTCAAGATACCTGACTATCAGCGTCCATACTCCTGGACAATCAATGAAGTCTCTAGTCTATTAGATGATATTTCTGGTGCATTTCCCTATGGTGGCAGCACAGATCATGATGCTGACTACTTCTTGGGAAGCGTCGTCTTAATCAAGGAAAATGGGCAGCCAAAATCAGATATTGTTGATGGGCAACAAAGAATCACAACTTTAACCTTAATCTTCTCAGTTATTTGTCATCTTTTACCTGACAAATCTAGAAGTAATCGAATCAGGTCAGAACTTATCGAGAAGATAGATGCATATAACGATAAAATCCCTGCGCTCAGATTAAGAGATGTCGATGATGACTTCTTCGGAAAATGGATTCGAGAAGGTAGCAAGCTTGAAGAAATGACCAAATTAGATATCTTTGACAAGACCGATAGTCAGCTCAGTCTGATTGAAAATGTTAGCTATCTCTTAGAGCAAAATTTACATAAGCCTGATGATGTTGAGCTATCCGATTGGTTGATACATCTCTTGACAAAGATCACACAAAACTGCTATCTAGTCACGATTTCTACTGAGGATTTTGATTCAGCATATCGAATCTTCTCAACAATAAATTCAAGAGGCCTCAACCTCAAGCCCAACGATGTTCTAAAGTCAGAAATAATCGGAAAAATAGAACCAGATCTTCGTAGTAAGTATACTCAAATCTGGGATATCGAAGAATCTGATTTAGGTCGAGGAGATTTCGAGAGGCTATTTTTTACTATTCGCAGTTTTATTTTAAACCAAAATAAATATTCCGAGTTATTAAAATCATATAGAAAAGAGATTCTACCTCAGTACCAATCTGCTGAGTTTATTGATGAGGTTCTCAAGCCTAGTTCTGATGCTTTTGAACACATAAGAAAAGGGAACTTTAGTTGCAACAATGAAGAGCATCAAAGTAAAATCAGAGATCTTTGTCTATGGCTCAATGAAGTTGATAATAACGACTGGATGCCATCTGCTATCTATTTCATGGTCAAGTATCCTAATGATTCTGAGTTGACTTTGCGATTTTTGACGCAGTTAGAGCGCTTAGCTGCTGGACTAATGATTGCGCGAATTCCTCGTTGCAAGGAAAGAGAGAATATTTTTTACGACCTGATTAATTCTATTAAGGAGGGCACTGAACAAGCCATTACCAAAGCGCATGATTCTATTACCCCAACATATCGCTATAGGATAGTGACTGCTCTCAAAGGCAAGATCTACGAAAAGAGAGTCAAACCATTTGGAACTTATGTACTTTTACGACTCGATTCCGCATTAGCAGACGGCGGAAGAAGTCCTAGTCTCAATGACAAGCCTACTATTGAACATATCCTTCCTCAGAATCCAAGCAAAGATAGTCAGTGGCTACGAGATTGGACAGACCCTAATGAGATAAAACAATGGGTACATCACTTAGGAAATTTAGCTTTTTTGTCAGGAAAAGCTAATGCGCGAGCCAAAAATTATGATTTCTCTGAAAAGAAAGAAAAATACTTTATGAGCAAATCAGGGGCACCCGTATACCCAATTACTACGAGAGTTTTAAATCAAAATACTTGGACCCCAGAGATTGTCAAACGCTTTCAAGAAGAGTATGTCGCTAAATTAACAAATATCTGGGATCTCGATTGATTTTTTAGTCTTCTATGAAAGTCAAGCTTATGACTGTTTCGTACCCTTAGCCAGAAGGAGATGAATCAAGGTAGGCTCGCCCTTAAAAATTAGTATAAATCATAAAATTCAAAGATCAAGTTCTATGGAAAAAGTTGTCAATAAAACCACCACCAAAAAACAAACTAGTGACTTTCTCTACTGGCAAGATCAGCCCCCGTCAAAACGCCTAGAAGCCCTAGAGCAAGTACGCCAAGAGTATCATCAATATAGACACAAAGATGCTGAACCAAGACTTCAAAGAGTTTATAAAATTATTAAACGAACATCGAGTTAAATACTTGGTTATAGGCGGCTATGCCGTCGCTATTCATGGACACCCGCGCTACACAAAAGATATTGATGTCTGGGTACAAATGACGCCAGAGAATGCAGAGAGTCTGATGACAGCCCTTCATCAATTTGGCTTTGGTAATCTTGGCTTAACCTCCCAAGACTTCCAATCCCCTGATCAAGTTATTCAATTGGGTTATCCGCCCAATCGTATTGATATTATTACGACCCCAGATGGGGTGGATTTTGAGACCTGCTTTCGTTCAAAATTCGAAATTATTGTTAATGAGATTCCCGTTCAATTCATCGATCTAGAAAATCTTAAAAAGAACAAAAAAGCATCCGGTAGGCTTCAAGATCTAGCCGATCTAGAAAATCTTCAATAAAGGATAGAGTTCTGCCACTTAGATGCTGTTTTCCGAAAAGAAGCGAGCTTCTTTGAAATGCTTTGCAATGGCTCTGCGCCTACCTTTAGTAATCGCAACCGTCATAGTTTACCTCGTTGAATCACACCTTTCTCTCTACTTCTAGAGAAGCTACACCCAGGGTATCTTGTCTGGCAACTCCCTACCGTTGCTCTAGGTAGAGATATCATATCCTGCGTATTATATAGATAACGCTATTCTCATTCCTGTAGAAAATAAAATCTGGCCCTGCAAGCGACTCAGATAAAGATGTATTGGCTCCTTATCAGTGATTGGCACACCAATGCCTCCCTGAACTAGCATGAGAGGGCAGAGTCGATAAGCGAACGAATCATGATCGCGGCAAAACAGAACCAGCCTCAGCTTACCCCCAAAGAATACTTCGTTTGGGAAGAAAAGCAACAAGAAAAGTATGAGTATATAGAAGGCAAAGTCTATGCAATGAGTGGTGGCAGCAAAAACCACAGCTTAATTTCCGTCAGATTTATCACCTTGTTCGCTAATCACCTAGAGAGCAGTCGCTGCGAAACGGGTAACTCAGACCTGAAAGTTAACATTGCTGGAACGAGTAACTATACCTATCCCGATGTTAGCGTAACGTGTGATGACCGAGATAGAACCACCACTCAATATATTACCTACCCGTGCTTAATCGTTGAAGTTCTGTCCGACAGCACCGAAGCCTATGACAGAGGCGGTAAATTTAGAATGTATCGCCATAACCCTGTCTTGCGAGATTATCTATTAGTCAGTTCTACCCGTATCGAGATGGATCTTTATCACAAGAATGATGCCGGTGAATGGCTTATTATCAATTACAAAGAAGGCGATATCGTAGAGCTACAAAGTATCAATCTCAGTTTCGCGATCGAGCAAGTCTATCGTGGACTGGTTCTTATCCCAGAATCTGAATCGACTGAATTATCTCAACCTGAGTAGGCAGGTGTAGTCAATATGCTGGGGAAATTCAGACCATATAGACTCGCTTGAATCACGTCTATACCATTTAGAACTGGCGCAGCCACCTCGGAGATCAGGTTGCCTGCAACCGGTTGTCGGCCTAAAACGACGGAAGCTGCGATTTGGGGTGACTTACACCTATAAATAATAGACCTGTTGGGAAATAAAACTCATAAGTAGATGCTTCAAACTAATCAACATCCCGATCACGATGCAGCAGGGCTTTCTGGGCTTCAGGGCAACGTTTAATTATCTCCACCTACTTACCTGCTATTAACCAACAGGTCTATTGTGCAGCATGAAAAGCAGAAATATAGGCAACCTTATCAAGATCACGGCGATAGTTTAGACATAGCATCCCAAGCAAAGGTTAAACAGAATGCAGACTGCTCAATTGCGATAGGATGCAGCAGTACGGTTCGCCTCGTCCCGAAGTGGGGAAAACCGAATCAAAGCATGACGGCTATTTCACCTTAGTTGGCGCTGGCTGATTGGCCGAAAACATCGCATGATTTTAGTAACTGACCTTGAGACTGACATTACCGCTATGACAACGCTGGAACAGGGCAAAATCTCGATCCATACCGAGAATATCTTCCCGATTATCAAAAAATGGCTGTACTCAGATCATGAGATTTTCCTGCGGGAGCTGGTCTCCAATGGGGTTGACGCCATTCAGAAGATGAGAATGGTCTCAATGTCGGATGAGTTTTCCGGCAACCTAGAAGAGCCAGAGATTGTCTTAGCTATCGATAAAGACAAGAAACAGCTCTCTATTACCGACAACGGCATCGGCATGACCGCTGATGAAGTTAAAAAATATATCAATCAAGTCGCCTTCTCTAGCGCTGAAGAGTTTGTCGAAAAATATAAGAACAGCGGTGACCAAGCGATTATCGGTCACTTTGGCCTGGGCTTCTACTCCTCGTTTATGGTTTCTGCTCTCGTTGAGATTGAAACGCTCTCTTATAAAGAAGGGGCTGAAGCGGTGCATTGGTCCTGTGACGGTAGTACCGAGTTTACAATCGATAGCAGCGAGAAGACACAGCGCGGCACCACTATAATCCTGACGCTTCAAGAAGAAGAGGTTGAATACCTCGAAGAGGCTCGGGTCAAACAGCTCATCAAGACCTATTGCGACTTTTTACCCGTCCCTATCAAGCTGGGCGATGAGCAGATCAACAAGCAGAAAGCTCCTTGGAAGGAGTCCCCTAGCAACCTCACAAAAGAGGATTATCTAGAGTTCTACAAGTACCTCTATCCCTTTGAAGAAGAGCCGCTGCTGTGGGTTCATCTCAATACGGACTACCCTTTCATCGTCAACGGTATCCTGTACTTTCCGAAGCTGAAGCCGGATATTGATGTCACGAAGGGCCAGATCAAGCTGTTTTGCAATCAGGTCTTTGTCAGCGATAACTGCGAAGAGGTGATTCCTCAGTTTTTGATGCCGCTGCGGGGTGTGATTGACAGCAGTGATATTCCGCTGAACGTGTCGCGGAGCTTTTTGCAGAACGATCGCACTGTCCGCCGGATCTCGGACTACATTGCCAAGAAGGTTGGCGATCGCCTCAAGGAGCTCTACCGCGACGATCGTAAGCAGTACATTAGCAGTTGGCAAGATGTCGGCACCTTCGTTAAATTTGGCGCGATTAACAACGACAAGTTTAAGCAACAGGTCGAAGATATTCTCATCTACCGCACCACCGCTGAGCTAACCCCTACGGCTCCAACAGAAAATGCTGAAGGCGACGACGCCTGGAAAGAAGAGCAGTCCGGTGCCGCTTACACCACGCTTAAGGAATACCTAGAGCGGAACAAGGAACGGCACGAGAATAAAGTTTATTACTGCAATGACGAGGCGAACCAGGCGACTTACGTCGAACTCCATAAAAGTCAGGGCTTAGAGGTTCTGTTCTTAGATGCGTTTATTGATACCCACTTCACCTCATTTCTAGAGCGGGAATATACGGACGTGAAGTTCTTGCGTGTGGATTCTGAACTTGATGAAACGCTGATCGACACGAGTACGGAGGCGGAGATTGTTGATCCGACAACGAACCAAACTCGCACGGATACGATTAAGGCGCTGTTTGAGAAGTCTTTAGAGAAGCCTAGTCTGACGATTCGGACTGAAGCACTCAAGTCTAGTGATCAGCAGAGTGCGCCGCCTGCAATGGTTCTGCTGCCTGAGTCTGCTCGCCGCATGCAGGAAATGATGGCGATGATGCAGCAGCAGAACGTCCAGTTCCCAACGGAGCATACGCTGCTCGTGAATACGGCTCACCCACTAATTCAGAATTTGGCAAATCTCAGTCAGGGCAGCATTGTCCAGTCAGGTGGTCAGTCTCAGTCTGGTGAGCTGGCAAATGATATTTGTCATCATGTCTATGACTTAGCGCTGATGGCCCAGCGAGGCTTTGATGCTGAAGGCATGAAGGCTTTTACAGAGAGATCGAATAAGGTGTTAACTCGCTTGACTGAGTTAGCGGCTCACTAGGATTGTCGAACCATTGCATTCTGAATTGAACTTGATACTGTTGCCGGGTCGGTCTCTGACCTTGGGCACCTTCACTTCGACTTCTCCGATGCCAGTGGTGATCGTCCGAGACGGTAAATAGCCATTGCGAACGATGCCCTGACGACTGCAGCCGTCTCATAGCCTCTGTGGTGCAAGAGCGCACCCAAGCGTCCATGACTAGCTAGCGTAGCGGCAGGGCTGTTTCATTCTAACTGTTGCTCTTTAACGGACATTCCGCAGGTTAGTTGAGAGTTTTTAGGAATAATTTGTTAGTCTTCTTTACAAAGCTTTAGAGCACCTGCCGATGCAAATCCACGACCTTGACCACCTGGGGATTATAGCT
>JBHJNL010000208.1:0-10440 GCA_050330855.1 Thermosynechococcaceae cyanobacterium | reverse complement strand
GTATTTTCAATATTGAAAGACTGTTCCAAAGGATTTCCCTTGACCTCAATGGATATCAGACTTTTGCCGTAACCTAAACACCATATCTAGTGGCTACCACGCGAATTCCCGGAGAGCCTGAATCTTTCCATCGTTTACTCTGCATAAAATAGGTTAGTCAGGCAGTCAGGTAACCTGCCTGTCGCGTTCAACGCAGACAGCCAATCTCTTTAAGCATCTCTACATGCTGTGGCACAGTTGCTAGGGTATTCGCCGCAATCATGCCGCTGGCGGCGACAGCAGGCAAGCCAATCCCTGGGAACGTAGAGTCCCCGCAGCAGAGCAACCCCGCCAGTGGCGTCTTGGGACCAGGGAAAATGGCTTGACCGGCCTTAATCGCAGGGCCGTAGGAACCATGATGGCGGCGCAGGAACCGCCCATGAGTCAAAGGAGTGCCAACGAGGGTGAGTTCAGCGCGATCGCGAATATCCGGGATCACTCGCTCTAAGGCGTTCCACATGACTTCAGATCGCTCCAGCTTCAACTGAGCATAGGCTTCACTGTGTCTGTCCAGCCCCTTCCATGCCTCAAAAGGTTCATTACCGGGAGTATAGGCATGAATGACGTGCTTGCCCGGTGGTGCGAGTGACGGATCGAGGACCGAGGGAATCGAGAGCAGCACAATATTTTGTGGGGCCGTGATCCCCAGATCCCAATCTTTGACCACAATGTAATGACACTCCAAGTCATTGGGTAATCCGGCAGCATCAATCCCAAGATGGAGGTGCATAAAACTCTCGCATTCTGGCGTGGCTTGTCGTTGCCGAACAAAGCGCTGCGGCACAGATCCCTGGGGCAGTAGCTTGAGGGTGTCCCAAACCGAAGCATTGGAGACGATGGCCCGTTTAGCTCGCAGGGTTTGACCGTTGCGTAACTGGACGCCAACGGCTCGCTTATTTTTCACTAATACCTGCTCGACATGGGTGCCCAGCAACAACGTACCGCCGTGTTTCTCAAATCCTCGAACGAGGGTATCAACAAAGGCACCGGCCCCACCCACAGGATAGTCAAGGACCATATTGGGCTGATACCACTCGGCAAACATGAAGGCCATTTCAGCAGCAATGGTCCCGTCGGCGGGTAAGCCGGATAGCAAAAAGCACAGCATATCCATCCAGCGATGGATAAAGGGGTCGCTGATCTCGCGGCCTAAGATACGACTAAAGGGTCCAGTGAGCTGGCGAATATACTTCGTTTGCTTCAACAGCTCCGGTAGAAAGCGACCTAGGGTTTGGACGACGCCTAAATCAGCCCGAAAGGCTGCAGGGGGAATTGCGATCGCAGCTTCTGCCAACGGGGCCATCACCTGTTTAAAGCGATGCCATTCCGCAACTGCTTGTGGACCTTGAAACTGCTCTAATACGTCATCAAACTGATCGGTACCGATGGGATTATTAAAGCTTCCCTCTGGGAGATGACAGCCCCAGACATCATAGGTTTTCCACTCTAAATCTTCGCCAATGGCATCAAGAACGTGGCGCAGTGGACTTGACGAAGGGCTGTAGGATAACCCGGAATACAGCGACGGCCCTGAATCAAACTTAAACCCATCGCGTTCAAAAGCATGGGCCGCGCCTCCAGGAATGGTGTGGCTCTCGCACACGGTTACCTTAAAGCCATAACGGGCCAGCATCGCGGCACAGCAAAGGCCACCGACGCCGCTGCCAATGACTACTACATCTGTATCCATTGTGTCCAAGCTCATAAACTCTAATATCGCTTAGTGAGATATCCGTTTATTTTTAACAGACCCTCTGATATCTTTCAGCGTTAACCTGACCCTATATTCGTTTTTCCGATGATGAGTTCAATGCCCCCTTTCAGCATCTCTCACCTCTCTGCTAAAGAGATTGAAGTTATGAGAGCCTTACTTAAGTTGTTTGGCGATGCTTTCGATGAAGCAGAAACCTACTGCAGTGCGCCACCGCAAACAGATTATTTGCAGCGACTGCTCAAACAAGAACATTGCATTGCACTAGCTGCGTTGAAGCAAACCGAAGTGGTAGGTGGTCTCGTGGCTTACGAGCTGCAAAAATTTGAACAGGCACGTAGTGAAATCTATATCTATGATTTAGCGGTTGCGATCGCACACCGACGCCAAGGCATCGCCACCGCACTTATCCAAACGCTGCAAGAGATTGCCCTAGAGCGCGGGGCCTATGTTATTTTTGTCCAGGCTGATCTCGAAGATGAGCCTGCGATCTCGCTCTATACTCAGCTAGGAGACCGAGAAGATGTATTGCACTTCGACATTCCAGTGCAGCCAAGCAATGGGTGATGGGCACAAGGGCGCTATTAACTCAGCTTGATTGGTGTTAGAGCTTCTAATTGGGCAAATAGAAAAACTTTGAAGATGTTTCTTACTTCCAGCAGGGTTTATGAGCATAGATGTGACTCTGAATGCTTAAATTACAAAGGCATCTCACAACAAGAGCAATAGGGATACATCCATGATTGGGGTAGGGCTAAACCTGTCAAACGCAATAATCAACAATCCTTGGATAAACTGGGCTACAGCACCCATTACCTTGGCAACAGATGCGACTACCGAGGCTCCCCGGAGCGTTGTGCAAGCGTCACTAGAGGCAATTTTATTGGGGCTAGTCCAGGGCATTACGGAATTTTTACCCATTAGCAGTACGGCCCACCTCTTGATTGTGACGCAGGCACTGGGTTGGGACGATTTAGGCGAAAAGTATTTTGTAGATGCTATTCAGTTTGGCAGTGTGATCGCGGTGCTGCTCTATTTCCGGTCTGATTTGAAGACCATTCTTTCTGGCTCGTGGGCGGCCTACCAGCAAAAAGACTGGCAGCGAGAAGAATGGAAAATTCTGCTCGGCATTGCCATTGGCACCGTTCCGGCGCTAACGATTGGGTTTATCTTCCGTGATTCGATCCCTGAAAGTGCCTTTGTGATTGCCATTGCATCCATCGTCATGGCGATACTGCTGGGCATTGCTGAAAAAGCCGGTCGCCGCAAACGAGGCTTTGACCAGCTCGAAATTAAAGACGGACTACTAGTGGGGTTAGGCCAAATGCTGGCGCTGGTGCCCGGTGTCTCCCGGTCGGGTTCGACGCTGACCACGGGCCTCTTTCTGGGTCTGCAAAGGGACACGGCCGCTCGATTTTCTTTTTTGCTGGGGTTGCCGACTCTGGGGCTGGCAACGCTGTTTCAATCTCGCAAGGTGATTGGTCATCTTGATGCGGCGATTCCGTTGCTGTTCGGCATCCTCTCAGCATTTATCTTTTCTTACTTGGCGATCGCATGGCTCTTGCAATATCTGCAGCGCCAAAGCACCTGGGTGTTTGTGTGGTATCGGCTGGCCTTTGGAGCTGCGATTTTAGGTGCGATCGCAACCGGCTGGTTACAACGCTAGAAAATCCCAGTATTGGATACTCTAGGGAAGCTTTTCCACCGCATTCTCTAGTTCCGCCGTAGACTGCGGCATCCAGCCCCGGCCTAAGAGCTGACGCAGTATTTTTATAGCTTCTTCTTTGGTTTGCCCTGTATTCTTCTCGTGACGCTGCCAAAATAGCTCCCACCAGTTTGCAGGTTGCTGCTTAGACCCTTCATATTCCGTGGGGCGTCCCGTTTCACCCTCAACGACCAAACTGCCAACATAGTCGGCATCTTCATACACTCGCGCAATTTGCTGGTTAATGGCCTTCATATCGGCCTCTGACACCGCACCATTGCTGGTGGCTTTATAGAACTGTACCGTCACCCGAATGGGCAGATTGGCATCTCGCTCAATCTCTAAGCCATCAATTTCAGTGAATGGCCCTTCCACCTCACCGTGACCAATCACTGCGGCTTCAACGTCACTTTCTTGATCCATCAGCGCTTTGCTGCCGGATACAGGTACAGGCTCTGCTGGCGAGAACAAAGCTTCTCCAAGCGGCTGTTTTTGCTTGAGGGGAACCTGAATCAGCATCACCATATTGAGACCGTCCTCTTCAGCCGCCTCAGAAGCACGAGTGCACGATGAACTTCCACTAGCTTTAAAATCGCTGGCTCGTTCGCCGGTGAGGCTAGCCCGCTCTCCCTTTTTGTTGAAAAACAGACGTTGACCCCAGTTTTGACCCGCCTCAAAGGCATCTCGCTTATTATCAATGACCGTCACGCTGGTCCCTTCGCGGGTGGCTAAAATCGTGAGGACGGCAGGATCGCCTGCGTAGGACTGATAGTTAAACAGCACCGGGTTAAAGGTCGCTTTACCCGCCTTTGGAATCGGCAAAAAGCTGGCCTGGGCACTCACTAAAACATGGGTATCTCTTTGGGCCAGTAACGACTTGCGTGGCCCTTTCCATGAGTCTGATTGGCTCAAGTATTGGGGCAGATTCTCTAGCAGACGACGAAGCGGAACGCGCTGCAGTGAGTCCCCTTTTTGATTGCCGACCTTGAGGGCAAAGTTGTCGAGTTTGACGTCGGCAGACTTGTCAGAAAAGTTAGGATGGCGAATCACCGGCATTAAGCTAACGCTGTAGGTATCAGAGGCTTTGTCATGATGCTGAACCTGAATGGTCATATCGCTGATGTTCGGCCCCACCGCTGAGTTTTTATAGCGCCCCGTATCTTCCCAGGTGAGATTGAGAATCTGCAGACCATATTGATTGGCTAGCTTTTGCGCCTCTGCGTTAGATACCATCGCGGCGGTGTCGGCAATAACGCGCGGGTAGTCTTGCTCAGACTGTTGCTCGGTTGGCGGAGCGCTATCTGCGATGGCAAGGGGCGCAATGGCAGTCAATCCCATTGGCACCATTAAACTAAGCAAAACAACAGACAAACGCATAGCACACAATCAAAAACAACAGAAAATTGGCTGGAGCTAGGACAGGGGGGGGGACTGTCAAACTCTGGCTCCTTTTTAACCTAAACAGATATTTGTAAGATGTAAGCGAGTGTTTCAATTTTGGTAACCGCCTGCACGTCTTTACCTGCCAGGTCAGCAGCAGGGGCGATCAGCCTGACAACGACCTTTAGTTTAAAATTAGAGTCTGATCACCTGTTCAGTGACTAGACCCGTTTAAATAAGACCGCGATCGCATCTCAGCCCTAGGAGCCTATCACCAGAATGTTGACGGAACTACAGACCCGAAAACTCACGAAGCTATTTAGCATGTACGACGAGTGCTGTAATGGCTACCTCTGCAAAAAGGATTTTGAAACCATTGTTAAAAAGCTAGCTGGGGTGAGAAATTGGGGGTTGAGATCGCCGCGCTATGTCGCCTTAATGAGCCAGCTCGAATTGGACTGGAAAGGGTTAGACCAAGTTGCTGATAAAAATCATAACCAGCAGGTTTCCATCGCTGAATGGCTCGACTATTACGACATCGTCCTGAACGACCCTCAGCAATATGAGCAGCAAGTGAAAGCGCTCATGGAAATGGTTTTTGATGTTTTTAAACCAGACGGAGAGAATGGTATCAACCAAAACAACTGGGGTCAGCTACTCAGCGTTTATAATGTGTCTCCCGTTTATGCACCTCTCATTTTCCCAACTCTTGATACCGAACAGTCTGGAGTCATCACCCGCGATCAGATGCTGGTGATGATCCGAGATTTTTTCTATAGCGATGATGTTGAGACACCCGCCAACGCAATGTTCGGGCCGTATTAATATCCTATCAAGACACGAAAAAACGCTCTGGTGGTTAGGGACCAGAGCGTTTTTTATCAGAACTGAAAAGCGAAAATGTCTACTTAGAAAAGTCCTAGAGTCAAAGACTTATCGATGGGCAGCGTTGCTCCAATGCCTAGATATAGAGCAAAAAAGGTTCCAAACAAGAAGACAGACGTAGCCACAGGACGACGAAAAGGATTCTGGAACTTGTTGACGTTCTCAATGAAAGGAACCAACATTAGACCCAACGGGACAGCGGTCTGCAATAAAACACCCAGCAGCTTGCTAGGGACAATACGCAGAATCTGGAATACCGGATAGAGATACCACTCAGGCAAAATCTCTAGTGGTGTTGCAAAGGGGTTGGCAGGCTCTCCGATCATGGCAGGATCAAGCACCGCCAAGGCAATACAGAGGGCAAAGGTCGCCATAATCACGACCGGGAAAATATAGAGTAGGTCATTGGGCCAAGCGGGTTCACCATAATAGTTATGGCCCATTCCCAGCTTTAGTTTCGCTTTTAATTGAGGATCGCTTAGATCGGGTTTCTTGAGTACTTTTGGCATGGCTACTTGTGATTTCCTTATCAGCTAGGGTCAGAGGTTGCTCAGAAATACAGGAAAGGGGCGCAACGCTAACATGCCCAGAAGAAGAGCTGTATGACTGCGCCTTAGGGCTTACAAGGGACCAGAGATACCTTGCTTACGAATCATCAGAAAGTGGAGCAGCATGAACACCGCCATTAGCCAAGGCATCACAAAGGTATGCAGGCTGTAGAAACGAGTCAAGGTAGGCTGACCCACACTGGCACCACCGCGAATCAGTTCAACCATGGTTGAACCCACAATAGGGATCGCTTCGGGGACGCCAGACACAATTTTAACGGCCCAGTAGCCCACCTGATCCCAAGGGAGAGAATAGCCCGTCACACCGAAAGAAACAGTGATCACAGCCATGACAACGCCAGTAATCCAGGTTAGTTCACGGGGCTTCTTGAAGCCGCCCGTTAAGTAAACACGGAAGACGTGCAAAATCATCATTAAGACCATCATGCTGGCGGACCAGCGGTGAATAGACCGGATTAACCAGCCAAAGTTCACCTCATTCATGATGTATTGAATGGAGTTAAAAGCTTCAGCAACGGAGGGTTTGTAGTAAAAGGTCATTGCAAACCCAGTTGCAAATTGAATGATGAAGCAGGTGAGGGTGATCCCTCCCAAGCAGTAGAAAATGTTGACGTGAGGGGGCACGTACTTGCTGGTGACGTCCTCGGCAAGCGCTTGAACTTCAAGGCGCTCATCAAACCAGTCGTACACTTTACTCATAGAACTAACGCTTCCTGAACATGTATCGCTCTTCATAAAAAATGTAACACAGTCTATATCTCCCTGGGTATGAACCTTTCACAAAAAGATCGTGGATGTTCGTTAGGTATTTATGCCTTGGGATCAAGCGGCGCAGATCTAGTTAGAATTATTGGTATGACTCAACGATTCCTGTCTCTTTGTTTGTCCCTGTTGCTCTTTGCGATCGCAGCACCTCCCGCCCTCGCCTTTACGGGGGAGCAGCAGCTTTTTAATGAAGCTTGGCAAGCGGTCAACCAAGCCTATGTAGACAGTTCTTTTAATCATCAAGATTGGCGTACCGTTCGCAGGGAGGCTCTAGCCCAACCCCTCAATAACAGCCAGCAAACCTACGCCGCCATTGAGGCCATGCTCAAGAGCCTAGACGACCCGTTTACACGGTTCTTGCCTCCGGCTCAGTATGAGAGTCTGCAAACGAGTACCGCTGGCGAACTCACTGGGGTCGGTCTGCAGATTACACGAGGGGGCGAGACTGAACCCTTAGAGGTGATCTCGCCCATTGAAGGGTCTCCAGCCGCCGCAGCGGATCTACGCACGGCCGATCAGATCTTACAAATTGACCAGACCCCAACGACAGATCTCACCCTTGATCAGGCGGCTGAACTGATGCGAGGGCCAGCGGGGACCAAAGTGATGCTGAAGGTGCGACGACCAGAACCAGATCAAATTTTGGAGGTGGCCTTGACTCGCGATCGCATCGCCATCAACCCGGTCAAATCAGAGCTAAAAATTCAGCCGGACGGCTCCAAAATCGGCTACATTCGGTTGCGTCAGTTCAACGCCAACGCCACCCGCCAGATGGAAATGGCGATTCGTGACCAGAAAAAACAGGGCGTCACGGGCTACGTTCTCGATCTCCGCAACAATCCGGGGGGGTTGCTCCAGGCAGGGGTTGAGATTGCGAGACTGTGGTTAGATCCGGGGCCAATTGTATACACCGTAGACCGGCAGGGTATTCAGGGCAGCTTCGATGCTCAGGGTGCCGCGATGACCCATACACCGCTGGTGGTGTTGGTGAACCGAGGCAGCGCTAGCGCCAGCGAAATTTTGGCTGGGGCACTCCAAGACACCGGACGGGCGCAGCTCATTGGTGAGCAAACCTTTGGTAAAGGGTCGATTCAGTCGCTCTTTGATCTCTCGGATGGTTCGGGGCTAGCGGTCACGATTGCGCGGTACGAGACGCCGAATCATCGGAATATCAACAAGGTGGGCATTAAGCCAGATCAAATAGTAGCGGCCAATCCCTTAACCGCAAGTCAGGTTGCCACAGAAATTGATAACCAGTACCAAGCCGCTGTGAAGGCACTGCAGCAGACCTCTGCCGTTGCCAGTGCCATCTAGCCGCACCTACCACGACCCGCTCCACGGTGCTATTACCCTGGAGGCCAGCGATCCCGTTGAAGCCCTGCTCATTCAGCTCATTGATACGCCACCGTTCCAGCGACTGCGACGGGTGCGGCAGTTGGGGATTGCCCATCTCACATTTCATGGCGCGGAAGGGTCACGATTTACCCATTCTCTCGGCGTCATGGCGGTGGCTCGTCGGGTCTTTGATCGCTTGGTTCGTCAATACCCCGTCTTAAAACCCCACCGCGCTCTGGTGCTCTGCGGTGCCTTATTGCACGATATTGGCCACGGTCCCCTGAGCCACACCTGCGAGGACTTGTTTGGCAGTAAGCATGAGTATTGGACTCGCCGTATCCTACGAGAGGATTCCAGTATTCGGCAGCTCTTAGATGACTATAGCCCCGATCTGGTGACGGGATTAGAGCAGGTCTATCTGAAGCAATATGCTCTACCTTGCATTAGTCAGTTGGTGTCGAGTCAATTGGATTGCGATCGCCTCGATTACCTGATGCGCGACAGCTACTTCACTGGAGCCTCTTACGGCAAGCTCGATCTAGACCGGATCTTAATGGCCTTTGACTATGACCCGGTCTCTCAGCAACTGGTGGTGGCTCAAAAGGGGCAGGCCGCCATTGAACACTATTTGGTAGTGCGCTACTTTATGTACGCTCAGGTGTACAACCATCCTAAAAATCTGGCTGCAACCTGGGGACTGCAGCGCATTATCCAACGAGCCAAGCAGCAGCTCAGCAACATTTATACCGACGACATCCTCACGGCTTGGCTAACCGAGTCCGGGACTACTCAGTTGTCGCTAGAGCAATACTTAGGGGCTGACGATGGGGTCTTGCTCTACCATCTCCATCGCTGGCGGCAGAGTTCAGATGCAACCCTGAGCGATCTCTGCCGTCGTCACCTCGATCGAGATCTACTCAAAGCACTTGATATCAGCGCCTTGACCACGCAGGAACGGCAACAGCTCTTGCAGAAATCTCAGCAACTCTTGACAGAAGCTGGCTTTTCTAGTGACTACACTGGCATTCAAGTGGCCTTAACACGGGGTTACACCCTGTATCAGCGGGGAATTAATTTGAGAACTGAGCAGGGGCTAATCGATATTAGTGAGAGATCGCCCTTGGTGCAAACCCTAAGCCAGCCCTTTCGTCAGGCATGGCTTATTTACCCCCGCGAAATTGAGGCGAAGCTGCAGATCATGAGGCAGTCTGTTTAACTCGTTATAGTCAGGGCATCAAAATAATACGTTTACAGGACGTGGTGATTCAGCTCACAATTTTGAGACGGGGTATTATTCGCTAGCAGATGTTGGGCAAAATGCAGGTAACATGATTAGGGCAAAGCTACGTCGTCGTTCTTCTCAATACAGCTATGAATTCTGACCCCCAAAATCAGCCCACTGGCTCAGAGCCGGCTTCCTCCATTGAGTTGAGTTCTGGTACACCTGCTGGTGCCTTGTCTACTACAGTCTCTAGTGATAATTCGGACTGGAAAGAAGTGGGCAGTAAGGTGGCTCATTTCCTTGATATATTGCCAGATTTTATTGGTGAGACCTTTAACCAATACCGCAAGCCCCTCACCACAGTGGGCGTTATTGTTTTGGCGTTGGTGAGTGTGGCGATTGCAGATGGCGTTCTCGACGTGATCAACGCACTGCCCCTCATGGCCCCCTTGTTAGAGTTGGTGGGTCTAGGCTACACAGGCTGGTTCATCTGGCGCTATCTTCTCTATGCTGAAAAACGCCAAGAACTGGGCCGACACTATCAATCTCTCAAAAATCAAGTCACAGGTAAATCTGTCGAGTAGTACTTCAATTACGTTTAGAGGATGTATGAAAAGTGTCAGTCACTACCAATTTAGGCTAATCGCCTGACCATCAGCCGGATCATAGAAATATAGATCATTGCTTCTGATGATTCGGGCAACCGTTCATAATAGACCTGTTGGGAAATAAAATCATACAGGGCAAGGATTTCCTGATTTCTCTGTCATCTACATCTATGCTGCTTCTAGATAAAAGTTCCAGAGGCCCGTTGCCACCAACATCAAGT
>JBHJNL010000207.1:0-19560 GCA_050330855.1 Thermosynechococcaceae cyanobacterium | reverse complement strand
CTTAAAGCGGGACACTTTAGTGTGGGTCTTATCTAACGAAAATGGCTGAAGCGCTTACTCTATCAGGCAAAAGCTAAAATCCATGCGGGGCAAGCTGTCCCGCCTTAAGTTCGTACCCCTGACCATTGCTGGCTTTTATGATCCGCCCTTCAAAATTAGGGCTGAGGAGGCGGTTCAACTGACGCTGGCAGATAGTGAAGAGGTTTTGCAAGGCGGATTAGATGTGCTGGCCTTGAAAGATCAGCTTTGGGTGGTGGTGCTAGAAGCCAAGAAAACCGCGATTTCTGTTTGGGCAGCTTTGCCACAAACGCTTGCCTATTTGATGGCGACGCCTCAGTCCCAATTACCCCAGTTTGGCCTAATTACGAACGGAGATGACTCTGTGTTTATCAAGCTTACTCAGACTGATCGACGGCAGTACAATTTTTCGCGTTCATTTTCGGCATTAACGTCGAACCAAGAACTCTGTAGCATCTTGCAGGTTCTGAAGCGCATCGCCAAGGTTATGGGGCCAGTGTAGTTGTTTCTAGGCAGCGGAAGATATCACGTCTGACTCCAGGGGCAGGAAGTCGAGGGGGCAGCTCATGTTGGCAGCAAACCCAAGGATGTTGCGATCGCAAAACTCATACACTAGCTCCCCCTGTTCATCAAATAAAAACGTCCCACCTCGCTGAGTCACATAGGCCGCGTTGGGTACATAGGTGTCCCAATTGCCGAGAACTTCAGCCATATTCCGCAATCGGAGTGTTGCCAGCTCAAAGGGCCGTTGAAAACCTTTGCCCACCGTCTGAAAAAGCGAACCTTTAACAGGTGGTAGCGGCGTTGCCTTCACAACCTCATCATCAGCAATAAGTTGGGGGGCATTGCGATCTCCCTTATATCCTCGAAAAACTTCCTTTAGCGTTCCGGGGCTACCAATGCCTGCACACATGAGCAGTAGGTTGAGGTAAGCATTTTGAGCTGCGCCGAAGCCCGGAACTTTAAGGGTTAAACCGGAGTAAAGATTGAGCTGATCATGGAGTTCTGCAGTGGAGTCTACAAACAAGCAATCAGCAGGGAAGCCCGTGTAGTCGCAGAATTTTTGGCCGGAGTTGCGATCGCCAATCCCCACCGCTCGCATTAAGATACCGTTGGCTTTGAGCTGTTCTGCTTCTCGCTGCAGCCACCACGCATATTCAAGACTGTCAAAGTCACCCAACTGAGGCCATACCATAACTAACAAGCGGTGGGCTGACTCACTGCCACTCAATATTGGGAGCATTTTGCCATCACTGATGCGCTGACGCTGAGCTTGACTTAAGGTTCTGTAAATATCCATAGGTTCATTTTACGAAAAATAGACAGATACCCTCCGGGAAACGAGAGAATGTTGATGATACCTCCGTAGGATCGCCCTATGACTGGTCTGACCAAGCTTTATAACCGTTCTGATTTGATTGGAGCGCCGATTGTTGATCGCAGTGATGCCAAGAAGTTAGGCATTGTGAATCAGCTTTGGGCTGATCCAACTGAGCAACGGGTCTCTGTTTTGGGGATCCGTAAGCGCTTAGTTGTGGGGCAGCAGCATTATGTGCAGCTCAGATCGATTGATTTTGATAACGAAACAGGTTGGGTCGATAATGGTGCGATCGCTCATTCACCTCCCCTTGATCAGTCCCTCATAACGGTTGTGGGCTGTGAAGTAATCACAGAAGTGGGTGAATACTTAGGGAAAGTTCGTGACCTAACCTTTGACCCTGAGACGGGCAACCTCTGCTTTTTAGTCATTGATGCCCTAGGACTGCCGCAAATTCCAGTCCAGCTTGTGAGTGCCTACCGACTTCCAGTTGAGAAGATTTCGAGCACTACCTCTACAAGAATAGTTGTCTTTGAAGGAACCGACTGTTGTCTAAAGCAACTAACGGTTGGCATTCGAGAGCAAATGGGCTGGTATATGCCACCGTGGCAAGCTGAAGAAGATTTTGTTGTATCGAAGACGATGATGAATAGCCAGACTGACCCAATCTGGCACTCTGATTTGATGCGTGAACTTTCTGAAGATGATTTCGAATATCCCCCCGACCCATCGCCGCAAGTCTGGGATGACGGTAACTGGACCCATGATGAAGATCTAGACGGCCCAGCCGCCAGTGCCATTCGTCGTCCAAAAGGTCCGACCCCCACTCCAAATGATGCAGCGGAAACTCCCCCCAAAAGCTGAGAGCTAACTAACCTTGGAACAAGCCCTTAATGAGTTATCAGGTGTAGTCAAGTAACACTTCTTGGCTTATTGATCTATATATCAAATGTAAGCTAAGTCAGCAGCCAAAAAACCACAGGCGTTAAGCTAAAGCTAGCCACCGTTGAGAAGAAAGGAATGGCACATTTAAGCGATCGCCGCCCAGAGAATATTGCCGGAGACTTCTACGTTGACAGCTCTTGCATCGACTGCGACACCTGCCGCTGGATGACGCCCCAAGTCTTCAGCCGTGCAGGCGGACAATCCGCCGTTTATCATCAGCCTGTCACTGAAGAAGAGCGCTTTCAGGCACTGCAGGCGCTCCTCGCCTGCCCCACCGCCTCCATTGGCACCGTGGATAAACCCACAGAGATCCGTCAGGTGCAACACAGCTTCCCGATCTTGATTCAAGAGTCGGTCTATCACTGCGGCTATCATTCTGAAAAGTCCTTTGGTGCAGCCAGTTACTTTATTCGAAGACCAGAGGGCAATGTCCTCATAGATTCTCCTCGCTTTACGCCGCCATTGGTCAAGCAGCTAGAGGCATTAGGGGGCGTGCGCTACCTTTATCTGACCCATCGGGATGATGTCGCCGATCACGAAAAATTTCAGGCACGGTTTGGGTGCGATCGCATCCTCCATCAAGACGACATCACCGCAGGCACCCAAGACATTGAAATCCAGTTATCCGATCAGGAACCCTTTGAGCTGGCACCCGACCTTCAGATTATTCCTGTCCCCGGTCATACCAAAGGCCACACCGTATTGCTCTATCAGAATAAATTTCTATTCACAGGTGATCACTTGGCTTGGTCCAGCACCTTGGACCACCTCGTCGGGTTCCACCGCTTTTGCTGGCACTCTTGGCCTTGCCAAATCGAATCCATGAAACATCTTTTAGACTATCCCTTCGAGTGGGTACTACCCGGCCATGGTCGCCGCCACCATGCTGAGCAGCAGCAGATGCACCAACAACTTCAGACCTGCATTAACTGGATGTTGACGGTCTAAGTTCAAAGACCAATCTGCGCTTGCTTAAGCGCATCAACCTGAAGCGTACTGATCGTGTGATAGGCATGGTCGATGACGCGTTTACCCCGCAAAAATCCGGTATTAGCACCGGGGCAAATAAACCGCAGAGTCTCTGGTGTAAATCGGGTCTGCAGCTTTTCTAGGCTCCGAATTTGACGCGGCCAGTGAAATGTTTTCGATGTACGTAGAGGCACAGGCTGGCCCTGCTGATTGGGGAGCAGATGTCGCCCTGTAAACAGAATGCCACCCTCCCGTCGGTCATAGCAGCAGGCCGAACCCGGCGTATGTCCGGGTGTCCACAGTAGCGCTGTCTGCTCTGACAAATCCAGATTTTTGTGAAAAGAAGTGACCGACAGATTGGGTAATAAGTAAGCTTCTTGCTCTTGAATGGCAATCTCGCAGCCTAACGCTTGCTGCATCTTGGCGACATGGGCACCAATGCCTTGGCGGTGGGTGATCACAAGCCACTTCACGGGGCCGTGCGTCGCGAGAAAATCTCGATATTCTGGCGTCCAAGCCGGACAATCAACCAGGATGTTCCAGGGATTGCCTACAATGAGATATGCGGTTCCCCCCAATGTTTCTCGATTGGGAGAGAAGGCAAACACTGATTCTAGAATTTGCTGTGGTGGTTTGCTCACGATGGCTCTGTACCGCCTCTTTCTCTTTATAAATGCGTCCCAAACTTTATCACACTGCATGATCTGGCTTTCTCTTCTTTTGTTAGGCATCCTCCCGTACTTCATCGTTAAATACAGCGTTGTCTACGTTACCCATACGCCATGGTGGTTACTGTGGGGTGTTTTGATGGCTCCTGCGGTAATGATGGCAACCTGGGCTTCAGCGATGGGAACCGAAGAACCTATTCCCCCGCCCCTGGTGATTGCCGCCTTTGTAATCAGCTCGGTGCTTTATATTTCTCTTGTCCGCATGAATCCTAAGCAACCTGCCTCTGCTAAAGCGACGCCAGCCCCCCCTGAACTCCTCTCTTTGAATAAAGACGAAGAGAGTCAACTGCGCGTCTGCTTCCCTTGGTCTATCTACTTTTTGCAAGAGGTAGAGTGCAAACCCCAGGCCATTATTTGTCGAGGCCAGCTCCGTGCTGAAACAAAGCTAGCCTACGAAACAGTTCGCGATAATGTGCAAACTCAGTTTGGCGATCGCTATCTGGTCATTTTTCAGATCGGTGCAAAAAATCAGCCGTTCTTTGCCCTTGTACCGAATCCAGATCGAGACCGCCCCCAAAAGAAACTCACCTATCCCGGTCTTGCCTTGGGGCTTTTTGCGTTAACCCTAGTGACCACCACCTTTGCTGGGACGGAGCTGGTAAAGACTGAACTAACCCGTCAAGCCGCAACGAACCCCCAAGTGCTGTGGGCCGGTTTACCCTATGCGATCGCAATTCTATTGATCCTCGGCGTTCACGAATTCGGTCATTATTTTACGGCTCGTTACTACAAAATCAAGGCAACGCTGCCCTACTTTATACCGCTACCGTTCTCATTTGGTACCTTCGGAGCCTTCATTCAGATGAGATCTCCCATGCCCAATCGAGTGGCGCTTTTTGACGTGGGCATTGCTGGCCCCATCGCAGGACTGGTGGCAACCCTGCCGCTCTTGATTTGGGGACTGCTGCATTCTTCACTGACGGGGCTACCGGCCAATCCGAATGTCTTAGACCTGCACGCCTTTAACCCCAGCGTTTCGGTGTTGTTTGCCCTGATTAGCAAAGCCGTTTTTCAGGCAGATCTAACCATGGCTCAGGTCATTGATCTGCACCCGGTTGCTATTGCAGGCTGGCTCGGCTTGATTGTTACGGCATTTAATCTGATGCCCATTGGTCAACTGGACGGTGGGCATATTGTTCATGCCATGTTCGGGCACCGCCAAGGCATCATGATCGGCCAAATTGCCAGATTGCTGATTCTACTGCTGTCTTTAATCCAGCCCCTGTTGCTGGTGTGGGCCTTTATTTTGCTGTGGTTCCCAGTAGCTGATCAGCCTGCTCTCAACGACGTTAGCGAACTCGACAATCGCCGTGACTTTATGGGGCTGGTGTCTTTGGGCGTTATGCTGCTGATTATTTTGCCCCTTCCCCACAGCATTGCCCATCTTCTCCTAGGGACAAGCTAATTCGTCCGTCGATTAAAGGAAGGATTCAAAAAGCACACATCGACTTCAAGCCAATCGGTATAGAACGGCCCTAGCCTGTACCGATCAATGCTCAGCCACTAATCCTGCGGCAAGCTGTTGCTCTAGCCATGCCACTAAATCCGCCAGAACTTCTGGATAATTGATATCGATATAAAGGTCGTGGTAAGACTCCGGGTAGAGGTAATACTCTTTGTTGGCAAATGTAACTCGCTCAAAGAAGATTTGACTACTGGAGGGAAGAGCGACGCGATCGTCGCCGCCATGCATCATTAAGAGCGGAGTCTGTAAATTGCTGGCGTGTTCGAGAACCCAAGCGGCTGTTTTAGAAAATTCAGTGACCATTCTTGCGGTGCCTTGATAATGCCGCAGCGGATCGGTGAGCAGCTCCTCCATCACGGCCTGATCGCGACTACCGAGACAGGGGTCGAGTCCTGACCTGAGACTAAATCGCGGCCAAATTCTGGACAGCAACTGGCCGAGCAGCTTTTGCAGGAGCGGAATCGAATTTTCAATGGGTAGGCTGCTTACAATCACACCCTGCAGTGGCCTTGGAGTCCGCAACACATAATCAAGAACAATCATCGCGCCCAGGCTGTGCCCAAGTAAAAAACAGGGCACTGTGCCATGCTGTTTTTGCACAAAGGCAAGAAAGCAATCTAGATCTTGGCGAAATTCTGACCAGGCATTGATATAAGCTCGCTGTCCCGACGACCGGCCATGCCCGCGTAGGTCAAAGGCATAAACACCATAGCCCTTCGGGACTAATGTCTGGACAACGGTATCGTGACGACCGCTGTGACCGCCAAGGCCATGCACAATGACAGAGGTAGCGCGCAAGTCTGAGGGGTGCCAAGCTTGGTAGTAAAGGGGTAAGTCTCCAGCGCCTAAAAAGGTTCCTTCGCGGTGGTGCATAGCATTCTAGGTGTATCTCCTTGCTATCCTAACAGTCCTCAACGGGACCGATTTTTGATCGAGAGTCTATCATTTCACTGTTATCAGGGACTTGCAGCAAAATAATACCCCACTAACCCCTCAACCTAAATCCTTCTCCCCGGGGAGAAGGGCTTTGACTCTTGCTCCTCTTCTCCCCTACCCTGAGGTGCTTAGGATCTATCAGTGGAGGGATTTTGTGTCGATTTGAAGCGTTGAACTCCAGTTCTTCAAATCAAATACGATGCCGTTCTCTAGAATAGTCTCTATTGCAGATGCCATCGTTTATGTCTCATCGGCTTAGGACATTAATAAATTGCTGTAGAGACTGCAGTATTCCTGGCTTAGGAGCTTTAGACGACTGAGTCAGCGGTTCCATCATTTCTGCCATGCGATCGCTACTCGGTCGTGTTTCATTTTCACCGAGTAGTTCATACTCTTCCGATTCTTGCTCCCACCAAAGCTGCCAAGCTCCAGGGAATGATCTCAACAGTACGCCCTGTTCCAGAGGCTGCAGGTAGTAGCAAATCTCAATGGTACTGATAAAGCGCTCTCGCAACTGTCGTCCAGCCATGCCAATCCCGATCACAGCAACATCTTGAAGCTGGGGGTTGAGCAAGATAAAGGGGCGATCGCCGGCCTGCTCACATATTTTCTCGACCTGCTGGATTTCAACGGGAGTGGAGGCCACCACTAAAAAGGCTTCATCTTCGGGCTGAACAGGATCCCACAGTTCTTCTAGACCATGAACTGAGCAGGAAATCCCTTCCCAGTCGCGTCGTGCTAAGGCTGCGGCTCCGGCATCTGAGAAGAAGACTTTTACCGTTGAGGCAAGATCTGGATACTGTTTTAGAAATTGCTCTGCCACTGGCATTGCCTTGAGTTCGGGGATGGCTATCTCGACCTGTAGGCGAGATTTACCGGCTGCAATGGCCGCTCTTGTGGCCTCAACGGCTTGAGTAATCGAAGCCTCTAACGTTTGGGGAACAGTCACCACCATGAATTAAACCACTCAACAGCTTTAACTCTAAGAAATCATCTACATCAGTCAATAGACAATCCTATTGTAGATTTACGTGGCTGTTGACGACGTTTCCTGGCCCCGATTTCTAGTGATTTTCTGTAGCCCCAGCAGCAAGACTGTCGCGATCAGTGGCAACAGACAGATACTAAAAAAACTAAAAATGAAAGTGGTACCGATCTGGGCAGCAAAAAGAACCCCTGCGGCCAGCAGCAAGCCGATAGAGTAGATCTAGATTTGCGCAATGCTCTCTAAGGTGGGCACAAAGTCAGGATAAGAGATGGCGGCAGATTCAGCGTGGTGAATGGTCGTGGTGCCGGTGGCGTTGAGGGATGCGATCGCAAAGCTCATGGCAATGCGATGATCGCCCCAGCTTTCGACCGCTGCGCCGGTGAGTGGTTGACCACCAACAATCTCTAAACCATCGGGGTGCTCGCTAATGTTCACGCCCATTTTTTGCAGTTGCGTTGCCATTGCGGTGAGGCGATCGCTTTCTTTGACCCGCAGTTCTGCCGCATCTCGAACGATAGTGGTTCCTGTCGCAAAGGCCGCTGCCACCGCCAGAATCGGAATTTCGTCAATGAGTCGAGGAATGATCTCACCGGCAATTGTGCAGCCCTGCAGAGCGCTATGGCGAATACGCAGATCGGCAACGGGTTCACCCGCCACCACCCGCTGATTATTAAGGGCCAAATCGGCTCCCATCTGCTGTAGTACTTCTAGGATGCCGGTGCGCGTGGGGTTAATGCCAACGTTCTCAATGGTGAGGTCAGAGTCAGGAACAATGGCTGCGGCCACCAGCCAAAAAGCAGCGGAACTAATATCCCCCGGCACGACCACCGGCTGTCCGTGAAGCTGCGCTGGCCCTTTCACCACTACGCGACAGGCTTCGGGATCAACTTCAATATCGGCTCCAAAGGCGCAAAACATCCGTTCGGAGTGGTCGCGGGATAGGTGGGGTTCAGTGATCACTGTTTCTCCGTCACACATCAGTCCGGCCAACATCACGCAGGACTTCACCTGAGCTGAGGCGATGGGCGATGGATAGTGGATGGGCTGCAATTGCTGCCCTTGAATCGCGAGGGGGGCAAACTTGCCGCCCTGACGGCCCCAGATTTTAGCGCCCATTTGTTCGAGGGGTTGAACGACTCTGCCCATGGGACGCGATCTCAACGAATCATCTCCCGTCACCGTAAAAAAACGATCAGGGTGAGAAGCTAAAATCCCCAGCATGAGCCGCAGCGTTGTCCCTGAATTACCGGCATCAAGAACCGTCTCTGGTTCGTGAAGCTGACCCAAGCCAATACCCTGAACCGTTACGAGTTTTGTGTTCAGTTCTGAAATCTGTGCGCCCATCGCTCGAAAGCAAGCGGCGGTACTACGCGGATCTTCTCCTAGCAGCAGTCCCCTAATTTCTGTGGTTCCTGTCGCTAGCGCGCCCAGCATTAAAGCCCGGTGAGAAATTGATTTATCGCCAGGAACCTGCACCGTGCCCCGCAGACAAATGGGCGTCGCCGACTGAATCGTCCAGGTGGTAGACGTCGGCTCAGTGGTGGGATGGTCTAGGGTCAGAACAGGGGTGCTCATAGCGTTGCAGGCAGGAGAGGGCATTCGTTATCCTACTTGGGTCTGCGATCGGCAAGCAACCTGCAGAACTCTAAGAGTTCTCCTATCGTTGGGAGCCATTCGCTTGTAGCCCCTTGAGTCTGTTCTCAGCGCTCCCAGACGATCAAGTGCTGGAATATAATAAACGTCTTGTGCCAATAGCTCGTATTTTGCTCTGGCTCACCCTAGAAGATATTTCTAAAAAAAACTCTCAATCCTTATTTTGAATAGTATTGAGAGCGTTCTGATTCTATTTAATCTACGACCTATGCTGACCAAACCCGAATGAAAAAAGTCTTTGTCCTAGATACCAATGTGCTGTTGCACGACCCCACCGCAATGCAGCAGTTTGAGGACAACGATGTCGTGCTGCCCATGACCATTATTGAAGAATTAGACCGGTTCAAAAAGCAACCCGAAGAAACCGGACGCAATGCCCGTCAAGTCTCACGACACTTAGATAGTCTCCGTCACGAGGGCAATTTATTTGAAGGCATTACCCTAGACGGCGGCGGTAGCCTGCGAGTGGCGCTGTGTAACCGAGAAACGCTTAAAGAATTGCCTCCAGAGTTAGAGCGAGATCGCGGTGACAACTCTATCTTGGCTGTAGCCCTAGAGCTGAAGCGCCAGTGCCAGTGCCCTGTGGTGATGGTGAGCAAAGACACTAATCTTCGCCTTAAGGCTGATGCCCTAAATCTAGTGGCAGAAGACTACGAAACCGATAAGGTCAATGTTGGCGATCTATACACCGGCATTGCCGAGGTCATTGTTGATGCAGAGCAGATCAACAATCTGTTTAAGCAGGGTAGCATCACCCTCAAGGACCCGTTTTTACCCAACCAAACCCTTACCCTGATTGATGCTGTGAATCCTGCCCACACCGCGCTAGCGGTGGTGGACGGCAATAGCGGTGAGATTGAACCCCTCGCAAAAATTCCCCACGCCGGTATTTCGCAGGTGATTCCCCGTAATCGTGAGCAGCGCTTCGCCTTTGAGCTGTTGCTCCGAGATTCAGTTGCCTTAGTGACGCTAGTGGGCAAGGCGGGGACCGGGAAAACATTGCTGGCGATCGCCGCTGGCCTGCAGCAGGTTGCCGAAGAACAGCGCTACAGTCGTCTTCTGATTGCGCGTCCGAATATTCCGATGGGCCGTGATATCGGCTTCTTGCCTGGAGATATTCAAGAAAAGCTGACGCCTTGGATGCAGCCTCTCTATGACAACTTTGACTTAATTTTTGGAACCCAAGACACCACCGGACAGCCTAGTCACTGGCGACGCGGCCATGAAGAGCTAATGGAACAGGGATTGCTGCAAATAGAACCGCTCACCTACATTCGTGGACGCACGATTCCGAAGCAATTTTTAATTGTCGATGAGGCTCAAAATCTAACGCCCCACGAAGTGAAAACAATTTTGACCCGTGCCGGTGAGGGCACCAAAGTCGTTTTAACCGGCGATCCTGAACAGATTGATAACCCCTATGTTGATGCAGCCAGTAATGGCCTCACATACGTGGTGGAACGCTTTAAGAAAGAACCCTTGGCGGGCCATGTCACACTGCACCACGGTGAGCGGTCAATGTTGGCTGAACGGGCAGCGGCGCTGCTGTAGTCTAAGATCCATCGCTGGGCGATAGCATTAATTACTGGAATAGTCTAACAGTTCAGAGGAAATCAGAGCCTGTAGATTCTCGTCCTCAAAAGCCTGTAGAGACATGGCTAAACCGATATGAACGAGGTTGAGGCGTTGTCGAACATCTGGGTTCAAATCTTCGGCAGCTTCTTCGGCACATTCGAGGATGGTTTGGGCCATTTGCAGATTATCTTGGGTGACGGCCAGGGCTTCTGCCAATAGGGACTCAAGCATTGTTGATAAGCTCTCTTAAAGATGGGGGGGCAATCGGTTTTCATGACCGTACTTCTATAGTCGGTCGAATCGACAAGAAAACATACCGGACGATTACTGAAGTTTTAGAGCCTTTTTGCTTCAACGTGTTAGTGCAGTGTGTAATTATGCTGAGAAACCCCTGATTATGCCTTCAGGAAGGATTAAGCCACCTTCGATAACACTCTCCGCAAAGATACGGACTTGCTCTGCATAGCTCCAGATTAGTCAGAAAACCTCTGTGGTTTTGCGGAGAACGTTGTCAAAAGCATTTAGCCTTACCTTTGCCAGTGCAAGGAGTAACGAATGTGATGCATTCAAAACGGAGAGGGGGGGATTCGAACCCCCGTCAGGTTTAACCCTGAAGTAGTTTTCGAGACTACCGCATTCAACCACTCTGCCACCTCTCCAGGTGGGGTCTCACCTATTCTACAGGGTTGGCTGAGGGTTAAGTCTGTTCCTAAAAAATCTCTGTAGCTTGGTCACCGGGGGATAGGGTCGTCTGAAAGCCTTGCTTCGGGGTCCACTGAATTGCGCCGTCGCGAGCGGTCCAATAGGTCTGGGGTGCTGATGTCCTGGCAGATGAGGCGAGGGAGACGGATGGGGCGGTGGGAAGATCGCGTGTCGAAAAAATAATCACGTCAGGGTCCAGTGTGGTGGGTAGCACTCCGGGCTGACCCACCCACCACAGCACATCAATGTCAGAGACTTGAGCGGTTTGCAGCCAAGCTTGTTGAGTCGGCTGAGATCCATCGGTGATGAGCAGCCAGTTTTGCTGCTGAATCTGCATCTGCAAAATTGCGGGTTGGGTACGCAGAAAAGTGATTTCGACCTGCCCTAGCGTTATAGGTTGTTGGGGCTGGAGCGATCGCAACTCCACCCTCTCCTTTGGCTTTGCGGTTGGCAGCATCTCTGTGAGAGCATTGGCCTCTCGACCCACGCCAGCACCCAGGGTTGCCACCGGCATCTTCTGGAGCAGCGTTCGCCAGCCGTCTTGGAGCCGGGGCCAGGTTGCCGTTGCGATCGCAAGGTCCACTCGATTCACCCCCTGCCGTCGCAGAAACGGTATTACCCCCTGACTGGCAATAAGCTGATCGCCAGCATTGAGGAGCAGTGTTCCTCCTGGCTGTTGAATCACCATAATCGGAGGACTCACTGAGTCAAAAATCGTTACCTCAAATCGACTCGATTGAATCTGCCACACCGGCAAGATAATCACCACAAGGGCAACAGCCAAGGCACCCTGCCAATATCTCCGCCATCCCAGCCAGACCGAGAGCAATAAACCGTAGAGAATGATGAGCTGAACCACCGAAATAGTCCCCAGCGAGAACGTACTTCCCGGCAGTTGAATGACGGTCTTTACGATCCAAATCAAGAGGTGGGCTGGATAGTAAAGCAGGCTCGCTAGAAATCCGCCCAGTGGGGGGATCAAAACGCCTACCACGCCACTGACGAAGCTACCCACCGTCAATACCATTAAGAAGGGCGTTGCCAACACATTTGTGAGCAGGCCATACAGAGGCACCACGCCGAAGTGATAGAGCTGCAGCGGTAGAGTCCAGAGCGTCGCGGCGAGGGGAACGGCAATTAGCGTAGCGAGGCGAGGGGGAAGCCAGTCGAGAGCCGCCATAAAGGTAGGAACAGACACCACTAAACCGAGCGTGGCTAAAAAGCTGAGCTGAAAACCTAAATCCCAGATCCACAGCGGATTGATGACCAGCAGCGTGACCGCGACGATGAGTAGCAGGCCCACGGGCTGAGTTTTGCGACTCGCGACGAGGGCAAATAAACCGGCGATGCCCATCAAAATGGCTCGAAATACCGACGGCGCAAACCCGCTCAAGAACCCGAACACGATCAGGACACTACAGCCAATGGCGGCTTTTTGACTATCGGGTAGTGGTTGGGTCAGCGCTAGAACGACGGCTAAAATGATCGAAACGTGGAATCCTGATGCCGCGAGGGCATGGGCTAAGCCTGCCTGTACAAAGGAATCTCTGGTGTCACCGGGTAAGTCTACAGCTCTGGCCCCAAGCAATAGGGCGCTCACCAGTGACCGTTCAGGATCGTTAAGCTGGCTCGATTGCGATCGCACAATTCGCTGCCGCAGCGCCCACCACCCCCAATTCGAGCCAGAGTCAAGAATTTTCAGCTTTTGCCCCGCCATGCCTGCAAAAATGCCCTGGCGGGTCAAATAGTCGGCGAAGTCAAACCCGCTAGGGATTGAAGCGCGTTGGGGCCGGTACAGAAACCCCGTGATTTCCACCCTTTGACCGGGGTGTAGATCCTGAGATTGTTTCTGAGGAACCGTGACGTAGAGATTTCCCTCAGCCCTGATGGGTTCCGCGTCGAGCCTAACCTCTTTGGCCTGGAGCTGGAACTGAGATTTTTGAGATCGCGTCAACCGAGGCATCGTGTTCACTGTTCCCATCACCCTGACGTCTTGGGATGGGGTGCGATCCACAACCCGACTGACATCCTGTGAACTGGGGTAGGGCACACGAATCTGCAGGTAGACCGTTGCGAATAGTCCCACCCCTATCGCAGCCAACCAAACCCAAGGGGGTGGTCCCCTGCGCCACGCAAAGGGGAGTCGGACGGTACGGGGAGCTGACCAGCGGAGTATCGATGCGATCGTTCCTGCCAGAATGAGTCCGAGCCATCCCCAATGCGTCCCCGTGAGCAGCAGGCCCAGGATGAAGGCTAAGCAGAAAATAACGCTGGTAAACGGCAGCATTTTAAGGTCAAGACATCTGTTGCTGAGAATTGTACAGTGACTTGATTACTCAACGGCACGCTTCCTTGGAGAAGGGTGAACGAAAAAAGCGCGCCCTCCAGTAAATAGTTCGCTTGCATAAATCTGCAAACGCTTCTGCATTGGCTCCCCCAGCCCCACGCCACTTGCTATGTCCTGTGGACAGGCTTCGCCAACAAGTCGGGAAACCCGCCCCTTCGCGGAGCGTTCCGCCAGGAATACGCAGTGGCTTCCAATCCTGGGGAGAGAATGCTTTTTGTATTGCTGCTTGGACACACACCCTAGTCAAAACTCACTGGAGTACAGGCTCCGTTGTTACTGAGAGAGCAGTGCTCCAGGTTTGAGTGTAAATGTCCCTGTTTGCTCGTTGTGCCAATGACTGAAACGTGTCAAAATCCTCTCCCCAAAGTTGGGGGGCTGGGGGGGCAGTGCAACGGCTTGGGTACTTTAGAACAAACGTCCCACGCTTTTTTCGTACGCCCGTTCTAGAATAATGTAGGTACATCTTCACATTCTAGAACGGGTGACAATACAAAGTATTTCGAGTCGAGACTTTAATCAAGATGTGGATAAGGCTAAACGATCTGCAGAAGACGGCCCTGTGTTTTTCACCGATAGAGGAACGCCTGCCTACGTTTTGTTGACAGTAGATGAATATAATAGACTCACCGGAGAGGGCAAGAGCGTCGCTGAGATGTTAGCAGCACCGGAAATTGCTGAAAAACTTGCAGATATTGAATTCAATCCCATTCCCTTGAGGGACGCTAAATTGCGCGATGTAGATCTGTTCTAATGTTTTTACTGGAGATGAATACCATCTCTGAGTTGCGAAAACTCGAGACGACGCGCATAGATACGAATGTGAAGGAATGGGCAAAAACGACAAAAGTAGCGCAGACCTATCTTTCTGCGATTACGATTTTTGAGCTTGAACGTGGTGTATTACTGATAGAGCGTCGTGATCCTGTTCAAGGAAGTCTGCTCCGCCAATGGTTAGATGGACACGTTCTTGGGACGTATGCAGCGCGAATTATTCCGATTAGTGTCAAGGTTGCCCAGCGGTGTGCATTACTCAATGTCCCAGATGCTAAGCCATACTATGACGGACTACTGGCGGCAACGGCTTTGATACACGGCTTAACCATAGTAACCAGAAATACTAGAGATTTTGAGAATACAGGGGTAAAGCTATTGAATCCTTGGCAATATTGTTAACTGCGGTATAGAGCTTTAATCAGACATAGCGCTTGAGTTTCCATCATACGTCTGGAGCCACTCACGCCATTCAATGAGTATTTCTACCGCAGCAGAAGCACCCTTGCGATCTATAAACACCCCCATAAATTCATCTTCGATTTTGACTCAGTAAGGTTTTCACCCACTTTTCTATCTCCTTCGCAATAGATCGGTCAGAGTAGAACAATAGTTTGAGAGTCCAAAGGTCTTGGGATTAATAGGATTCGGATAACTAAAGTGGCGGTAGTCGAGGCAAAATCTATCCCAGTCTGCCATCTGGATATTGAAGAGTTTAATAATGATGTTGGCAAGCGTCGGGGACAGATCAATTTTGAAGAAAGACTTTCTGTCACATACCTCACAAATCGCTTCAATAAATTCATTGGCTGACATACTCCGATTGCCCAGCACAAGCTGATCGACCGGCGCAGCCTCTGGGTGCTGCACCAGATGGCAGATCACCTGAGCGATATCTCGACCATGAATGAAATGAAAGCTACCCTCAAGTTTTAAAAATCGGAGCAGCCCCGCCCAACGCATCACTTCGGGTATACCGCTCGAAAGATGAGATGTAGGCTTGTGCTCATCTCCGCCCACCACCAGCGTCGGAAAGACCGTAACCACCTTCGGAATTGACTCTAGCTGCTGTAGCTTCTCAAAACACTGATACTTCGTCCGAATATAGTCTGTCCCAATTTCCCCTGCCTCTGGTAAGAGCGTTTGCTCTCGACTGAGCAAGCTAGCGGTGGAGAAATACAGAATCTGCTCACAGACCTGCGGATCGAGTGCCTGAATCAGCGCTAGGGTTTTAGTGACGTTGAGATCATAGGTTTCGGTGGGGTCTCCCCAGGCCGTTGCCGTCAGCACCGCTTGATTAATCGTGGGCAGCAGAGCTTGCAGTGGCTCTAGGTCGCGCAGATTAACGGTGAGAACATTAACATTGGGCCGACGATTCACATCGATCTGCAGCTTAGCCGGATCACGAACCAGTAGAAAGAGTTCGTGATCCGTTTGCTCAATTAACGCTTCACAAATGTAGTGACCAATGCAGCCACTGGCTCCGGTGACTAAAATCCGCACGGGTTGCTAGTACTTTATCTGCTTGACAGTCTCAAAGAAGAAGCCAACGTTTTCTTCAGGGGTGGTGGGCAAGACACCATGACCGAGGTTCATGATGTGGCCCTGGTTACCTGCTTTTTTAACGATGTCGTAGATGCGATCGCGAATAAACTCCTGCGATCCGTACAGCACCCCAGGATCCATATTGCCCTGCACCATCATGTCAGGGCCGAGACGCTGTCGCGCATCAGCCATATCCACGGTCCAGTCCACGCTAATGATATCAACGCCAGACTTTGCCATTCGCTCTAGAATCCCGGCGCTGCCGCTGGCGAGCGAAATCAAGGGCGTATCGGGGTGCGTTTCACGGACTTGATCCACCACTCGCTTTTGATAAGGAAGTGCGATCGCTTCAAAATCTTGAGGACTCAGTTGACCGGCCCACGAATCAAACATCTGCACGACTTGGGCACCGCAGTCGATTTGGTGACGCACGTAGGTTGCGATAGCGTCGGCAATCTTACCCAGCAAAGCATGGAGTACCTCTGGCTCATTAAAGGCCATACTCTTAATAATGGAATAATGCTTCGAGCCTTTCCCTTCGACCGCGTAGGCGGCTAAAGTCCAGGGCGCACCGACAAAGCCAAGCACCGTGGACTTGTCTCCGACTTCATCCCGCAGCGCTTTCAGAATCGGACGAATAAAAGAGACTGACTCGTCTGGCTCTAGATTACGGAGCTGATTGACCTGCTCTATGGTGCGAATCGGATCGCTAATAATCGGCCCTTTCCCCTCCGCAATATCCATCTCAATCCCCATACCAGGGAGAGGGGTGACAATATCAGAGAACAGAATGACGCCATCGGGCTGAAAAGACTTCCAGGGCTGCAGCGATACCTGAATTGCTACATCAGGAATCTCAGAGCGCTCTCGAAAGGTAGGGTACTTCTCGCGCAAATCTCGATAGGCCTTCATATAGCGACCCGCTTGCCGCATCATCCAAACGGGGGGACGATCCACTGATTCACCACGGGCAGCCCGTAATAGCAAAGGGGCATTGGCAGAGCCGGACATGAGTTCTCCTTTAAAGAATGAGGCAGCGAGACAACAGCGTTCAAAAACTGCCTAACGTGACTAAGGCCAGCCCCATTGGGGACCAGCCAGATCTAGTTTAGGATTGATCGCCACCCTTTGCGCCCTTTATCTGCAGAACCTACCATCGTCATTCCCTCCCTTAACGATTTGAGAAAATTAATCCCAACGATTGTTCTGATTCAAGAAGCTTTTGGTTTGCTCTATAACAATGCAGCTAGAATGACAAGGCATCTTTTTTATAAAGTCATGCAATTTCATTTACTTTCTCAGGTTTACCATCTATGTCAATTTACGTCGGCAATCTATCCTATGACGTGGCCGAAGCAGATTTAAATACTGCATTTGCTGAATATGGCACCGTAAAAAGTGTCAAGCTCCCAAGCGATCGTGAGACCGGTCGACCTAGAGGTTTTGGGTTCGTTGAGATGAGTTCAGATAGCGAAGAAGATGCAGCTATTGAAGCTCTTGATGGAGCCGAATGGATGGGACGCGATCTCAAGGTCAATAAGGCGAAGCCTAAAGAAAATCGTAGCAGTGGCTCTAACTGGTAACAATTTAGATTGGGGCGACTAACAAAAACGAAGCCCTATTCGTTAAATAAAAGCGACGATCCTTAAGGATCGTCACTTTTATAGAAAACCAGTATTATTTTCTTTAACAGCCATAAAGCAATTTTATTTTTCAAAACGTAAAATCTTATTTTCTTTATTAAAAGCTAAGGTCTTACTGTGTTTCATAAAAATTATTCTTATTCTCAACGCAACTGATCGAATCTGACAAACGCTACACCTTGGCAAGCTAATTGGCGTGGAAACAAAGAAACTTGAGCTGAGAGGGCAAACACATGAATCTCGGTTCTCTGCTCAAGGCTGTCCTGAAAACTCAGCCGCACCTTCGTTCCCAAATGTACTTCAAGCCACCCTTAGTTGCGCTGTCACGAGCGATGGAAGATGTCGTACTAGGTGGAACAGAGGAAGCTTTGGTAATCGCCTGTTTTCAGCGAGAGAAATTTCTTCGCCAAGAAACCCAACGCTACGCAAAGATTGCCAAATGTATCGATCACCTCTACGTATTAACAGCCTCAGATATAGATTCAAATGTTAATACGAATTTATATCCATATGAAGTTATCCCTTTCTCGCCTAATGATGAACTAATGAAAGAATGGCATCTTGTCATTCTCAGTCAATATTTTAGTGGTTGTATTCTATGTCGAGAGTATTCTCAGAACACAACGGGCTTAGACCAAGCCCGACGATTTGAGGGTGTCTGGACGTTTGAGCCGAAAGTTTGTGAAATAGCTGCAAAATTGCTCCTGGAACGCATTGCTCTCTATCAACCAAGATTAGTGAATAAAATAGCGAAATCACAACAGTTCTTGATCTGGAAGGCGGAGATAAATGATGGGCAAGGAGCACTGCAGCAGATAAGCAGCTCAAATATTTTTGGTCAGCGATTGATGATTTATTTGCAGGCCAGTCACTACAAGCTTCTAAAAGCTTATCAATCCCTTGAAGCAAAAGAACGCAAAGAGCGTTTTGCAAATGCAATGGTGGCAGCTATTCGACGTTCTTTGGTCCCAGCAGATGTCCTATCTGCAGTGGTAGAAGAGCTGGGTCTAGTATTTGAAAATTGCCGATGTCTGCTCTATCGCTGTGAGTTAACAGACCAGGAAGTGCAGATTGAGTACGAGTTTGTGCCAGCCAATATGCCGTCTTTAAAAGGAGAGCCTTGGCCCCTAGGAAATAATCCATTAATTGCAGTGGCTCTGTCTCAGGATCGAGCAATCGCGATTTCCGATGTGAGTCAGGCTCCCAGCCTAAAGCAATCTCTAACCCTAAGCTCTCAAGTCAAACGTTGCAAAATCAATGCTTGGCTGATGGCCCCTATTCCCTACCAAGGAAAAATACTTGGGATGCTGGAACTGCACTATGGCGGACCGGCTCCCTATGAGTGGCTAAAGAATGACGTCGATTTAGTAGAGGCGATCGCAGCTCAAGCAGGGGTTGCCTTAACCCAAGCCCAAACCTTTACCGAAACTGAAACACTTAACAACAAGCTACAGACCTTGAAGAGAACCCGCAGTAATTTAATTACCATTGTTGGGCATGAACTACGGACCCCGTTATCAACAATTCAAGTCTGTCTTGAAAGTTTAGATCAAGAGCCAGATATGCCTGCTCAATACCGCCAAGCCCTTATTGATCCTGCGTTAGAGGACTCAGCTCGGATGAGGAAATTGGTGCGAGATTTCTTGATTTTGTCGCGTTTGGAAGGAGAAAAAATATATGATCAAACCGATTGGGTGCAACCTCAAGAATCAATCGAGCTAGCCATGAACGCGGTAAAGTTCAGCCGCGAACAATCAGTTTTACCCACAATTAACCTAAAGATTAGCCCTGATGTACCTTTAGCTATGCCTTACCCATAAGTCCTGAAAGTATTTCTGTCGTGTGCTTTCACTCATGAGCGAGTCTCCACGTGTCTGCAATATCATGGAGCCGAGTAAGTCCCCTCCACAGGGTTTTCACCCCTGGCTTTCCATCATGCTTACGGCCCAGGAATCCG
>JBHJNL010000206.1:0-11303 GCA_050330855.1 Thermosynechococcaceae cyanobacterium | reverse complement strand
ACTTCGCGCTCAAATCCATAGGTGATAATTAAGAACAGTGCGATCGCACCCCCCACAAATCCCCCCAAAATCTGGCTGGAATGCTGTATTCCCATCAGTCGGAAGCCTTGAGTCAGCTTAAAGCCCGTCCAAATCGCGAGGATCACTAGACTGGCATAGGACACGACTCGAATCCAATTTAGATCGGCCTGAATGGGCAGCATATAGAGCATCGTAATCATGCCCGCCAGCATTTGGAATACGGGATCAAGCCACTCTAGACCCGCGCGATCGCCTTTATGAATCCACTGAGTAATCTCGCTATCTTGCACTCCCTCTAAAAAGGGAAGCCAAACGACCATGCTGGTCAAGGTGCCCAGGGCGACTGCGCCAATGCGAACCCAGATTGACTGTAGTGATGCAAACGGGATGTACCGCTTCTGTTCGGGTCTGTTCTGCTCTGCAGGTAGAGCCGTAAAAGGGTTTGGACGTAGCGATTGCCGGTGAGCATAAAGCTGATGTCCGGCAATCGCAGCTAGGACTATCCCCTCAGCACCAATGGTCAGACTAAAGAAATAATGGGTCGCGACGCCTAAGCCATTCACCGCCACCCAGATTAAGACAATCGACAACGGGAACCGACGGCGTTCAGCAAGGGCACGAGTCGCAGTGAGTAGGCAGGCTAAAGATGCGATCGCAAATAAAATCGGGAGCGTGTAGTGACGCGCCTCCTGGGCGAGGTAAATACCCAGCGGTGAGGTTGCCATCAGCACCGCACTGAGTTGAGCAATCCACAGTGACCGGAAGGCCAAATACCCGAGGCCAAAAATCGCGGGAATGCTGGCAGCACCAAATAGAGCCGAGAGCGATCGCGCCCCCCACAGCGAAACCAAACCCTCAGAAGTCGGAAACATCTGCAGCCACAGATGAGTGAGCAAAAAGTACAGCGGCGGGTGATTACTCTCACCGAATAAATGCTCTAGTACTTTATCTAGATGAATGCCAGGGGTGGGTACCAGAGGCTGTAGCAATACCTCTTGGGTAATCACCTGATCGAGGGGGATTGTCTCGAAACTATGGCCTAGGCCAAAGACAAGAGTTGCAAATTCATCGGTCCAGGGCGGTTTGCCCGTTAGGTTGAGCAACCGCAGACCGATGCCAAGCGCCGTGATCACCAAGAGCAAGACCAGATGATGCCGTTGCTCTAGCTTTATATGAGGCAGGGCGCTCAAGCGTCGTTCAAATGCTCTAGATATTTGGCAATGGTTTGTACATCTTTGTCACCACGGCCCGAGCAGTTGATCACAATACGGGGGCTACCCTCCAGTTGGGGGCAAAGGGTTTCGAGATATGCGATCGCATGACTGGTCTCTAGAGCCGGGATAATACCCTCTAGTTCGGACAGTCGCTGAAAGGCTTCCACCGCCTCAGCATCAGTGACGCTGAAGTACTCGGCCCGACCGCTATCTTTGAGATAGCTATGCTCAGGGCCAACGCCGGGATAATCAAGACCCGCGCTGATCGAGTGAGCCTCTTGCACTTGACCATCATCGTCTTGGAGCAAATAACTCATCGCCCCGTGGAGAACCCCAATTTGTCCCTGGGTTAGAGTGGCCGCGTGATGACCGGTTCCGACCCCTTCACCGGCGGCTTCGACGCCAATCATACGAACAGAAGCATCGCTCACAAACTCATGAAAGAGTCCCATCGCATTGGAGCCACCCCCCACGCAGGCCAGCAAAATATCGGGGAGACCGTCCCAGTGCTCTACACACTGCTGTCGTGTTTCTCGACCAATGATGCCGTGGAAATCTCGCACCATCATCGGATAGGGATGGGGACCTGCCACAGAGCCAAGTATGTAGTGTGTCGTCTCAACATTGGTAACCCAGTCGCGAATAGCCTCTGAAGTGGCATCCTTGAGCGTTCCGGTTCCGGCCTCTACCGGCTGTACGGTGGCCCCCAGCAATCGCATCCGAAAGACATTGAGGGACTGCCGCTCCATGTCTTGAACGCCCATGTAGATCACGCACTGCAGGCCAAACCGTGCGCAGACCGTGGCGGTGGCGACCCCATGCTGACCGGCTCCGGTTTCGGCAATAATCCGCTGCTTGCCCATCCGCTGAGCGAGCAAGACCTGGGCCAAAGCATTGTTGATTTTATGAGCGCCGGTATGGTTAAGATCTTCGCGCTTCAGATAAATTTGCGGCCCGGAGCCATCGGGACGGGCGTAATGGGCGGTCAACCGCTCGGCAAAGTACAGTGGGTTGGGCCGTCCCACATAGTCTTTGAGCAGGCCATTGAGCTGCTGCTGAAAGTCAGGATCGTCTCGGTACTGTGCAAAGGCCGTCTCTAGCTCACTGAGGGCAGGCATCAACGTCTCTGGGACATACTTGCCGCCGAAGACTCCAAAGCGGCCGAAGGCGTCGGGAAGGGCTTGGGGGGACTGGGCTGTGGGGATGACAGAAACGGTCACGGCTACAGGCTTTTAAATGGGACAAGACTCATTATAGTTGCATCCCAGCCTTGGCTATCTTTTCAAGACGGATCAAAAGGTTTCTAAGAAATAAGCCACAGAAGAAACTTCTGCGGCTTAGTGGTGTGTTTGGAGTGTAAGGAGTCGTGTTGTTGATGTTTTGATTCTAAGGGGAAGCCCCTCGACTTCTGGACGTCGTAACAGTTTTGGTAACGGATTCGAGTCACCCTAGGTCATGGTTGCGGGAAAAACGCCACCTTTGCCAGAATGCCCATCAAAGATTGGATCAAATCTGTTCCAATTTTGGTAACAACTAGAGTGAGTTGCTAGAGCATCGGCCATACTACAGATATCAGCCAGTAGGTCTAACCGAATAGGGCCGCACCATCAAACAAAGGGGTAGAATTTTCGATGACACAAATTAAGCGTCGCCAGTTCTTGCAGTTCGCCGGTGGAGCGCTGGCTTCATTGGGGGTAAGTCAGCTCGATATTCAACGGCAGAGCCTGAGATATGCCCAAGCGGTGGGGCAACCGGGCGCTCGGAAGCTGGCGCTACTGGTGGGCATCAATACCTATGCTGCGGCTCCGCTCTACGGCTGTGTCACCGATGTAGAGCTACAGCGCGAACTGTTAGTCCATCGGTTTGGCTTTAATCCCAAAGATATCCTGATTGTTACTGAT
Organism: Thermosynechococcaceae cyanobacterium; assembly: GCA_050330855.1. Lineage (GTDB taxonomy): Bacteria > Cyanobacteriota > Cyanobacteriia > Thermosynechococcales > Thermosynechococcaceae > RCC1774. The sequence goes on along the minus strand of JBHJNL010000206.1, from coordinate 8,167 downwards.
AATCAGGCCACTCGACAGGGCATTCTAGACGCCTTTGAAGATCACTTAATTAAGCAGGCCAAGCCGGGGGATATTGCGGTTTTCCACTATTCGGGTCATGGCTCTCAGGTGACGGACCTCGATAAAGATACTGCTGATGGCCTCAACGGAACTCTGGTGCCCGTCGATACAGCCTATGGCAGCGAGAAGGGTCGCCAAACCACGAACGACATCATGGGACATACGCTGTTCTTGCTTGGGTCGGCGGTACAGACCGATAACCTAACGGTGATTCTCGATAGCTGCTTTTCAGGGGGCGGCAAGCGCGGTAATATGCTGATCCGCTCGGTCCCGCGCTTGGGACGAGAGGGGGGTATCTATCCAACCCAGGACGAGCTGGCCTATCAACAACAGTGGCTATCTCGCCTCAAGATGTCGCCCAGCGAGTTCAAACAGAAGCGTCGAGCTGGGGTTGCTAAGGGGGTTGTGATTGCCTCTGCCAACCGCGATCAGTATGCCGCTGATGCATCCTACGATGGCTTTAAGGCTGGGGCTTTTACCTACAATATGACGCGATATCTGTGGCAGCAGACCGGCAAGACGCCGGTTGTCAGTGCGATCGCAAACATCTCTCGCCGCACCACCCAAGAAAACGACCAAGATCCTGAGCTGGAATGCACACCTCTCTGTGATCCCAATAGTTTTGACGACCAGCGTCCCTTTTATTTTCTGAACGCCCCCACCCCCCCAGCCGAAGCCGTCATTACCGACGTGAGTGGCAAAACCTTTACCTGCTGGCTGGGCGGCATTGAAACATCTAACCCGATGTCCACTGACACAATCCTTGCCATCGTTGATGTTCAAGGCAAAGAACTTGCGAAAGTGAAGCTCGATTCCCGTCAGGGGTTAATAGGTAAGGGAACATTCCTTGACGGGGAAGCCCCATCCCTTCAGCCCGGTGCGCTGCTTCAGGAAGAAGTTCGCGGCTTGCCCTCTGATCTATCCCTGCGGATTGGCTTAGATCCATCTTTAGATAAGGCACAGGCAAAGTCAGCGTTGGCTGCAACCTCTAGGGTAGAGGCATTAGAGCTAGAGCAGGGACAAGTGGACTACATCTTGGGGCAGGTCACCGCTGACGACCAAAAACGTCTTCAAGGACGCATTCCCGTCATTCCAACCGTGGGGAGCATTGGGCTATTTACCCCCACCAAAGATAAAACCGTCAGTGACTCCTTTGGCCCTGCCGGTGAGAGCGCCACTGATGCTGTGCGGCGGCTGCAGCCCAAGCTGAAGCTCTTGCTTGCTAATCGAGTGTTACGGGCGATTCTTAACCCAGGCTCTTCTCAGCTCAGGGTAAACGCCTCCATTGCTCCCGTGGGCGCTCGGGATGGCAGTAACCTCGCAGCAAACAGCACGCGGGGCGAACGGAGTAGTCAGACCTTAGTCACCCAAGCAGTAACACCCGATATTGGCAATGTCAAACCGGGGGACAACATTCAAATCAAGGTTCAAAACCAAGAAACACAAGATCTGTATATCAGCGTGCTCGGGATTGGCTCTGACGGCGAGATGACCGTTCTCTTCCCGTCGGACTTTGAAGCCGCGACCGACGCGTCTCTCGTGGGAGCAGGTACCACCCTAGTGGCTCCTCAAGCAGGACGTGAAGACTACGAGTTTATTGTGACCGGTCCTGCCGGAGCGCTAGAAATCATTGTGCTCGCTAGCGCCAGTTCACTGCGCGATACTCTTAAAGGGTTGAAAAAAATTGCCAGCCGCTCCGGTCAGACTCGAGGAGAGCTATTACCTATTGATGCACCGTCAGAAATTGTTGGAGATCTGCTAAGCGATCTAACCGAAAGCACCAGGGCGGGTTTCAAGGTACAGCGCAAAGGCACTCAGCAAGTCGATGTAACACAGTTGGCCGCACTCTCGTTGTCGCTAGATGTGATTGAGCAATAAAAAAGCTCAACTCCATCAGGAGTTGAGCTTTTGCGTAAGAATCAGTTACGTTTGATCTCAAGTGAAGAAAGTCAGACAGAGCGTTCCCACACGCAACAGCAGACTTTTGTATAATTCCTCACAGTTTCAGCTTAATGTAACAAGCGCAATATTTCTTAATAAATAAATTTTCATGTTACTTCTTAGACTGATTGATAGTTTAGAATTATGAGTCTGCTTCGCTCTCAGGATCGGCTTATCCTGAGTTGTTCTGGGAGCAAGGTGAATCACAGTCTTCTGATTTGATGAGTCAGCTCCATGTTTCGTCAAGTATTGACTAGAGCGTCAGCATCAGCCCCAGATGCATCGGCGTTTGCAAGCAGCATCTTAGCAAGCTGGGGTTGTCCCCAAATGACTTGTTCGTGTTTGTAGATCACCATGCCGGGTTGTGCACCTTTCGGTTTATAGACATGTTTAGGGCTGGTGTATACCACCGGCACCTGATGGCTTTGACGGGCACGACTATAGTAGGCCACCACGTTGGCAGTCCATTCAAGGTCGGCTTGACTGGCAACGGCTCCGGCTTCTAGTCGCAAGAGCGCATGGCTACCGGGTATTTCTTGGGTGTGAAACCACAGGTCATAATCAGTGGCGACTCGGAAGGTAAGCTGATCGTTTTGAAGGTTGTTACGCCCCACCCATAGCTCAATGCCGCTGGGGGTGTGGTGCTGAATAAAGTTGGTTTTTACTTGGGTCTTAGTAACGTGATCTGGCGTCGGCCAGTAGCCTTGCTCAATTAGCTCTGCCCTGATCTCTTCTAGAGTATCTAGATCGGTAGGGGTGGCGTAGGCTTCGGTTTGCTCAACGGCAGCTTCAACTTGATAGAGATACTGCAGTTCTTGCTCAACTTCAGCGAGAAGTGGTTGGAGCTTATTGCGCGATCGCTTTAATTTTTGATGTCGCTTATACAGCGCTTGGGCATTTTGGACCGCATTCCGTTCAGGGTTGAGGGCAATCGTGCGCGAGGTGTCCCCTTCAAAGTCAGGGAGTGTGATCGACGACATCCCCAGTTCCCACTGGTGTAAGTTTGCCATCAACAGATCGGCTTGCTCACGATGTTCATCCGCAGTGGCAGCAGCCTGGAGCTGTGTTTGAAAGCTGTGGGCCTTGGTCTGCAGCTTTTTAATGACGCCACTGAGCTTTTGCTGAAGCTGGTGGCGTAGTTGCTTAAAAATTTGCTGGTTGAGCTGGTCTGTATAGTAGCGATCTAATAGTGGATGGAGAGCATCCAGTCGAACGATTTCCCAGCCCATGACAGTATATCCCTGGGCCTGCCAGCCCGGAATGAAGGTTTCTTGCTGGATCGCCTGTAGCCATGCTTGCCAGCATGAGAAAAGCTGCTGCCACTCAGACGGTGTGAGTTGATCGGTCGTTGCAGTGGCGGAGATTCCGGCAGCGGCGATCATTGATTTGGCTAGGGCAGGGCCAAGACCGCGATAGGTGGTGTGCAGGTTACGAGCCACAGGGCCAGGGATAAGCGCCACTCGCTCTTGCCAATGAATCTGCGACTCTTCTAGGGAGGGAACCGGCAGGGTTAACGCTGGCGGTAGTCTATAGGGCTGTCCGGTTTGCAGGGGGCGAACCCGTGACTGCTGGGTGCTGACCTGATGGGCGACGGTGACAATGCGTTGGTCGGCGGTGGTGAGAATAACGTTGCTGTATTTGTTCATCACCTCAATATAAAGATGCCATGCCACCGGATCTTGAGGGCGTCGAGCAAACTGGAGGTCAATGACGCGCTCCCACGGGGCTGCAGGTTGTAGACCAATCAGGGCAAACCCCTTGAGCTGATGACGAAGTTGTTCGCTCAAGGTGAAGGTATCTGTACCCTTGGGGGGTGGCTCACCCAGGCAGAGTCGGGCCGCTTGAGGATGCCAGCATAGAGTCAGCCAGCTTCTTTTCTCTAGGGTTCGCAGTGCCAGAGCTAGGGTATAGCGATCGCATTGATAAACCTGTTCTAGGCGAGCGGGAAGCCAATGCGCTTTCAAATCGCAACAGACGGCATACAAGGTCGTAAAGTCAACGGACTGCACAGGGGTATTTACTCAACGAGAAGGTTGATTGAGAACTCACCCGAATGGGTGAAGAGGGATCCACCTCATGGGTGAAAAAGCCCGAATTCAAACGTATATAGACGTTAAGCAGTGGCGACTTGTCAGGTTTTACCGATATCATGGGAGAGGGATCGTAAATCAGAGCATTTTTCAGGATAGAGGATCCATTCGTGGACTCAGAATGAGCAGCTCTTTTTGTCTATATAGCCACCTGTAAGGAGTTAGGCCGATGGATATCAGGCTCATTAATATTGGTTTTGGGAACATTGTTTCTGGCAATCGAGTAATTGCAATCGTTAGTCCAGAATCAGCACCTATCAAGCGTATCATCACTGATGCGAGAGAGCGGGGGGAGTTGATTGATGCAACCTACGGACGACGTACCCGCGCTGTGATTGTTACAGATTCGGGGCACGTGATTCTCTCGGCCATTCAACCAGAAACCGTAGCCAACCGTTTCTTACTCAGCAAAGAGACTCGTGATGATGATGACTAAATTCTCTACGCTGAGTTAACATGCCGGGTTCACTCATTGTTTTGACTGGGCCGAGTGGGGTCGGGAAGGGGACGTTGTTGCAGGCTCTACTGCAGCAACAGCCTGATCTCTATGTCTCGGTTTCGGCAACGACCCGCGCACCTCGCCCCGGTGAGGTGGAGGGAGAACATTACTATTTCTTGAATCCTGATCAGTTCCAAGACATGATTGCAAAGCAAGCCTTTTTAGAATGGGCACAGTTTGCAGGCAACTTCTATGGGACACCTCGCGACCCGGTGATGGAGCGCATTGAGCAGGGTGAGCAGGTGATTTTAGAAATTGAACTGGAGGGGGCCAGACAGGTTCGTAAGACAGCCCCTGATGCCTTCCAGATTTTTGTGCTACCGCCATCTGTCGATGAATTAGAGCGGCGTATTCGTAGTCGAGGTCAAGATGACGAAGATGCGATTGCACGTCGTCTCAACCGCGCCCAAATCGAAATTGAAGCTGCCGATGAGTTTGATTTAAAAATTATCAATGATGATTTGCCAACGGCTCTTGCGGCACTTGAAGCAGCTCTCTGTGCAATTCAATAGTCTTTAGTCCGGTGTGCATGCACTTTCTGTAAGTGTGCCTGCCCCTGCTCCTGGAGCCACGACCTGGGTATATTTCCCCGTCCGAATGATCCCAATACCATTGGAAACGATGAGGCAACGCCCTGTTTTCCCTGGTTGAAAAAACACCAGCAGATGACTTGCGGTGGTAGTACCCACCGGTGAGAACTGAACGGTGGTGCTGGTGGGGACCATTGTCATCTGGGTTTCATTGTTGTCGAAAATACGTATCCCCAGCTTTGATAAATCTCTAGAACCGGTAGGTAAACAGGACTCGGTCGTTCCTGAAACGGTGGCCGTGATGGTGAGGCCAATATTGACGTTGCAAATGCGCCCTTTTTTGATGGATTCTGCCTTGGCTTCTTTCAGAGCGCCTTCTACCTGGACCAGCACGTCATTGACTTTATAACGGTTGAACCAGCCTAAAAAGCTGGGGGCGGCGATCGCAGCAAATACTCCAATCAGCACACTAACTAAGGTTACTTCGGTAAGGGTGAAACCCCGCTGTTGATGTCGCTTAGTGAAAAAGCTCAGCATTATTGGCAAGTGAAGGAGGCGTTGGGGATGATTTCTGAATAGGAGGTTGCGATCGCATCTGGATTATCTGTGTCTGTGACAAGACTAGGGACTTCGTTCGCAGCATAAACGGCATAGCGTACCTCTAAAGCATTGAAAGGAGCAGTGGATACAGGCGTAACGACCCGCCGGAGAACATAGGGTCTTTTGCCCATAGCGCTTTCCTTCTTCATATCCTTGGGGCTATTGACACTATTTGAGTCAGAACCTCCTTCACGAGTCAAGATCTCATCTCGAAGTTTATCCCCATAGCCGTCTTTGGCACTGGGAGTATCGGTGGGAAGGCTGATAGCTACACATCGATTCGTATGCTCAGTCGGTACATTGAGCTGGCTTGCCAAAAAGCGAATATTTTCTAAATCTTCTTGCATCCAAGTCGTGGCCTCGCTCAGTTCTTGGCCGCGAACCTTGAAGACTGTAGATAAGACCAAAGCCTGAGTCGAAATCCCCACAAAGGTCAAAATCAGCAAAATACCCACCAACACCTCGACTAAGGTAAACCCCTTCTCAGTCTTTTGTGTCAACAAGGCGATCGCTAGCTTATTCATGGGAATTACAGTGGCTCTGATACAAGAACGTTAGGGACTTTCAGCAAAATAATACCCCACTAACCCCTCAACCTAAATCCTTTGCCCTGGGGAGAAGGACTTTGACTCTTGCTCCCCTTCTCGCTTAGGGAGTAAGGGCTACGGTGTATACACAAGTCTTGCATGGCTCTAAAAGCTTTGCGCTCGACCCCCCAGCCCCCCAAATCTGGGGGGAGAGTACCGAAATATTGGATTGTTCCCCCCAGCATTGGGGGGTTAGGGGGGCCAATGAAGGGTTGAACGGAAGACTTATAGAGATGTGTATACACCATAGGCTAGCGAGTAAGGGGATGAGGAGCATTGATTCACTATGGACTGGGATGTCATTTAAGAGCAAAACCCCTAGCTATCCATTCTAAGGGAAAGCTTTAGGGACTCACCACAACTTCTTGCCTCTCCCATCGCGAGATCGGGGCAAGCTGCGGCGGTAGCGTGACCACATTGGCCGCAGTGGATTGATCGAGCGCAATTTTATCGGTGTTATCCGTCCAGTTATTCACCCAGAAAGACCCGTTGAGGTGAACCTTGTCGCCATTAGTATTGAGCACCCCACAATCTTCGACAGGATTCCCCGCATCACTGATGTTGACACTGTAGTCAGGACCATGGAAATGAATATTGCAGAGCACCGATTGACTATCAAGTAACAACTGAGATGTGCCGATGGCGTAGATGGTGACCTTAAAGGTATCGGCAGGATTACAGGCAACACCATACGCACCAGACATGATGCACTTTATTTTTTGACCTTGCCAATCAATCTGATTACTGTCGTTAACCCAAATCTCAACGTTAGACCCACTAAGGATCTTGAGAGGCTTTCCTGCACTCAAAGCCGCGCTCGTGGTTGAGTATTGCGTGATCACGTCATCATCAGGATTTGAATCCCCTAACGGCTGGGTAAAATCAGCCGGTGCCGCCGAGGGAGCAGTAGGGACTGCAGGCATGACTTGGTTTGTTCTGATATTGTTGGCTGCTGATGGTATTGGCGCTAAACAAGGAGTAATGACTGTTCCGTTAATCGTTGGATTGCTGCCTGAAATAGAGCCGCGCACCCAAAGCGCTGCAGCTTGACTGATGGGCTGTACTGGAATCTCGACCTGAACCTGAGCAACAGATTCTCCAGGTTGCCCCGCATTAACTCGTCCTTGAACCGTCAAGGTACCGCGACTACTCGCTGCATCAAAGGTGTAGCCGACGGTCCGAAATTCCCCTTGAGCGGGTGGATTAGCAGCGTCATTGGGATCAACGTTAGGCCAGTCACCGCTGCCGTTGGGATAAAGAGTACTTAGATCGTTTGCGACATTACCTGCATTGCAGCTTGCATTAACTATGTTATTGATATCAACGCCTGCTCGATTGGCCCAGCTCGGTGATCCGGCATTAGGGACAGTGGCTAGAACACGGTAAAGGTTCAAGAACGCTTGCACTTTACTCACCCCTACTTCTGCTGCCGCAAGGCTTTCAGCCGTGGCTTTCTGAGCAGAGGCGTTAACCTGATCGTTCTGCGACCTGACAATCATGGTTACCCCAAGCAGCAGCATGATTAACCCAAGGCCGATGGCCACGGGTAAAGCAAAACCTGCCTCGCATTGCCGCCTCTGGTATTTATGGCTCAATTCTGGCTGAATACCCATGAGAAAATGTTATTAAGACAAAATATTAGCTAAACAGATAAAAATAGCGTTCTTGCTCACCATAGTAGCTGTTCTTGTGCTAAGCAGACACCTATTGCCAAGCACAAGACATTCACCCATCATGACAGCTATGCCTTACCCATAAGTCCTGAAAGTATTTCTATCGTGTGCTTTCACTCATGAGCGAGTCTCCACGTGTCTGCAATATCATGGAGCCGAGTAAGTCCCCTCCACAGGGTTTTCACCC
>JBHJNL010000205.1:0-4729 GCA_050330855.1 Thermosynechococcaceae cyanobacterium | reverse complement strand
GCGTTGTAGGTATCTAACTGATTGACTTCAATGTCAGAAATATTAACGGAGCTGGTGAGACCTAAGCCTGCGATCATGGAAACCTTAAGCTGTGCCTTAATATCCTGAATCGTGAGCCGTGACAGAAAGATTTCACATTTGATTAAGATAACGGCTTAGATTGGGAACAATAAAAGCATTGGTATGGTTAGACCCTTGATTTGAACTCAATCAAAGGCCCCTAATGATGCGCCCTGATTCACTTCGCTGCGATAACCCACGGCAAATTCCTATGCTTGAAGCCACCCGCGATCCCCAAAAATCTCAAGCTCAAGAACAGCATATTTTGGTTATTGATGACCATGAATGCGGGGTTTTTGCACTCGATGCTGCGACCTATTCCATCGGCCGCGATACCAATAATGCGATTGTTCTCAACGATGAATCTGTCTCACGTCGACATGCCCTACTGCTGCGGATGCCTATCCCCGGCGAGAACCGTTACCGCTACCGTCTCATTGATGGCAACTCCTTGGGCGATCCCAGTACCAATGGCACTATTGTTAACGGTACCTCTAGTCAATCTCACGAGTTAGTGAAAGGGGATTCGATCCAGTTCGGGAAGAATTCATTTTGCACCTACCTGATTATCTCAGGCGAAGAATCTGAGATGTCTAGTTATCTGGCGTCTGCAGAATTCCAAAGCATTAAGGCGGGTCTAGTGGATCCCAAGGCAACCATTGCCGCTGACATGAGCGAAGAGATGGATCAACTGGAGCCACAGCACAATGCCGATATTTGGCTTAAAAACCCGATTGAACCAGAGCAGGAAGATGCCACAACTATCTTCTCAAAGCAGAGCGCGGCCAGAAAAGCAGCATCTACGCAGGTTGCCCCCGTCTCAAGGTCATCTTTTGTTCAGCAGCATTGGCTAAAAATAGCTCTCTTCGCTGGAATCGGAGCGATGGTTATGAGCGTTGGTCTTTGGCAGCTTCATCAGACCTCTGAGCCAGCACCGATAGAGAGTAATGTCACGGCTCCAGAATCATAGACAGAAAACGCCCTAATCTTGGGCATAATTTTGCGATCGCAACCCCAAAATCAGCAAAAATCAGCGGTAGAGTAGAGTAGCACTGTCTATCGAAGGCTCTCTTGATGCTGGCGAAGCGAATTTTACCCTGTCTTGATGTCAAAGCCGGTCGAGTCGTCAAAGGCGTTAATTTCGTCAACCTTAAAGATGCCGGCGATCCGGTGGAACTCGCTAAGGTCTACAACGAAGCCGGAGCGGATGAACTGGTCTTTTTAGATATCACCGCCACTCACGAAGATCGCGACATTATCTATGACGTGGTGTATCGCACGGCTGAGGAAGTGTTCATTCCCCTCACGGTGGGGGGCGGCATTAGTTCTCTCGATACGATTCGGAAGTTACTGCGGGCCGGGGCTGATAAGGTGAGCATTAACTCAACGGCGGTGCGTAACCCCGACTTTATCAATCAGGCCAGCGATCGGTTTGGGCGTCAGTGTATTGTGGTTGCCATCGATGCAAGACGGCGAACAGACCCTGAGAATGAGGGCTGGGATGTATTTATTCGGGGCGGCCGAGAGAATACGGGGCTAGATGCAATAGCGTGGGTTAAAGAAATGGAGCAGCGCGGGGCCGGTGAATTACTGGTGACCAGCATGGACGCCGATGGAACCCAGGCAGGCTACGACCTAGAGCTGACGCGCACCATTGCAGAGCAAGTCCAAATTCCGGTGGTGGCGTCGGGGGGGGCCGGGACCTGTGACCACATTCGTGAAGCCTTGACCGAGGGCAAGGCAGAGGCCGCGTTGCTGGCGTCACTGCTCCACTATGGTCAGTTAACCGTGGCTGAAATTAAAGAACACTTGACCCAGCATCAGATTCCGACCCGGTCTATGGCAGCTTAATGTGGAGACAGGGTTGTTATTGACGAGTTAAAAAAGGTGGATGACATCATTTGCTTGCTCAGACTCCCCACCTTGACAAGATCGCCAGACCCTCGTCATTGCCTGCACCGCAACCTCCAGAGGAATCTCCTCCAGGATCTGGGCGTGGTGAAACTTTAGACTCATGATCAGTTGAGCTTCTTTGCCCCGAGAATCATTCGAATTGGGTAAGTCTGAAAGATATCTAGCCACAATCATGCCCATTATTCTCTTTGAATAGAGTATTCCCAAATATCAGGAAACCTTTATCAATCTAGAGACAAAATAAGTCTCTAGGTGAGGCAATCGATGTGGTTGGGCGTTTGGCAATCAATCATATTCACGCTAAGTCCTATCTTTAAGGGCTGATCCATACAAGATACACTGCCGTAATGCAACGAGCATACCTGTTTGAACACAGGCTAGCGATACATGTCTCAGCGACTTTGCCGTCTAAAAATAATTAATGGCCGCTGTGCAACTAACTCCTTGCTCTCGAAGTGTAAAGATATCTGACCATACATCAAGATACGTCTTTATGCCTAAAGAAAGCCAACGATTGGCAAATGAACAGATAACCGGACGATGGCTTGGGGCAGCTTAGACCTGGGGAACCGTATTTAGATGTTATTTATTTTTTGAGGGCCTAATCGTGGAGACCATCATGCCTTTTGAAGCAGGTTCATTGAATTGCCCACCTATCTTGAACAACGTGAATCCAAGGAGCAATCTAGAAAAAAACTATTCTGTAACACAGCAGGCACAGGTGAGACGCGAACAACTCCTCACCACAATGGCATTGCAAATTCGCAGATCATTGAATCCATCTGAAGTACTGCAGGCAACCGTTGTAGAAATCAGAAAATTCTTAGAAGCTGAACGGGTGATTATTCATCGCTTTGAGGCAGACTGGAGTGGCGTTATCGTCACAGAGTCGGTCTCAGCGCATTTGCCATCGGTTTTGGGACGCAGAATCGAAGATCATTGCTTTGCTAAAGATTGGGCAAAGTACTACCTCAACGGTCGAGTACAGGCCACTGCAGATATCTATGATGGCAACTTGTCCCCTTGTCACGTGGACTTACTGGCGTCTTTAGATATTAGGGCTAATCTAGTCGTGCCCATTATTCAAGAAGCCCAAGACACTTTCTCGCTCAATCATTGGCAATCAAAAAATGGAGGAGAGAGAAATATCCCCAAAAAATTGTGGGGTTTGCTCTCGATTCAGCAGTCTTCTTCACCTCGTCATTGGCAAGCGACAGAGATTGATCTCGTTGAGAAGCTAGCGGTGCAGTTGGCAATCGCCCTTCAGCAGGCCGAACTATATACTGCAGCTCAAACAGAACTCATTAAGCGGCAGCGAGCTGAAGCCGAAGTCCTACGCGTCAACATTCAGCTAGAAAAACGGGTCAGTCAGCGAACTGCTCAACTACAGGAAATAAATAAAGAACTCAAGCGTGAGATTACAGAGCGGCAACGACTTGAGCAGGAGCTGTTTCACGAAAAAGAGCTGGCTCAAATTACACTAGAGTCCATCGGAGATGCTGTCATTCGGACCGATACATTGGGACGGGTCGAATACCTTAATCCAGTTGCAGAGAAGGTGATTGGATGGGCTACCAAAGAAGTCATTGGGCAGCCCTTTTCAAATATCTTCCACATCGTCCATGAAGTCACCCGTAAACCCGTCATTAATCCCATCGACCAGGTTTTGAAAAATCAACAGGTTGCTTACTTGGCCGATCACACCCTCTTGATTGCCCGTGATGGAACGGAATACGGCATTACAGATTCTGCTGCGCCCATTTGCGATCGCAACGGTCAGCTCATTGGAGCAGTGCTGGTGTTCCATGATGTGACCCAATCTCGTCAGCTTGCTCAAGAGTTATCTTGGCAGGCCCGTCATGATGCATTGACAGGATTAATGAATCGCAGAGCCTTTGAGCAGCGAGTCACTGATTCCATTGATTCCATTCAAGAAGGCGAACACCACGCCCTGTGCTATTTAGATCTCGATCAATTCAAGGTCGTCAATGATACCTGTGGTCATGCCGCTGGCGATCAGCTCTTGAAACATCTAACCACGCTGCTGCAGCAACGGGTGCGGGCCAACGATACCTTAGCCCGTCTGGGCGGAGATGAGTTTGGTTTATTCCTAGAGGGATGCTCTCTCAAGCAGGCAACCAAGCTTGCCGAGGCTCTTAGATCTATGGTGCAACGCTTTCACTTTACCTGGCAAGATAAGACTTTCACGGTGGGGGTCAGCATTGGTGTCGTCGGGATTGATAGTAATAGCTATGACTTAGCAACGGTAATGAGTAAGGCTGATGCAGCCTGCTATGCAGCTAAATCAGAAGGGCGCAACTGCGTTCATGTCTGTCATATCAATGATGAGACCATCGCACTGCAGCGGGGTGAAAGGCAGTGGGTTGCCCGACTCCATCAAGCCATCGAAGAAGGTCGCTTCTGTCTCTATCGCCAAGACATCTTGTGTTTAAGGGAATCATCGCCAATGGCACATTGCGAAATTTTACTCCGGTTATTTGATCCCCACGGCAACATCATTTCTCCCATGACCTTTTTGCCTGCGGCAGAACGCTATGACTTAATGCCAGCCAGATAGATCAGGAAATGGTGTCTGCTAAGCAGTGTAAATAATCAGAGTATCCAGATTGCCCACCGTGCATAGGTTAAGCGCCTCCATCCAAGGAATACCGTTGAGCTTAGCCCCGAAGTGTTCCACCAGAGATTGTCCTGCCTTGATGGCATCAGGTAGAAACTTCCGTAAATTATTGACGAT
>JBHJNL010000204.1:0-2543 GCA_050330855.1 Thermosynechococcaceae cyanobacterium | reverse complement strand
AGTGCGATCGCCATTGCCACCACCACAGAAACCGCTCAGCGCTTGGAGAAGATAGGCGCAACCCTCGTTCAAATTAGGTCTGAAGCGGGTCTATCAGCGGTTGAGATTGACACCTTGGCCCAGCTCAAGGTTCCTCAAGGCTCCACGATTCGGTTTGTAAGCATGGGGCGACTCCTGCATTGGAAAGGGTTTCACCTCAGTTTGCGTGCCTTGGCCCAAGCTGATTTACCCACCTATGAATATTGGATCTTAGGTCAAGGGCCAGAGCGCGATCGCTTACAAGCCCTCGCAGCATCTTTGGGGATAGCCGATCACGTTACATTCTGGGGGCAACTACCACGCCAAGCAGCCCTAGATCAACTGAAACAGTCCCACGTCCTTCTGCATCCCAGTCTTCATGATTCGGGGGGCTGGGTCTGCCTAGAGGCGATGGCAATGGGCCACCCGGTCATCTGCCTTGATCTAGGTGGACCCGCGACTCAGGTCACCGCAAAAACAGGAATTAGAGTCCCGGCTCATACCCCCGATCAGACGGTTCGGGATTTGGCAACAGCCATCACGAGCTTAGCCAATGATGTCGCCCAACGAACCCGGATGGGGCAAGCCGCCCAACATCACATTTGCAAATCCTATAGCTGGGCGACCAAGGGGAAAGAGTGGGTTGATCTCTATGCAAAATTGCTGCCGTCGCAGGGACTCGCCAATGGCCCCTAACCCTGCCGTCGCTTTGTTCTGTGGTCGTTTATTGCCTGCCTCAGAAACCTTCATTCCCATGCAAGGAGAAGGGTTGAAACAGTTTACGCCCTACTACATCGGCACCCGTTTTGTCGATGGCATTTCCCTGCCGCCAGAGCGCACTCATGTGGTCAACTCAGGAGGAATCATCGGCACCTGTGCAGAAGTGCTCTTCAAGCAGTGGGGTACTTCACCCAAGCTGGTTCGGTACCTGCAACAGTTAAATCCGGCTCTGGTCCACGCTCATTTTGGGGTTTGTGGCACCCTGGCTCTGCCGCTGGTCACGGCTTTAAATCTGCCTTTGATCGTTACCTTTCACGGCCTTGATGCTACCATGACCGATCAATATGCCCGTCGTCATTCCCTGAGTACCCGTGTCTATCTTCGCCGTCGGGAAGCCCTTAAGCGCAGAGCGCAATGCTTTATTTGTGTTTCTGAGTTCATCAAGGCTCAATTGTTGACGCAGGGGTTTCCGGCAGACAAACTACGTGTTCACTACATTGGTGTTGATGCCCATATTCTGTCCCCAGATCCCAGTATTGTTCGAGAACCCATCATTCTGTTTGTGGGTCGCTTAGTGGAGAAAAAAGGGTGTGAATACCTGATTCGAGCAATGGCCCAAGTTAGGGTTAACTACCCTGAAGTTAAGCTGGTTATCATTGGGGATGGACCGCTAAGACAGGCACTAGAAACCTTAGCGACCAAAACACTGAAGCACTATCAGTTTCTGGGGATGCAACCGTCTGCAAGGGTTCGAGATTGGATGATGCGATCTCATCTCCTGATCGTGCCCAGCGTTACCTCTGCTGTGGGTGATTCAGAAGGACTACCCACCGTTATTCTCGAAGCTCAAGCTATGGGCTTACCCGTGGTGGCTTCTCAGCATGGCGGCATCCCAGAAGCCGTCATGCATCGCGAAACAGGGCTATTGGTTCCTGAACGTAACTGGCAGAGCCTAGCTCAACAGATTGAGAACCTATTGCAACCCAGTTCAGATTGGCAAAGATTCAGTATCAATGGGCAGCAACAAGTTCGGCGCAAGTTCAACCTTCATCAACAGATTCAGAATTTGGAAAGAATCTACCATAGGGTCAAGGAACAAGAATTCTGAAGACGGCCTGAGCCAAGGATCCCAAGGTGCTAGAGTGATACTCTATGCTTGGGGAAGCATCGTCTAGATCGTATTGCTGGCCTGCCGTCACGCCTATACATCTAGTGGCATGATCGGTGCCTACCTCCATGATGAGCAAGGTTGGGGGCACTCTAAAGTAGTGACTTAGCGCAGGATAATGGCGTGCGAATTCTTACAATCCATAATCATTACCTCATCCGGGGTGGGGAAGATGAATCCTTTGCCGCAGAAGATCGGCTTTTGCGAGAGATGGGACACCAAGTAGATGTTTATGAAGAGCATAACGAACGTATCGCCCAATTAGGTTTGTGGCAGACCGGTCTTAGAGCTGCATGGTCTCAAGAGAGCTATCATCTGATTCGGGAGAAACTGCGAGCCTCGCCCCATGATATTCTTCATGTCCAAAATTTTTTCCCACTTATCTCCCCCTCTGTTTACTATGCGGCAAAAGCTGAAGGAGTTGCGGTTGTTCAGTCTCTCAGAAATTATCGATTATCATGCCCAGATGCGCTCTTTTTTCGAGATGGCAAGGTCTGTGAAAGTTGTTTAGGCAAAGCTGTTCCGTGGCCAGGTGTGGTCCATCGTTGCTATCGAGGGAGTTTCACCGCTAGTGGTGCCACTGCCATCGCGCTGACCTTGCATCGTGCCATAGGAACTTGGGACAAAATGGTCGATG
>JBHJNL010000203.1:0-12736 GCA_050330855.1 Thermosynechococcaceae cyanobacterium | reverse complement strand
CTTAAGACGGGACAAGTTGTATAGAGGGCTTTCTGGACATTTTGGGTTTTAATGTACGTCGTGCCCTGGGCAAGTCACCCATATTCAGAACAACCCACTCAAATAAGTCAGGAAATTGTTTGTCAAAAAGCCGTTGAGCAGCCGTGGTGCCATCCTCCCTTTTAAGGTCAAAGTTATGGATGGTGGTCAACACTTTCAAAGACTGTTCGGTAAAGCCACGACTGGCATGATGAAGCCTTGACAAATAGCCATTACGCCCCTCCACCGCTGAGGAAGTGCGCTGAAATTTAGCACACATCCACATCGCCCAATCCACCCATTTCTGCTGCTCATGCTTACCCAGAGATCGAGTAAACGGATGAGCCAGTAAAGCAGCCTCAGCCTTTTGAGAGGCTTGGAGATAGCCCTGCTTGAGTTGAGGTTGCCGAGTTTTTTGAGTTTGTTGATGCCAATAAACCCAAGGCAGAAGAACCATCATTACCCAATCTTGCGTGTCTGAGTCTTGGGTTTGATCCTTGAGGGTTTGAATTGTCCACTCCCACCAGGCATGGAGTGTCCCTGATAGATCCGGGATCTGCTTGTTCCAGCGTTCAAGGGCATCTTGGCTCTTGTTGGGGGCATGGCTTTGACTCAGACGTTCCAACGTTGCCAGGGGGGCTTTGAGCGTCTTGGGCAACTCCAGTCCCAGATGAGGTTTGCAGGTCTCAATGTGAAAGGGGTGAATCGCTTGAGAGAGCTTGTGAATGCTTTGCTGATACTCTTGATGCTCCGTTTCGAGGGTTTGCTGCTGAGCTTGCAAGGCTGTGATTTGGGCTTCTATTTCAGTCCCTTTCTCAGCAGATGAAGTGGCCTTTAGCTTCTGTTGCAAGGCGTTGTGCTGTTTTTGCAGTTGCACCTGTTTTCGGGAGATCGCACTGCCCATAGATTTGCTCAAGGCATACAGCAGATGGAAGACATCGGGGAGGCTGGGACAGCCCAATCCACTTAAGGCCAGCTTGACTAGGGCTTTCGCCTCGTCACTGACGAAATACCGACAGTCCCATTGCTGGGGGTTAAACCATCCACTGACCTGCTTCCACCAAGTCTCATAGGTACGGTTCTCACAGATGGCTTCGCTGAAGATGAATCCACTGGCTAACTCGATGGCCACTAATATCGGCAGGTCATAGAAGGTTTCATCCCCGCCGACGCAAATCCCAATCCGCTGCATACCTTGGCATGACTCTATTTGGACTTGTCCATAGAGGATAATCACTTTCCTGAGGCGCACTTCAAGGGTGCGTAGGGCACTCGCAGAACACCCAAACTGCTCCTTTAGCCGAATCCGATGGAAGAAGGATGATAGGCTGTCCGACCCAATCCCCCCTTTAATGCCAAACTCATAAATTACGGCTAACACCAATAGTCTGAGCCATTCTCTGCCTGCTTCTGTTTCCCAAAAGGAGGACTCTCGATACTGGGAACGCCTTTTTATGGCTCGTAAGTGCCGTTCAACACTACTCTTCGGAATTTTAGTGATGGATGCGATGGCGCGAATGCTCTGCTCGGCTTTCCCACTGATGCATTCAAAGACTTTTTGGCAGCGTTCCTTTATATTGAGGTTCATCGTTCCCTTGTTTTAGTACATCAAGGTACGATACTTGGCCTTGTGCGAAAGCGCAGGGTTTTTCTTTGGCTTTTATACATTCCATCCCTCAAACTGTCCCGCTTAGAGCTGCTACCCGGAATAAAATTCCTGAATATCGAGCTAGAGAAGATGCTGTGGATTTATTGATGTTGCGATCGCAATGGACAGGCCCGCCCTCCCTAGAAGACCTCGTTACCCAAGCCGTCACAGATGGCTTTGACGGCATTGAAGGCCCCATTCCTCAAAGTGTTGCAGAGCAACATCGCTACAAAAAACTCCTCGCCAATCACGGACTTGCTTTCATTGCCGAATCAACCACAGGCGGAGACTTTAGCAGCCCTTCCGATTGGTGGATACCTCGCCCCGATAGAACGATCGCAGATCACCTCTCTGATTTGCAGTGGACCGTTGATCGTGCAGCCGACATGGGAGCGCTCTTCGTTTCGACGATGTGCGGATACGATGCCTGGTCTTGGTCACAAAACGTCGATTTTTTTGGTCAGGCCCTAGCGCTTGAAAAGCAGTCAGGCATCACGATTAGCTTTGAAACCCACCGAGGGCGATCGCTTTTCAACCCTTGGATTACCCGAGATCTCTTGAATGAATTTCCGCAAATGAAACTGACCTGCGATTTTAGCCATTGGTGCGTGGTCTGTGAACGATTAATCGATTCAGAGTGGTCAATCCTTGAACTGTGTGCCGAACGGGCGATGCATGTTCAATGCCGGGTGGGCTATTCTCAACACGCCCAAGTCTCAGATCCGCGCGCGCCGGAATATGCAGAAGCACTGACTGCCCATGAGCGCTGGTGGGAGCTGATTTGGCAAAAGCAGGCTGAGCGGGGAATGAAACAGACTACGATGATGCCCGAGTTCCTTTGGGATGGCTATATGCAAACATTGCCGCATACAGGAATGCCCGGCGCCGATGTCTGGGAGATTACCTGCTGGATGGCGCAGCGACAGCGTAGGCGATTTATGGCACAAGATTGAGAGGGAGCCAATTAAGCCGAACTTACTACACTGCAATAAAACAGCCTTCGTAAGAGGAGAGAACTGTGAAAAGGATAGCGGTATTTGGCAATGCGGGTGGTGGTAAGTCTACCCTGAGTAAACGCTTAGCTGAGATGACGGGCTTGCCCTTGGTGGCCTTAGATCTAATCAAATATAAACCTGGCGGTGGTGAAGTCCCCCACGCCGAGTATAAAGCAGCTCACGATCGACTTCTTCAGCAAGATCATTGGATTGTGGATGGATTTGGGTCATTGGATACCCTATGGGAACGTCTGGACGCTGCCGATACTTTGGTATACATGGATATGCCACTACTCCGACACTATTGGTGGGTTACAAAGCGATTCATAATCAGCACGTTCGCCACGATCCACCTGTGGTCACACGACCTTGGGTGCTGACCGAAACGGGGGAGAACAGCCATGCTAGGACATCAGCTCCAGTGCAAAAAATGTGATCGCAATGATCCTAGAGACTGGAACTAGCCTACTCCTTAGTGTTCTCTTCCAATGAGCGAATGAACTCACGAATGATGTCGGTTTTGGTGCGCTGTGCTTTTTTAGCATAGCGATCTAACACCTTAAGTTCATGCTCTGGAATTCTTATGCAGAGTTGGTTTTGAGACATTTGTATAGATATATGCTATACTTCGATTGTACCTTAAGAAACCATCATTCAACGCAATTAAGACATCTTAAGGTCACAATTCAAACGATGCGCTGCATTGATTAAGGCTCTGAGAACTCAAGCGACGCTCCAACAGAATTCACGTTGACATCACTGACCTCAGTATTTTTACAGCGTGGCTCTCTGGATGCGATCGCACATTAATAAAGCGCACCTCGGTTCCCCCTGTCGTAGAACCCGCGCCGTTTATGGGAGAGAGTGGCGTCAGGCTGCTCTTACTTGTGATGTATACGCCAACTCGGATCTACCGTGCCCCGCCCAATTCTGGGCCAATCTTTTTGGGGCGCACATTGCCCTTTTTGTTAGACGAAGCTTGCCAGGAGCATCCCAATGCTCAAGCGTTTAATGATTGGACTCGCCACGGCTGGCAATCTCTTTCGATAAAGGATTTTCGCACGGCAGCGGAAGAGCTGGCTCTGGGTTTGAAGTCACTGGGTTTAAAGGCAGGCGATCGCATTGCTCTGCTCATGCAAAACGATACGAATTTCTGTCTCGCGGACATGGGCAGTTTGTTGGCTCACTTGATCAACGTGCCCATTTATATGGGCGAAACGCCTGAAAATATGGTGTTTACGCTGCAGCATAGTGAAGCGAGTGCCCTGGTCATTGCAGATATAGAGATGCTCAAGCAAATCATGCCTTGCCTGCATGACCTTGAGCATCTCAAATTCATCATTATTGCTAATTTAGATCCCTCTGGCACAAGCAATGAAGCAGCCTTAAAACCATGGCTCCCTGAAGCCGTTCAGCTCTTTGCCTTAACCGACCTTCGGGCGCGGGGGGAACCATTGAGAACGGAGCAAGCCCGAGCCGAGCTACGAGCAGCGATAGACCCTCAAGATGTAGCCACAATTGTGTATGTGGCCGGGGCGACGGGGCGCTGCCAGGCGCTCAGGAGTCAAGTTTTGCCCGTTTTTCAGATGGTGACCGCGCTGCGGCAGCGGCTTAAGCATGGTGCTCCCTATGTGTGCGAACTGCCCAAAGGTGTGATGCTCACCCATGAAAATTTGGCCGGTGATGCATTGGCCGCGTTTGCGGCGATGCCGGGGGTCGAAACAGGAGCTAAAGAAACGGTCCTATCGTTTTTACCCCTCACCCACGTCTTTGCGCGAGTGATGTTCTACGGTCACCTTGCCTACGGACATACGGTTTATTTCACAACGCCTCACCGCATGGTGAAGCATCTGCGAGAGATTCAGCCGACCATTTTATCGACTGTGCCGCGTTTTTTGGAGAAGGTCTATCAAAAGATTCAGGAACGCGGTCGCCAGATACCTCGCTTCAAGCAGGTCATTCTAGAATGGGCTATCGATTTAGCCCAGCGCTATGAGCTGGGGCGCAAACCGAGTTGGTTATATCGGCTTAAGCTGCAACTCGCTGATCAGCTGGTTTATCATCTATGGCGAGACGGTTTTGGTGGCCGCCTCAAGTATTTACTCTGTGGTGGGGCCGCGCTCAAAGCAGAGCTAGCCACGATCTTCTCGGCAGCAGGAATTCCGGTGTTGCAGGGCTACGGTCTAACGCAAACCAGTGCGGTGCTCTGCGTCAACCGGGGGCAGTTGAATCAGGCTGGAACAGTGGGGGTGCCCATTGCTGGGGTTGAAGTTGCGATCGCAACCGACGGCGAAATCCTTGCTAAATCGCCCTACACCATGAAGGGCTACTACAAAAACCCTGTGGAAACCCAAGAGGCGATTGAACCCAACGGCTGGTTCCATACCGGCGACTATGGAGAAGTCACAGACGAGGGCTTCTTGAAAATTACCGGCCATAAGAAAAGCCTATTCAAGCTCTCCATCGGTAAGTATGTTGCGCCGGAAGTGATTGAACGCCACCTGATGCAGTCACCACTGGTTGACAGAGCGTTCGTTATTGGCAATCAGCGGCCCTATTGCACCGTTCTGATCGTCCCTAAGCAACGTAAAACCCAACAATTGGCAAAAAAACTGGGTCTTCGCCTCCCCATTGAAACCCTGCTCACCCACCCCCAGATCATCGCAGCGTACCAAGCCCTAGTGAGTGCAACCAATCAAACCCTACCGTCATGGTCAATGGTGAAAAAATTTAGATTGATTCATACCCCTCTAGCCCATGGCTTGCTGAAGCCCACCCAACCCATTAGTCGCGATGCACTCTGTAAAGCCTTCGCCGTCGAAATTGAGGCCATGTATTCCTCGGCACCCACGGTGCTTGAATCACCGAGGCCTGCCGAAACAACGCCCCTATCTCCCGCACTCTCCTTAGAAGCCTCCTAGGCTGAGCCACCTATTACCTATTTCTTAAAAAGAGGTTTGAAATTATGTTTAAGCCGTTCCGCACCGCCGCTGTTCTGGGAGCAGGTGTCATGGGCACCCAAATTGCCGCCCACCTCGCGAATGCTGGTCTGATCGTTTATCTTTTAGATCTGCCTGCCCCTGGCGATCGCAAAGATGAGATCGTAGAAGCCGCCTTTAAAAAAGGACTCAAACAAAAGCCCCCGATTTTCTTCACCGAGAAAACCTCCCGTCGCGTCATTCTGGGCAATTTTGAAGAAGACTGGCATCGACTCGCCAGCGTGGACTGGGTCATTGAAGCCGTCATCGAGAAGCTGGACGTCAAGCAAGATCTGATGGCCCGCTTAGATGGCTTTATTCGTGAAGATGCGGTCATCTCAACCAACACCAGTGGCTTGCCCATTCACGCCATCGCGGCAGGGCGATCAGACTCATTCCGGCAGCGATTTTTGGGGACGCATTTTTTCAATCCGCCCCGTTATCTGAAGCTGCTTGAACTGATTCCCACTGCAGCAACGGATCCAGATATTCTGAATCGGCTGGAGTGGTTTGGTCGTCTTCATCTCGGTAAAGGGGTTGTCATTGCCAAAGATACCCCCAACTTTATTGGCAACCGGATTGGTATGTTTGTGAGTCTGCTGGGCATCCGGGCTTTGGCAGAACAGGGCTACTCCATTGAAGAAATCGACACTCTCACCGGCACTTTAGTGGGCCGTCCTAAATCGGCAACCCTGCGAACAGCCGATCTGGTGGGCCTCGATACGATGACCTACGTGGCTGAAAATCTATATCCGGTGATTCCAGAAGATGAAAGCCGGGAGGTGTTTCAGGTGCCTCAGCTCTTGAGACAGATGGTTGAAGCCAACTATTTGGGAGCCAAAACAGGTCAAGGATTCTATAAAAAAGTAGACGGTGAGATTCTTTCGCTCGATCCTCAGACATTTAACTATCGAAAAGCGGAGTCCATGCATTTGGGCAATATCAAGGCTGTTTCCAAGATCAAAAATCTCCCAGACCGTCTATTGGCACTGTACAAAGATACAGGTCGAGCCGGAGCCTTCTTTAGGCAAACGACGCTGAAGATTCTCAGTTATAGCGCTCACCGTATTCCTGAAATTTCTGATAGCCCCGTTGCCATTGATCGGGCGATGCGTTGGGGGTATGGTTGGCAGCTCGGCCCCTTCGAGATTTGGGATGTGCTGGGATTTGAGAGGGTCATTAATGAGATGCAGACCGCAGGCATTGCGGTGCCGAGCTGGGTTGAACAGATGCAGTTAGCGGGTATAGACCGCTTCTATCAAGAGATTGAGAGCGGTGAAGACGATCAAGCCGGTAGCTATCCGTCTAGCTATGAGTTCGTTTATTACCCCAATCGCGGCTACAGTCCCACCGAAACACCCAGTGATGAATTCACACTGTCCCCGTTCAAGGCCGACCCAGACCGAACCCTGTGGCAAAATTCAGAGGCAGCACTATTAGATATTGGCGATGGGGTGGTTTTATTCGAGTTCCGGTCGAAGGGAAACACCCTCAGTCAAGTGGTTGTGGATGGATTCTCTGAAGCGCTAGATCTGATTGAAGCAGGCGATTATCGGGGCCTAGTGATTGGCAATGATGGCGACCATTTTTCGGCGGGGGCCAACCTTGCCGATATGGTGAAGTTCTCACTGCAGGATCGGGTTAATGTGTTTACCGATTGTGAACATGGTGAGATCGCCCACCTCCTCGATCGCTTCCAAGCGCTCATGCTGCGGCTGCACTACTTCCCGAAACCCGTCGTGGCAGCCATTCGGGGCCGGGTATTGGGCGGTGGCTGTGAACTGGTGATGGCTTGCCCTCATGTGGTTGCTGCTGCTGAAACCTACATTGGCTTAGTAGAACTGAGCGTCGGTCTAGTCCCTGGCGCGGGGGGCATTATGACAATGGCGACCTGGGCTGCGGAACATGCGGCCACTGATGACCCTAGTGATATTCAACCGTTCTTGAAGCGAGCCTTTGAAACCATTGGCACGGCGAAGGTCTCCGGGAGCGCCTATGAAGCGCAGGACTGGGGATACTTGCCAACCACAGCACAGATTGTCATGAATAGCGATCGCCGTCTCTACGTTGCCAAGGAAGAAGTGTTGCGCCTCGACCACGAAGGCTATGCGCCACCGCCAAAACGAAATGCGATCAAGGTGCTGGGTAAACCCGCCCGCGCCATGTTTGAAGCGGCGGCCTATCTGATGCAGAAGAGCGGCTATATCTCTGACTACGATCGCTGCTTAGCGAATCGCTTGGCCTATGTGATTACGGGGGGTGATTTGTCTGCACCCACAATGGTCTCGGATGACTATCTGTTGGGTTTAGAGCGGGAGATGTTTTTACCGTTGTTTGGCGAGAAGAAAACGCAGGAGCGGATTATGCATACGTTGAAGACTAAGAAACCTTTGAGGAATTAGCAGACTCTGCATTGCCCCCCCAGCCCCCCAATTCTGGGGGGAGAGTAGCTACATATTTTGTACAAGATACAAAATCCTGTATTTAGATCTCTTGCTAGAAGTGTTTAGCGCTCATTTTTCCGAAACTTGCAGACCAAGATCAAGCCACACAGATTGAAACAGACAAGGAAATGACTGATGAACGCAACAACCTGCACACCTTTTGAAACGTAATCCAATCTCTCGGCATACTCCCCCAGAATTGGGGGCCGGGGGGGGCAGTGCAACAGTTCAGCACAAAGGAAACAGGTCATCGGTAACGAGGGAAGTACCCACAGAAGACGAGGTAAAAATGATGAACAACGCATACATCGTGAGCAGTGTCCGTACTGCTGTCGGCAAGTCTCCCCGAGGTGCTTTACGCAATAGCCGTCCCGATGATGTGGGGGCCACTGTCGTTCGAGGAGCGCTAGAGCGGATTCCTCAACTCGAACATGACCGCATTGATGATTTGATCTTCGGTTGCGCGTTCCCAGAGGCAGAGCAAGGCTTCAATCTGGGGCGTGTGATCGCAATGCGGGCCGGACTCCCCCACTCTGTCGCTGGGTGTACAGTGAATCGTTTTTGTTCATCGGGTTTACAAACAATCGCAATGGCAACCCAAGCAATAATGGTAGGCCAAGCCGAGGTGATGGTGGCTGGGGGGGCCGAGTCTATGAGTCTGATTCCGATGGGGGGACATGATCTTACGCCAAATCCCGAACTATTGTCGGTAGCCCCCGAAGCCTACCTGTCGATGGGGATTACGGCGGAGAATGTGGCCGAGGCGTTTCAAATTTCGCGGGCCGATCAAGATGCCTTTGCGTTGCGATCGCATCAAAAAGCCCTAGCCGCCATCCAAAAGGGTCGCTTCAAGGACGAAATCATCCCCTACCTCGTTAAAGAAACCGCTTTGGTCGATGACCACCCCCAAACAACCGAAACGCTTTTTGAGGTGGATGAAGGTCCACGGGCCGATACCAGCCTAGAAGCTCTGGCTAAACTCAAGCCAGTCTTCAAGGTCGGGGGCACCGTGACGGCAGGTACCGCTTCTCAAATGTCGGATGGGGCTGCTGCCACAGTGGTAATGAGTGAACACATGGTTCGGGAGTTGGGTCTTGCGCCAATGGGTCGGCTAGTGGGTTATGCAGTGGTCGGCGTTCCGCCAGAAATTATGGGCATGGGTCCGGTGGATGCGGTGCCAAAAGTGCTGAAACAAGTGGGTTTATCCCTGGGCGATATCGGTCTGATTGAACTCAATGAAGCCTTTGCGTCGCAATCCCTGGCGGTAATTCGCAAGCTGGGGCTAGATGAAGAGATTGTGAACGTCAATGGAGGTGCGATCGCATTAGGCCATCCATTGGGCTGTACGGGGGCAAAGTTGACGGCGACCTTGCTACACGAAATGAAGCGGCGCAACATTCGCTACGGATTAGTGACCATGTGTGTCGGGGGCGGCATGGGTGCTGCGGGAGTGTTTGAGAACTTGATGTTGTAGACGATCATCGGTATTCCAACTATTTAGTTGCAGATTCCCTTTACTCTTGGTCTTTCTCCTCAGAAACGGGAGCCTTGCGAAGGGTTGCAACAGCTAATGATCCTAAACCAGCAATTCTCAGAATGTGATCTGCCCTCTCAGTTAAGTGCTGGCCTAGGTTATCTCTTGGATTGGTTGGAGGAGAAGTATAAACCAGTAGATAGGATGCATAGAAGATGAAAAATGCTGGAATCGGGTTCTGCTTGCAGAACTCAAGCACTGAGGCTGTTTCTTCCTTCATTCGTCTAATTTTGTGCATGAAACTTGTCATTCAGATTGAACCTATTGTTGTTTAGAGATTTTTGAAATACTAACAAATCTGAATCTTAGAAGCTAAATCAAAAGACTAAATTTATATGGAAGATTAATGATTTTTGCAAACCTTATGGATTCTTGATTTGCCGTAATAATTGCTTTTTGGATTCAGGGAGAAACAGAATAAAAAAATCGAGATAAAAGTGCTGATCTAGATTCTGCCTGAAAATTGTCAGTAAACCTGAGATAAAACTCACTTGCTTCTAGCGGAGGCCGCCATGACTGTCATCAATACTACGATCGCACTCGCTACCTTCTCCCTGATCATCTTATTGGGATACATCGGCGTCCCGCTGTGGGGCTGGTCGCTATTCGCTGCTGCAGTCCTCGGCCTCAGTCAGCCACCAATTTGGATATGGAGCTTATTTCTGATCGTTGCGGTGATATTCAATGTCCCTTGGCTGCGTCAAAAACTACTCACGTCCTTTGTCGTACAAACACTCCAAAAACTGCAAATCTTTCCCAAGATCTCAGAAACAGAGAAAGCAGCAATCGAAGCGGGCAACGTCTGGGTCGATGGCGAATTCTTCACCGGCAAACCTAACTTTCAGCGCATTCTCAACGAACCCTACCCTCAACTCACACCAGCGATCCAAGCGGTCTTAGATGGCCCCGTTGAGCAAGTCTGCCGCATGGCAAGCGACTGGGAAATCTACCAGCGCCAAGATCTACCGCCCGAAGTCTGGGACTACCTCAAACAAGAGCGCTTTTTCGGCATGATGATTCCGAAAGAATACGGGGGTCTAGGCTTCTCTAATCTCGCCTACAGCGCCGTGATGGCAAAACTCGCCTCGCGCTCCTTTACACACGTCGCCACCGTGGGCGTTACCAATTCTCTCGGACCCGCCAAGCTATTGCTGCGCTACGGCACAGATGAACAGAAGCGCCACTATTTGCCCCGCTTAGCCAGCGGTGAAGATGTCCCCTGCTTTGCCCTCACAGAACCTCAAGCTGGCTCCGATGCCGCCAGCATTACCTCTAGTGGCGTCGTATTCAAAGGCGAAGATGACCAGCTCTATCTCAGACTGAACTGGAACAAGCGATATATTACCCTGGGTGCGATCGCAACCCTCCTAGGCTTAGCCTTCCAACTCCATGACCCTGATAACCTCCTCGGCAAAGGCGAACATCCTGGCATCACCTGCGCCCTCATTTCGACTAAAACACCGGGCGTCATTCAAAATCGCCGCCACGATCCCATGGGTGTCCCGTTCTACAACTCGCCCCTAGAAGGCCATGATGTAATCGTTCCCGTTGAGCAAATCATCGGCGGCGTCGAGCAAGCCGGTCAAGGCTGGAAGATGCTGATGCAGTCCCTCGCTGCGGGGCGTGGGATTAGCTTCCCGGCAAGCTGTACAGGGGTGACCAAATTAGTCGCTCGTGTTGCCGGTGCCCATGCGGTCGTTCGCAAACAGTTTGGGCTGTCTATCGGACGCTTTGAAGGCGTTGAAGAACCCCTCGCTCGCATTGGCGGCTTGACCTACATTGTTGATGCCGTCCGGCTGTATACCTGTGGCGCAGTCGATCAAGGAGAACAGCCAGCAGTTGTAAGTGCGATCGCAAAGTCTCAAACCACCGAACTGGCCCGCAAAGTTGTCATCGACGGCATGGATATTTTAGGCGGCTCCGGCATCTGTCGCGGTCCCCGTAACCTGCTGGCGAATGTTTATACCGCGATGCCCATCGCCATTACTGTGGAAGGCGCTAACATTCTGACCCGCTCTTTGATGATTTTTGGTCAGGGAGCCATTCGCAGCCATCCCTACATCTATCAAGAGATTACCGCTCTGGAGCAATCCGATGTAGCCGCCTTTGATCGAGCTTTTTGGTCTCACTTGGGTCTCATGGTTCGCAGTGGTATACGAGCGGGCTTGCTGAGTCTAAGTCGAGGTCGGCTAGCGCGATCTCCAGTGGTAGGCGAAACAGCGGTTTACTATCGCAAACTAGCCTGGGCCTCCGCGACATTTGCCAATTTTAGCGATCTAGCGATGGTGTCACTGGGCGGTTCGCTCAAGCGTCGAGAAACCTTGACCGGAAGGTTCGCAGACTTACTCTCTTGGATGTACCTGGGGTCAGCGACGCTGCGACGGTTTGAAGCCGAGGGACGGCAAGCCGAGGATCTGCCCTTGGTTCACTGGGCGATGCAGTATGCCTTTGCTCAGATTCAGCAGGCTATTGAAGGAATTGTGAGTAATCTCTCGCTACCGTTGAGCCGATGGGTGCTGGGGTGGTGGCGGCTTAACTCGATTGGGATATCGCCGTCGGATCAGTTAGGGCATCAGGTGGCCCAAATATTGCAGATGCCGGGCGGGGGGCGCGATCGCCTCACTGCCAACATTCACATCCCTGACCATCCCGAAGAACCTTTAGGCCGTCTAGAGCAAGCGCTGCGCTTATCGGTTCAGGCAGAATCCGTTGCCAGAACCATTAAGGATGCGATTCAGGCAGAACAGCTTCCCAAGGCTAAACCTGCCCAGCTTATCGATGCGGCTCTAGAGGCGGGTGTGATCAGTGAGACTGAAGCCGTCTTAATTCGAGAGGCAGAAGCCCTGCGATCTCAGACCATTCAAGTCGATTCCTTCACCCTGGAGGAGTATCAACAGCGCAATAAGAGTCTTACGACTCCAGTGCTCTCAAGTCCAATTAAACAGCAGTGAGCTACCAGATAATACCCTTGGATTTGGAATTATACAGATATAGCGCTACGACCGACATTCCGCAGGTAGATCTTCATTCTCAATATTTTATGAAAAAAAAGAGCCTGAAACTCTTGTCTTAAATGAGACTTAGGAATTCAAGCTTGATTTCATTTTTTGAACCTTATT
>JBHJNL010000202.1:0-12601 GCA_050330855.1 Thermosynechococcaceae cyanobacterium | reverse complement strand
GCCATCTTTTGCCAGTACTATGCACCCGGTGCGATCGCAATTCTCTACCGCCGCTTGATTGAGCTACTGGCGGGCATTCCTTCAGTGGTGTTTGGCTTTTGGGGGTTGGTGGTGCTAGTGCCCATCATTGGCAGACTCCATCCCCCTGGCCCTAGCTTGCTAGCCGGAATTTTAATTTTGGCCGTCATGATTTTGCCCACGGTCATGCTGGTTACCGACTCCAGCCTTGCCGCGCTGCCGCCCCACTATTGGCAAGGGGCACAGGCGCTTGGCTTGGGCACTTGGGCAACGGTGCGCGGCGTCTGTTTGCCTGCGGCTCGCTCCGGCGTGATTACGGCAGTGATGCTGGCAACGGCCCGCGCTTTGGGTGAAACCCTGGCAGTGCTGATGGTGTGCGGCAACGTTGTCCAGATTCCTGGTCAGGTCTTTGATCCGGTACGGACACTGACCGCTAACATCGCCCTAGAAATGGCCTATGCCCTAGAGCAGCACCGAGCGGCCCTCTTTGTCAGTGGTTTAGTCTTGATGATGGGTGTGACGATCTTGGTGCTGGTGAGTGAATTCATCCAGCCACAACCATGATGATGCGCCGCCGAGATGTGATGGAACCGTTGATGGCCGCTGTGATCTGGTGTGTCGCGGTGGGCGTGACGCTGATTTTGCTGTGGTTGGTGGGCGACCTGATTTGGCAGGGGGGAGGGCAGGTAAGCTGGACGTTTTTAACAACGCCTCCAGAAAGAGCCGGAGTGGAGGGAGGCATTGCACCGATCCTCGTTTCTACAGCCCTCATTTTGGTCGTTTGCATGGTGGTTTCAATGCCATTGGGGTTAGGTACTGCGATTCTGCTGACTGAGTTCAGCATTCAGGTGGGGCCGCTCGGTCGAGCCATTCGTCTCAGCCTCGATATTCTGGCTGGGGTGCCCTCTATCGTGTTTGGCCTCTTTGGGAATGCGCTGTTCTCGAAGCGCTTGGGGTTGGGCTTTTCTATTTTGTCCGGGGGGCTAACGCTGGCCTGTATGGTCTTGCCCATTCTGATCCGGTCTATTCAAGAGGGGCTGCAGGCCGTCCCCCCAGACTACCGGCGCTCGGCTGCTGCCTTGGGCCTTTCCCAGACTTCGACATTAGCAACTCTGATTATTCCGGCAGCGATGCCGGGGATTGTGGTGGGGCTGCTGCTAAGCATTGGACGAGCGATCGCAGAAACAGCGGCCCTAATCTTCACCAGCGGCTATGTGGATCGAATGCCCAGCTCCCTGCTAGATTCGGGCCGTTCACTTTCGATTCATATCTATGACCTCGCCACCAACATTGCCGGGGGCGAACCCCATGCCTACGCTACAGCTCTGGTCCTGATGGGGCTCTTAGTTGTGATCAATGTGGGTGTCTCATGGCTTGCCTACCGTTTCCGTCAGTCTAGACTCCAGGTACTCTAATGCTGCTCCAGCCACGTTCTGCTCAGTTACGCTCTGATTGTGATGCCCCTCCGAATCTGGTGGTAAACCAACTGGCGCTGCGCTATGGCCGGACGAGAGTGCTAGAAAACGTCAATTTATCGATTCCATCTGGGAAAATTACGGCTTTGATTGGCCCCTCTGGCTGCGGGAAAACCAGTTTTTTGAGCTGTTTAAACCGTCTGATTGATTTATCCCCCCAGGCCCAAGTATCCGGGCAGGTCCAGCTCGATGACCGTGATATTCAAACGTTCCCTGTCATTGAGCTGCGGCGTCAGGTGGGGATGCTGTTCCAAAAGCCCAATCCCTTCCCCTTGTCGATCTATCGCAATATTGCATTTCCGCTGCAGGAGCATGGAGTTTGCAATAGCCACGAAATCGACGCCATCATCGAAACAACCCTCAAAGATGTCGGTCTCTGGCCTGAAGTCAAAGATCGCCTCAAGTCCCCGGCGCTCGCACTCTCAGGTGGTCAGCAGCAGCGTCTCTGTCTCGCAAGAGCTTTGGCGCTCAAGCCCTGCGTGATTCTAATGGATGAACCCTGCAGCGCCCTTGACCCGATTTCGAGTGAAATTGTAGAAGACTTAATCAGCCAGCTTAAGGGCGACTATACCGTTGTGGTGGTGACCCACAATTTAGCTCAAGCTCGTCGCGTCGCCGATCAGGTCGCCTTGTTTTGGGTTAATGATGGTGTGGGACAGGTGATTGAATCAGGTTCAACCCAGCAAATCTTTGCCGATCCTCAGCACCCACTCACAATGGCCTACGTGAGCGGTCGGCGGGGGTAATAATTGGGAGAATAATTTTGCCTATTTATTCAAATATCTTTGCTTGTATATTTTGTGTACAATAGGTGAATTCGAGTCAAATTTTAAGTCAATGCCTGAAACAGCTACGATTACGGTTCGGTTGGATGCCCAACTAAAGCAGAAACTAGAAGCGCTGTCTAAAAGTACCCAGCGGAGTAAATCTTGGCTTGCCGCTGAGGCGATCTCAGCCTATGTCGAGCAAGAAGCTTGGCAACTCCAGCAGATCGAAGCCGCAATACAGCAGGCAGAACAGCCTGATGCTGAATGGGTAACCCATGAGAAGGTTTCAGCTTGGCTGAATACTTGGGGTGATGAGGACGAGGTGGCTACAGCTCCATGCCCATAGTTTGGTTATCTGTTGCGGTTCAAGATATCCTTCACCTGCGGGCTTACATTGCTGACCAAGACCCTCAATCGGCCAAAGCAGTTGGCTCTCGTATTGATAAGTCTGTTAATACCCTGGCAACGATGCCCAATATCGGACGGCCAGGGCGCATTTTTGGTACTCGTGAACTGGTGGTCAAGAAGACGCCTTTTCTCGTGGTCTATCGGGTAAGAAACAAGCGGGTTGAAATTCTACGCGTTTTGAACGGGCGACAGGCTTTCCCCGATTCTCTTTAAGAATTATTGATGCAATCTCATCAACAATTTATGCTTTATCCATAAGTCCTATAAATCAGACAGAGGCCATGTTCTATGTCTGCTCAATAAGGATGCTATATACACAACGCTCTGGTTTAGACCGTTCAACCTTGCACTGCCCCCCCGGCCCCCCAATATTGGGGGGAGAACACAATATTGGATTATTTCCCCCCAGAATTTGGGGGTTAGGGGGGCAGCGCAACACTTTTAGCTCATTTTTATGCCTGAACAGCTAACGAGAAAAGCAAGGGAATCATTGCCAGGAAAAGCTTTCATGATTTATGGGTAAGGCATAGCTTATGTGAGCGGTCGGCGGGGGTAAGGTTTTTCTGGGAAAAGCGATCGCACATCCTCAGTCTCACCCACCTGAGGGAATAATCGACTCACCTGCTCCGGCGGCATCGGTTTACCCGTGTAATACCCCTGGACGACATCAACGCCACAGTCTCGAACTAAATTTAATTGACCCTGGGTTTCTACCCCTTCAGCCACCACCAAAAAGCCTAAATCATGGCAGAGCTGCACACTAGATTCCAGCAAAACTCGGCCTCGCTTTTTTTCCCCTCGCGGAGCCACCACCAACTTGCGATCTAGCTTGATTTCATCGGCTTCTAACGACAGCAGGCTCGTTAACGAAGAATAACCCGCTCCAAAATCATCAATCGAAACGCGATGTCCCTCGGCTCTAAGCTGACGAATCACAGAAGCGAGGGCATCTAGCTCCACCGTGTAGGTATGCTCTGTAATTTCTAGCTCAAAGCAAATCCCTTGCTGGCGGGTTTGTTCAATGAAAGTCTGAATTGCCAGAGGGTCGAGCAGAAAATCCTTATCAAAGTTAATGCTAATCGGAGGGAACAGAAGCTGTTCAGTGCGCCACTGCTGTACCTGTTCTAGCACTAGATCTACGACCTTTTGATCGACAACCTTAGAAAGCCCCTGCTCATAGAGGACGGGCAAAAAGCTGGGGGGTAAAATCTCTCCGGCAACATTTTGAAAGCGCATCAGCGCCTCAAGACCCACCAAATGACCTGATGTTGCCTCCACCTTGGGTTGGAAATAGAGTAAAAACTGTCCTCCCCTCAACTGGCGCAGCACCTGCTGAGCAGACATCAGGGTATCAAGCTGTCCCATTTGCTGATCAATAAAGAGACGTTCTTCTTGACGCTTGATTTCGTTATGGAAGAAGCCGTAGACATCTTCTCCAAAAAGATTAAACAAGTAAAACGGAATCTTGAATTGGCGCTGAGCAAAGACTAAAAAG
Organism: Thermosynechococcaceae cyanobacterium; assembly: GCA_050330855.1. Classification (GTDB taxonomy): domain Bacteria; phylum Cyanobacteriota; class Cyanobacteriia; order Thermosynechococcales; family Thermosynechococcaceae; genus RCC1774. The sequence goes on along the minus strand of JBHJNL010000202.1, from coordinate 8,438 downwards.
GGATAGTAAAGACAGCCGTCTACGACCATACACAGCAAGTTTGTGAACACCGCCCATCCCGAACCACCCGAAGCGATATAGGCGCTATACAGGGGGGGAGACATCCAAGAGATTTCGGTGGGGTCAATGGCAAAAGCGCCCAGATGGATCGCCGTCAGGGCGATCGCCATATTCACGAACGGAGCCAGCAAAAACGGCACCAAGAAGATCGGGTTGAGCAGGATCGGCAACCCAAAAATCAAAATTTCGTTGACGTTGAAGAACGCAAAGGGCAGACTCAGTTGGGCGATCGCCTTGAACTGGGTCGATTTTTGGGTGAATAGAATTAAGAGCGGAATCACAAAGGTAGAGCCAGAACCGCCGATATTCATGAACACATCATGAAAGGTCTTGAGATGAATAGCGCTGGCCTCACCGACGGGAATATCGTTGAATAAACGGAAGAGGCCTTCAGCACTATGCTCACCATGAATCCCTAAAAACCAGGTGAGCAAAGAAATAAGCTTAAACAGGATGACTTCTTGAATCTCATTAAGCTGGCTAAAGCGAGGTAAAGCTTGGACGAGTAGCGCCAGTGCCCCCGTTCCCCCAATGAACCGTAAACCATGACTCACCAGCTCAAAACAGAGCAGCGTCAGCAATCCGGGCAGCAACAGGTTCAGCGTCTTTTTCAGCAACGGACTGAGATCAGATCGCCGCCGTACCAAGCGCAAACGAGGGAATTGAGTAAAGTAGTGCAGCAGTCTGACGGATACCAACGTGGCGGGAATACTAATCAGAATGGAGCCGTGGTACGAGATCAGTTGAGCTGATTCATTCACGGTGAGAAATCCTGAGATCCGAAAGAAACAGACCATTGAAATTAGGACGGTCCCAATTTGCTCTAGATCTTTTTCTTTAGCCAGCAGTGTGCTGAGGGCAATATTCAGAAAAAGAGGAATTAAAAAGTAATAGAGACGGCTTACTTCGTTGCCGTTGATGGCAGTGGCCCCCATAATGCCCCAAGACTCTAAGAGTCCTGTCAAGCCAGAGAGCAAGACTAGAATATTCATCACCAAGACAATGGGCAACAGAGAAGTAAAGGCTTCTCTCAATAGCAATAGAGTCTCAGAGCGAATCGGTTGGCGCAGCATACAAAATGGGCACAGAAAAATTAAATGTTTGCCCGATAGCGACCCCCTATCCCCTCTTTGGTAGACGGGGATGCTATGCGCTAGCGGCAGAGGTGAGTTGAGCAGCGATTAGGAGCTTTACCACGAGTGCCACGACTAATTTGCTTTCACCGTAGTTATTGTACCCATTGGGGCCAATATCTCTTTGGTTTGTGATTTGTATCGTGATTTGAGACACATGGGCGAGATCGCAAGGCTTAGCTTTTATCTTCGGCTGGCTGATTGGCTTCAGCTTGTATTTCATCGATTGCTTGGATAACCAGCCGCTTCGCCTGTAGACGCCAGCCCCACTTCTGTAGGTTAAAGGCAATCGGAACGGAGATCGCGGGTCCCATAAAATCAAGGGGCTGTCGAAAAGAAATTCCCAACAGTAGCCCCAGTCCCGCAATCCCCCAAAACGGAAGCGCAAGAGCCTGACGCTGTTTTTCAACGAGCTTGCCTAAAACCCCCTTGGGCATCTCAGCTAATAGCTCTTCTTTGACTTGGGCCTGCTCTGCAGGCTTCACCGAAATACCGATCTTTTGTCGAAGTTTTTGCCGCTTGCGAGCGTCAGTGCTGTATTCGGTTAGCTCATCCTCGGCCATCAGAACAAGGCGTTCTAGTTGTGACATTGTTGCGATCGCATCTCAAGTTAAGTTCAAAAGCCCACCGGCTCTTCTATAAAGTATACGGCGATTCCCTTAGCCTCTCATCGATCCCCGTAGAAGCATCAATTAGACTTGCTCTGGATCGACGCCTAACTCCCGGAGTTTTGCAGCGAAGCGATCGCCCCGCTCCTTGGGATCTGGCAATAACTGCCCCTCAGACGTGAAGTAACGAAGCTGGGCCTCTCGTACGCCTAAATATAGATCTAGTTGCTCACTCCACAACCAGCCTTGTTGATTAGGCACAATAGGTTGATATTGACCGCGCATCAGGCAAAAACCCTGAAATTCCAGCGTCATCGGGTCAAACCAAAAGTATTCTGGTGTCCGAAAGGTATCTTGATAGAGCTTCTTTTTGAAATTGCGATCCACATCAGCGGTGCTATCGGACAAAATTTCTACAATCAAGTTGGGATACTTGCCCTGTTCAGCCCAAACCACCCAGCTCTTTCGTGGCCTTGGATCAGCATCAAGAACCACAAAAAAATCTGGCCCTCTAAAGTCGCGCGACTTAATCTGATCGGGATTGAAGTAAATGCTTAGGTTACCGCTAGCGTAAAAATCAGACCGGTCTTGCCACCACAGTTTCAAGCAAGCGAGTAGCAGCTCGATTTGCTCTCGATGCAAATCACTTTCCAAGGGTGGCTCATCACTCCATATTTCGGTGGGAAGCTGGGGAACTTGAATGACCATTGGACGGCTCGGCTTATTGTCTCCAGTCTAGCAGCGGCTTTAGCTCAGGGGTCTAATTTCATTGTCTTCGGGAAAAATGCTGCAGGCGAAATGCAAAAGAATTCTGACAGCTCTTGAATATGCCGGGTCGTTAGCTGTCTCCTTCCATTGAAAATATCTGAGATGATCGATTCAGCCTTGAATATTGGCAGTAAATCTTTCTGCCTCAACCCTCTGTCTTTTACTAAAACTTTGAGTAGCTCTATCCCATAAATATCTGGGATGGGTTCTAAGGTTTGTTCGTATTCCCAAACGAGTGTCCCTAGAATGTCTAGATAATCCTCTTCATCAGTTGTCAGTTCACGCTCTAAGTCAATCAGAGCGTCCAGCCTTGCTTGAACAGCCCGTAGCTGCTCGTTACTGTGAATGGGGCGAGGAGGAAACTGCTGAATCAGGATTTCGTAGCTGGGTATGTCAACGATTCCAGTCGTCATCTTTCCATCTGCCTTTGTCGTAGTCGGCATGGGTTAGAAGCTTTCGTATGTATACTCTGCGAGTTTTGTAGTTGATTTTGGTGATCAGTCGGTAGTTATTGCCTGAGATGTTGAAGACAGTCAGACTCCCTACTGAATCAGCACTAGGGAATGTCCTACGAACATCTACGATACTTTGCCAATCTGCAAGAAGCGTAATTTTGATCCAGCTTTGGATGCTGGCTTGAGAATTAGGATACTTTGCAGATGCGACTCTTAAGCGAGAGTCTGAAATGATTCTCATTTGGGGGCTTGCCTAGAAAAAAGTTCATGGAATCTCCAATTTTTTGTACTGATCCCTGCATCTTATCATATTGATAAGCTTGATCATTATCTGGTGAGCAAAGTTGTACTCTTCTTGCATCGATTGAATGATTTGGAAGCTGGGGTATGCTCATTGTTCTGACGGGCGGCTCCGAATCTTCATGTCAATAGCATCTGTCTGTATCGCTACAGTTTGTAGGTGATATCAGTGTCACCTTAATAAGGCTGTGGCTTACCTGCTAAGGCTTAGGTCTTAGTCGCTACAATGAAAGAGGCAAACTTCACTCCCCCGAAAGCACGGAAACGGTTTGCCACTCGCCGCAGATGAATCTGCCGAAAGGAGATTCATGCTCGAAATTTAGACGTTGATTATGGGTATCTCAGCAATGGATCATCAAGCGATCTCAGGATTTCAAGGACAACCTTGGCTCGTTGAAGAACGGGACGCTTGCGGGGTAGGCTTTATTGCTAGCCAGCATGGTGAATCCACCCATAAACTAATTGAACATGCTCTAACCGGCTTAACCTGCATGGAACACCGAGGAGCCTGCAGCGCTGATCGCGATTCTGGTGATGGCGCAGGTCTGATGACCGCAATCCCTTGGGAGCTATTGCGACCTTGGCTAGAAACGCAGAGCACCTCAATGACTGACACTGCATCGGTGGGTGTGGGCATGGTCTTTTTACCTGCCAGTGAAAAATCACAAATCACCGCACGTCAAAAACTCGAACAGTTCGCTACAGAAGTAGGGCTAACGATTGTAGGCTGGCGCTCAGTCCCCGTCCATCCAGAAGTCTTGGGTGAACAGGCCAAAGCGAATCAGCCGCAAATCGAACAGCTTTTTGTCGCTTCTGAGACCCTTACTGGTGATGATCTAGAGCGACAGCTTTATCTCGTTCGCAAACGCACTGAGCAGGCTGCGATTGGAAGCGATTGGGGAACTGATTTTTATGTTTGTTCTCTCTCAAGTCGCACGATTGTCTACAAAGGCATGGTGCGTTCTGCCGTCCTCGGGACGTTCTATGCAGATTTGCAGAACCCGCTCTATACCAGCCCCTTCGCTATTTATCACCGTCGCTTCAGCACCAACACCATGCCCAAGTGGCCGCTAGCGCAACCGATGCGATTCCTCGGTCATAACGGCGAAATCAATACGCTGCTGGGCAACATCAACTGGATGAAGGCGCGACAGCCTCAGCTCAGCCATCTCCATTGGGATCGGTATTTCGAGTCTCTAAATCCAATTGTCAATGCCAACAACAGCGACTCATCGAACTTAGATAACGCAATGGAACTGTTGGTGCAGTCCGGTCGCAGCCCCCAAGAAGCGCTGATGATTTTGGTGCCGGAAGCCTATGACAATCAGCCAGCGTTAAAAGATCACCCCGAAATCATTGATTTTTACGAGTACTACAGCGGCCTCCAAGAGGCTTGGGATGGCCCCGCTCTCGTTGTATTCAGCGATGGCAAAGTTGTGGGAGCTACCCTCGATCGCAACGGTCTCCGTCCGGCTCGGTACTGCATCACCAAAGAGGACTACATTATTGTCGGGTCAGAAGCAGGCGTGGTGCCCATCCCAGAAGCTGACATCGTTTGTAAGGGGCGGTTAGGGCCGGGTCACATGATCGCGGTGGATCTTGAGCAGCAGGAAGTGCTTACTAATTGGCAGATTAAGCAGTTGGTGGCCCAAGAGCATCCCTATGGAGAATGGCTCCAGTCACAGCGGCAGATGTTAGCGGCAGGGGCGTTTTTGACTGAGGTGCAGATGGAGCCTGCCACTTGTCTCAATCAGCAGGTGGCCTATGGCTATTCTATTGAAGATCTGGAAATGGTTGTGCAGGCAATGGCAAAGGATGGCAAGGAACCGACGTTCTGTATGGGGGATGATATTCCGCTGGCGATTTTGTCGTCGCGATCGCATGTTCTTTACGACTATTTCAAACAACGGTTTGCCCAAGTTACGAACCCCGCCATTGACCCCCTGCGCGAAAAGCTAGTGATGTCTCTGAGTACGCAACTTGGCGAACGCGGCAATTTATTGGCCCACGAAGCTAAGTCAGCTCAACTCTTGAAGCTGGATTCACCCGTTCTTAATGAGGCTGAACTCAAAACGATACAGGCTTCTAAGCTCGGAACCGAAACGTTATCGACGCTGTTTTTAGTGGCAGATGGACCGGAAGGATTGAAGCAGGCGGTTCAGCAACTCTGTGAGCAAGCAACGGTTGCGGTTCAGGCTGGGAAGGGCATTTTAGTGCTGAGCGATCGCCAAACCTCCACGAGTGCAACCTATTTGGATGCTGATCATACCTACATTCCTCCTCTTTTAGCGATCGGCGCAGTCCATCACCATTTGATTCGTCAGGGCTTGCGGCTCAAGGCATCTATTGTTGTAGACACCGCCCAATGCTGGAGTACCCATCATTTCGCCTGTTTAATTGGCTACGGCGCAGCAGCGATTTGCCCCTATCTCGCCTTTGAAACGGCTCGGCAGTGGTGGGCTAGCGACAAGACCCAAAAAATGATGGCGCGGGGCGCGATTGAAACCACCACCATTGCTGGTGCCCAGAGCAACTATCGCAAAGCGGTTGAAGCGGGACTGCTAAAAATTCTCTCTAAGATGGGAATTTCACTACTGGCAAGCTATCAAGGCGCGCAGATCTTTGAAGCGATTGGGATTGGCTCTGACCTGCTAGAGCTAGGATTCATCGGCACCGTTTCTCGCGTGGGTGGCCTTTCCACCGCAGAGCTAGCCCAAGAAGTGATGATGTTTCATCGACGGGCTTTCCCAGAGCTAGATCTTAAAAAGCTAGAGAACTTTGGCTTTATCCAGTATCGACCAGGGGGCGAGTATCACATGAATACGCCCAATATTGCCAAGGTGCTCCATCAAGCGGTAGAAGAATGCCAGTACGACCATTACGAAGTTTATAAGCAACAGCTCCAAACCCGACCGATTACAGCCTTCCGCGATCTGCTCGACTTCAAGCAGGTTACCTCTATTCCCCTAGAAGAAGTGGAGCCTGTGGAAGATATTGTGCGCCGATTCTGTACGGGTGGGATGTCCTTGGGAGCGCTGTCGCGGGAAGCCCATGAAGTGCTTGCGATCGCAATGAATCGCCTCGGCGGTCGCTCTAATTCCGGTGAAGGGGGCGAAGACTCTATCCGCTTCAAAGTGTTAGACGACGTCGATGCTGAAGGTAAATCACAGCAGCTCCCCCATCTCAACGGCCTGCGAAATGGTGATACCGCAAGCTCCGCCATCAAGCAGGTGGCTTCCGGTCGGTTTGGGGTAACCCCCGAATACTTGATGAACGCCAAACAGATTGAGATCAAGCTAGCGCAGGGTGCAAAGCCCGGTGAAGGGGGACAGCTTCCGGGCAAAAAGGTGAGTGCCTACATCGCCAAACTGCGGAAGTCTAAGCCAGGGGTGACGCTAATTTCACCGCCGCCCCACCACGATATTTATTCCATTGAAGACTTAGCTCAGCTCATCTTTGATCTCCATCAGATCAATCCGAAAGCCCAAGTCTCGGTGAAGCTGGTTTCTGAAATTGGCATTGGCACCATCGCCGCCGGCGTTGCCAAAGCCAACGCCGATATTATTCAAATTTCCGGCCACGATGGCGGTACCGGAGCCTCCCCTCTCAGCTCGATCAAACACGCCGGCAGTCCTTGGGAACTGGGGCTGACAGAGGTTCATCGAACCTTAATGGAGAATCAGCTTCGCGATCGCGTCACTCTGCGGGTCGATGGTGGACTTAAAACTGGCTGGGATATTTTGATGGCAGCCATGATGGGCGCGGAAGAGTTTGGCTTCGGCTCCATCGCCATGATTGCCGAGGGCTGCATTATGGCCCGCATTTGCCATACGAATAACTGTCCAGTGGGCGTTGCCACGCAGCAAGAGAAGCTGCGGCAGCGGTTCACAGGGATTCCTGAGCATGTGGTCAATTTCTTTGGATTTATTGCCGAAGAGGTGAGATCGCTTCTCGCCCAGCTAGGCGTTCGGTCCCTTGACGACATCATTGGCCGCTCCGATCTGCTGCAGCGGCGGGAAGGCGCTAGTCTCACTAAAACAGCGGCAGTAAATTTAGATTGCCTGACGATGTTGCCGGATACGCGAACGGAACGCAGTTGGCTTCAGCATGAGACGGTTCACAGTAATGGACCTGTGTTTGATGATCAGCTTTTGGCAGATCCTGATATTCAGGCCGCTTTGAATCGTCAAACTCAGGTGGAGAAGAGTTTTGATGTGATGAATACAGATCGGGCGGTGGGGGCGCGGGTTGCGGGTGCGATCGCAACTCAATACGGCAACACGGGCTTCCAGGGCAAAATCACCCTCAACCTCAAGGGCAGCGCCGGTCAGAGCTTTGGAGCCTTCAACCTTCCCGGCATGATTTTGAAGCTGACGGGCGAGGCCAATGACTACGTGGGCAAAGGAATGCATGGCGGCGAGATCGTCGTACTTCCTCCGGCAGAGTCTCCCTTTGCAGCGGCAGATAACGTGATTATCGGCAATACCTGTCTCTATGGAGCGACTGGTGGCACCCTCTTTGCCAACGGAAAGGCTGGAGAGCGGTTTGCAGTGCGGAACTCCTTAGCTCAGGCGGTGATTGAAGGCGCGGGCGATCACTGTTGTGAGTACATGACAGGTGGCGTCGTCGTTGTTCTCGGCGAGATAGGCCGCAATGTCGGGGCTGGAATGACGGGAGGTTTAGCTTACGTTTTGGATGAGGATGCCAGCTTCCCGACCAAGGTGAATCCTGAGATTGTGCAGCTTCAGCGAGTGGTGACAGAGGCTGGGGCGGAGCAGTTGCGAGATTTAATTCAGGCCCATGTGGAGCATACGGGGAGCGTTAAAGGGCAAGCGATTTTAGATCAATGGTCTGACTATTTACCTCAGTTTTGGCAGGTGGTGCCACCATCTGAAGCAGAACGGCCCGAGGTTACGGCTGTAAAGAAGTTTCTGACTTCAACGGTATAGCCTCCTAGCTAACGTGAGTTCTGGTTAAGCTTCGGGCAGCAAATACTCATCCAGCGATAGCGCAGGCTTCTTCGGCTGGTGGCAGTAGGCAATCAATCCACAAACAACATTGACAAAAAAATTGATGGGACTGCGATGGCGCGAATGCTCAATCTGCGAGATATT
>JBHJNL010000201.1:0-10914 GCA_050330855.1 Thermosynechococcaceae cyanobacterium | reverse complement strand
TTAAGGCGGGACAGCTTGCCCCGCATAGATTTTAGCTTTTGCCTGATAGAGTAAGCGCTTCAGCCATTTTCGTTAGATAAGACCCAGACCAAGGTGTCCCGCTTTAAGCTGTATCCCGAGAGATCGCGGATCCATCAATGAAACACAGACAAAAGCTTAGGCATAACGGCGTAGGGGCAACCAGTGATGTGCGATCGCAACCCATAAGCCATCGAGCAAGACATCAGCCTTCAAGCCCTGACAGACTATAGTGAAAGCAGAGATGCTGATTGCAATAGAGACCCTGGAAATCTACCTTGAGTACCCTAAATCTTATCCGCCACCGCGATCTGCTCAATCTCTTAGTCATCGATCGCGCCACCACCGACGAACTGGGTCGGGTCGAAGTGGTGTGGATGCACCCACCCGCCCATCGAGTCTTGGGATTTATCTGCAAAACCGGACCCTTGGGGGGGCCAAAACTCGCGTTTAACCTCAACCAAATTGAGCAGCTTGGCCCTGAAAGCGTGGTGGTGAAGGGCGAAAGCGTGGTTACGAATACCAGCGAAGTGAAGCTTTTAGAGTCTCTCATTGGCCTCGAGGTCTGGAACGAAAGCGGAGCCAAAATGGGTAAGGTGACAGACTGTCTCTTTAATCTCAAGTCCGGCGTGATTACCCAGTATCTGTTTCGTTCTGACGGCTGGCGAGGCTTTACGGGCGGGGTCTATCAGCTCCCCACAGGCAGCATTCAGCGCTTTGGCAAAAAGCGAGTCTTTGTTTCGGGCACTGTGACGAAACGCCCTCAAATTTATCAACCGGGTTTAGAGGAGAAGTTATTTAAAGCAGGCGATCGCATCCAGTCTCGCTTCACCGATCTCACCCAGCAGGCCACCCAACAGCTCCATCAAGTCACGGGCGATGCAACCTCTCAGGTCCAGTCCTTGACTGAGCAGGCGACCCAGCGGGTGCAAAGTCTAGGGCAGCAGCTCACCGAAGAAACCCAATCCTTCGCTCAGTTGGCGAAAGAGCGCGGCCAGTCGTTGCTCTCGCAAGTTCAAGAACAATCGCGCAATAGCGATGACGCCTTTGAAGAGGATGATTTCTCCTGGGTTGACGATCCATCGACTGACCCGGACGAGTCTGACTCAGCTACCCCTGTCCCTGAAACAAGCTTGCCTCAAGCACAAGACACCGTCGAAGATGGCGATCTTGTGTGGAGTAGAGGTTTAGAAGATATCCCCCCAGAAGATCTAGAAGATGATGAACCCTGGATTTAACGGTGTAGTCCTTCGGTAGGATAGAGAAAAACAAGGCAATTGACGGCACCCTCATGAATTCAACGGCTGGTTTGCTAACTCGCATTACTCAAACCTCTGGTCAGTGCGGTGGTCGTCCCTGCATCCGAGGCATGAGAATTCGAGTCACCGATATTTTAGAAATGTTGGCTGAAGACGTTAGTATTGCTGAAATTCTAGAAGACTTCCCCGATTTGGAACTGGCAGATATTCAAGCGTGCCTGCTCTTCGCAGCCCGACGTACTGATTTTCCTAGACTGACGGCATGAAGATTTGGATTGATGCTCAACTGCCTCCAACTCTGGCAGATTGGCTATCAGCTACCTTTCGTCTAGAAACTGCCGCTCTGCGAGACTTATCGCTTCGAGATGCTCAAGATATCGACATCTTTGAAGCTGCACGAATTGAAAACGCTGTGATTATGACGAAAGACAGCGACTTCATCGACTTGGTATGTCGCTTAGGAACACCTCCGCAAATTTTGTGGCTAACCTGCGGTAATGTCACAAACCGCAACCTACGCCAATTACTGACGGCTACTTTGCCTGATGCGTTAGAACGGTTGAAGCAAGGAGAACTAATTGTGGAAATCAGCAATACTCTCTGAGTCACGGTTGAAATGGTGTGCCCTAAAAAAGTCCGGTGGAGTGAAGGTTTAGAAGATATTTCCCCAGCAGATCTAGATGATGAACCCCGGATCTGACTGTGTAGAAGGATCACGGCATGGGCTTCAGCGAGTGGCAACACATTCATTTTGCATCGTAGACAACTGTATGGCTCTGCTTCAGTACATGGCCCATTGTAGAGAGCTTATTCGGCGAACATCTCAGCTAAGGTATCAAGAACTGTTCTTTGCTCCTGTTGACTAATTTGACCAAGCTTTTTAACCAATCGAGTTTTATCTATTGTGCGAATTTGATCGAGAATAATTTGTCCATTCTTACCCTGAAACTTACAGGCAATACGAGTCGGGTATGTCTTCCCTTGCGTCGTCATTGGAGCAACTATAATCGTCGCGATATAACGGTTCATCTCATCTGGTGAAATGACAACACAGGGGCGTGTCTTCTGAATTTCACTGCCAACAGTGGGGTCAAGATTAACCAGACAAACATCGTAACGCTTGGCTACCACTGCCATTCAACTTGATCCCAATCGGTAGCGCTAACTTCATCTAGAAGAACATCATCGTGTTGCTTAGCCATTGCAGCAAAGGCTTCATCCCATCCACTTCGTATGCATGGTGCTGTGCGAATCGTTAAATGATCGCCCTGTACCTCGACTTCGACTTCTGCATGAATGCCACTTTGTTCCAAGAGCAATTTTGGAATACGAATACCTTGAGAATTCCCAATTTTAACGATTCGGGTTCTAATAGCTGCGCCCATATCTAAATGATTTCAAAAGTAATTACATTGTAATCACAGACAGGGAGGCCGTCAAGTGAAGTGGAACAATGAGCTGGAGCGACCTAATGAAGAGGGTCACCAGACGGCAATGAGTTCTGCGACACAACTAGCGATTTTTAGTGTCGTCTACTATCACTAAAGCGTCTAGTCTTCATGATTGCTCCCTATCCTTTGCAAGGATCCTTAAGTTACGGCTCAGGCACAGGACTCCCGACCTTGAGGCAAAGCTCCATTGTGATCCGTTTCCTCTGCTCCTGGGGCCAGAGCTGGCTCATTTCTCGTTTTGCTATCCCCATCAGCTCATCATTATTCTGGTGACGATAAAGCTTAACGGCGGACCAAGTTTCTAGATAGTCAAAAAACTGGTCTAGGGTCCATGGGGTTGCGATCGCAAACTGAGGCACTTCAAACAACGAGAGCGGAAAGTCGATGGCTTCGTACCCATCCCACAGAACTTTATTTTGAGGGGACCAGTAGGTCTCTATCGGTTGAAAAACCAACTGAGCCAGTCGCGTATCTATCTCTGGTGAGACGGTGGGCCAGCCATAGCCCCATGCCGCAAAAAGGCCATCCGGCTTCAGAACTCTGAACACCTCAGGCCAAAATCGCCCTAAATCAAACCAATGCAGGGCTTGGGCAACTGTTAATAGATCAAACTCATGATCAGCAAAGCAAGTTTGTTCAGCCGCTTGGACTGAATAGTCAATGCAATCATGCTGAAAGGCATGTTGGATTTGTGCCGTGCTGATATCCGTCGCTTTGACGCGCTCAAAATAGCGAGTCAGAGCAATGGCCGACTGCCCAGACCCTGTTGCACAATCCCAGGCCACCTTGGTTTGGGAGCAACAACTGGCAAGGTATTGAAACAGCGCCTCTGGATATTGAGGTCTTGCGCTGGCATAGCCAGCGGATTGAGCGTTAAACGACTGCTTATTTGGATCCTCTTCCATGGCTCACGGATTAAATCACGGTGCCATCATGGATCACGGCATTTTTAAGGGTGACAACGATGCCGCTACGAATATAGAACCCCTGTTCTGCTCGCTCTGCTTCTTCGACCCGATCCTTGTTAATAATCTGGACATCATTGCCAATGTGGGCATTTTTATCGATGATCGCCTTCATGATCCGGCAGTTTTTGCCAATGCCGAGGGGCACGGGGGCAATGGTGTCGAAGGGACTATGTTCCTGCTCTGAACCATAGTGATCTGAACCCATAATTAGGGCACTGTCGATGACGCTGCCTGCACCAATCCGACTCCGTAGGCCCAAGACTGAATGATGTACCTGGCAGTCCTTCAAAATGCAGCCGTCACCAATCATCGACTCTGTGATTTTGGCATTGAGAATTTTGCTAGGGGGTAGATAGCGCGATCGCGTATAGATCGGCGCTTCTTCGTCATAGAAACTAAAGTCGGGGACGGGCTGTTTGGTGAGAGCCAAGTTAGCGTGATAGAAAGATTCAATCGTCCCGATATCTTCCCAGTAGTCATTGAACAGGTAAGCCTGGACGTTGTGGTCCTTGGCTCCCATCGGAATAATTTCTTTGCCGAAGTCGGTGGTTCCAGGCAAATTATCTAGCAGATCAAAGAGCACCTGCTTCTTGAAAACATAGATGCCCATCGATGCAATAAATCGCTTTTGCTGTGCTTCCTCTGCTGACAGACCCAGCGTTGTGGTATCAACCGCCATCTGCTCTAAGGCTGCGCCCTCTGGTTTTTCAGAGAAATCAATCACACGTCCCTGATTATCAATCTTCATCAAGCCGAAACTAGATGCTCTGGACTGATCAATGGGAATAACTGATAGCGTGATATCTGCATTAACCTGACGGTGATGCTCGATAAATTTGCCATAGTCCATGCGGTAGAGATGATCACCTGAGAGGATGATGATGTCATCAATGGTGGTCCATTCTCGAAAAAGAGATAGATACTGACGCACGGCATCTGCAGTCCCCTGAAACCAGCCCGAATCGTCGGGGGTCTGTTGGGCAGCCAGCACTTCTGTAAACCCATCTGAGATGCCAGAGAAGCGATAGGTCCGGCTGATATGGCGATTGAGTGAGGCTGAATTGAACTGCGTCAGTACGTAGATCTTATTGATATCAGAGTTGATGCAGTTACTAATCGGAATATCAATAAGGCGATACTTGCCTGCTAAAGAAACAGCAGGCTTAGCTCGCGGTTGCGTCAAGGGATACAGCCTTGTGCCTGCACCGCCGCCGAGAATGATGCCGAGTACGTTTTTCATGAGTTATTAGTCAAAACACCAGGTTTCTAAGGTCACCGTATTGCTGCCCTGTCGGGCTGAGGCGCGATCGGGCATCACAGGGCGGCTGGGTAAGGCTCGATATTGTGCCTTAGGCGCTGCCGCTGGGACGATGGCGGTGGCCGTCTTTTTCGTCTCAGCGGCCTTGGCTGGCTGGGTAGCGAGTTGCTTCTGCAGGCGCTGATTTTCTTTCGCCAACTTGAGGGCATCTTTTTTGGTTTGGTCTAGCTCTTTTTTAAGCTTATCCATCTGTTGGAGCGCTTTGACTGCAGCTTGATGGTCAGATAAGGCCACCTCTAGCTTTTTGAGCTGCCCACCGAGGTTCGCTTCTTGCTGCTTTGCAATGCTGAGTTCCTGTTTGAGGTCTGCGACCTGACGTTCTAGTTTGGCAGTGGCAGCCGTGCTAGTCGCGGTCGCTTTTGTGGTCGCTGCAGACTTTGCAGTGGCTGTTGTTGAGGCCTTTCGAGGCGTGGTTTTGCGGGTGGTTGTGCCACGGCGGTTGGTTTTTGTACCTGTGCTGCGCGTGGTCTTGGTACTGCTTGCGGTCGAGGCACGTGGCTTCGCTGCAGCGGCTTTAGTTGTGGCCTTAGTGCTAGTACTAGCTGTTTTACCTGTACCTGTCGTTGATTTCGTTGCCGTTTTAGTTGTCCCTGTCTTCGTTGTTCGGGGCGTTTTTGTGCTCGTTGCCTTTGTTGTTGAGGTTGTTTTTGCGGCGGTCGTTTTTGCGGCGGACGAGGGGGCTGCTTTCTCGGTCGCTTTTGGGTCTGTCGGGGGGGGAGTCATCGCATCATCCTTCTTTGCACCGGAACGTGGGGTGGTCTTTTTGGCCCCCGTTTGTTTGCTTTTCTGTTCAAACTCTGGAGATTTTTCAACCTCTTCTCGCAGCCAATCCGCCAAACCTTTTTTAGTCGCCATTAACTTTCCCAATCTCGTTTAATCTCATCAACAACGCGGTAGTAATCCGCCTGTGCCTCTTTACTTTGCTTCCCTTTCCATTGGGTAATGGGTTTGCCTTCTAGGGCGGCTCGCTCGTGTGCCTTATAAGCTCTAACAAAGGCATGGAAGGCTGGAATCCCCAGTTCTCTTAGTGTGTTCTGGGCTTCAAGGGCTTCTCGTAAGCTACGAGGGTCAACGCGCGTGAGCAATACACGGTGCTCAATGCCAGCCGGTTTAACCCGAGTTCGCACCGTCTCAATGAGAGCGGTCAGATCCATAGGGGCTGGGGGAGTTGGCAACACAAGGTAGTCAGCAATCGGTACGACCTCCTTGATCATCTCAGAATTTAAGGCCGGTGGGGTATCTACGATGATGAAATCATGCTTGCGATCGCGACGCAATGCCTTCATCGTCTTTGGGTCGGTTTCAACCTGAATCGTAAATTTTGGCCCATCATCAGGGGACCGCTGAGTCCACCAAGCAGCAGAGCCTTGAGGGTCACTATCGACGAGTAAGACTTTATGATTCTCAGCTAAAACCGCTGCCAAATTGACAGCCGTCGTGGTTTTGCCCACGCCACCCTTACCGTTAAGGATGACTAAAATTTTCTTAGTGGAAGCAGTTGGCACTGCAGATTTCCTCCAGCGCAATTTCTGCGCCCAGCACAATTGTCCTGGAAAGACTATAACTCCTTAGTGGTACGCCTCGATCTCTTTCAGACGTCTATCTCGCAATCTGTTAAACAGAGCATAGGGTTTCTCCTGCACAACGGCACTCCCCGGAATCTGGAAATTCCTCAGCATGATTCATTCCCAGGCCCGGTGCCATTTCTATGAATATGGGTTGGCAGATTCAGTTTGGCGAGAACTGCGTTGGGATTGGCAAGCAACTTGCGTAACTATTCAGCGCCTTCTTGAGTTCAGCAGTTTGGTGCGAAAGCGACTGCGGCGCGCTAGCTTTAACAGTCAAGCGCAGCTCAAACGAAGAAGTTTAGAGTGTGTTGATTACTTCAACTGTACAATGGCTAAGCCTTTCCAATGGACTGATAGGGGAAAGCCTCTGGTGGCTTAAATGAGTGCTCTATTCATGCCGGACAGTACTAGATAACCTCCTTATTCCAGGCTATCTCGGCATCGGCAACGGCCTGATCCACTGACTTCTTACCTAGCATCGCTTCCTGCAGATTGGTATAAACAATCTCCTGTAGCTTTTTGACGTTCTCAACCATCGGAATCAAAACTTCTGCTTTCTGCATCTGGCTGGCACTAATAACGCGGGCCTTATCAAGGGCACTCGCATCTGCAGGGGCTTCACTGAAATAAGGATCCGAGAGAGAGGCTTGGGTTGAGGGCAGTACATTTGCAGCCTTCGCAAAGGCGAGCTGATTATCAGAATTGGTCACAAACTCGGCAAATTTAACGGCCTCTTCTGGCTGATCGGTTCCGCGAGGAACTAGCAGGCTCATCACGGCCACATTGGTTTGGCGCGAGGTTCCTGAAATTTGGGGTGCGGGGACAGATGCCTTGGCAATATCAGGGGCATTGGTCTCAATAGACTTCAAAAACTGAGGGCTAGAGGTCAAGATCGCAACCTGACCCGACTGATAAAGCTGAACCGCTTGGCGGTGGCCCTCTGTAATCACCTCCGGTGGCAGCAAACCCTGCTTATAAAGATCGGTCCAGTATTGGAATGCGGCCTTCCCTGCAGGGGTATTAAAGGCGGCTTTCCCTTGGTCATCAATAAGCTGAACCCCCATTTGCACAAAGGACTCTAGCAGTTCACCGGAATCTTTAGGATCGGCTGTCACAAAGAAGGCATACTTACCCGTCTTTTCTTTAACCTGTTTGGCGACCTGAGCCAGTTCAGCATAGGTGGTAGGAGGCTTCTCTACCCCTGCTTTTCTGAGCAAATCTTCGTTATAAATAGCGATGCGAGACGTGAGATACCAAGGGAAGCCAAAGCTCTGACCGCCTAGGGTTGTAGCCTTCCAGATGTTGGGGAGATATTGCGATCGCACCTCTTCTGACACCTTATCGTTCAGGTTCAGCCAAGCATCTTGACTGGCAAGCTGAGCAGCAAAGTCAGGGTTGAGGTTAACCACATCGGGGGCTTTATTCGCTGAAACCGCCGATAAAATCTTGCTCTGCATCGCGGCCCAGGGTACATCTACCCATTTGACCTTGACACCGGGATTCTCTGTCTCAAACGTCTTGATGACGCCGTTGAAGTAATCGTTATATTCCGGCTGAAGCTGCATCGTCCAGAACTCAACCTCAGCTTTGCCATCCTTATTGTCAGAACTCGACGGACCAGGGACACAGCTAATCAGTAAGCCCAACAGCAGGCCCACTAAGGCGAATAACGTAAAACGCTTCCAGAGTTTTGGCAAAATCATGGGGGTTGCGATTGCATCTCTTTTGATAACGGATCCAGTTTACGCCGATTGCGAACCCATACAACGAAAATTCGTGCTGGCTGCAACTTTCGAGTGATGCTATGATTTAGGACGACCTGCGGATGTGGCGGAATTGGTAGACGCGCTAGATTTAGGTTCTAGTACCGAGAGGTGTGAAGGTTCAAGTCCTTTCATCCGCATTTATTAAAGTAAAGCGACCCTGATCACTGAGGTCATCTCTACAAAAAATCAAAATCCCTCTCCCAACTTTGGGAGAGGGATTTAGGGTGAGGGCCAGCAACATTGCTGCAAAAGCAAGGTACTCTTAAGCCCTTAAACAAGCTTTAGATCAAAATAGTCTGACCATCAAACTTAGTAAGTGTAAAAAAGTGAGACTCATTAAAGGTTGCCCTCTGCTCCTGCAGGATGCCAATTGCGATCGCTTCTCCGAGGCGAATCGATTCGATGTAGTCTGTGCGCCAATGCACCCCTGCCATATTACGGCCGATGGCAATATTGGCCGCAATTTTATTGAGTTCACCGCCCACTGTTAGAGATGGACCAGAATTTCCATAGGTTTCTAGCGCCGTTCCATCATTATTGGCAACATAGTAGGGACCGGGCAATATATAGGACTCATCGAAGAACGCCTTGAGAATGGTGACACAGGCTCCGGCAACGGTGGCGTGACCTGCACCATAGGCTGGATGCATGGGTGACCCCTCTGGGAAAGCCATTGGTAATAGGTATGTTCCAGTCTGACCTTGCACCGTACTCAAGACGGGCCAATCTAAAATTTCGCTATCGATGGGGAAGGGGCCTTCGCCGGTCATTTGCAGATGAATTAAACCGCCAAAGGCTTCGGGTCGAAGCCGTCGATGGGTATACCACTTCTGATACCAAACTGCTTTTAATGCACGAGTCGCAACTTCGGTAACCAACGTCAGAATGTGAGTGCCCCCAAAGGTACCAAAGCCATCCTGATTGGCTGAATCAAGGTAGGGGTTCCCCTGATCAAAGGGGGCATTGCTCGCCAGCAAAATCAAACAGGCATTGAGATAGGCTTCGTATAGCTGATCAAAGTGAACATAATTAGCCAAGTCACGGGCATTGCGAATAAAGCGTCGGGTGCCATCAAACTGATCGGTCGCGGTGGGTGCTAACCCATTTTGGATATCTAACCAGTCTGAAAAACTGGTCATGAAGTCACTGCCAGCATCTACGGTTTTTTGTCTTTGGTCAATCAACAGCGTTCCGTATTGAATAAATCCATCTTGGGCAGCAGCGCCCTGCCCATCGGCAAGCCCCTTAATCGCATTGCCCTTCAGGAGAAATTGGGACAGATATGGCCCCACTAAATCTCCGGGCGTAATGCCCCGGAAGAGGGTTTGAGGTGTGACTTGGCCGTCGCTATTCTTCGGACCTCTAAAGTCTGTAAACGTCGAGAGTGAGGTGGCAGCGTCGGCAGTACGGCTGGGACCGGCTCCAAGATCACTGCCGCTATCACTGTTTGCCCCCGTACCGTAGTCCTTAAAGCTCACGTCCCTCAGTAGGGCCATCAGATATAACTCAGCCATTTCGGCCGAATTTTCAGCACCGTCGATTCGGGGCGCAGGTGGAATGCTCAGCGATGGGCCATCTGGGCCTTCTAAGTCAAAGGCAAGACCGGCTTGGGGATTGACAAACTTAAGTACGGTTCGTCCCATCGGCACAGGATTCGGTCCCAATGGAATTCGCGCAAAATCATTCGGATCGCCGCTGTTTAAGGCTCTCAATAGCATTCGATAGGCACGAGAATTAACGCGCCCTTGGCTATCGTGGGGTAGCCCTTTGGTGAAGTTGGCAATATAGCTAAGGCCTTGGGCATCACGATATTCGTTTTCTTCGCCATTGTTAAACTGAGGCTGCGGCTCTCGTAGAAAGGCAATTTGAGCCGCTTCTTCACGAATCGCTTTGGCTCTAATACGTCGAGTTGCTGGGTTTCTCATCATTGATTGCTCCGAAGTAAGAGGTCTGTTTGTAGATAGCGTCGATGGATCATCGGGCACAGCGTTAAACTGCTGATCTTGGTCGTGGTGAAGTTGCGTCTCATCATCAAAGGGTTCAACAGGACTAGGCTGCTGTGTGTTCTCATCTTGATGAGAAGAGAGTCCATCGATACTTCGATAGAGGCGGCCAAAAATCCGGCTAAATATTTGATTAAGACGATCGACACTGCGAGAATTGGGCATGTTTATACCCCATCAAAATGATTCAGTTAAAATAAGCAGCTCGAAATAAAAAAAGCTGTTTAACTTATTTGATCTAACCTATTTGATCTATCTTTCGGCTCAGACAGTTTTACGCAATCTTTTGGCTTTCAGGCGAGGTATAGGCAATAATCGACAGCACCGCTCCCTGCGGATCTTGGATCACGGCAAACCGACCCAAATCAGGGGCTTTATTCGCTGAAACCGCCGATAAAATCTTGCTCTGTATCGCGGCCCAGGGTACATCTACCCATTTGACCTTGACACCGGGATTCGGGCGCATGCAGAGGTTGTGGGAGGTCTTTAGAGGAAAAAGGGATGCGAGAATTCTCGTATCCCTAAACAAAAAGTACTTTGACCATACCCGATCTTGCGACCCT
>JBHJNL010000200.1:0-7181 GCA_050330855.1 Thermosynechococcaceae cyanobacterium | reverse complement strand
AAACTGAAATCGCAGCATAGCTGATAGCGATAGTTGAAACTATATCTGTTTACTCGCCTGCTATTCGCAAGTGAGTAAGTTTGAGATGCAAAAAGACTAAAAATGTCCAAAGTCCTGTATCAAGAGGCTCAGCCCAATCAGCTGATCAGTCTTCTGACATGATTTGGGGGACTCGGAAAAAGTCACCGTCTTGCTCAGGTGCGATCGCAAGAATACGGTCTCGTTCTGCAAAGGTTTGCTGGGCATCAGTGCGGGTCACATTGCTAACATCAATGGCCCGCGTTGTGGGTTCCACATCCGTTACATCTAGTTCACTGAGCTGGTCAAAGTAATCGAGAATATCTCCCAGTTGGGTTGTGAATTGAGCCTCTTCATCTGAGGTAAGCTGCAGCCGCGCTAAGGTTGCTACCTTAAGCACTTCTTCTCGTTCAATCATGGTTGTACTTAGCCCTAAATACCGTCTAACTTTGCTCGTCCGGTGTTCTTTAACCAGTTTTGTGCTTCGGGATAGTTATTCGGCACAATCCGCACCGCCCTCACCCATAAATCAGCAGCCCGCTCATACATTGCCTCTGCTTCATCGGTATTACCCGCCTGGGTGGCCTCTTCCCCTCTTTGATGAAAGATCACCGCTGAATTATTGAGCGCCTGGGGCATCTGAGGATTCAGTTCGAGCGCCTTATCATAGGTCTCTAGGGCTCTTTCGTACTCGGCATTGCTGGTATAGATAAGGCCCATGTTATAGAGAATAAAGCTCAGGTCATAGGGATCTTCTTCTAGTTCGAGCGCCTCTTTATAGTTTTCAAGCGCTTCAGCATATTCGCCATCTGCTTGGGCTGACATACCGTCTCGATAATAGGCAAAGGCCTCTTTTGCCTTGGGGTTTGCAGGCAAAAGCTTCAGAATAATATCGGCAATGACGGTGAACGTCTTATCAACAAAGTTATCGTTGCGTTGAGTTCTAGGCATAGTAACTGAGCCAGGGTGGATAGCCAGGGTGGATAGGTTGTTGGACGATAGCGCCACACCTAGTTTAACAGCTTTGCTTTAGACAAGACCCTCACTGCAGCGTTAAGGCCGTCCCCACAAAGGCAAGCAGGTTATTGAGGCAATGCATCGCCAGTGGCACATAGATTGAGCGTGTTTTGAGCTGGGCGGCTCCCAACAAAAGTCGGTAGTCCATTTTAGTAAAGGACAGAGGAAAAGATAGACTCTTCTCTTTGTGCGATCTTCTTTCTGATGAGGCGATTATATTCATGAATGAACATCCATATTGCACCGATGTGATTCTCTAGCTTCTTTGAGAAGGACAGCGTCTTCCTCACCAGCCGAGAAATCCGCTGTCTCAGCGTGTTATTGAGTCTTTCTATGTAACTCGTCAAGCCGCTGTCTTTGCCCACAGCAACATGCCGTTTGCTCGGAATGACGTTGACGTATGCCTCCCAGTAATCGGTGTAGACCTTGGCACATTGTCTGTAGACCGCAGGAATGGACTGCCATAATGCAATCGCCGATTCTCTGGAGCGATCGCCGATATGACAGCCGATGATTTCTCGGGTATCGGCATCCATCGCCAGCCAGACCCACTGCTTGTTGCCCTTATTATCAACGAATGACCAGAGTTCATCCATCTGCACTTTCATCTGGCCTTTGACCTTTGGTAAGACTTCTGCTGTTTTTGGCACCGCCTCATAGCAGGCATTTACATAGCTTTGTAGCCAACTATCAGAAACACCCGTGGCTCTGGCGATGCCTGCTAACGGAATCTTCTCTAACAACAGTAGATTGACCAAAGCGTGAGTATCTTTATCTTTTGGCTTCCACTGGGGATCTTCTACGAATTGACGGTTACAGTCTCGGCATTTGTGGTTTTGCTTACCGCGCCTAGTTGTGCCGTTCTTTGAGATGTCGTGAGAACCACAAGTTGGACAGGTCATCTCGATGTTCATCTGCTCTATTCCCTTAAAATTGAGATGGCGATACCTTATTTTTCTCTATCCTTTACATTAATGCACTACCCGCTATGGAACAAAGCATCATCGGGTACCACCAAGACACTGAAAACCATTGGGTCGCCGAACTTGCCTGTGGTCATTTCCAGCATGTCCGGCATGACCCACCCGTCGTCACGCGCCCTTGGGTACTCACCGAAAAAAAGAGAATATCCATGCTCGGATACAAACTGAAGTGCAAAAAATGTGATGCGGGCGCTCCGAAAGACGCCAGACAATTCGAGTGACTCTACCTCAAAAAGGACAGCATCATTTTTCGTGATTTGTGACAGGATTTTTGTCAGTCCATCAGCTTTACATCTGTCGTGTTCTTGAGGCCTTGAGCAAAGGTGAGTAAGTGTTCAGCAACGGCTTGAGGCTGATCAAGATGAGGGGCATGACCCGCACCTCGAATCCAAACCAGTTGACTCTCCAAGATCGCCTGCTCAAACCGTACCGCATCTGCTGTCCCCAACACATCATCGTTTTCTCCCCACACAACTAGGGTCGGATGGCTGACGTGAGAAATGCGATCACACAGATCAGAATACCCCTCACTTTGGCTGAAAGATGAAACAGCTTCTTTCCATCCTGGCATCTCTTGATGGAGTCGAGAACAGCGCAAAGCATCGATGACAGACTCATTCATCGACAGCGCTGAAGCAGCGTTGAGAGCTATTTGTTTGCGGAGATATAACCAATCTGCACCTATCTCTAGCAAGGGCTGGGGCAGAAATTGCCCCAGCGGGAAATGGCCGGAGAAGCCAACGCTATTGATTAGGACTAGCGATCGCACCCACTCAGGGAAATGCTGAGCAAAGTCCATCGCGATGGCACCGCCCAAGGATGCGCCCACTAGAATGACGGGTTTATTGATGAGAGTTGCGATCGCACCTAGAAGATGTTGCCGAATCGTGTGAGGATTGACGGCCAGATGGGGGTTGTACGCGGTAAATCCAGAGCCATAGCAGTCTAGCGCCCACGTTTTATGGTGGTTTACCAGCAGGGGCAACAAGTATCGAAACTCTAGTAGAGAACTGTCAAATCCGTGCAGCAAGAGTATGGGAACGTCTGATAGTTTGCCAGAGGTGTGGAAATAGGCGGTTGCGGTTGCGATAGGCGAGTCCTGTCTACAGAATATCGGTCGGTCAGGGACCATCACGGTTGAACGTTGCTTAAAGGGAACTTGAATCACCTGACGTTGAAGCCGCTGTAGCAGGGCAATGGCATCTGCATCTTGGATATCAGCTACTGAGGGGGACAGAAAATCAGAAAACATTGCTATCGATGCAGTCAGCTATTTTTGATGACTGCTAGAGGGGGCTTTGTTCCCGGAATTGGCTCGGTTATCAAGCGCCGCTGTAATCTTGTCTTGACTCGATTTGAATGAAATATCATCGATGCGATCGCGTATTTTCTGTTCCGCTTCAGCCGCAAAGTTGGGTCGTTGAATCAAAGCCAGTAAAATATCTGTCTGACTCGACGCGAACGTCACCTCATCGAATACGGCTTCAACAACGGCAACTTGATTGGGCGGCGTCAAGTCTAATTGCTTAGCAACCGACTCTAGCAGCTTTGCCTTATCTGACGAGCTGAGTTCTTCTAGTTCAGCCTCCAACGCCTCTGGAAATGCAGACTTTGCCTCACGAAGCTTTTTTAGAGCCAGATCAGACTTGTCTCGATCTTCTAAATTCATCGCTTTAAAAAAGGTCTGAAACCACGCTTGTTCATTCGGTGTACTGGCGCGGAAGGCGTTGTCTGCTTCAATGAATAGCGCTTGTTGACCGTTTTTTTCGCGCAGTTCTGCTCGGCGGGTCTTCCCGTCTCGAATTTCTTGAATTCGGAGCACAGCACCCGCCGGAAACGTCGCAATCGTCCCATTCTCAAAAACCACAGGGGCATCGGTTTCAAGCTTGCGAACCACCCCATCAATCTTTTGCTCTATTTTGCGCGTTCCGTTGACGGTGACATCGGTGTTATAGGTGCCCACGCCACAGCCGCTCAGAGTCCCCATTACCAATAGGCCTGAAAGCATAAACGCACCCGCCCAGCCCTGCCCCTGATGATGCATACCCAGTCCCCCTAGTTAATACTTCGCGCTCACCGAATAGAAATGCTCCAAGAGCTGGTGGCGATCGCTCCAGCATTCATCTCGAATCGTTACAGCGCTCAGACTCAAGTGAACCTCTGCATCAATCTTACGGCACTAAAGCACTTCCCGCTGACCGGTTTGAACTCGCCAGAGCTGTGCGTAAATCCCAGATCGGCTCAGCAACTCTTCATGTTGGCCCTGCTCTTTAATGCGGCCCTGCTCTAAAACATAGATGCAATCTGCATAGCGAATGGTCGACAGACGGTGGGCAATCGCAATGGTCGTCCGCTCCGCCGTGATTCGATCTAGCGATCGCTGAATCGCCGCCTCTGTCTCGTTGTCCACCGCAGAAGTCGCTTCGTCCAAAATCAAAATGGGCGGATCTTTAAGTAGGGCACGGGCAATCGCCAAACGCTGGCGCTGTCCACCCGAGAGCTTTTGACCCCGCTCCCCGACAATAGTGTCGTACCCCTCAGGAAGCTGCTGAATAAATTCGTGGGCCTCTGCATTTTTCGCCGCCGTCTCGATGTCTGCAAAGGTGGCATCCAGGCGACCATAGGCAATATTTTCGCGCACCGTCCCGTGGAACAAAAAGACATCTTGACTGACGAGGCCAATGGCCCGTCGTAAATCTTGAATCTGCAGGGTTTGAATATCAATGCCGTCAAGGGTAATCTTGCCCGTCTCGACTTCATAGAGCCGCAGCAATAGCTTTGAGAGCGTACTTTTACCAGAGCCGGTAGACCCCACAATGGCAATGGTTTGCCCTGCCGGAATGTGAAGATCAATCTCGTGCAGAACCGTATCGCCCGTGTCGTAGGCAAAAGAAACGCCGGATAATCTCACGTCGCCCTTCACCTCAAGCATCGGCAAAGCTAAATGCCCCGGATGAATCTGAATGGGAGTATCGAGTAACCCCATCACTCGCCGAGTGGAGGCCATCGCCCGCTGGTACTGGTCCAGGGTGTCTCCCAACCGGGTGAGGGGCCACAGCAGCCGCTGCGTCAAAAAAACAAGAACGCTATAGGTGCCCACGGCCAAGACACCATTGACGACTTCCATACCGCCGTAGAGCAGAATTGCAATGAAGGCCAGCAAAATTAAAACCCGAATCATGGGAATGAAAGCGGCACTCAGGGCAATGGCCTGTTGGTTACTGTCGCGGTAGGCGTTGCTTTCCAGCGCCACCTGTTCCACTTCATAGGCTTCAGTGGTAAAGCTTTTAATGGTGGTGATGCCACTGAGGTTATTGGAGAGGCGTCCGTTGAGTGACCCCACCCGTTCTCGAACGCGGGCATAGCGAGGCGCGAGGCGTTTTTGAAATGCGATCGCACCCCAAATAATAAACGGCATCGGTAGCATCGCCATCCAAGCTACTTTGGGGGCCATACCGAAGAAAATACCGCCAATAATAATGACGGTGGTAATCACCTGCAGAATATCGTTGGCCCCCACGTCTAAAAAGCGCTCAAGCTGGTTAATGTCATCACTGAGAATCGACATGAGGCCACCCGTGGTCCGCGATTCAAAGTAAGACAGCTCTAAGTTTTGAAGATGACTATAGGCATCAAGCCGCACATCGTGCTGCAGCGCTTGGGCAAGATTACGCCACAGCCGCTGATAAGCATATTCAAACAGCGATTCTAGCCCCCAAATGATGGCCGAGAGAATCGCGAGGGTGACAAGCTGTTGCCAAACATCCGTGATGCCCAACTTGGCAATAATAGAGTCCTGCCGTTGCACAACGACATCGACGGCAGCACCAATCAGGACAGGCGGAGCCAGGTCAAATATTTTGTTGAGAATAGAGCAGCTCGTGGCCCATATAATCTGAGGGCGATAGGCGCGTCCATAGTGAAAGAGCCGCCGCAGAGGAGCTTGAGAAGAGACTGGTTGAGATGTCGCCATTGCGGTTGCTCGTAGGTTAGATATCAGTCTTTTGAGGGTAACCCTAAGAGTAACCGGCTGGTTCTATGACTGTCGTGTCCGTCATTTTCAATTTGAACGACTCTGCAGTTAAATAGATCACTAGGCAGAATTGACGACTGTGTCAGTGTCTTTATACTCTGGATTCGCGCTTCATTTAAATCCCCCATCCTGATGACTTTGAGATTGACCTATGCCCAATTCACCCTCAGACGTTAATACCTATGATGAGTCTGATTTAGAGCTGCTCAGTGCAGAAGAGCAGCAGGCGATCGCAGAGATCCCTGTCGATGAAGCTGATTCAGAGGCATTGGCGGCGGTTGCCATCGACGTTAAAAAACTCGAAAAACGCCAGCGTCAGATTACAGCGACAATTACGCTGCCCTATTCGAGAGAACAGGTCTGGCAGGTACTAACAGATTATGAAGGGCTATCTGAGTTCATTCCTAATTTGGCGAGCAGCCAGTTGCTAGAGCACCCTGAGGGCGGTACTCGTCTGGCGCAGGTGGGGGTACAAAGCGCACTCTTTCTAAAGTTTTCGGCCCGCGTGGTTCTAGATATGACGGAGGACTTTCTGAACTCGATTCATTTTGAAATGGCCGAGGGCGATTTCAATGCGTTTTCGGGGGATTGGCTGTTGGCGACTGTGCCTTCAGGCACTCAGTTGACCTATCGCCTTTTGATCTGGCCTAAACGGAAGATGCCTGTGATTGCCATTGAACGGCGGCTCCGCTACGATTTGCCCCGCAATTTACTTGCCATTCAACAGCGGCTAGAGGCTATGCCAGCTTGATCTGACCACGATTGCAATACCCTTACTCAAGGGCCGCACCTTAAACCCTTCCGCTAGCCCCGATGTCTCTGTCATTGAAAGCCATCTCTAATCTAAATGACACCTCAACCAATATTCTCGCTGCGTGGCAGATAGCGGCAGCATTTCTAGAAGCATTGTGATAGTGTCTTGAGACTCAGTTGGGGAAGGTGTGGCCAGGACAGGCTGAGAATCTACTGATCTTTCTAAAATAGCGACGAATAAAGCCGCTGCCTCTAAGATATTGGACTTTGGCCTATTTAGAATTCTTGCCGATTCAAATTTCCTCACCTACTGATAGCAAGTGAGTGGACAAAGAGGATCAGCTCTCTTGCTACAAGTTATGCCGCGATTGGAGTCT
>JBHJNL010000199.1:0-7958 GCA_050330855.1 Thermosynechococcaceae cyanobacterium | reverse complement strand
CAATAAGGCTCAAAAAATGAAATCAAGCTTGAATTCCTAAGTCTCATTTAAGACAAGAGTTTCAGGCATTGTTTTTCATAAAATATTGAGAATGAAGATCTACCTGCGGAATGTCGGTTGAAAAAAGCCAAGAGAGTATAAACAGAAAAATGCACCTACCAGTCCAAGACCATAGGCGCATTTTTTCAGCAATAATAAAAGACCACGAACGGTCTATCAGAGATTAGTAACGGTAGCTGCTACCACCACTTCCAGGCTTGTGAACGATGAAGCTCTGTACCTGGCACTGCTTAATGTTGTCAAAGCCAACAACCCGGATATAGCAATCAGGGTAAGCAGAGCGGCATTCCTGCACTTCTCTCATAACCTCATCAGCATTTCTAGCGTTGAAGAGAGGTAGCTTCCACATCGTCCAGTAAAACTGAGTCGGCTCAGAATCTTCATTGAACTCGATCGCAGGGAAGAAACCGTTATCGATGATGTATTGTAGCTGACGAGCAATCTGCTGATCCGTTAATGGGGGCAGATAGGACAGATTCTCGTAGCGACGCTCTTTAGGTAAAGTCTTCATAGTAGTTGGTAGATTACAACAGCAATAGGTCTAAATCTTGAATAGATGACTACTCGGCGGGTATGTCGTCGGGCGTGTCATCCTCTATCGGCAAGTCTGAATCGAGGTTTGTTTCAGGGGCAGAACTAGAGATCTGAGTCATCCGCTCTAGGTGACGGCAGCGGGTCTCAATGTTCGCCTGCTTAATCCCAGTACAAACCATCTCTGGCAGGTACTCGGTGACTTCCTCTGCTAAATGTTCTCGAACCGTCATTATCCGAAAGGCTAGCTCTTGATGTTCCTCTAAAAGGTCTTTCAAATAAGCTTCGCCATCTTTAATGCGCTCTGAAGTGGAAAAGTTGTGTAGCCAAAACCCCAAGGGCTTGTTGGTCTCACCGAGTTGATTAATCACAGTGCGAACCGCCTGATAGGTGAGATAGCTAATCATCACCTTGGTTGTTTCTTTGGCAATACGTTTAATTTCCATCTCGGCCTGTTCGAAAACGGCTAGGAACCCTTGGGTGCCCCTCTATACAAGATAGAAGAAACACCCGCAGGAACGATTCAGTCTTCAGATCCGATTAGATGGTATCGACAGCGTCATACTCAAACTTGATTTCCTTCCACAGTTCGCAAGCAGCAGCCAAGTCAGGAGACCACTTACAAGCTTCACGGATGACATCAGCACCTTCGCGCATCATGTCACGGCCTTCGTTACGGGCCTGGATACAAGCTTCTAGAGCAACGCGGTTTGCCGTTGCACCCGGCGCATTACCCCAAGGGTGACCCAACGTACCACCACCAAACTGGAGGACAGAGTCATCGCCAAAGATTTCAACCAAAGCAGGCATGTGCCAAACGTGAATACCACCGGAGGCCACAGCCATTACACCGGGCATAGAGGCCCAGTCTTGGGTGAAGTAGATACCACGAGAGCGATCTTGCTCAATGTAGTTCTCACGCAGTAGGTCAACAAAGCCCATGGTGATGCCTTTTTCACCTTCGAGCTTACCCACAACCGTACCGGTGTGAATGTGGTCACCACCCGACATTCTCAGGCACTTGGCGAGAACGCGGAAGTGAATACCGTGGTTCTTCTGACGGTCAATAACCGCGTGCATGGCTCGGTGAATGTGGAGCAACAGACCGTTGTCACGACACCAGTGAGACAAAGTGGTGTTAGCAGTGAATCCTGCAGTCAGGAAGTCATGCATAACAATGGGCATTTCGAGTTCTTTGGCGAACTCAGCCCGCTGGAGCATCTGCTCACAAGTAGGAGCCGTAACGTTGAGGTAGTGACCCTTAACTTCGCCAGTCTCAGCCTGAGACTTCTTAATCGCATCAGCAACGAACAAGAAGCGATCGCGCCATCTTTGGAACGGAGCAGAGTTGATGTTCTCGTCATCTTTGGTGAAGTCAAGACCACCCCGAAGACACTCATAAACTGCACGACCGTAGTTCTTAGCAGATAGACCCAACTTGGGCTTAATCGTACAGCCGAGTAGCGGACGACCGTACTTGTTGATTTTGTCACGCTCAACCTGAATTCCGTGAGGCGGACCTTGGAAGGTCTTCAGATAAGCAACCGGAAAGCGAAGATCTTCTAGACGAAGTGCTTTAAGCGCTTTAAAACCAAATACGTTACCAACGATGGAAGTGAGAACGTTCGTAACCGAACCCTCTTCAAACAAATCGAGGGGATAGGCAATGTAGCAGATGTACTGGTTATCTTCGTTAGGAACAGATTCGATGTCGTAGCAACGACCCTTGTAGCGGTCTAGGTCAGTGAGGAGGTCAGTCCAAACTGTAGTCCAAGTACCAGTCGAAGACTCAGCCGCAACCGCAGCACCAGCCTCTTCAGGAGGGACTCCTGGCTGAGGCGTCATTCTGAACGCCGCCAGGATATCAGTATCCTTGGGCGTGTAGTCGGGCATGTAATACGTCAGCCGGTAATCTTGTACACCGGCTTTGTAGCCACCCGAAGAAGAAGTTTGAGTTTGTGAATATACCATTGGGTCTCTTCCTGTGAAAGACTGAATCTTTGTGCAAGCCACACTAGAACCGGATTTGACCAAAGGACAAACCCGGACTCAGCAAAGGAGCTGAAAGTTAACCTGCACGGTTAAAGCAACGACCTAACGCTCGGCAGTATGACCTAACTGCTGCTCCAGCGATTGGTTTATGTAATCTTAATATTGAATTTATCGCTCTGCGTGCACTAAATCAATAAGCAAGACATTGAATATATTCGAACTTTTGATAAGTGTTGTTTATATATAACAAGCCTTATGTCTTTGGAAATCCTGTCACCGCAAACACTTCAGGCAGTGGAGACGTTCCCAGGGACTGAGTTCGCTAAGTACATTTACTTAACATTTTTCTTAAAGAAAATCCACAGAAAAGCTAAAGCTAGCCTTAAGGATTTATACCTATGAAGATTGTAGGCGTTTAAAAACTTGCCCTAAAATTCCCGTCAATACTGCGCCGCCCATCAGAACGCCGATGGCAGGGGTGAAGACTGGTTGCCAGAGGCTGAGCCATAGCTGAAACCCTAGGGAAACGCCTAAGCTTTCGCCCACCAGCGCAGCAACGAACCAGACAAAGCTAAATATCACGAAAAAGACATTCAGCATCAGAAGGGTATTGAGGCCGTTAATTAGCTTGTCTTTCATGGCCTACTCAAACACCCAAGCTTGCACGCGCTGCAGGCTGGACCAGTCAGGCTTGCGTTTAAGGCCATCGGCAAAGCTTTCTTCAAGCTCTGTTCTTAGTTCAGGAATCATTGCTAGCTGCTGAGCAAATTCAATATGGGTTCGCACGCCTTTCTGGCCGTTGTCGAGCATTGCGATCGCAAGATTAACCCGCGCCTGCGGATCTTCGGGATTCAGCTTGACCGCCTTCTGAGCCGCTTTATAGGCTGAGTTAGGCTTGTCGGCGAGCAGATAGAGCCAAGAGAGGCAGGTCCAGGCAGGGCTGTTCTTTTTAGCGCGATCGCAGATCTCTTTAAACACCGGAATCAGAGTTTCGGGTGATTCTCCAGTCTGATATCGCTCTAGACCTTTCTCGAATAGAGCTTCGGGCGTTACTGTTTCACTCATGGTCAATTTATACTTAGGCAGAGAACGAAGTCCCACACCCACAGGTTTGGGTGGCATTGGGATTGGTGAACTGAAAGCCACCCCCAATTAGGTCTTCACTATAGTCAAGCACAAGACCGTAGATATAGAGCATGCTTTTGGGGTCAGAAACCACCTTGAAGCCCTCGTCATAGTTAAATACCTGATCAGACTCTTGAATATTGTTGGGGTCTTCAAAGTCCATGGTGTAAGACATACCCGAGCAGCCGCCACCTCTAACGCCCACCCGTAGGCATAAATCTTTACCCTGCTTTTGCCGCAGCTCTAGCACATGCTTGAGAGCCATATCAGTCATTAAAATGCCTTTTTCCTGAGTCTGTGTTGCTGTTGCTTGCGTCATTGTTTTTCTGACTCCTTTAGGGGTTCTCGGCCTTACTCACTATTGTATAGCAGACTTCTAAGGGGCTTCGGTTTTGATGACCTTTAGAATGCCCTCAACGACTTGCTCGGCAACTTCATCGACAGTCCATTCGGGCTTTATCACGGTATGTACATCAGCTTGGGCATAGAGATGACGACGCTGATGCATGAGCTTTTCGAGGGTCTCATAGGGATTTTCTGTTTTCAGCAAAGGACGAGAGGTATCCGCTTGAATGCGGTCCCACAGATATTCGAGGGGCACATCGAGCCAAACCACTAAGCCTTGCTGGAGATGGCTCCAGTTGATTTGTTCTGTCACAATGCCGCCACCCGTGGCAACCACAAGGCGGGTATAGGCAGATAGCTCGGTTAAGACCTGTGTTTCTAGCTTGCGGAACTCGGCTTCACCTTGCTCAGCAAAAATTTGATTGATTGAGGTGCCTGCCAGTTGAGTAATCAAGGTATCAGAGTCAAAGAGCCGGTAGCCTAATAGCTCGGCTAAGCGCTTTCCCGTTGTTGATTTACCTGCCCCCATCATGCCAATGAGGTAAAGGTTGACATTTTTGAGATCGAGGGTTGGGGAGGTCACGGTAGGCAATGTTCTGAAATTAATGGATGTGAACTTATTAATTTTTGGCCTAACTAAACTCGGCAACGGTTAATAGCCCTAGCTTCACAAGCGTGGCTAAAAGAAGGGCCATACTGCACAGCGACGAGAGGGCAAATCCGAGGCCGCGTTTTTCTGCGGCTTGGTAGTAGCCCCAAGCATAGAGGATTCGTCCCACAATCCAAATAGCCCCAATCACAGCGCCCCAGATCACGCTGACAAAGCCTGAAAAGAGCCAGAACAAAGGCAGAAAGAAAACAAGCTGCTCCAGCATATTATCTTGCACCCTCAAGTAGCGCTCAAAGTCTAGGTTTCCTGTTGTTTTTGGAGCTGGGACACCATACTTCGCTCTGGCGCGACCGACGTTGATCGTCAGCACAAAATAGAGCAGCAGGGCAAGGGCCGTAATTAATCCAGTTAAAGGAGACATCAATATAGAGAGCCTGAAGGGTCATTGCTACTTTAGCAATCTGTGCTCACCAAGCCGAACGAAAGCTTAAGACCCTTTGATGAAGCCAGCAGCTTTTAGAAGCGATATTTGCGATCGCGAATCCAGAGCGCGACAGGCACACTATTTCCTTGAGCATCCACCTTGATATCCACCACAAAGGCTTGAGGTTGCCGTTGGACTTGCGAGATCTCTTTATTTATCTGATCGCGTTGATGCTCAGGAATGTAGTAGGTTTCTAACCCATAAACCACTGAGAAACCGTTGGTGGTTCCTTTCAAGACCACCTGATTGGCAGTCAACGCTTGAGGGGGGCTTAAGCTAACCCGCACCGGCAGCCACGGTATCGGTGGCTGCGCGGCACTTTGAAGATTTCCCTGCAGAACCAGATAGATGCTGCGGTTTTTACCTTCCGACTGATCCTTGAAAACCGTTGCTCCCCCTGGGACTTTCTTCAACACCTCAACACGGGAAATCTCATAGCCCAAGGTTTGAGAGTACCCCCGCAGCAAATCATAGGGATCAACGGGGGCCGTCTGCAGCGTTACCTGTCGCCCGGTGGCATAGGTGTAGGCGTCTTGAGCCGGAATGCTCACAATCAGTAAAGACTGAAGCAGCAATGGCACCCAGAGATGCCAAGCGTTTAACCGTCGAGGAGGGGCTGCGGCAGATTCACCGTTCGTTCCAGAGGGGTGCTGTTCAGGTTGAGACTCCATATTATTCATATCCATTACTCCGGTAGAGAACGAGGGGAAAGGGTGCCTGTCTTGCGGTGAAGACGGCGCTCAAACCAAAGGCCACAGAGAATAACGCCCACCCCACAAACGGCAAATACAAAGGCTTTGAAAAGCAAATCAGTGTTGTACTCAAAGGTACGGCTGAGAATGCCAACCGTTAGCAAAATCAGGCCACCCCAAGCTGTTCGGCGGTGCCCCATCGCTAGGCCGTCTCGAATCAGTGCGATCGCAAGACCAAACATCATGCCATTGATCACAATGGGAGCTAGCTTCGGTAAGTGTTTGATGACCGCATGGCAGTAGATCAACCCCGTTAACACCACAAGGACACTGGCAAAGCTCACTGTATTAACGCTCAGCCCTTGACTAGAGCGACGGCGACCGATCAGGTAGGCCCAGCTCAATAGGGCCACGATGACAAAAATCAACAGATAGAGGGCTGATAAAAGGGGCAGTTGCAACCCTGATTGAGTCTCCCAACTCTCCCAAAGCCAATGGAAGGAGTAGGTATAGAGCAAAATACTGAGCAGTAGTACCGCAAGAGCGCGGGCGATTCCTTGAAACGGATCTTTCGTGACCGTCAAAGAACGCGGATGACGCCAGGTGGTCATTGAATGCCACAGCGATCGGTATAAGTTTTGGTCGTGCGCCCACAGCAGAGCCGGTGGCAGCACAACACTGAGCGCCACCATCTCACCAGAGATCGAGACGAACTTAAAAAGTTCCAGCATCAATACGGGCGGGAACGCAACCCCCACAAGGCAAAAAATGATCCGAGAGCGGCAATAATAGGCCAGTGGTAAGAACAGGGCCACGCCGAAGAGCGCCATGTTCTCGAACATGAGATGGAATGTCCCAGAGACGGCAGAACTCTCTATCAGACTGCCGTCCCAGCCTGCATTCACAAACAACCTGCTACTGTACCCCATCGCCATCAGAATCCATGCCAAAATGCCCAGTGAACTCAGTCGCAAACTATAGGCCATCACGACAACACCCAGACTCCAGGCAAGATATAGCTCATGGATCTCACCGCTCTGGTGAAACATCTGAGACATCAGCGCCATATTGGCCCCTAGGCATAGAGCGCCCGCCAGCAGTAAGCCATGCCCCAGTCGCTGCAGCCCTTTCTGATTTGCGGGTCGTCGCCAGAGGTAAAAGCCCGCTGCATTGACGCCGATAAAGGTTGCCATTAACACCAACACTCGGCCCCAGCGTGACCAAGCTTGCCAGTTCGCGGCCACAAACGTAATGACGCCTAACCCCAGCAAAATGCAGCCCACCCCGATCATAATGGCTACAAAGCGGTTACGCGCAAACGATTCAATCTCATCAAACCGATAGCGTTCGGTGAGCTGCGCGTAGACCGCGTCATTAATCAGCGCTTCCTGTCGCCACTGCTCGGCTTCTTGCCGGAGCTGGCGACGGAACTGTTCTGAAACCATAAACCTGACCTTTTTAACCTGAGTTCGACAGCCAAAAACGTGCAAAAGGAAAGGCTGAAATTTAAGCTCAAGGTATTACAATTCAAGCAACCTCAGCCATGGACTTCAGTTTACTGCGCCTTGACCTGACCCAAATTTTCTGTGAGGTCGATGATTTCTACCAAGCCTTCGAAGCTTTCAGCGAGCGTCACATCCCCAGATTACCCGACGAAGGCAAAGCCAAGCGCTATCAATTTCGCTTAAGCATTAGTGAGGTAATGACCATTGTCATTGCCTTCTATGGCTCTGGCCATAAGACATTAAAGGAGTTCTATACCCAAAAAGTCCTAGCTGATTGGAACCCAGCCTTCCCTGAGCTAGTGAACTACAACCGCTTCGTTGAATTGTTGTGACTGCCGATGCACAACTCTCAGTGAGAGCTACCTGAGTCGGGTACCGGTGATCTACACTAAAGGACTGAACCTAGCCCTAACCTCAAGACTCGCTAGAAGACGATCCGTTTATGTCTCAGAGGCTGCTGGGCCACTATCGTCATTGCTGCATGACCCTTGACTCCTACGGTGTACACACAAGTCCTCCCAGAGCGGTTTTCCACCCGATAAAAATGGATTCAAACCGCCTCAGCCCATGAACTAAGGTGGGCATTCCAGGCGGTCTTTGAGAGCGATAGGCCG
>JBHJNL010000198.1:0-8482 GCA_050330855.1 Thermosynechococcaceae cyanobacterium | reverse complement strand
TGCTGTACGGTTTTGGTAGGCTTGCTTTCCAGTCATAGCTCACTTGCCTCGCTCATAGTGACTGAAGTATAAGCTGTTCAGCCCTGGATAGCTCTAGACACCATTTCCTGATCTATCTGACAGGCATATGAATTTTAAGGTATCTGAGGCGACATGCCACCGTCACGGAGAGGGCTGTGTACAGAAATGGCTGTTTGAGCAGGCCATAGCCCTATTTTTGGGTGGGTTCAGGAGAGCCTTTCAGATCACTCTCCTGAAAGCATTTTTAGCTCTGGCTGGCTGTATCCTAGTTGAATCAGTGAGGGGCGCACTCTCCACAACGATAGATACTATTCAGTGATAAAAATGAAAAGCCCCTGAATGACTCCCCCTCGGGAAAGGGCATTGTTCAAGGGCAGACAATAATACAGATTCAGAGCAATGGTCTACGCTAATCAAGGCTAATCTGACGCGATCAAGCAGCCACTGCTATCGTTGCTAAAAATGTCATTGGCGCGAAATTCGAGGGTTCAGCTTCTACTTCTCAATCAATCCTGAAAAGACTCATGCCCTGATTTGAGCATCAATCCATTGCTTTGCACGCCTAATCGCTTCTTTCCGAGACGTTGCATAGGGCACGGCCACAGCGCAACCAAAGGCATGATTTGCCCAAACTGAGTACGTCGTCTGTCCGTCCATCTCCCCTTGATCTAGTTCAACCTTCCAGCCTCTGTAGTCAAAGGTGAGCACGATATGAGGGTAATCAGGATCGGTCATTACAGGAACACTTAAAGAGTGACTAATTTTAGAAACTTCACAATTTTAGAAACTTCACAAAACAGCTCCGTTCCCCACAGCCCCCACCATTGTGACTATGAAATGCTGTGAGGAGCGGACGGCACGTACAGGACGCTCAATGATGTGTTACCTGGAAGGGACTTTCACCCCCCCTGAAACAGTCAGCATCCTGGCTATGCGTTGGCTAAGTTTTGAGCGGCAAAGTCCCAATTGACAAGATTTGTCAAAAATGTATTGATGTAGTCTGGGCGTCTATTTTGAAAATCTAAGTAGTAAGCATGTTCCCAAACATCCATTGTGAGCAATGGATGGTGACCGTTGATCAAAGGATTTTCAGCATTTGATGTTTTAGTTACTTTTAGCGTATTGTCTGCGAGAACCAACCAAGCCCAACCACTTCCAAACTGGGTTGCACCTGCAGTTTTAAACGCTTCTACAAACTGATCAAAGCTACCAAAATCTGCATCAATTTTTTGGGCAAGTTCTCCCGTCGGCTTGCCGCCACCGTTGGGCTTCATACTGTTCCAGTAGAATGTATGATTCCAAGCCTGAGCTGCATTATTAAAAAGACCTGTCTTGGTCGAATCATTGGTAATTGTCTTAATAACTGATTCAATAGACTGATGTTCTAAATCAGTTCCTTGAGCTTCAGTATTAAATTTTTTGACATAAGCAGCATGATGCTTATCGTGATGAAACTCTAGAGTGCTCTTAGAAATATGAGGTTCTAAGGCTGTATATTCATAGGGTAAATTCGGTAGTTCGTAAGCCAAGGCTCTACTCTCTTGTAAAACTCTTCAATCAGCAAATTCAATATACAACCTAATCCATAGAGATACTATGCCCCTAGGGGGGACTTTTATCTTCAGTATCCTGAAAGCCCTACAGACAGTTAAGCCCGACCAGGGTTATGGTCGGGCTTATGAATAGGATTTGACTATCTGTATAATCAATTTTAGAATGTCAGCAAAGCCTGCACTTGGCCGATAATACCTTGCCCTGTCAATATCTCTGTGACAACGGCGAGGGAAAAACCAATCATGGCGAGACGACCGTTCCAAGCTTCTGAAAATTTTGTAAAGCCGGTGGAATTTTCTTGATCTTGCATGGGAATAACCTCTAAAAGCTGTGTGTTTGAATCGGTATCATGTCATCTATCATATGATAGAAGTTTTAGGACTTTGGTGTCCTGAGCATAGAGTAGCCCTAAGAAAAAATCGCATCTCTATAGGAGGCGTAAGGCATGTAGAAAGCCTTGACCTGTAATCAGCTCTTCAGCAAGGGCAATGACTAATCCCATCATAGCGAGACGGCCATTCCAAGTCTCTGAGAACTGTGTAAAACCGATGAATCTTTTTTCTGAACTATTCATATCGATATACTCCGTGTACTTTGTTG
The DNA here is from genome assembly GCA_050330855.1 of Thermosynechococcaceae cyanobacterium. Taxonomy (GTDB): domain Bacteria; phylum Cyanobacteriota; class Cyanobacteriia; order Thermosynechococcales; family Thermosynechococcaceae; genus RCC1774. Next base: position 6,307 of record JBHJNL010000198.1, on the reverse strand, counting down.
ACTCACTGCATGACTAAATCAGTAGTTAAAATGTACTGAATTGAACGTTATGAACCAATGTTAAGAAAGATATTTAGTTTTGTCAACAAGGTCTTGTTAAGATCGCAGGGCAGTGTGACCAAGCTCTTTGTATTGCAATATATTCGCTTTTGTGGGTTGATTTTTGTCTAGTTTTTGCCAGTAGGTGCTATCCATGGTGCAGCAGTAGCCAACCGATTATGACGGGGAGGCGAGTGAATGGCGGGTATGGGCCGATTTTTGAGCGATCGCATCCCCCTCAACTCCGTTCAGGTTTTGAGGTTTGGTGACAGCTTCCGTGAACTCAAAGCCTATGCAATTGAATGCCAGCCCAAAAGTGTATTGACGCTGAGCAATAGACCGACCCATAGCGTCACAAAGGCACTGAGTACAGGTAGATTTCGGCGCAGCGGCAACAGAAAGGGGACCGGCGGTAGTTGCTCAAACCATTGGCGGGTATAAACGGCTGCTAGCCCTAGAGACGTAAGCACGATCGCCAACCCAATGCTAAAGCTGCTGACCAATAACAAACCCAGAGCTGTCTGCTGCAGCGCGATCGCAGACAGTAGCAAAATCAAAGCCGACGGGCAAGGAATCATTCCCCCAGCGACGCCGAGCGCCATCAGGGACTTCCAGGTGATTTTGGGCGGTAGATGATGGTGGTGTGCGTGAGGGTCTGAAGCGGTATGGGAATGGACTCGATCACCATGACTGTGGCCTGCGTGGGCGCGGAATGGCTGATGAGTGACTGGGTGCGATCGCTGTTTCCTAAGCCGCAGAAACAGCCAAACGCCAACGCCTGTGACCATTAAGCCGCTGCCCAAGCTCAAGAACGGATAAAGCTGTTCCGGCAGAATGTAGTGTGAGAGCAATAGGGCGACCAAGCCCAACGCAAAGACGCTGAACGTATGGGTAAGTGTCGTGATTAGACCCAGCAGTAAGGCGTGTTTAGGCGTACTATGGGAACCCACAAGATATGCTGCCACCATTGTCTTACCGTGTCCTGGTGAAAAAGCGTGTCCCGCTCCAAAGAGAGCCGCTAGCCCAAGACTGGTCAGCACGAGAGTTGGCGTCAGGTTCTGAGACAGTAAAGCATCGAGATCAGGGATATGTCCTGGATGAGCCAAGGCCGGACGTGACGCTAATATCACCATCATCGCCAAAAGCATGGCTGTCCAATACCTGATTTTCACACTTCAGTTCCCCGCTACAGCTTAGCTGTAATTATTTAGCAACCTTATCGAGTGCTGTCAAGCGATCGCAAAAAACGGCTCTCTTCAAGTCATTTTCTGCTCGAATATCCCTCCCCCCTGCATTACGCTCTCTGAATTCTAGTGTTACATTATGAGACACCTCGGCTGATGAGTATAAATGCAGGTCGAGTTTTATAAAAGTTTTTAACAGCATATCCCTTTAGAATCCTGACATTTCCAAACTGTAGATGTGGGCTGCCTGCCTAAGCATTGTCTCCAGCCTCAACTTAGATTTTGCTGGTTCTACCTTTTGGTGGATGTTTTGAGATCCGGTTAGCTCTTCTATAAGGACTGAAGCCACTTAATGAAATCGATGTCTACGCGATCGCTGATTTTTATGACTGCTCTATGCTCTGGCTTGCTGATGAGCTGTCAGTCATCGAACGATTCTCAAAGTTTAAACCCTACAGACTCAGAGTCACCCGCAGAGTCGGGGGCGGGTACGCTCCAGGTAAAAGCCAATGGTGAAGACTTTGTGCGTCAAGGCTTTACCTCAAAAGACGGTTGGAAGATCAGCTTTGATCACGTCTACGTGAACTTAGAAGATGTAACGGCTTATCAGACCGATCCCCCCTTTGACCCCGATGCTAAAGACCCTTTGCAGGCAAAATCTGAGGTGACAATCCCGGCGCAGACGGTTGACTTAGCTGCAGGGGATGAAAGTGCCTCTCCCATTGCCGTGGGTGAAACAGAAGCACCCGCAGGCCAGTACAATGCTTTGGCCTGGAAGATGTCTAAGGCCACAGAAGGGCCAGCGGCAGGACAAACTCTAATGCTGGTGGGTCAGGCTAGCAAAGACGGACAAACCGTTGACTTTACGCTTAATGTTGACCGCGAGTTTGCCTACACCTGCGGAGAGTTTGTGGGCGATGAGCGCAAGGGCGTTGTCCAGCCAAATGAGGCCGCTGATCTAGAGGCTACTTTTCACTTTGACCATGTCTTTGGTGATGGTGAACTTCCCGCCGATGACGAGCTAAATGCTGATGCTCTGGGGTTCGCTCCCTTAGCGGCTTTAGCGGATGGGCCGTCGTTGAAAGCTGATTGGGCCACCCTCAAACAAAGGCTAGACCCGAAGGATTTTCAAGCGTTGGAATCTGCCTTGGTCGGGCTTGGACACGTGGGAGAAGGCCACTGTCGATCTGAGCTAACAACCTCGTAGGAGTCAATGATGGGCAAACGGCTGATACCCGTTTTAGGATTACTAATCAGTGTATGGACCGCACCTGCTGTCTTAGCACACGGGACTGCTGTGAACTATCGCGTGACCTCAAAGGCGGTTGAAATTGAGGCGGCCTTTGATACGGGGGAACCGATGGCTAATGCTCAGGTGACGATCTATGCGCCAGATGGATCCACTCAACCCTGGTTGACTGGAAAGGCTGACAGTAAGGGGCACTTTGAGTTCACGCCGCCCGCAGATCAGGTCGGGACTTGGCAGGTGAAGGTGCGTCAGGCAGGGCACGGCAAGATTCTCAATATTCCAGTAGGGGCAGAGAACACTGCAGATATAACCGTATCTTCTGAGCCAGTTAGTCCGATGCTGCGTAGTCTCTTGGGGGTTGTTGTTATTGGAGGTTTCGTGTTGACGGCCATCTTGTTCTCTTCTAGGAAGAAGCAGTAATGCACATCTCAGATGGCCTGTTGCCCGCGAAGGTTTGTATTATTGGCTATGCGATTACGGGAGGCTTGACCTGGTATTCGCTGCGGCAGATTAACCGTCGGCCAACGGTTGCTGAAGAGATTCCCAAAGCGTCGCTACTCACGGCTGCTTTCTTCGCGGCCTCGGCAATCCGGTTTCCCGTTCCCCCGGCTAGCGTGCATTTTGTCTTCAATGGTGCATTAGGGGCGGTGTTAGACTGCTATGCGTTCCCAGCCGTGTTGGTGGGGCTATTTTTCCAAGCCTTGGTGTTTGGGCACGGTGGACTGACGACGTTGGGGATCAATGCGGTGATTATGGGCCTTCCGGCAATCTTGGCCGCTCACATCTTTCGGTTGCGGCAATGGGTAGGACACAAGAGTGCTTGGTCTACTAACCTGTTCGCGTTCTTGGCCGGGGCGTTTGGGATCGGGCTTTCGGCACTGCTGTTTTATGGTGTGGTGATCATGACCATTCCCGCTGATGTGGATGCGGCTTTGGAGCAGCAGGTTTCCTATGGTCTACTGCTGGCCCATGTGCCGCTGGTCCTGCTAGAGGGGACTTTTACGACTTTACTGGTGTCTTTTTTGACGCGCATGAAGCCAGAGGTAATTCCAGAATGAGGTTTGCCCGTGCTGCATGAAATTGATCGCTATGTTCATCTCGATTCTTGGATGCATCGGTGGCAGGCCAGACCGAAGCTGGTGGGCCTGGGGACGTTGATCTTTGCCTTTGCAATGGTAGAAGATCTGCGGTTGCTGCCTGCGATGTTGGGGGTGACGGCTGTTTTGTATGCGATCGCACGTCTTCCGCTCTCATTTTTGCTGCATCATCTTCGGTATCCCGGCTTCTTTATCTTGGGTGTTGTGACTGTGCTGCCTTTAGTCTCAGGCAACACTATTCTTTGGCAGTGGGGGTCGCTGGCGATTCGAGCCGAAGGGTTAGCCACCACGCTCCTGATTGTCTGTCGGTTTCTTTCTATTTTGACGCTCGGCTTAATTATTCTGGGAACCTGCCCCTTCTCGACCACGATTAAGGCAATGCGATCTTTTGGGCTACCCTCGATTTTAACCGATATGATGTTGCTGTCCTATCGCTATCTGTTTGAGTTCGCCCAGATGCTGACGACTATGCAGCAGGCCATGAGACTGCGTGGCTTCCATGCTCCACCGTTATTTGCGGTTCGTAGGCAGTGGGGGCATTTGCAACGACTGGCATCGCTGATGGGTACTATGCTGATCCGCAGCTATGAACAGGCGGTGCGTAGCTATCAGGCGATGGGGCTGCGAGGCTATGGTCAGCCCTCTGCGAGTTCACCGTGCAGTCGTGAACCGGCCACGTTTTGGAACAGCAGCGCCTTAGTGGTAATGCTAATGGTAGCTGCGGGGTTTGTGATTTCTGATTTCCTTTGGACCGCTTGAATGACACAGGACAGCCGATGACGATATTGTTTCCTGCACCGCACAACTCGATGATTTCAGAGCCTTTTGCGCCAGCGCTGACGGTGGCTGACCTGAGTTTTGCCTATCCAGACCGAACGAGCGTTCTAGAGCAGGTTTCGTTTGAGCTGCAGGCCGGTGAACGGATCGGTGTATTGGGGCCGAACGGGGCCGGTAAGACGACGCTGTTCAAGATTATTTGTGGGCTGCTGCGTCCCACTCAAGGTGAGGTAAAGCTGTTTAACCAGCCTGTAGAGATGGGCAGCTTTCGGTCCGATCTCGGTTTTGTCTTCCAAAATCCAGATGATCAGCTTTTCTCTGCCTCAGTTTGGGAAGATATTGCCTTCGGTCCCCAAAATATGGGCCTCTCCCCCGATGAGGTGGATCGATGTGTTGCCGCTGCCCTAGCGCTAACGGGGACTCAATCGTTGACCCAGCGATTGCCCCATCATTTGTCTGGGGGCGAGAAGCGGATGGTTGCGATCGCAACCGTAGTCGCCATGAACCCCCGCCTCATTATCTACGACGAACCCAGCGCGAATCTTGATCTGCGCGCCCGCCGTCGTTTAATCCAGTTTCTCCAAGACTCCAAAGAAACATTGATGGTGGCCTCTCATGATTTAGAGCTGGTGCTGGAGGTGTGCGATCGCGTCCTCTTAATTGACCACAGCCACATCGTTGCTGACGGTTACCCGAAAGAGATTATGCGAGAGCGATCTCTGATGGAATCTCATGGATTAGAAGTGCCTTATTCTCTGTTGGATAGGGCCGTGACTCAATAGGCTTATGCTTCTACAGGAACTGCAAACAGCTCGACTACGGCTGCGTAAACCAAGAGGAGCGCGCTCCGCTTCACCACCCCCTAACCCTGCGGGTATAGCCGGAACACTGCGAAGAGTCTAGGTAGTAGGGCTACAATTAGACTACATCTGTGACCTCTCCGGTGGACCCCATGAGTCAAATTCTGACAGTAGAATTGAATGAACAGGTATTTGCTGCTATTAAGCAGCAAGCGCAAACGATGGGGATCTCTCCAGCAGCGCTTGTTGCAGCATTGTTAGAGCAGCAGTCTGTTCATAGTAACAACGGACTTGCAGATGATGTTGAGAAAGATGCGGCACGGGCGAGGTTTGAGCATCATTTCGGAACGCTGGACGCCTTCATAGATTTAGATAACGAAAGCATTGATTCAGATTTAGTAAAAGAGTATGCCAGCACTCATGAGTAAGCAGTATGCTGCTTGATACGTCTGGCTTGCTCTGCTTACATTTTTCGACTGAACCCCTCCATGCCCAGGCTTGCCTTGAGTATCGAAAAGCATCAGCCCGCATAACCCACAACTACATCGTCGCGGAATATGTCGCATTGGCAAATGCAAGACGACTGTCGCGTGCTTCCGTCCTCAACTTTGTTGTTGACCTCTCGAACAGTCCAGATATAGAGACTGTTTGGGTCGATAACGCAATACATCAATCTGCAGTTGAGTTGCTATACTGCCAACGACTAAGGACTTAACATTTGGATTGAGCTGTAACTCTCTCAGCCAAAGGGTTTGGTGCTCATGATAAAAGTAAACTTTTAACTCGTTCGGAGTATAGCTGTACGGTTAGATAAAACATATTCACTTTGCGACGCTGTGAGCTTTGTTCTGATGCGCCAACGCGGAATCTCTGATGCACTGACGACAGATCGACATTTTGAGCAGGAAGGGTTTGTGCGTCTACTCTCTCCAATTTGCTAGCGTCCTTAAAAGGAGACAAGTGACGTAATGCATCTATCGTTAGGCATTGATTTTGGTACTTCTGGGGCCAGGGCGATCGCAATCACTCCAGACCATCAAATCGAAGCAGAAGTGACCTCGACATTCGCAGAACTCGATCCTGCAGAACGCGCTACGGTCTGGAAAGCCACGCTGTTGGAGCTGTTGGGTGCATTGCCAGAGAAAGTGCGATCGCAACTCC
>JBHJNL010000197.1:0-25574 GCA_050330855.1 Thermosynechococcaceae cyanobacterium | reverse complement strand
GCTGCGCTAAAAGTAGTGGAATATCATCAACTCGTTCGGTCGTAATGGCTACAGGCTGCTTCATTCATAGACTCTAGCCCAATGTGACCACCTCGCTCAAAAATGAGCGAACCGTGAGCAGATAGGCATAGATCACGACTTTGTAATTGGGTAGCTCCCGGTCGAATAGCCGAGCCATGACGTGGGTTAGCCCCGTCAAGACCGCCGGAATACTGAGGAGGAGGGATGTAACCAAGGTGCCCGTCAAGAGATGCTCTGAACTGATGGGGAGATCGCCCCAGCCGACCCAGGCCAAAATCTGGCGATCGTGGTGCATAAAAACGCCCCCCAACAGCAGCAGCAAGAGTGCCACTTCCGGCCAGTTTCCTTGGTGGTTTTCAAGCAAGTCTGAGGCAGGGAACCGGAGGTTGAGCTGCACCGACCGATGCGGACAAGCCTTGAGACAGGTCATGCAGAGAATACAGTCGCGGTTATCCTGCAACTGAGCCGGATGAGAATAGAGGGGACAGCCGCCCGTGGCCTGTCCTTCGGTGGGCAGCGCCGGGGTAAAGTTGACGGGGGTAGCGTCGCTGCCCTTGTAACAGCCAAAGGTACTGCACTGACTACCGCAGACCTGCTGAGTCGATCTCACTTCAATCATCGACAGTTTGGCAAACATACCGTTCATGCCGCCAATGGGGCACAGATAGCGGCACCAGAGACGACGTTCGTAAATGACGCTGCCGATCACGGCCCCTGCTGTAATGATGATCAACAACCAGGCTGACAGATAGGCGGTGTGGGGTAAATCCCATAGCTCTTCCCAGAGGTAGATGGCGACGAACCCCGCAAATAAGACCCAGGCTCCCCAGCGGTTCATCCATTTGGTGGGCCAGGGCAGCAGGTCGCGCGGCCAAATCCACAAAGAAATCTTGCGAATCCATTCCCCCGTAATCATGAAGGGACACACTGCACACCAAATACGACCGACAAAGACAAACAGAAACAGGTAAAACGGCCACCACCAAGCCCAAAAAAAGTTGAGGGTCATGCTGGCCTCCCGCGCTTGGGGGCCGATATAGCCCATCAGCGTGACGGGAACAAACAGCACCATGACCACAATCCAGAAGCGCTCCGACCACCATTGACTCAGCAAAAACCGCCGCAGCCAAGGGAACTGGTTGAGCAGATCAATCCGAAAGGCATTCTTGGGCGACTGCACCGACCACAGAGTCTGCTCTGGAATCACGGTTTGCCCTGCTGGGGTCATGGCAACAGCGCGTTTGAGAATACCTGCCAGCTCCCCTAAATTGCCGGGATAGTCGTAGCTGATCAGGCGGCGCGTATTGGCCTGATCAACCTGCAGCGGTGGGCGTCCCTGTTCTCGACAAAATTGAGCTAGGAAGTGCTGGGTAAAGGCTGGGATGTCTCCCTTGCGCTGGGGCAGGCTAAACAGCTTGATCGAATGGGTAGCCACCTCCGGCAGAGAGAGTTGGGTGGGGCTAGCGAGGATGAGGCGCACCCAAGATTTCACCGGAGCGGGGGCAGTGCGGGTCTCGGGATTGGGATTAGGACGCAAGGTGCCCGTGTTCAGGTATTGAATGATGCGATCTCGATCTGGCCCACTCAGCCGCTGCACATTATCGAGTAACAACGTTCCCCGCTCTAGGAGTTCCATGACACTCAGCGATCTCTCAGCCTGCCCAAAGAGCGCGGTGGTATCGACGCCAGTGGCCTCGGTGTAGGGCAGTTGAGCACAGTCCAGTTCGGCAAAGGGATGATTCTCTAGCCCTGAGTGACCATGAATAAACCCCGCCAAAAACGTCTTACCTGTACCGGATCCCCCCTGAAAAACAACAGGCTTGAGGTCTGCTGCCGCCAATTCGATCTGCTGAGCCAGTTTAGTGCTGGCCTTACTGTCGCCGATCAGCTCCGTTGTGGGGACAGGGTGAATATAGGGCTGCAGCCCTTGGATTCGCGCCTGTTCTCGCGTCACTCGCTCGGCAAAATGAATCACATCTTGGGACAGCAGCCGATTGAAAATATTCTGGATCGCAGGGTCAGTCTCGATTAATGTTTCAAAGTCTGCTTGGGCTAAGAACCAAATTTCGCTGGTAGTGAGTGTGATCGCACTGGCCTGATAGCGAGCATTTCCCTGACCATTAATCAGGGGCACATAGCCGAAGGTTTCACCCGCGCTGCGGTACAGCATGTGAGTTTTGCCCACCGGGGAGAGGCGATAAATTTCGACAGATCCCCACTTGAGCAGATAGAGGCCCACGGGCGCTTGATCATCCCGATAAATCTCTGTACCTGACTCAACTTTTAGTAACTGTAGAGAGCGGGCCAGAGACCAGAGTGTTTCTGCCTTCAGTTCTCCCCACAGCCGATGAAAACTCAGCCAGTCATAGCAAGCTGCGATCGCTTGATCCTCGGCCTGGTTTTGTACCAACGAAGGTCGTAGCGGTAGATCAGTGGCTATCTCTCGGCTGGCAGACATGCTTCAAGGAAAACATAGCTATATAGCTACTTATTTGTCTTATGATTATTGGATTGTATAGGGATTCCTTCGCCGCTGCGTGAAGCAAAGAGATTCAATGTTGAGATCTCAGTCCTCACGTGGGTCGCCAATCCTAGGTTTTCTAGCAACTGAATGGTTAGCCAAATGAGATCGACTTCCCACCAGTGTCGCCCAAACTGCGCCGATGATTGAGCGGCATGATGGTTGTTGTGCCAACCTTCGCCGAACGTTAGCAGTGCAACCCACCAACAGTTTGTGGAGCGATCTCCCACCTCATAGTGCCGATAGCCAAACAGGTGACAGGCACTGTTGACAAAGCAAGTGCCGTGAAACCCGATCAACAAGCGAACAAAGATTCCCCATACGATAAACGGCATTCCCCCCAGCCCATAAAGGAGAACCGCCAGCGCAACCTGAAGTGCAATATAGTGCTGGTGGCAAAATTCATAGAACGGATCGCCGGCAATATCTTGGGTAAACCGAGGCCGTTCTGTTCGAGTCGGTACCTCATGCATCAGCCAATTAATGTGACTCCACCAAAACCCCTGCGTTGAATCATGGGGGTCGCCGAGGCGATCTGCGTAGAGATGGTGCATCCGGTGATAACCCACCCAGCCTTTGACGCCACCTTGAAGGGCTAACGTACCACATAAAATAAAGCAGTACTCCAGCCATTTAGGGACTTTGAAGCTGCGATGGGTTGCCAGCCGATGGAACCCCAGGGAAATGCCGAGACCCATTGTGAGCCAGTGCAGAAAGAGCGCGACGCCAACGGCTTTCCAGCTAAAATTAGCGGGAATCAATGCTAATAGTAATCCGAGATGAAGCATCACTGTGGAGATAATCACATCCCAGCGGGGCCGGGGTGAGGTTAAAGAACGATTAATCATGCAGCTTTCTCCACTCACAACAGGACGGCATGAGTGCATTACTTTTTTGGGGTTGCATTAGTGTTTCGGTACTTTTTCATAATTGGGTCGTGTGGCGGGGGGATGAAATTCTGACCAACGTCGCTGCACCTGTCTGTAGCAGTCTCTAGGGGCTATCTTCAACCGTTGCAGCAGGTTGATATGGACTGCACCATTACCGAGAATTGCGATCGCAACAGCCTGAGTCGGGTTATAGGTTGAAATCTCCGACAACAGTGCATTGACGGCCTCTCTTTCTAGCTCATATGCGTGTAGATATGATTTGACCTCTGCTTGAGGAATGAACACTTGATCGAAAGCCACTGTATCCATGCCCCAATCGATAGAAGGCGGAATAACATCGACAACCTCGCACACCACTAACCCTCGGCCTACATTGAGATAACCGTTCCAGGCCGTGTAGCCAATCATCAAAATATGCTGATGAATAAACTGGCTCTGCCAGTAACCGAAATTGCCCTGCCAAACACTACTTTGCATTCGCATAGATTTCCTCCCGCAGTGCTGAGAACTGATAGCTGCGAACCATAAAGATAGAGCATAATACTGCCAACAGCCAGGACTGTGAAAAACAGTCCCAAGATGAAAAATAAACTCATAAGGATGGCACGTCATTTAGATTTTTGGGCGACAGAAAAAGATTCAACGAGATCGCAACAGCGAACCCCGTTGAGTAGGGATAGAGCGAACTTGATCTGCAGTCAAACAGAGCGATTCATCGAAGAGAACGCTGCGGAATACGTTGATGGCTCAGGATAAAGACGGTGTAGATAGCAAAAAGCGCGATCGCCCAAAGCACCTCTCGCCCGAGCATTCGCAAAAACACATCAGCCGTGAGACCATGCATCTCTACCCATTGATTGACCAGCAGAGTACCGCCTTGATAGAGACAAAAACCGAGCAACAATGACATGCCTAACCATAGGCTTTGCCCCAGCCAACTACGCTGGCTAAAGCGTGGCTGTATTGAGGCAATCAAGGCAACGACAATCGTTCCCAGCCCCATCAACACGCCCCAGAGAAGTGCGACCGCATTGAAAGGATACTGCCGAAGGGTGAAACCACAAAATTGGTTGACCCACCAGATTAACCCAGCACAGACAATCGCTCGTCTGCGGTTAAGAGTGACGCCTGCCAGCGCTGCAAAGCTGACCAAAGGGGCATGAGAATAGGTGAGACTACTGGCGCTACCGATTGCAAGCAAGGCATATTGCCACAGTTTGCCTGTAGCTACGGCTTGACACCTCGTTTGCCAATTGAACCCGAAAAAAGCTGTTAGACACTATCTGTACCTCGCAGATAAAAGTGAGTATGAACAATGACTGGCGGGCATTCTGACTTAGAGAAAAAAGAATCTCTTCACAGTTGCGGGACAGCGTCGGATTTACACCAGACTTTCCCCGTTACCTCTAGCAGCTGATCACCGTTAGAACCAAATCACAGAAGCCACGCTAGCCTAACATACTAACTAAAGAATCTCAAGTGATTTTCTAGAAAGACGCCTTAACTCAGTTGCACTACTATCCAGCGGGTTCTTGCATGGCAGATTCTCCAAGAGATGAATAAGAGAGGCTGGAGTAAATCTCAAATGGCAGTTTCAATGAGTACGAGTCGGTTTTCACTTGATCGACGGCTGACTAGAGAATTGATTAAGATTCGCCTATCTTCCTCTTTGAGAGAATTAATATAAGTATATGTACTAAGCGCAGTAGGACTTTTGATTTTCTGTAAATACAAAAGGCCTGATGCTAATTCATTCCGAGAATCTTCTTTGGCCCATTCGTACAGGCTGAGTTCAACATCTATGTCTTTGCAAGTTTTCATGATCGTGCTCACGTTGAGCAGAGAATTTCCACTAAAAAACTAAAGTTTCTCGATGGTATTGGTGCATTTGAAACTGTTTGTAAAGAAGTCGGCTCTCATTCAATCTGTGTCAACCACGCCACCAACTCTACTTGGCCCGAACAATCTAATAGCGCTTCCTCTAAGTCTTCCAGTTGCACTACAGATAACCCTCGTACTTGTCGATCTAGTGCTTCGGAAATCACGCCAACCTGGCGATTCAATAAACGTAATATGAGACCCGCTCTCGTTGGATTGCTTTAGCCCTGCCCTCAGCCTTGATCTCTTGGTAAATGACAGATTCTTGCATAATTTCCTGCCTCAAAATTGTGCGAATAGTCTCCTGCTTTAATGATAGCCCCACTAGAATCGCTGTTGACCCTGCCATATTACTTTGTTCTCGTCGATCGCTAATCGCCTCAATGCGTTCTGCTAGCCTTGTGATGGAGAAGTACAGCTTCACCATTGGGAATGTGGTAGCTAAGGCCAAAGAAGTTCTAGGCTAATCGTCCATCTCAAACTTTTGCAAAGCCCACAAAACGGAGGGCTTTTTTGACCTCAGAATGAAGCTGAGTTTGAGTCGAGCGTGGATGACTCCGGGAAGGCATTCGGATTTTGTCGTAGCGCTTCAGGAAGATCGTCCTTGGCAACGAGCCGGAAAGGGATGGACGGTGCCAAAACATGGGTGAGTTTAATGAGATTGATCATTGCTCGAGGGCTTGCCTCAACAAGCACAAGCGGGTTCGGTGATTGATTTACAACTGCGGCATAATCCTTGATCTGATAATCCTTGGGCTTGCTCCACCAAGTAGAAGCAGATAGATAGCCCAAATCAGAGTAAAGCTGAAGCGAGACAATGATTAAAATCAGGCAAATAATACCACTTCTAATGAGGGTTCTATTGGTACGCTTGAGGGAGTCTACTAAACAAAAGGCAAGGGCGAAATAAATGCAGAAAACTGCCAAAAGTTGGTAGCGAATTACCATAGACAAGCTGCCCCCAATAATCAAGTCCTTCAGTAGAAATAATAGAGATGGGACGGCTAAAAAAAAACAATAAGACGGCACGACTACGGTAACGGTTTAGCACAGTATAGGCAAGACTATACAGGATGATTCCATTGGCAAAAACAATGCTAATGATATTAATCCATCCCAAATCAAGAAAAGAAGACGTGATCGGTGGCCTTGTAAAAATAGCGGTCTTCAGAGGATGTTCAAAATCATAGATTAGGTTAGCAAAATTCAAGACAATGCGCTGCCATAATGCCTGGGAAGAAAAAGCCTTCCAAGAGCCATCTGCCCCAACACGAATAGCGAGTCCATTTCTGGCTATTACCTTCACTAGCCAGATACAAAAAATTCCCCAACTGATTGATAAGCCTGTGAAAATCTTATGGTTTCTATGGTAATTATTTTTTATTTTTTCAAGAAATGGGACGGCAGCAGTATCTTGACTACAGGGCAATGAGTAAAACAAACAAAATATACCCTGTCCTATCATCACTAGATAATAAAGGGTATGACAGTATAGGCCCGCAGCAGAGGTTAGGATGTAACAAACGAGATCAAAGGTTTTTCCCTTATTTTGGATGCGAAACACCAACAGGCTAGAGAGTAAGCTTAAAACCGTTAATAATGAATAAGAACGTGCTTCCTGAGCATAAATCAATAAAATAGGCGAACTCGTCATCAACGTTGTGGCTAACAATGCTATTGCTGAAGAACTAAACACCTCATAGGCTAGTGCATAACTGATCGGTATCAATAGAAGACTGATGCCTGCAGAGAGCAGTCGTATATTTGTAATGCTACATCCAGTCAGCTTGATCCAGTAATGGAGCAACCCAAAGTATAGAGGTGGATGTGAGCTATCGGTAATTAATGAATTAAAAGTATCTTCTATGTTGAGATCGCGATTAACGCATTGAAAGAACTGGATTGAACCAAAGGTCTTTTGACCTGACCGACTAAATTCATAAACGTCGGTTGTCGTATATCCAGAGATGCGTAGAGATGTAATCACTTCATCGTACCAATAGGGTTTTGTCCCTAAATTCACGAAACGCAGCAGCGCGATCAGAAGAATTAAGACGAAGATAAGCCGCTGAAAGGAACGCCACTTAAGATCAAGGAGAGTCATGACTTTATCAATGCCAAGTTGTTTCTCAAACGATGAGTATCTGCCAGCTCTCCCAGGATCATCCTATTCTCTAGAAGGTCGTCCAAACACCCAGTGCAGCTAAGCTGATGACCACGGCAAAAATAACCCAAGATAGATCGGGCAATAGGTCTTGAGACGTTGTCACAGAGCGACCAGCGGGGGCACGTTTCGCTTCCAACAGCCGAGAGAAATAGAAGCTAGTTTTCGTCATCCCTGTACGCTCTATCTGCCAACCAGCAGACTCCAGTGCTGCCACCACATTCTGTTCACGATGGAGGTAGGCCCGTGTCGCTTTACTCGGTCCAGGAAAGAAGTCACCTATTTTTTTCAAAAGCGTGTACGCAACGGTCTTCGGGGCGAAACTAAGGATCACCCGATTCGTGGCTAAAGAACTCAGGTGCTGAATCATCTCCGCTGCTTTTTCTTGCGGATAGTGAATCAAGACATCGAGACAAACCACGGTGTCATACTGTCCCGACAGCGCCTCTAAATCCTGAACTGAAAATTGCGGAAGATTAGACTCTCCTAGTGCTTGCTTGGCTCTCTCTTCAGCTTCTCCCACCATCTTGCTAGAAATATCGCTGCCGGATACTTTCGCCCCCATTTGAGCGAGGGGAATGCTGAGACTACCGACGCCACACCCTGCATCGCAAATGGAGCGACCGTCTAAGTTGTCATCTGCTTTAAACCAGCTTAAAACGGTATCGACGGTTTGCTGGTGACCTTCACGGATATCAAGTTGAACCTTATTGACCTCTCCCCCGCCATAGATGCGTCGCCAGCGATCGAAGCCTTCTGCGTTGAAGTAATTCTGAACAATGGTTTTATCGTCGATAGTAGCCATAAATTTGTGGTGACAGGGCAGAAAGAGCTTTACAGATGAAGCAATGACAAGATTTATCTTAATACTTGCTGAGGGCCAGCGCGAAGGCTCACGAACGGAGATCCGTACTACCCCTGTATAGACGCTCTACAGGGGCTTGGTAGAATAAACTATAGTGAACTCCAGCTCGGCGATCGCCAGGAGGCTTTTGTGAATCAGCGCTATGTCTTTAATTTCCCGGCTTTGAGATCGTGGGTGTTTGCGATCGCATTTATCTCACTCCTCAGCGTAGTGGGTCTTGGCTGGCTGGTGAAGTCTTTCTTTGTGCTACTGGCCCTACTGTTCATTACCCCCGTGATCGCCTTTTTCGGCATTCGCTGGTGGATCAACCGTAATTTAGTCCAAGAACCCTGTCCCTCCTGCGGCGCGGCGGCGGTGGGACTCAAGAATCGAACCACCCAATGCCCTCAATGCGGCGAGAGCCTTGAGATAGAAGGACAACACTTCAAGCGCTCAACTCCTCCTGGAACCGTTGATGTTCAGGCCGTCGAAGTCACGGCTCAGGTGGTCGAAGATTAACTGGTTAAGCGATGGCTCAGGCTTCTAACTGTTGGGGCAGAGTGCGACATTGGGCTTCATGACGCAGTAAATGGTCGCAAAGCACCAGTGCCACCATTGCCTCCACCATCGGTACTGCTCTCGGCAAGACACAGGGGTCATGGCGTCCCTTGGCGGCTAGCGTTGTCTCTTCACCCGCTTGATTAACGGTCTTCTGAGACTTGCCAATCGTGGCAGTGGGCTTAAACGCAACCCGCAAGACAATATTTTCACCATTAGAAATACCGCCCTGAATCCCACCAGAGCGATTGGTTACGGTGCGAATGCGGCCCGATTCGTCGGTGTAGAACTCATCATTGTGTTCGATCCCTGTCAAAAGCGTTCCCGCAAAACCAGAGCCAATTTCAAAGCCTTTGCTAGCGGGAAGCGACATGACGCCCTTGGCGAGATCGGCCTCTAGCTTGTCAAAGACCGGACTGCCCAAGCCAATGGGGACCTGACGAGCAACACACTCCACGACGCCCCCCAAGGAGTTCGCGTCTTTGCGAGCCTGATCGATAATCTCAATCATCTGCTCAGCGGCCTCTGCATTTGGGCAGCGGAGGATGTTGCTTTCGACGGCCTCTAGGGTGACTTGGTTAGGATCAATGTCGGCTTCAAGATCTTTGATGCGTTTGACGTAACCAATGATCTCGACGTCCGCAATTTGGGCGAGAATTTTTTTTGCGATCGCACCTGCCGCCACCCGACCAATGGTTTCCCGCGCAGAGGAGCGCCCTCCCCCTTGCCAGTTACGCACCCCATACTTGGCGTCATAGGTTGCATCGGCATGGGACGGTCGATAGACCTTTGCCATCTCGCTATAGTCTTCAGGACGCGTGTTCTTGTTACGGACCAAGATGGTGATGGGTGTGCCCAGCGTTTTCCCTTGAAAGACCCCTGAGACAATCTCGCAGGCATCGGCCTCATTGCGAGGCGTCGTGATTCGGCTTTGTCCTGGTCGTCTGCGATCTAGCTCGACCTGAATGTCAGCCTCAGAAAGTTCAAGAAGCGGGGGACACCCATCAATCACAACACCGACGCCGCCTCCGTGGGATTCACCAAATGTTGTAATCCGAAATAAATGCCCAAAGGTGTTGCCCATAGTCTGCGGTGGTAATCGTTAGGTAACGATTGTCCCACATCAGCTCGAACTCTAGGATTGTCTTTAATTCAAGGATTGGTCCTGCTGCATGGTTTCAAAGACCTCATCAATCTTTTGAGGGCTGAAATCTGTTAATTCAGAGATCCAAAGCTTGACGGCTTCTGCCGAGGCCTGGGAGGCGTGCTTGGATCGGGAGGTGTCTACGAGTGAATTAGAAGAAGGCATAATTAACTGAGCTGACAGAGTAGATGGACATAAGAGGTAAGCAGTCCTCTCCCCCGAAAAGAAGCGCTTATTTGCGAATCAGCAATCAATATAGCTGAGAAGACATCAATATAGCTGACCAAAACTAAAGCCGCCACTCAAACATGAAGAATCATTAGAAGAATTGTTCCCCCCTTTTTATATCTGAAGGGTTGTCCGCAAACGTCAGGCTGTCATCGGTGCATTAGGCGGGCTGACTCAGGGCATTAGAAAGATAGTTGGCGGTGGCTTCAACCAATGCCATCACCTTCGCATAGGCAATTCGTGTCGGTCCTAAGACTCCCACACTCCCGACCGGTATATCTCCGCGCTGGTAGGTGGAAGAGATCAGGGTGCAGCTTTGAATTGAGGCTAAGGGATTCTCGGCACCAATGCGAACGCTAACCCGGTGCCCTGATAGAGAATCGGTGTCTCCTACGGAAGGCTGCTGCTGAGACCATTCACAGATGAGGGGCCAAAGCTGATCTTGCTTCTCTTCTAAAAGATGAATGAGGGGGGTAACCTGATGCATTTCGGTAAACTCAGGTTGTCTGAGGACTTCGGCAAGGCCACCAATTAAAATTGGCGTTGGCGACGGAGAGCTGACGCGACGACTTAGATCTGAGAGCAAAGACTCTAGGGCATTGGCGTAATACTGAAACTCACGATCCATTGCGGACCAGTCTAGCGTTGCTAACTCAGACAGTGAGCGTCCCTGCAGATGATGGTTCAGAAAATTAGCGAGAATATCTAACTCGTGGCTCACCCACTCTGGGTCGCCACTTCCCTCCGTCTCCGGCGGCAATTCCATTAAGACCGACTCTGTTTCATAGGTATCCATCACCAAAATCACCATGACCCGTTGTGCTTCGATGGGGACAAGCTGCAAATGGCGAACGGTGGTCGTTTGGGCTTGGGGACGGGTCACAAGGGCCACACAGCCGCTCAGGGTTGATAGAATTTGAGCCGCGTGGCGCAGGAGCGCTTCAAAGTTACGGACGGGCTGCTGATCTAGACGCTTCTTCACCTCTTTTTGTAGCGTTTCGGAGGGCGTCATCAGCGTGTCAACATAAATGCGGTAGCCCGAATCTGAGGGGACACGACCGGCAGAGGTATGGGGTTGATACAGTAGCCCCACTTTCTCTAGCATCCCCATCACGTTGCGAATGGTGGCTGGACTGACGCTAAGGGAATACCCCTGGGCTAGCGCTTTAGAACCAACGGGTTCTGCCGTCACGATGTAGTGGTTGACGGTGGCCCTTAGAATTTGCTGCTGTCGTTGAGTAAGCTGAACCGTCATACAAGTGAATCCTAAACAAGGTATTAAAAACTTGGTTTTTGATCGGGCTAGTAACGCGGCAGCGTCAGATCAACGATGCGGGCGTAGGCGTCAATGCCACCCCTGATATTTTTGACATCTGTAAACCCCTGACGCATCAGCCATTGACACATTTGCGCTGATCGTAGCCCGTGATGACAAAGGACGAGGGTTTCTTGATGGGGGTCGAATGCTGATTCAATTTGGTCAGACCATTCAGCAAATTCGCTGAGGGGCAGGTGCTTGAAGTTGGGGAGAGCTGCGATCGCAACTTCTTCTCCTTCTCGCACATCAATGAGCTGCAGGCTCTCAGGATTTGACTGGAGACGGTTCTGCAGCGTCTCAACTGTAATTTCAGGAACCTCAGAAAAATAAGAATGGGACATTTAATAGGGGTGTGTACAAAAAACGTAAAAATGAGATTGATCTTAAGATCTCAGGACGTGATGACCTATTCTGTCATAGGTGTTGCCGAACGTCAGGTTGATTTATGTTGACGAACTACATTAGCGCGGCGATGCAAAAGGCCACCTATCGATTATCGCCAGATGAACATCTCATTTATGGGGAGATTCCGGGCTTCGATCGGGTCACTGCCTCTGCTGAAACCATAGAGGTCTGTCACAGTGAACTGGTCGAAGCGTTAGAAGAGTGGATTCTGTTCCATATCTCTCGCCAACTGCCGGTTCCCATCGTCGATGGGATTGAGCTGCCCAGCAGAGAGATTTACTAAAGCCAGCACAATTGTCTGTCCCTGGAATATAATAAAAGGACACGCGGGGCTGTAACGGTTTCGACGTCTTAGTGAACGTAGCTTCATGATTCAGGCCGAGAGTGAGTTATCTCTCGTAAATCAATGGCTCAAACATCGTACATGCGAACAACATCGTACCTTTCGCTCGCCAGCGAGTAGCAGTAGCTGCCGCCTAGAAAAAACCAACTCTTTGGTTCGAGCATTCATAGATTGACTCCGTTAAGGTCTATGGATAAACCCCCAACGGATGCGCGAACAGAGGGTCTCTAGTCCCGACGTAAGCAAAGAACCTCACTAGAGCATCCCTTGCCTGGGATAATAGGCAACTCCCGCTTCGAGGGTTAGAGAAGCTAAGCCTGTGAACGAATGGAGAGCTAATAATTAGGGCGGACACGGGTTCGACTCCCGTCAGCTCCATCATTGGATAATCCAATACAATCCAGCAACATCCATGAAGCCCTCTCTAATCGCCTATTCTGGGGGACTTTGAGGTGTAGACGCCTCGTGGGTTTCGATGAGAGCTGGCTGAAGGGTCTTTTGGGGAACAAGAAAGCGGTGAAAGCGGGCGTACAAAGCCGGGATGACCAGTAGCGTTAGAGCTGTGGAGGTGAATAAACCACCTAGGACAACCACCGCTAGGGGCTGCAGAATTTCTTGACCCGCGCCATTGCCGAGGACAAGAGGTACCATGCCCAGCGCAGAGGTGAGGGCGGTCATCAGAATCGCGACAAGGCGCTCCGTGGAGCCTGTGGTGATCACTTGTTGATAGGGCATCCCTTGGGCAAATTTTTGATTGTAGTTATCGACCAGCAAGAGACCGTTGCGAACGGCGACACCAAAGAGAGTGATAAACCCGACGAGGGAGGCGACGGAGACAACGCCACCACTGAGGGCAATGGAGAAAATGCCGCCGACTAGAGCTAAGGGCAAATTGATAAGAATCATGATCGTGGCGGGGACGGATTTGACGGAGAGATACATGAGCACCGAGATCGCAACCAAGGCCAATCCCCCAAACACCAACAAACTCTGGCTGGCTCGCTGCTCCGATTCAAACTGCCCGCCGTATTGAATGAAGTATCCTGACGGCATCTGTATAGAGTTCTTGAGCGTAGCTTGAATATCGGCGATTACAGAACCGAGATCGCGGCCTTTGACATTGGCAGACACCACAATCAGTCGTGAGACATTTTCTCGATTGATCGTATTCGGTCCCGTGCCGTACTCCAGTTGCGCTACCTGTGCGAGGGGGATTTTAGGACCAGCAGGCGTATCTACCAGCAAGCTGTTCAGGGTCTCTAGATTATTGCGATCTGCTTCCGGGAGCCATACCAGTAAATCGAAAAGCTGTTGCTGCTGCAGCACTTGAGAGACCACGCGGCCATTGAGGGCTGTTTCCACTACCTCAGACAGTTGGCCCACGGGCAGGCCGTACCGAGCGGCAGCATCGCGATCAAATTGAATCTGAAGCTGACGAATGGGGACTTGAGGCTCCAGCTGGAGATCCACTAGGCCGGGTATTGCTTTGAGGGCTGTGTCTACCTGCTGGCCCAGGTCACGGAGCTGGTCGAGGTCGGGGCCAAAGATTTTAATGGCGATCGCACTTCTGACCCCCGACAATACTTCATCCATCCGGTGCGTGATAAAGCCGCCAATGTTGGGCGCGACTCCAGGGAGTTTGGCAAATTCTTCGCGGAGCGTTGCGATCGCACCCTCTCGATCTTTCAATCCTTCAGGCGTCAGTTCAACATCTAAATGCCCCAAGTTGACGCCCCCGGCATCAGCATCACCCGAAGCTCGCCCCGCCCGTAACTGCGCTACTCCAAATCGAGGATCATCCTGGAGCGCCAGCTCCATCGCAATTCCTGACTGCTGGGTTGCTTCTAGAGAACTGCCGGGATAGAGCAGCATGGCATTGACGAGGGACGGTTCCTGAAACTCCGGCAAAAATACCCGCCCCAGTGTTGGGAAAATCATCAGGGACGCCACCAAACCAGCAGTGGCAATGACCAGAACAATGCTAGACCGATGCAGAGCAAAGCGGAGGACAGGCCGATAGCAGCGTTCTGCCAAAGTCGTCACCCAAGTATCTTCTGAACGTAGGGTTTGGTTCGCCAGTAAAAAGGCACAGAGGGCCGGAGAAAGGGTCATCGCCACCAACGTTGACGCCAAGATTGAGACCAAATAGGCCACTCCCATCGGCGCAAAAATTCGCCCTTCTACCCCCGTCAGGGAAAAGATGGGCGCAAACACCACCGCAATAATCACCGTGGATAAAATGACGCTTACCCGCACTTCAACAGAGGTGTCATAGACCACCTGGTAAGGATGCTTGGGATTGCCTTCGGCCTGGTTCCGACGCAATCCTCGATAGGCATTCTCCATATCGACAATCGAGTCATCGACTACCGAGCCGATCGCCACCGCTAGCCCGCCCAACGTCATGGTGTTAATGCCTTGTCCCATCAGGTTGAGAATCATCATACCCACCAAAATCGACAGGGGAATGGCGCTCAGGGTAATCACCGCCGTGCGCCAGTTCATTAAAAACAGCAGCAGAATAATCGAGACAATAATGATGCCGTCCCGCAGTGATGACATCACGTTGTTGACTGCTGCCGCAATGAAGCTCTCTTGGCGAAAGGTTTCAGTGATTTTTATATCTTTAGGTAAGCTGGCCGTTACCCCAGCCATCGCCTCATCCACTGCACGGGTCACCGTGGGCGTATCCACAGAGGGCTGCTTGTTGACCACCATAATGATCGCAGTTTTCCCACCCACGCTGCCATCGCCTCGTTTGAGAGCAGCGCCGATCCGGACTTCAGCGACATCTTGCAGCCGGACGGGGGTACCATTGCGAGCCGTGACCACCGCCTTCTGAAGCTGTTCTAGAGATTCTAAGCGCCCCATGCCTCGGATAATGGTTTCTTGATCTGCATCAATTAAGAAGCCGCCTGCTGCATTAGCATTAGCACCTTGAGCTGCTTCGGTAACCTCTTGCAGAGACACATTAAAAGCCGCTAACTGCTTTGGGTTGACCAGCACTTGATACTGGCGCTCGTCGCCGCCATAGACGATCACTTGCGAGATACCTGGAACGGCCAACAGGCGATTGGTAATGGTCTGATCAACAATCCGCCGCAGCTCCATCAGATCGGTGGGCGGCGCATTGGTGGGTTCTTCTGGTGTCTGCGGTGTCAGAGCGTACATCAAGATCGTGCCAATGGGGGATGACACGGGCGAGATTTGGGGCGCATCGACACCCGTAGGGAGCTTCTCCTGCACCTGCTGCAGGCGCTCGGTGACGAGCTGACGGGCCTGATAGATATCGGTGCCCCAATTGAAGATCACTTTGACGACAGAAATGCCCACTGCTGATGAAGAACGCACGGTTTCGACACCGGGGGTGCCGTTGACGGCGCTTTCGAGGGGCAGCGTGATCAGCGACTCGACTTCTTCGGGGGCAAGGCCAGGGGCTTCGGTTTGAATCTCGACTTGGGGCGGGGCAAAGTCGGGCAGAACATCTAAGGGCATCAGAGTGAGGTTATAAACCCCTAAGACGGTGACCACAATGGCCCCAATCACCACCAGCCAGCGCTGCACAATCGACCATTTAAGGATGGAATTCAGCATTTAGTGCTGAGCCTCGGAGGGCTGAGGATCTGGCTGTTCAACCGGTTCAGAGATCGGCTTTATGCTCTCTGTTGAGTCCACGGGCGCATGACCATTGTGGGTCGCCAGTTCAATCTGGCGTTGCATTCGGTGTTTTGACCAGGCGGTACCTGCCCAGAATGTGGTGGATGCGATCGCAACCCCAACCCCTGCCCACCACAAAGGCACCATCGGCGTTGAATCATTGGCGGTAGCCACAGGAGCGGCTTCCTGTTCATTCGGTGCTTTGGCAACATCGCCCCGCAGAGATTGAGCGTAAAGCTGAGGCGCACGCTGCGTCACCACCAGATCGCCTGCAAATAGACCTTTCTTGACCTCAACCCAGTTGCCTGCGGTTTGCCCCAGCGTCACATTGACGGGCTGAAATGCCGACCCGTTTTGAATAAACACCAGCGTCTTTTTGTCATTGGTTTCCACCACTGCTGATTGCGGAATCGCCAGGAGAGCATTGGCCGTGCGGTCTGTAAAAACTTCTAAATTGGCGAACATACCGGGTTTGAGATCGCCATTGACATTGCCTAACTCAGCCTTGACCGGCACCACTCGGTTTTCACCCGCTACTACTGGCTCAATCAAACTTACTCGCCCTTGAAAGGTGCGATTGGGTAAACTGCTGACCCTGGCTTCCACCGACTGTCCGGTCTTGACTTGGGCGATATCTTTTTCGTAAATGTTGGCGGTAACCAGCACCCGGCGATTATTAAGAATCGTCAGAATGGGCTTACCTGCATCTTCTCCCGATTCACCAAGGGTCGTGTCTTGATCTGAAACAATCCCTGAGATGGGGGCTGTAATGGTGAGGGTGCCATCGGCATTGGGCTGCGTGCCAAGCTGTTTGAGGCGAGCTTGGTAGGTACCGTCGCTGAGCTTCAATCGAGACTTTGCCACCTGGAGCGCTGAATAGGCGCGTTGCAGTTGAGCATCAGCCTCTAGAAAGTCAAGGCGGCTGGCGGCACGGGCTGTTACTGTTTGAGCATCGGCCAGCTCGGTTTTAGATTCGAGGGCTTGGCGACGGGGCAAGGCTCCGGCCGTCGCTAATTCTTGGTCACGGCTGTATTTTTCTTGGGCAAAGGCGAGTTGAGTACGGGCCTGCTTCAGCTCAGCTTTGGCGATTTGTTGCTGGCGATCGTAGTTTTGACGGGCTAACTTAACGTCGGCCTGAGCTTGCTGGATATTTGCGATCGCTTCGGCACGATTTACTTGAGAACTAATTCGCAGCTCAGCCAGCTCTGGACTCGACAGAATGGCAACGGCCTGTCCAGCCTGTACGGCGTCACCCGGCTTGGCTAGCAACCTTGTGACGGTACCTTTCACGGGGGTTGTGACTTCGACTCTTTGATTGGGCAACGTTTCGATTTGTCCCGTGGCTTTAATCCCTACGGCCAACTGCTGTCGTTTGGCAGGCTCCACTTTGAGATCAAGTCGTTGCGCCGTCTCGGCATCGACTTGAACAGCTCCTACAGAGGGTGTGGCGTTGTTCCCGCCCTTGAATTCATCACCATGTCCGGCGTGGGCCAGTATGAAGGTCGGAGTGGCCAATATCAATGAGCTAACGACAGCAGCCTTGGTCAGGCTACCTAGCAGAGAGCAGTACATTCTCCTTCGATGCTGGGTTACTATCATTGGTTTACTGCTGATACCAAGCTTTGCGCCACTGCTGCATCTGATTGATTTCAATCTGTTGCGAATCGATGATGGCTTGGGCAAGCTGCTTTATCTCTGGGCGCTTAGATTTTGCCAGTACATCCTTTGCCATCACTACTGCCGCATCATGATGGGGCACCATGCCATTGATAAACCGCAAATCAAAGTCAGCATCTGCTTTACCTAGATCTTGATCCATGCTCATGGCCTTCATGTGGTCCGTGGACATGGGCATCATGTGATTGCCCTCAGCGTGCCACATCATCGGCGTATCACTCGCCTGCGGGTACCAGTCCTTACGCCACTGCTTCATTTGGGCAATTTCTTTATCTTGGGCCGCAATGATTTCACTCGCTAACGCTTTCATCTCTGGGCGCTGTGAATTTTCTAGCGCCGCTTTTGCCATTACCACCGCCCCCTGATGGTGGGGAATCATCGCATCGATAAACCGCAGGTCTAAGTCTGCATCCGCTGGCCCCAAATCCATCGACATGTTGTGGTGGTCCATACCTGCTGCCTGCGGTTTTCCACTGCCCATATGAGGCGTTCCCATTGCTGGGGTATTGGTTGACTGGGCCTGGGTTTGCGAGGTTGCGGTGCAGCTCGTTAAGGCACTGCCCAGAAGTGCAAATCCGAGTAAACCGGATGCGATCGCCGTTGGTGCAGCCCATCCTCTGGATGTCGGTCGGTCAGAGATCATCGCAAACTTTTTAATAATCTGAACGAGCCGTCTACTGTGTTTCATTGGGCTTTAAATCCTGATTCGCATGTGAATGAGAGACACCGCCACCAGTGCTGACGGGTTCTCTTTAGCATCATGACAAGGGATTATGAAATCAGTATGAGATCGTTGTCTTCATTCAAGAAAGTTGTTTCACGAGCGAAATGATCCAGGCTGCAGCAAGGCTCACCAGAATAACTATTTCCAGGATCATTAGAGTAGAGAAGGACTGAATGCGTTTTGGCCAGGAATTCTGCCAAAGCCTTGACCACCCTTGAGAGAGATGGGCAGACCAAAGCGCAGGGCTGTCTTGTTCACGAAATCGCCAATTGAGCATAGAGAGCAGCAGGGGGGAACCACCGACTCTGGCATTGAGCAGCAGATGGAGGGCGATCGCAATCACCATCATCACCCAGGAGATCAGGTGAGCATAATACCAAGCATGATTTAATTCCCCTTTGGGTAACCAGGTTTCATCCATCATCTTGCCGCTGAACAGTGCAAACGTTAACGTAACCAAAGCGAGGGTATTGGTGAAACGGCTTAATGTGTACCACCAAAGGGGCTTGCCAACCTGAACCCATTTGGCTAACGAATGGGCCTGAATCAGACGATGCTGCCCCCGATGAAAGGAATAGATTACAAAGGCTGGAAAGATCAGTAAGGTATAAAGTCCAAAGGTTCCGTGTAGCCCTTCAATCTCTCGATAAGAAGGCAGCGGAATTTTCCCCCACCGGCCATCGTAGGTATCGTAGGTCCAGAACGCAGTCAAAATTGCCGCGATCAGAAAAAGCCCTGTGAGTCCGTGCAGAATCCGTAGAAGTAACGGTTGGTAGGGTTGAGACGGTGACATTGGACTTATCCTTGTTTTATTCATTTTTGATCTGGTTTTTTCTAACCTAAGCTATGAACTAAACCGCACTCCAGCACTCCAGCGCTCCGCTGCCAGCAGAAAGCCTTACCGTTATCCTTTGTCCTTCATTACAGAGACAAACGCCAAGAGATTTCATCCTAATTTCATAATCCTGTGTCTTTAATAGAAGAGAGAGGCCAAATGTCTTAAATCATGACTGAAGTGAGTGGGCAAGTACCCCAATGGCACGTCAGGAGGATTGATAGATGCGATTACTCAACCGTAGACAATTCTTAGCCCTCAGCGCGAGTAGTACCGGAGCCGTTATGCTCTCACAGTGCGATGGCTGTTGGCGAAGCCCAGGCTCTGCCTGTAGGCCGGTCGGAGACCATCGCGATCAAATTCAGGCTAACCCTGAGCTGCAGAATAATTTACCCAAGCTCTACATCAGTAGCAATGGTCATTTAGAACTAGACCTAGAAGCCAGCGCTCGTCGCATGAACCTGGGCGGAACATCATTGAAGGCGCTCAGCTATAACGGCCAGATTCCCGGCCCTCGGCTAGAGGTTAAACCGGGCGATACCGTTCGGATTCGGTTTCAAAATAACCTGATCGAACCGACGAATGTTCACTATCATGGGCTGCATATTCCGCCAACGGGAAAAGCAGACAATGTTTTTTTGAGGGTTACCCAAGGGGAGACGGTCACCTACGAATTCACGATACCTAAACAGCATCCCGGCGGGATTGCTTACTACCATCCTCATTTGCATGGCTATGTGGCCGCTCAAGTCTTGGGAGGACTGGGCGGTATTTTTGTGGTGTGAGGGGCTATTGATGAGATTCCTGAAATTCAGGCGGCAAAAGAGGTCTTTCTGTTCTTGAAAGACTTTGTCGTGGGTCAAGAAAGGTCGATGATGGAGCGCATGTCTGGTCGGGAAGGCGATCTAGTGACGGTGAATGGTCAGGTGAATCCGTCCTTTTCTATTGCAGCCAGTGGGTTGGTACGACTGAGATTGGTGAATGCCTCAAATGCCCGGTTCTATCGTTTGGCCTTAGAACAGCATCCGTTTTATCTGGTGGCGACGGATGGCTATCCGCTATCGGTACCTGTTGAGCTATCAGAGTTGCTACTGTCGCCGGGGGAACGGGCTGAAGTGCTGGTGCAGGGTGAGCAAGAACCGGGCCGATATCGGCTATTGAATTTACCCTACAGTCGCGGCCAGATGGGAATGATGGGGCGCGGAGGTCCAGGCATGATGGGGCGTCGGGGACCGGGTCTGATGGGGCGTCGGGGACCGGGTCTGATGGGCCGCAGCGATCAGGATGCACCGCAAACCCTAGCGACACTCACTTATGCTGGTCAAGTGAAGCCTCAACCGCTCCCTAAACAATTGATCCCGGTTGAGGAACTACCGGAGCCGCAAACCACCGTGCGCCAATTTGCACTCAATCATGGCATGGTTCCTGGGCAGGGAATGGTGTTTTTAATCAATGGCAAATCCTTTGATCATCAACGCATTGATACGAAGGTTGCTCTCAACACAGTTGAAGATTGGGACGTCAGCAACATAGGGGTGATGGATCATCCGTTTCATCTACACACCAATCCGTTTCAAGTTGTTGCTCGGAATGGACAGCCAGAACCCTACCGCGCCTGGAAAAATACGGTGTTAATTCCAGCAGGTGAAACGGCTCGAATTCGGATTCCTTTCAAGGATTTCCCCGGTAAGACGGTCTACCACTGCCACATCCTCGACCATGAGGAACTTGGGATGATGGGGATTATTGAGATGAAGAGATGAATGCTAAAGAGTAAAGCAACAGTCCGGACAGTTTATGCGACCAGAGAGCCGCAGTTCAGTAGCTTTTGGTTTTGCCGTGCTTATAAGCTTTTGAGTGACCGCATAGTGGGCATTGCATAGACACTTTCTCTCGTGAGGGAAGGCTCGGTACTAACCGACCTACACTTGATTGAGGCACGACCTGCATTTCCACCCTGGTCAAATCTGATTGAACCGAAATTGGATGCGATCGCGAAAACCACCTCAAGGTATCTAATAAAATCGAAATATTCTCATTTATGGAGTCATGGGTGAGTCGCTTGATGCAGAGTATTTCAAGAAAGCGTTCAAATCTTTGTGATCGATTCAGAACACAAAAACCTCTACAACCCATACATAAGTAGTAGTATGAGCCTAATTCATGTCTAGGCGGATACAGGAAGTCACAAAAATTCACAATCCAATTATTGCAAGTTCTCATCAATAATGCTGTAATCAA
The DNA here is from genome assembly GCA_050330855.1 of Thermosynechococcaceae cyanobacterium. Classification (GTDB taxonomy): domain Bacteria; phylum Cyanobacteriota; class Cyanobacteriia; order Thermosynechococcales; family Thermosynechococcaceae; genus RCC1774. Next base: position 4,126 of record JBHJNL010000197.1, on the reverse strand, counting down.
GTCACGGGCTTATTGATTTTAATTCTCAATAAAGCCGAGAAGTCAAGATTCAATCTCGTTCTTCACTGGTAGCGGCTGTAGAGGAGCTGGCATAGTTCTTCCTAGGCCAGCGTTAATTAACATCGCGCTTATTAAGGTATTGGGGACAGAGCTCTTCTGACTGCTTCGCTGCGTCCCCGATGTGCATGCGGTTGTATCGATAGCCGCATGCCTCTTTCAAATTCTGTCGTTCATGACTCTCACGAAGGAGTGTTTTTTCTCATGCAAAGTTACGGAAATCCCAATGTCAATTACGACTGGTGGGCCGGGAACTCACGGTTCGCGGACCAATCTGGTTTGTTTATTGCCGCCCACGTTGGTCAAGCTGGGTTAAGCGCCCTCTGGGCCGGAGCCTTTACCCTTTTTGAACTTTCTAAGTTATCCACAGATTTGCCAATGGGAGAGCAGAGCCTGATTGTTTTACCTCACCTTGCATCCCTTGGCTTTGGCGTTGGGGCTGGTGGACAAGTGATCGATACTTATCCCTTCTTTGTGATTGGAGCGATTCACCTGATTTCATCGGCGGTGCTGGGGGCAGGGGCGCTTTTCCACGTCTTCGGTGCACCCGATCGTCTTCAGCAAGCGAATGGACGTACGAAAACATTTCACTTTGAATGGAGTAGCGATGCAAAATCAAAGCTGGGTTTAATTCTGGGTCACCATCTGCTATTGCTAGGTATTGCCTGCCTACTGTTGGTCATGAAGGCGACCACCTGGGGTGGTCTCTATGACCCTAGTATTCAAGACGTGCGGCTGGTAACGCCCAACCTCAATTTAGCCACTATTTTTGGCTATCAAACCCATTTTGCCACCGTCGATAATCTAGAAGACATCGTCGGAGGCCATGTCCTTGTGGGCTTTTTAGAGGTTGTCGGAGGTGTCTGGCACATTCTAGTTCCTCCCATGCCTTGGGCGAAGAAGCTGCTGCGTTTTTCAGGGGAAGCGATTCTGTCTTACTCCTTGGGTGGAGTAGCGCTAGCAGGCTTTGTGGCTTCCTATTTTTGTGCGGTTAACACAGTGGCCTACCCCATTGAATTTTATGGCCCCGTTCTTAATGTCAAGCTGAGTATTATGCCCTACTTTGCCGATACTGCGGTGCTGCCTGTGGGGTTGCACACCGGGCGCTGTTGGTTAGCTAATGCCCACTTCATTCTGGCCTTTGCTTTTTTGCAAGGACACTTTTGGCACGCCCTGCGCTCGATGGGTTTTAACTTTGAGAGGGTTGATTCAGCTTTGCGGTTTGAATCAGCACTGCAGACTCAGCCTGCAGCCAAAACGGCTGACACGAGCCAAACCAGCAATTAAAAATTTGTGACTTCGTTGGTAGAGTGTCTGCTTTTAGGGCTGGGGCACTCTGCTGACTTATACCCAGATTCTGAACCTCTACAGGAAAAATCAATGACACAAATTGGTCTGTTTTTTGGTACCACGACTGGCAAAACCGCCAATATTGCCGAGATGATTCAAGCAGGATTAGGCGGCGAGGATAATGATGTCTTATCGCTGTGAAGCCCTTTGGGTGAATACCAGCGCGAGTTTGCAGCGCTTCGATCAGCCGTTACTACAGTATTTAGCGACCTCCGTTGGGATTGCTCGCTGGGCCTACCGACAAACGCCAGATGAGCCAAGTGATTTAGAGATTCCGGTCCAGCTTCTGCACGAATATTTACAGCAGCAAGATCGACCAATGCATTTGGTGGGTCATGGTACGAGTGGGCTAGTGGCGCTTTTGGTCGCTCGGCAATTCCCAGAATATGTGCGATCGCTCACTCTTTTAGGCGTTGGGTATCAAGCCAGCCTTGACTGGATTGCCCACTACTATTTTCATCTCAAATTCTTGGACTGCTGTCGAGAGCAAATTTTCTATCAATTGGTCACTGATCTATTTGGTCGCCAAAACCCAGCCAGACATTGCTATTTCAGGCAGATTCTAGAGCAGGCATTAGCCACTTCGCCATCACCCCATTCCATGATTCAAACTGCAACGGTGCCCAAGGGTGGGGTATCAGTACCGTTAATGGCCTGCCGCGGTACTGATGATGTGGTGGTAGATTCCCTCGAAATTGAAGGGTGGCGCGAGTGGCTGAAGGAGAGCGATCGCATCTATCACTGTCCCCACGGTCGGCACTTTTTCCACAGCACTCACCCCCAGCTTGTGGGCCACCAAATTCTAGATTTTTGGAACGAGGTTTCTCTAAACACAACGCTGTCCTGGCTGGAGATCGCCCCCGCTCTTGCCATTAAGGGCAGGCATTAGGACGACATGTTCGATTATTTTTGGTCCCACCCCTATGCTCACTCAACCTTTACTCAAGAACAATATCACCGTCCTTCATCCGGTCCATATGAGCCAACACTGTTTTAAGCGGCGAGACATGATGCCAACGCCAGCTCACCAGCTTTGGCAAGTTGAACAGGGGTTTGTGCGGACCCTAACCTGGGATGAGAATGGCTACGTTTCTACCCTTGGGATATGGGGACCAGGAGATTTGGTGGGGTTGCCACTCACTCAGGTAGAACCCTACTACGTCTGCTGTCTTGGTGATGTCAAAGCAAAGTTGCTTGCCGCTCACTGCCATTGGCCAATGGAGGCTCTGCTTTGCCATCTTCAGCAAACAGAGGCACTGCTCCAGATTGCTCGGGGGAAACGCATTTGCGATCGCCTTCGACAATTTTTAGTATGGCTGGCCCAGCGATTTGGCTATCCCACAGACCAAGGCCGGGTCACAGAACTGCAGCTTACCCATCAGGAAATCGCCGAAACGTTGGGCACGTCGCGGGTGACGATCACGCGACTGCTGAAAACACTAGAGCAAGACTGCTTCATGCGTCGATCTCGACAGCGATATGTACTGCTGCCTTAAGAACTTAGCGACTCCGCCCATGCCTTAGTTGCAATACCAGAGTCTAAGTTCTCTAGCTCACATCATAGAGACTTCTTCAATAAAGCGATACATCATCCTAATCTAATTCAACTCTTTCTCATTAAATAGAAGATCCACAAAGCAGAAAAAGCCTAGCCAGCAAAGAGTCTAAGCTATATCTATTTGTTTTTCAATAAATCTTTTTCATTTAAAATTCTCATTCTAAGTGATAATACTTCTCATTAGTTTAGTTATTCCTTCTAGAACATTAGTACCTATGAGCAAAGCATCTAAGACTGTCGAGCTATTTCTAGCCTTGGGGCTAGCGGTCAGCGTGGCGGCATGTAACAGTGGAGCCTCCTCCAATAGCGATATTGCCAACAATGAACAAAGCCCCGCTGTCGAGGCAACCGAAGAAGGGGGTGAGGGCGGCGAAGGAGAAGACTATAGCGAGGGTGAAAAGGCGAATGCAGAGTTCAAAGATAAATTAAGCGGCCCAGAGCTGCTCAGCGCCCTTCAAAAGGGTGGGCATGTCATCTACTTCCGCCATGCTCAGGCCGAGAAAGACTATGCGGATCAAGCTGATCCAAGCATGAAGATCGATGATTGTGAAACCCAGCGCAAGCTCAATGACGTGGGTATTCAGCAGTCTAAAGAGATTGGCGCAGCCTTTAACGAGAAAAAAATTCCGGTGGGAGAGGTCGTGACCAGTGAGTACTGCCGTGCCTGGAAAACCGCCGACCTTGCCTTTGGCAAACATACCAAAAACCCAAAACTGAATTTCTTGCCCTTTGAGGACTACACCGACGCACAGGTCGAGGAGATGAAAGCAAATGTCACACCGTTATTGACTGCAGTACCTGCAGACGGGAAAAATACCGTTATTGTGGGTCACGACGATATTTTTGAGGCCGCGACTGGAATCTATCCAGATCCTCAAGGGATGGCCTATGTGCTCACGCCTGACGGCAAGGGTGGCTTTGAGCTGCAGGCGAATCTGATACCTGATGAGTGGGGCAAGTTGTAGGGTTGTAGCTCCCTTTCTCTTCTATTGAGTCAGGGGCTAGTGAATGAGAGAGATCGATTTGATGGTCGCAGCGTTGTTATTGGACTTTGGCCTATTTAGAATTCTTGCCGATTCAAATTTCCTCACCTACTGATAGCAAGTGAGTGGACAAAGAGGATCAGCTCTCTTGCTACAAGTTATGCCGCGATTGGAGTCT
>JBHJNL010000196.1:0-5340 GCA_050330855.1 Thermosynechococcaceae cyanobacterium | reverse complement strand
AGTTTTAACCTTGCCTTTACGTTGACCGTGTATTCTCCTACGAGAGTAAGATCACGATTGGTCTGCAAAATATCAACATTTGGTTAGGGAGTCTTGCAACTCATATGAATTCTTTGCATCGTTCTGTTCGCTTTTCGTGCATCCTGTCTTTGGCTGCACTGGTTGTTAGCTTGACTGCCTGTGGTGGCGGCGAGGGGGACACCACTTCCGCGACAGACACAGGAGCACCAGCGGGTGACTCTACTCTCTCTGGCAGCATTACGATTGATGGATCCAGTACGGTGTTTCCCATTACGGAGGCTATGTCTGAAGAATTTCAAATTGCCAACAGCGCTGTGAAGGTCACTGTGGGCGTTTCAGGAACAGGGGGTGGTTTCAAGAAGTTCTGTGCAGGCGAAACCGATATTGCCAATGCCTCTCGACTGATTAAAGAAGACGAAGCCAAGCTGTGTGAGGGCAAAAAGATTGAGTTTATTGAGCTGCCGATTGCCTACGATGCCCTGTCTGTCGTTGTTAATAAAGAGAATGACTGGGCGAAGTGCCTGACGTTGGCAGAACTCAAGAAAATCTGGGAGCCAGCGGCTAAAGACAAAATCAAAAACTGGAGTCAAGTTAGAGCGGGTTTCCCCAGCGAATCGTTACTTCTCTATGGCCCAGGTACGGATTCAGGTACCTTTGATTACTTTACCGATGAAATCAATGGCGAAGAAGGAGCCACTCGTCCTGACTTCCAGGCCAGTGAAGATGATAATACGCTGGTGAAGGGCGTAGAAGGGGGCAAAGGCGCTTTGGGCTACTTCGGCATTGCGTACTACGAAGAAAATAAAGCAAAGCTCAATTCAGTCGAGATTGATGGGGGGGGCGGTTGTGTCCCACCGAGTAGTGAAACCGTTCTCGACGGTACTTACAAGCCGCTAGCCCGACCGATCTTTATCTATGTTAATAAAGAGGCAATGGGGCGACCAGAGGTGAAGGCATTTGTTGAGTTTTATCTCAATAAAGAGAACGAAGGGTTAGTGAGAGAAGTTGGCTACGTCAATCTACCAGAGGCAATGTATACAAAGGCCCAGGAGAGATTAACCAGCCAAACAACAGGGAGTGATCCTGAAGCGTTGTTACTAGAGGGTGCCTAAGTTAATCTATCTACAGCCTGCTCTTCAGCGGGCTGCTAAAGTCCTTGCCACCGCTGTGCAGGTCGAACTTTTTGAGATCCCCCTGTATTAAGAACTTCAGACCCCCAACAAAATGAACATGAGCACCTCGCCCTTATCTCCAGGCCCTAATACGCAGCTTTGGCGGCCCAAGCGTGGCATTAGCATTTGGTCAGAACGGGTTGTTAAATATATATTTGCATCCTTTGCCTTTGTTTCGGTGATGACCACGTTAGGCATTGTTCTGACCCTTGCCTATGAGACTGAAGAGTTTTTTAAGGAAGTTCCCATTTGGCGCTTTTTAACAGAGACAGAGTGGACGCCGCTGTTTCAGAATCCAAAGTTCGGTATCTTTGTACTGATTACAGCGACAGCCATGACCTCTGTGATTGCTCTTTTGGTAGCACTCCCGATTGGTCTGCTGTCTGCTGTTTGCCTCAGTGAGTATGCCTCCCCTAAAGCGCGTCGGTGGCTGAAGCCTGCTTTAGAAGTTTTGGCGGGGGTTCCCACTGTGGTCTATGGCTACTTTGCGTTGCTGACCGTTACGCCACTTCTGCAGTCTTTGATCCCGAATGTGCAAATTTTTAATGCTCTGAGTGCAGGACTGGTCATGGGGTTTGCAATTGTGCCTGTAGTGGCTTCTCTAAGCGAAGATGCAATTTATGCTGTGCCCCAAAGCCTGCGTCAAGGCGCTTATTCATTGGGGACAACTAAACGAGAGACTGTTGTGGGGGTGGTGCTGCCAGCGGCGCTCTCTGGCATTGTGGCGTCTTTTGTTTTGGGGGTCTCGCGGGCAGTGGGGGAAACGATGATTGTTGCGATCGCAGCCGGTCAGAACCCCATCTTAACCTTCGATCCACGAGTTGCCGTGGCGACAATGACGGCATTTATTGTCCAGGTTAGCTTAGGAGATACGCCCACCACCTCTTTGGCTTACAAAACCCTATTTGCCGTTGGCATGACTTTATTTCTGATTACATTGGTTTTAAATATCTTTAGCTTCTGGTTTGTCCGCCGATTCCAAGAAAAGTACGACTAATGAACTTACCCTCTTCTGTTTCGGGTCGCTTAGAGGCGGCAAAAGATAGTCACTTTAAGCCCTCTCTTAAGCAGCGCTACACCGCTGACACTATCTTCCAGGCAATGACTTGGATCTCGGTGGGCCTAGCGATTTTTGTGTTAGTTTTTCTGCTGATTACCGTGTGCCTTGACGGTGGCGGTCGCTTAAACTGGCAGTTTTTGACAAACTTCCCTTCCCGTAAGCCTGAGATTGCAGGGATCAAATCAGCACTGGTTGGTAGCCTCTGGTTGCTGGCCATTACAGCGGCGGTCTCCTTCCCGGTGGGGGTGGGTGCAGGCATCTTTCTAGAAGAGTTTGCCCCAGATAGTTGGTGGAGCCGCGGTATCGAGATTAATATCGGCAACTTAGCTGCCGTCCCGTCTATTATTTATGGACTGTTGGGCCTACAGATGTTTGTACGGGTCTTGGCCCCCATTACCGGCGGACGGAGCTTGTTGGCGGGTGCTTTGACTTTAGCACTGTTGATTTTGCCCATTATTATCGTCTCAACCCGTGAGGCTCTGAGGGCAGTTTCTGGCGCTCTTAGACAGGGTGGGTTCGCCCTTGGTGCAACTCGCTGGCAAGTCATCCGAGAGCTGGTGTTGCCGCAGGCACTACCGGGCATTTTAACGGGGACGATTTTGGCTCTGTCCCGCGCGATTGGTGAAACTGCTCCTCTGATTACCATTGGTGCTCTCACCTTTATTGCCTTTTTACCGCCGTTAAATGACCCCATTGCTGCCCTACAGACGCCCTTCACCGCACTGCCGATTCAAATCTTCAACTGGGTTTCTCGCCCCCAAGCTGATTTTCAGGCCAATGCAGCTGCTGGCATCATTATTCTAATGATTGTGTTGTTGCTGATGAATGCGACAGCGATTTATCTAAGAAATCGCTTCCAAACAACCCGTTCTTAACCTTTTGCCCCGACAATAGTTAAGAAGGGCAAGCTCTTACCTAATCACTATCATTTGCTGAGGATCTAAGTTGGATGACTATGATTGCTAAATCCGTAATAACTCAGCCCGTCCTCAAGGCTGAGGATGTCTCTGTTTACTACGGTTCTATGCTGGCGGTAAAAGGTGTTTTTCTAGATATTCCCCAGAATAAAATTACGTCATTCATTGGTCCGTCTGGCTGTGGTAAGAGCACCATTCTGCGCTGCTTCAATCGCACCAATGACCTGATTGCAGGAGCGCGGGTGACGGGTAACATCTTCTTCAACGGCACCCACCTCTACAGCAAGTCCGTCGATCCGGTCGAGGTGCGACGGCGGATTGGGATGGTCTTCCAGAAGCCCAATCCATTCCCGAAGTCGATCTATGAAAATATTGCCTTTGGGGCCAGAATCAATGGCTATCAGGGTGATATGGATGAACTGGTTGAGAGTTCACTGCGGCGGGCCGCGATTTGGGATGAGGTCAAGGATAAGCTCAAAGAGAGTGGTTTAGGCCTGTCGGGAGGACAGCAGCAGCGGCTGTGCATTGCCCGTGCGATCGCAATCCAGCCCGAAGTCATCCTCATGGACGAACCCTGCTCAGCGTTAGATCCAATCTCGACGCTCCGAGTCGAAGAGCTGATGCAGGAGCTAAAGGAACAGTATACGATTGTGATTGTGACGCACAACATGCAACAAGCTTCGCGCGTATCTGATCGAACCGCTTTTTTTAACGCTGAAGCCACCGATCAGGGCGGCAAGCTAGGCTACCTGGTAGAGTACGATGAAACCGTCAATATCTTCACGAACCCCAAAGAAGACTACACCCGCGACTACGTATCCGGTCGCTTTGGCTAACATCCAATCATCCGCCAGATCAGGCAAGCCAAGAGAAAACTAGAGTTCAAGATTGACTACAGCGAACAAAGATACTAGACCTCTTGCATAATTCATTTCATGATGTGATCTGGGTGGCTTCTAATGCCCTAAGCCGCCAGTGACAACTCGTAGTGGCTTTGTTGAATAGTGCATCAATCTAGTGTGGGTTGATATCTTGAGAGGGCGATTTCAAGTGGAGGATTGCGCTATGGATTGCCCATTATGTGGTCATATCAAGCCTCATAAACATGGCAAGATGCCCAACGGACATCAACGCTACTTGTGTCCAGCCTGTCGGCAAACCTTTACCGAATCGTTTGACAGCTTATTCTATCGTCGTCATATCAGTGCTGAACAAATTCGCCAAGTGCTACAAGCCCACAGCGAAGGCAGCAGTTTACTTGGATAAAGTCGAGCTAATAGGCACCTCAAAAAGTAGAAGGTTGTGCATCAATCAAATGCAGGCTTGGTTAGTATAGAGTTTTTCTTGCCTGAATAAGTGTCTATGCAATGCCCACTGTGCAGTCACTCCAAAGCTTATAAGCACGGCAAAATAGCCAATGATAAGCAACGCTATCATTGGCCTGTATGTAAGCGAACCTTTACCGAAACGAAACCTTTGATACCCTTTACTATCGTCGGCAAATCAGCCCAGAGCAGATCCGCCAAGTGCTCCAAGCTCATGCTGAAGGGAGTAGTCTGCGCGGCATAGCCCGCACAACTGGACTTGCCTACAACACCGTTGTTTCAGTCGTGCGGGCTGCCAGCCAACGATCTCAGCAAGTTCATAAGGGGAAAGTTCAAGCGGTCAGTACCGATGATGTCAGTGCTGATCAGATGTGGTCATTTGTAAAAAAAAAGCAAAAACACTGCGTTCCAACAGAGTTAGAGGTAGGCGACTGTTGGATGGCGATCACGTTGGCTAACACCAGTGGCTTGATATTGGCCTGTCGTGTGGGCAAGCATACCGACTCATTTTAGATGAGCTGAGCAGTAGCACTGAAGGTAAAACGGACTGTAAGCACTGGAATAGTGATGATTGGGGTGGCTATGAGCGCATCTTGCCACCAGAGATTCTCCATTACATCGGTAAAGACCAAACTCAACGATTGGAGCGCACCAATGGAATTGTCCGTCAACAGACGGGGCGATGGTACCGTCGCCAGAACAAGTTTGGCAAAGTGTGGGAGCAAAGCAAGTGCAAAATAGCGCGTACTTCGGGATCTTGTCCTCTTTTGGTGATGCGGGATTGATTCGCCTGGAAGCCTGGTATAGAAGTACTTTCAGCCCGTTAATATCAAACGCTTACTCAA
>JBHJNL010000195.1:0-10221 GCA_050330855.1 Thermosynechococcaceae cyanobacterium | reverse complement strand
TCTGCTCAATGACTGCTTCTACTTCTTTGCTGAGCATACTCATTCTGCTATACGCTTGCTATTGTTATTCTACTATCATTCACAAAAAACGTTCAAGTTATTTTTGGATGAGCACTTAGAGAAACGGCCACAAAATAGCCCCTACTCCGAAACTGAGACACAACACAATAGAAATGTAGCGGAGGCGCTGTAAAAAAGGCCGCAGTTCATAGGTCACAATCAGCCGCTCTTGGGTTAAGGTTGCCTCTGGCTTGGCCCACGCTTGGCAGTCATACCAACCTGTTTCTTCATAGACAACGGTGGGGCTATAGAGGCGATCGCACACATATCCCCATCCCAACTGCAGCCGCACCAACAGTAGTAGCAGCAGCCCCGTTGCCCCCATGCCTGACGCCAGCACACATTTTATCGGCGCAGCATGAACCGTAAAACTCTCGGCTGCAATGGGTAGACAAAAGCCCCAGCCCATCGTCCATATCACCCCAGTCCGAAGCCAAAAAGCGTTCTGGTTCAAGGTGGCCCACCGAAAGAAACAAGACTCTTGCAAACTTCGGTATTCATTCATCGGCTGTTGCTCGGTTGGAACCGGGCAACTAGAGACAGAAACATCCATATAAGCGGCGACAAGAAACTCAGGCTCTCAAGAACCCTATTGTCGTTTATAACATTACTTATACTGCAGAAGCATTGCGGTTCCTAAGCCTGAACGCCTCTCAGGTAGGCCAAGCTGCTGTAAAGGTGAAACATCTGATCCCAAGTGCTATCGGCTCTACGAAATAAATTGATGTGGGGGTCTACCCGCTCTAGCAGGTCGGGGTGGTCAATGGCGGTATCTGCAAAGGTCGAGAACTCGCTCCAACAAGGCTTCTGTGGTAAGCTGCGCTGCCATAGCGCCGTCAATCCCCGCCAGTTGCCCCATGAGGTGCCTGCGACAGACTCATCGGCGAGGGGCACCCCCTGATTAAATTGGTAGGCCTCGTCATAAAAGCGGAGAATACCGCTGGGCAGATGCAGATCGCAGAACTGAGCATAGTCCTGAGTTTTTTCTTTGCGCTGCAAAACGCCACGGGCGTCTAAATCGACAACGGTTTCAAAAATCGGCAGTTGGCCGGTAACGGACTGGAAGACGTCGGACCACTTAAAGGTCATGGATTGAGAAGATTCATGAGAGTGGGCGGCTTTCACCCTGACCCGCACCGGGTCTTCAAGGGTTTCAAAATAGCAAACCTGATGCACTTTAATGTTTTTAATCTCGTTCAGCGCTTGCCAGAAGACCGGGATGCCAGCGGCCTTGAGATCCTGACCATAGACCTGCAGTTCCCCCACCGACCCGGTGCGGTAGAGCCGCCACCCTCGACTGGGCAAGAGTAGTCGTGCCGAGTAGGGTTCAATTTGCATAATGCTGGCAAAGGCTGGTGCAATCGCAGCTTTGGCTTCGGGTGGCACCGGCTCTAGAATTAAAACCCCTGGTTCCGTTTGCCCCGGCTGGGCGGTCGTTGCTGCAACTTGGGCCTGTCGCTGAGCCGCTTGCTGCTGCTGCTGGGCCTGCTGTTGCTGTGCCAAGCGCTGCAGCCCCTGGCGGGCTTCTAGGGCTAACTTTGGCACACTCCCCTGTCGCAAAATATCTCGATAAATGGCCTCAGCCACCTCCGACTCGGCTTGGGCTTCATGGAGCTGAGCTTGGTAGAACGATCTCCAGGGATCCTCTGGTGCCAATGCAGAAAGGAGCCGCGTGACCTCTTTATAATTTTTATGCTTCAGCGCTGCTTCAATAGCCAGATTCACCACAGTTCTCCTTTAACGAGTGGGCGTCTTGTTGATCGAGATAAGCCGCAACGAGAGACATCGCAGCAACGGGGGCCGTTGCAGCCCTTAGAATACGGCGTCCGAGAGAAACGGGCTGATATCCGGCTGCAATTGCCTGCTGCTCTTCCTGCGGAGTCCATCCACCTTCTGGACCCGTCATCACAATGGTGCCCGTTGTGCGCTCTAGGGTACCCAAAAGACCCGGTGCCTCTGCAGCGGTGACACAGATATATTGGGTCGCGGTCGGATGCTCTTGCTGGGACCAGTGCAGCGCCGCAGAAAATGTCATGGGGGTGAGAATGTTAGGAATCACCTGTCGGCAGGATTGTTCGGCGGCTTCTGTGGCGATACGTTGCCAGCGCACGCTCTTTTGAGGGCTAGGCTTAAGCACGGTGCGATCGCTCAATACCGGCACTAGAGACTTGACCCCCAACTCCGTTGTACAGCGGACCACTTGGTCAAAGTGATTGCCCTTGGTCGGGGCCACCATCAATACAACTGGAATCGACAGCTCTGTAGAGGCTGCAAGAGTGTCGACAATATGAGCCAGGGATGAATTCTGTAGTTCGGCCAGCCACCATTGTCCCTGCCCGTTCATGGCAATGAAGCGATCGCCACCCTGAAGGCGTAGCACCCGGCCAAGGTAATGCTGCTGCTCTGGGGTGAGGGTAATCTTTGACTCGTGGAGCTGTTGGGATGAGATCGCCAATCGTTGTAGTTGTGGCACAAACGTTTTCAGCTCTAAAAGAAAATTTTGGGCACAGGTACTATCACAAATTGTACGTCCCATAGAACCAAATACGGGAGCGGCTTTACTGTCAAGGATTGGCATGTTTTGTTAATCTCCTGCACGATGTGCAGGAGCATCTCACAATCCGCTTCAAAAATTAGCTCTAAAAACAGCCCGATATGCTATTTTTAGAGGGTTGTCTAAACTTCACACATCTGAGAATTCGGGTGTCCTACAAGCTTTTTAGTCTTGTCCAGGATGCACTCAGGTGGAGGATAAACCCGGATAGGAGAAAAATATGCCCGTTGTTAGTTTGGCTCAAATGCTTGAGTCAGGAGTCCACTTTGGTCACCAAGCGCGACGCTGGAACCCCAAGATGGCTCCCTATATCTTTACCGAGCGCAATGGTGTTCACATTATCGATCTGGTCCAAACCGCCCAGCTCGTTGATGAAGCCTATAACTACATGCGCTCAGCCTCAGCCGCAGGCAAAAAATTCTTGTTTGTCGGCACCAAACGGCAAGCTGCAGGCATTGTCGCCGAAGAAGCTGCCCGGTGTGGTGGTTACTACGTCAACCAGCGATGGTTGGGTGGCATGCTCACCAACTGGACCACGATCAAGACTCGAATTGAGCGCCTCAAAGATCTAGAGCGTCGCTATGAGAGTGGTGTCATTGATCTGTTACCAAAACAAGAAGCCTCGTCGCTTCGCCGAGAACTTGACAAGCTGCAGAAATACTTAGGCGGTCTCAAGCAAATGAACAAGATCCCTGACGTGGTGATCATTGTTGACATCAAACGAGAGTACAATGCGGTCCAAGAATGTCAGAAACTGGGTCTACCCATCGTCTCGTTGCTCGATACCAATTGCGATCCTGACTGGGTTGATATCCCGATTCCCGGCAATGATGATGCCATTCGAGCCATCAAGCTGATCGTGGGTCGGTTAGCCGATGCGATCGAAGAGGGACGACACGGCGGCCAAGAACAGGTCAGTCAAGCTGACTTTGAAGACGCTGTGCCTGCCGCCGCAATAGAGGCCGCAGTCGCTGCAGAAGCCGCATCTGTAAAGGATGATGTCCCTGCAGCCGTCGAGGATGATGTCCCTGCAGCTGTCGAGGATGATGTCCCTGCAGCTGTCGAGGATGATGTCCCTGCAGCAGTTGAAGACGATATCCCCCCAGCCGCTGAAGCGGTCGCCCCGGCCGCCGCCGCCGAGACTTCAACCGACAATACTGATAACGCATAACTTCTTTAAAGACTGAGGCAGCAAAATGTCAGGAATTTCCGCACAACAGGTTAAAGAACTGCGCGAAAAAACCGGCGCAGGGATGATGGATTGTAAAAAAGCCCTAAAGGAAACTAAGGGCGATACCGAGCAGGCAATCGCCTATCTTCGTAAGAAGGGGTTGGCCTCTGCCGGCAAAAAATCCGGTCGGGTCACCGCCGAAGGTCTAGTGGATAGCTACATTCACTTTGGTGGTCAGATTGGTGTCATGGTCGAGGTTAACTGCGAAACCGATTTCGTGGCTCGTAACGATGCCTTCAAAGGTCTTGTCCAAGACATTGCCAAGCAAATCGCCGCTTGTCCCAATGTCGTCTACGTTCAGGTGGATGATATTCCCTCTGAAATGGTTGAGAAAGAGAAAGCGGTTGCTATGGGTTCTGATGCCCTCAAAGGGAAGCCCGATAACGTCAAGGAAAAAATTGTCCAGGGGAAACTCGACAAAACCTTGCGAGAACTCTGTCTTCTTGATCAGCCGTTCATTAAAGATCAGAGCATGACGGTGGATGAGTTGGTCAAGCAAGCGATCGCGAAGCTGGGCGAGAATATCCAAGTCAGACGGTTTAGTCGCTTCGTCCTCGGTGAGGGCATGGAGCAAGCTGAGGCTGCAGACGAAGACTAAAAGCCCCCTCTTTGACCTCTTCGATCATCAACGGTGCAGGCTCTCTCAATCTATGGTTGAGGGAGCTTTGCTCAATTTGGCTAAAATTTGTGTAGATCAGCTAGCCTGACCAATAATGTGACAGATAAATCTCATGGGCGCGAATATTCATCAACTTCAGCAAGCATTAGAATCGCTAGAAGTTAAGGCCGGTCAACTCTCTACAGAAATTCATCATCTCTATCAAGCCTATGTGGCGACTCTGGGGCAGTCCGTCTCTAAGCAGCTACTGCATGCGGTCTATCATTTATGCACTCAGGCTGAACCAGAGGCTTTTTTAGAACTCTCGCTCGGTCAGCAGCAATCTCTACAGCAGGATCTGCAAAAATTGACCCACCAGCTCCAGATCTCTTTAGAGCAAGTCCTCAGCAGCACCTTTAAGCCAATCCCGAACATCCATCCTGATTATCTTGTTAGTGCCACACAACAGGTTGAAGATCAGATTGTAGAAGGGCTTCGGCACATCTCTCGACAGGCCAATCACCGGCTGCAGGATCAACAGATTTTGCACATTAAGTCGATGGATACTCTGTTCAAGATGGCTGTTAAGGCAGATGATGCCGGCCGTTCTATCACTAGCCCACCCCATTTGCTCAAGGCACTGGTAGAAGCCGAGGATGCCGAAGAGGAAGATAGTAATGTGCCCGTCGTGGCGATCTATTTGCAAATCACTGATATTGAATTGGCTGATCCGGCCCTAATGAACTGTCGCCATCAATTACGCCAGGGCATACAAAAGCTAATCGCCCTCAATAAAGACTTTGCGAAAAAGCAACAGGCACAAGCCATCGCAAAAGCAGAAGCCGCCTGGAGAGCAAGCTGGTTTCTCTATCAGCCCAGTGAGAATGAGCTGGCGCTAGAGCTAGGACTCAATCAAGAGGGCGTCAGTGAAGCAGAACGCCCCCCTGAGATCTCTGATCGTTGTGGCGAAGTAGAGCAAGAGTCCGACTCTCCCCCCCATACCGACAGCTGATTGCGTTCTGTCAAGGATTGTTTAATGGGCTAAAAACGTCCCTCTTGCCAAATGATTTTGTCTCCTCCGGCTCGCTGGGCCTGACGCAACGATGCTTCGGCCCCTGCCACTAAGTTTTTGGGCCGCAACTCACGGTCAGGAATGAGGCAAGAAATCCCAAGACTCATCGTAAACCGATGAATGAGGTCATCTTTCTCTGTGCCAATGCGTAATGACTTGATGCGCCACCGAATCTTTTTGGCGACGCAGATCGCAGCATCTAGAGAGGTGTTAGGCAACAGGATTGCTAAGGTAGACCCCTGATATCGGGCGACCAGATCACCGGAGCGGCTGGCGCTGGCATTGATGGCTTTCACAAGCTGGCGGAGGCAATCGTCGCAGGCAAATTCACCATAGGTTTGACGATAGGCCTCTAGCTGATCCACCTCGCCTAAAACCAGTACCAGGGGCGTCTGATGATGGCCCATGCGCTGCCATTCCTGTTCAAGACGGGTGTTGAGTCTAGCCCGCACTGCGGTATGAGTGATCGGATCAATGGAGCGCGATCGCTCAATTTGCTGAAACAATCCAGATTGCTGAATGGAAGTGCCCAGTTGCTGAACAATCTGATGCAAAAACTGGGGGGTGGCGGTATCTGCAGAGCCGCCGACGGGAACCGGCTCAATAAAAGAGATCTGGGTTTTAAAAGTCTGTGGATTGTTTTGACTGGAGAGAGATTCAACTGCATCAACACGACACCGTAGGCACAGAACAATTTCATCGCCGACCTTGAGGGGGGTGAGGCCAATCATCTCGCCGTGAATCTGTTCTAAGGAGGCCTCTAACGTGGCTTCATCGCCCCAGTTGGTCTGGGTATAGTCATGCAGTTGAGCCATGATTCTTCCTGATCGTAAGTCGCCCCTACTCTGCCAAGGCTCTTCTCCACAAAATAGCGTAATTATTGATATATCACACCCAGGTTAAATAAGAAGGTATGGCCTTGGCTTGAAAAGGTTACACTAGGCAACTGGGTCTGTGCTTACCGAAGCAATAAGGAATAAAGTTGATGGGTTTACCAGTTGTCGCCATTGTTGGTCGTCCCAATGTCGGGAAATCAACGCTCGTGAATCGATTGACAGGGATGATGGCCTCCATCGTTCACGACTCGCCGGGGGTGACTCGCGATCGCACCTATCGCCGTGCCCTCTGGCAAGGACGAGATTTTTTAGTGGTGGATACCGGCGGCCTGGTCTTTGATGATGAATCAGAATTTCTGCCTCACATTCGTCAGCAGGTGATGACGGCCTTGTCCGAGGCAGATGTCGTGATCATGGTCGTCGATGGTCAAGCAGGTCCGACCCCCGCCGACACAGAAATTGCTCAGTGGCTCCGTCAACAACCCACCCCTATAGTCTTAGCCGTTAATAAATGTGAATCGCCTCAGCAGGGCATTATGCAGGCCGCCCAGTTTTGGGAGCTGTCGCTGGGTGAACCCGTGCCGCTTTCAAGTATTCACGGCAGCGGCACCGGCGATCTGCTCGATATGGTGGCCGACCAGCTCCCCGATATGGATGAGATTGACGATGTCGAAGAAATAAAGGTCGCCATTGTCGGACGCCCCAATGTGGGTAAGTCAAGCTTGCTCAATGCCTTTGTGGGCGAAACGAGAGCGATTGTCAGCCCCATCTCTGGTACCACCCGAGACGCCATCGATATTGTGGCGGTGCGAGGCGATCAAACCTATCGATTTATCGATACGGCAGGCATCCGCAAGAAAAAGAACGTGGAGTATGGGCCTGAATTCTTTAGTATTAACCGCGCCTTTAAGGCGATCAAACGGGCCGATGTCGTGCTGCTGGTCCTCGATGCCGAAGATGGTATTACCGAGCAAGATCAAAAGCTAGCGGGTCGTATCGCTGATGAGGGTCGCGCCTGTGTGGTGGTGATTAATAAGTGGGATGCCATCGAAAAAGATAACTACACCATCTACGAGTTTGAGAAAAAGCTGCAGGCGCGGCTTAACTTTTTAGACTGGACCGAGATGATTTTTGTCAGCGCTCAAACAGGGCAGCGGGTCGAAAAAATCATTGCTCTGGTTGATAATGCTGCCGAACAACACAAGCGACGCGTCACTACCTCTGTCATTAACGAAGTCTTAGAAGAAGCGACAAGCTGGCATTCACCGCCCACCAGCCGCCAGGGGCGTCAGGGCAAAATTTATTATGGAACTCAGGTGAGTAGTCAGCCCCCTGCTATAGCATTGTTCGTCAATAGCCCTGATCTGTTCAAAGACAACTATCGGCGCTATATCGAAGGGCAGTTTCGCAAAAATCTAGGGTTTACTGGCACTCCGATTCGTTTATTTTGGCGCGGCAAACGCACCCGCGAAATTGAGCGCACAGTTAATCGAGCGACGCGAGTTAAAAGCAGTTAGGCGTTAACGCTAGAGGTGAGGTCGTCATTTTACATCCCCCCTCTGCTAATCCACATCTAAACTCAATATAATCCCGTTTCAATTCTCGAACTGAACTGAAGAATCGAGTCGATCCCCTTTATAGTCAAGAAGAGCAGTAGGTTATACACTTTGAAGCTTGCTTCCAGCACTCACAACCCAATCGGTTCAGTGGCTTTGTAACTCTTGAATAGCCTCTAAGCTGCTCATCATAGAGCCTGATGCTTAAACAAAAGCTGTGTGTTTGTATTATCTCTGTTTGTGCTTTCCCAAATGCCTGTTATTTCTCGACGCTATACTCCCCCCACCTGCACCCTAGAGATTACGGCCCAAACTTCAGCGCTGTCTCGATGGACACGCCAGCCCGTCCTGAAATCTTTAGATTTTTTGCTGAGCTTTAAAGAACTGCGCGATCGCAACCAGCAGCCCATCGAAGTTAAGGGCAGTCGCGACCAACTCGATTCGTTATTTGAAGCCGTTTCTGGCTATGTCGAACAGCTCTTGGGCCACAACCTAGGCGAACTGCCGATCACCTCAAACAAGCCCCTCGAAGAAAATATAGCCCCCGAAGAGACAGTCGAGGAATCTGACAAGGGGGGGGCTGACAATGCACTCCCCGTGCCTCTCACACTCCCTGTGCCGGTCCATCTTCGTCCCAAGAGTTTGTTGAGTCACGAATTAGTTCTCGGAACGCTGGCAACAGAAACCTCTGGACAGATCGTGCAGCTCAAGGCATCCCAGCTTTTTGATCTGGCAACCGCCCTCGATGAATACGCTGCTGAAGTCGAAACCCTGCCGACTCAGGTGCCTACCCCCATTCGTCCTGCTGTCCCAGCCTGGACCCGTGCTGCCGGTTTAATCTTGCTGGTGGGAGGCACCACCTTTGCCGTCACGCAATTCTTTAATTCTGGCTTTGTTGACCCTAACCTAACCGTTAGTCAAGAGGAGAAAACTGCGCCCCCAGCCCCGCAGGCTTCGGCATCCCTGCCCCCGCTTCCCGCCGATACGCCACTGCCCAGCCCCACTCAGTCCTTGCCACAGGTGCCGCTACCTCGCCGAGATGCAGCCGATCTCATCCCTGACGAGGGGGCACCGCTCAGGCAACAGCCTAATTCAGGAGATCGTTCTCGGCCTGGATCTTCAAGCAATCAAGATCAGATCGCCACCCTACCGACCTTGCCTGCGCCCCCGCCCCTCGTTAGCGTCAATCCAAAGGATTTGCAAAAACCTGATCGACTGCAGGCTCCTACCACTATTGCCGGTCGCACGCCCACCGAGTTAGGTAAAACCAATCTAGACTCTAGTGCCGGTGCGTCAGAACCCGTGGAGCAGGCTGCTTCTACCCGTGCAGCAGCCGAGCTAGACCGGGAGTCTCAGCTTGTACCCCCCGCCGCTGTCACAGCCCCCGTAACACCATCAGCAGCTCGTCAATCTTCAGGTGTCTCTAAATTGAACGAGACGGCCTTTGATGTCAGGCCTCAAATCTCGCAGGCCCGTCAATATCTAGCCTCGCGGTGGCAGGCACCGGCCAATCTTAAGCAGACGCTGCAGTATACGCTGGTGCTCAATTCTAATGGATCGATTCGGCAAGTGAAGCCCCGAGGGCAGGCGGCATCACAGTATTTAAGTCGGACTCCGATTCCCGCCGTGAATCAGCCCTTTGTCTCGCCGCTGCAAGGTAAAAGCACCTCGATTCGAGTGGTCTTAGCGCCCGATAGTACAGTGCAGACGTTCTTAGAGTCCAGTCCGTAGCAGTTACGTCAAAAATGGTCAAGCCCTTTGCTTTTCAGCCCATTAGTGTCGCCCCGATGATGGATCGGACAGACCGACATTTTCGCTATTTTATGCGTCAGATCACCCGCCGGACGCTGTTGTACACAGAGATGGTCACCAGTGCCGCGATTTTACATGGCGATCGCAACCATCTTTTAGGCTTTTCGCCGGAAGAGAAACCCCTGTCGCTGCAGGTCGGCGGTGACCAGCCTCAAGATTTAGCACAGTGCGCCCGCATTGCCGAAGAGATGGGCTATGACGAAATTAACCTCAACGTAGGCTGTCCCAGTAGCCGGGTCCAGTCAGGCCATTTCGGGGCCTGTCTCATGATGCAGCCAGAGCGGGTGGCGGACTGCGTCGCCGCGATGGGAGCGGTGACCAAGCTACCCGTAACGGTGAAACACCGCATTGGGGTCGATGAATGCGATCGCTACGAAGACATGGCAAATTTTGTGCAGGTGGTCGCCGCTGCAGGCTGTCAGCGATTCACCGTTCATGCCCGTAAGGCTTGGCTCCAAGGTCTCAGCCCTAAAGAAAATCGCGATGTCCCGCCGCTGCGCTA
>JBHJNL010000194.1:0-7347 GCA_050330855.1 Thermosynechococcaceae cyanobacterium | reverse complement strand
AATAAGGCTCAAAAAATGAAATCAAGCTTGAATTCCTAAGTCTCATTTAAGATAAGAGTTTCAGGCATTATTTTTCATAAAATATTGAGAATGAAGATCTACCTGCGGAATGTTGGTTTTATTGATACTTTTCGACATATCGAACTTTAGGCCTATTATTTAACGGGCTAACCGTTACTAACTGGATATCTGGCAAATTTTCAGCAACCTCTTTGAACGTGGTAAAAGTTGTGAGTGCCTTGACAATTACTGGCAATGGCTCAGCCCAAATTTCAGGCAAATCTGCTTCACCGGCCGTGATAATCGGGAAGGCTAGCCTTTCAACGGGTGGACAAAAATTAGCCGACACGCCAGGTTTGTTACCCCGTGCATCAATACGATACCAACCATAGGGTACTAGATACACTGCATTAAGGCCGTGCAGGCTAAATGGTGGTTTGTCATTCTCTATGGTGAGACGCTGATAACACAGGCCCGCTGGTATCTGATTGGCGCGGAGGAGGGACGCCAGCAAATGGCTTTTGGCGTAGCAATACCCCGTTCGATGCTTGAGTACGTCAGAGGCCTTGCAGGTGACCGGGTTTATCTCAAAATCCCAGCTATGCTTAATGTGATCGCGAACAAATTCAAAGCATCTTCGCACAACATCTTCTGGCGCTGTGAGGCCTGCAGCCAAAGACTTAGCCATCGATAGAACGTCGGGATTGTTCCAATCGATGTATTCAGTTGATTCTAGATAGTTCTGCACGATGTGGGGTCCATCTCACGACCTTGCCGATGGGAAACCAGTTCTACCGCTAACTCAATGGCCGCTCGCATACTGGTGGCATCGGCAATGCCTTTCCCGGCAATATCGAAGGCCGTACCGTGATCGGGTGAGGTGCGTACAAAGGGCAGTCCAATGGTTGTATTCACCGCGCGATCAAAGGCCATCAGCTTGACTGGAATCAGACCCTGATCATGATATAGCGCCAAGTAGGCATCATGAGGCGCACTGACGCTAGGACCGTACCAAGCCTGCCCTGGCTTAACCCACATTGTATCGGGGGGAATCGGGCCATCTAGAGTCACGTTGGGATATCGCGATCGCATCTGCTCTATCCACGGGATCATCCAATCGAGTTCTTCGCGGCCCAGTTGCCCCTGTTCGCCGCTGTGAGGGTTGAGACCTGAGATCGCAACCCTCGGCTCCATCAACCCAAAATCACGGGCTAAACAGTCCAGTAATAAGTCTAGCTTCAAAGAAAGAAGGTGCGGCGCAAGCTGCTGCGGAACCTCAGCCAAGGGGATATGAGTGGTCGCCAGCAAGGCCCGCAACTGCCACTGTGTATAGGGCGAACGCGCAATAAACATCATGCCAAAGCGATCTATATCCGCACATTCAGCCAATAGCTCGGTTTGGCCTGCATAGTGATAGCCTGCTTGTTTCCAGACCGATTTGGCAATGGGGCCAGTGACCACCGCATCAAATTCACCCGCTAAGGTCTGTTCAATAGCGGTCTTGACGAAGTGGAAACTGGCTGCACCCGTCGCCGTCGTCGGCTGTCCCGGCAAGGCCATGATGGGGTCTCCCACTTCCACAATAGTTAAGCGCTCAGGATCGATAGAATCCTGAGCGCTTTGAGAAAGCGGCTGTTCGAGAGCTGCAAGGAGACGGCGCTGACCAAAGATTGTAATTTGACAATCAGAGATATCCCCGGCTAGCGCCTTAAGAATGACTTCAGGACCAATGCCTGCCGGATCTCCCAGTGCGATTGCAAGTCGAGGACAGTGGCCCATTCATTCGTCTCCTACACAGCATTAAACTGTCGCAGGCTCTTCTTCAAGCTCAGCCTCAGCCGCCTCAGCCGCTTCAGCCGCCTGCTTCCGCTTTTCAAGAACCTCTTCTCGGTATTTGGCCGCCATCTCCTCTGCCTTATCAAAGACTACCTGAGGATTTTTGACCATATCGCCCGGTTCTGGCTCAAGCTGCTTGGTCGAGAGCGAAATACGCCCACGTTCAGCATCGAGGTCAATAATCATCACCTTGAGCTGATCATTCACGCCAAAGACGCTGTGAGGTGTATCAATGTGATCGTGGGAAATCTCGGAAATGTGGAGAAGACCACTGACACCGCCAATATCGATAAAGGCACCGTAGGGCTTGATACCACGAACGGTACCGACCACAACTTCGCCCACTTCAAGACGATTCATCTTGCGTTCAACCAGCGCCCTGCGATGGCTGAGAACAAGACGGTTGCGCTCTTCGTCCACCTCTAAAAACTTAAGGGGCAGATCTTCACCAATCAGCTCTTCCTTCGCATTGCGAGTGCTGATGTGAGACCCAGGGATAAAGCCCCGTAACCCTTCAATTCGAACCAGTGCGCCGCCTCGATTCGTGGCAAACACAGCGGAACGAACGGTGGCATCTTCTTCTTGAAGCTGTCGTACCCGTTCCCAAGCGCGCATGTACTCAATGCGGCGAATTGAGAGCGTAAGCTGACCATCTTCATTCTCATCTGCCAAGATGAAGAATTCTCGCATTTCTAGAGACTGCAGCACCTCATCCGGGTTTTCGATCCGGTTGATGGACATTTCTTGAATCGGAATGTAGGCTGCTGTCTTGGCACCAATATCAATCAGCGCACCTCTAGGCTCTAGACTGAATACCGTACCAGGAACCACATCCCCAGTATTAAAGTGGTAATCATATTGGTCCAGTAGAGCCGCAAAATCTTCGTGAGTAAAACCCACATCTGGTGCCGAAATTTCCTGATTGACCATACTAACGTTTCCTAATTGTGTTCTCTGTGATGTTGACGCCTCCTTATGATGTAGGTATGACCCTGATAGAGGAGCGTAAAGCTGCGCCCAAGTCACCCAAGATAAATCTTGGTGGATCTATTGCGCTAAGTCTATTATCCTATCGTATTTTACGGACTCTAGGAACACTTTTTTGAGGGGTGGTTCCTAGGATTGGCGAATCCCTGCCAGCGGTTCAGTCGTTTGACTCTCCGTCGTCCTATCGCTTGTTTTCTGAGGACCTTGGAGCTGATTCAACTCATCAATAAAATCGTGGATGCCTTGAAATTGACGATATACAGAGGCAAACCGCACATAGGCGACTTCACTGATGGCCTTTAGGCTCTTGAGAACGGCTTCGCCAATTTCGGTGCTGCTCACATCTCGCATCGAGCGCTGCTGCAGTTCAGCTTCAATATCATCGACTAAAGCTTCAATGCGGGTGGCGGTAATCCCTGTCTTTTCGCAGGCGGTGACCACGCCCCTGAGTAGCTTGGAGCGGTCAAATGATTCACGCTGCCCATCGCGCTTAATGACGGTGACGGGGACAAATTCGATACGTTCATAGGTGGTGAATCTGCGATCGCACTGCAAACACTCTCTGCGGCGACGAACGCTACGCCCAGACTCAGCGGAGCGAGACTCCAGTACTCGACTATCCGTATGCTGGCAAAAGGGACATTGCACCTATGGCGATCTCCAAAAAAGCATCGAACGCTATCACTCTCTACCATAGCCTAAGTGATTGATTGCACACCTCTACAGCTTGCTATTTTAAGTCGCATCTCAAAATCGACTTAGAGTTCGCTATGATGGGTTCTATGTGAAAAAGTATTTTGTAACAGTAATTACCGTTTACTGAAGCATTATTTGGGGGCTTGCATTCTCGGCTTAACTCAGACTAGCAGTGAGGCCGAGACTCTGGTTGCGAAAAAGTTTATTCCTACTGCCCTAGTTTCTATGTTTAGCTTACGATTCAAGACTCTCAAACTCGCTTCACGATTAAGCAGCATGGGTGGGTTTACGCTGACCGAATTACTGGTGGCAGGAGCATTGACCGCTACTGCTGTCGGCGTCAGTGGTGTGGGCCTCGCCTCGATCATTAGCTCCAGCACCGATAGTGGCAACCAAAATGAACGACGAGTAGAGCTGAATCGTTCCCTTGAGTTTATTGCAGCAGAGGTGAGACAGGCCCAAAGAATCGAACCCGATGCCGATCTAGATCTAGGAACTAGGGCAGCTAATTTTGACTCAAATTTTCTTGCGAATGGTAAGGTGCCGGTGCTTACCCTTGAAATTCCAGGGGTAAACCAACGCGTCATTTACTATGTCGCCGCAGCCAATGGACCCTGGCGTGGCCCCCAGGTTGTTTATCGGTGGGGACCACGCTTTGACCTGAATGGTGCTTACAAAGACCCAGGCAATCCGAGTGCATGGCAAGCGGAACCATTGATTGACTTGATCTCTGATCAAGCTTCAACACCTAGCTGTGATTCAGGATGGCAGCCTGGCTCACCGAATACAAAGGGTTTCTATGCTTGTATTAGTCCGACGGGGAAGATCGCTAGCGTTCATGCCGACGGTAGTCTGCGTAAAATTCTAGGCAGAGATGAGACTTATTCGTTAGAGACAAAAGTTTCCACACGCATTACACCAGCGACAACTCCTACTTTCCCCACCCCAATATCTTCATCTCCATCGACGACGACGACTAGCCTGTCTACCGTCACGATTTCTACTCTGGGAGGAGCCATTCAGTGCGGGCGTAACAGCACCCTGGTTCCCGTCTCAGGTGAGGTTGAATTCCACTCAGGGTCTAACGGCTTAACAAAGACGATGCCTTTGCCAGATGCACCAAACCCTCCCGACGCCCCAAGGCCAGATATGGTGGAGAAGGATGTGCCTCCCGATACAAACTTAACAATTACAGGCAATTTTAATAACTGTGGTCGTAGGGTTTCAGTACATTCTGAGACCGATAAAGGCAGGCAGGTTCTAGTCCTGAAGAATGGTGATACTCTCCCCACCTTTAAGCCCTTTAGTGGTCAGCAAGAAAGTTCAAAATATCTTGATGCAAAAAATCCTGAGAATGGTAATAAGCCTTACTTAGAAGTCATCAATTCTAGTTCGCCGAACAAGAGCTACCGTGTCTCACTTGCAAGCAATCAGTTAATCTTTTTATTTGAGTTGGGTGTCGATTATGACAACCGTCGAAAGATGAATAATCAAGAGGCAGGCTTTGATATGCAAGACCTAATCATAGTTGCCACCATTACGCCCACTACCGAGACGACAAGTACCGTGACACCTGTTCCGTAATCTCCTGAGACAAACTTCAATTCATGATACGTCTGAGAATCTGGCAGTGGTTCGCACTCATTCTACCCATTGCGACGGTGTTGGGGTTTCTGGCCGTTGCGGCAGGCGTCCAGATTCATGACTGGCACCTAAGCTGGATTTGGGCTGTTGTGGTGTTGATTCTTTTGGGCTGGCGGTGGTTGCTAGCTCGCTGGCTCAGGATTCCTCAGCTCGATAGCATTAATATATCGGGCAACCTTGAAACGGCTGAACCGTCAAACATCGAGCAAGCAACGCTGGCGGCTCAAGCAGAGTCTGAGGTTCAACGCATCTTAGTCGCAGCCCGTGAGGACGTTCTCCCTTGGGAGAATTGGCCTCATTTTTTTGAACGCTGTCAAAGTCTCGTCACGGCAGTGGCTCAGGTTTACTACCCGCAGGTGAAGCGTCCGCTGCTCAATATCTATGTGCCCCAAGCCTACGGGCTACTGCGCGGCACGGTGGATGATGTCGATGCCTGGATGCAGAAGCTCGCCCCCACCCTCGGACAGGTCACCATTGGGCAAGCCTATGAAACCTATGAAACCTACCGTCGATTAGAGCCAGCAGCCCGGACAGCTCTTAAGATGCTGAACTGGTCTCGCTGGTTATTCAATCCGGCAGCAGCCGTGGCTCGCACCGCAACTCAGTCCTATCGCAGTCAGGCCAATCAGCAGTTGCTCGGCAACTTGGGGCAGCTCATGCGAGAGACAACCCTAAAGGCACTTGGGGAAAGGGCGATCGCACTCTACAGCGGTCAAGTCCCTCAACCTATCGTGGTGGAAGCGGTTGCACCCGAAAAAACACAAACGCTACGACAGCTCTTTGAGCAGGCCGACTCAGTGGAAGCGCTCGAACAGGCACCGCTCAACATTCTGTTGGTGGGTCGAACGGGGGCAGGTAAAAGTAGTCTCATCAATACATTATTCAAGCAAGAGCTGGCAGAGGTTGATGTGCTGCCCAGTACAGATCGCTTTGAGACCTATAAATTTTCGACCCCAGACGGAGAAACGCTAACGCTGTGGGATGCACCTGGCTATGAACAGGTGGGGCGTGATGATTTGCGATTGCAAGTCCTACAGCAGGCAGCCTCTGCCGATGTTTTACTGCTGCTCACCCCAGCCCTCGACCCAGCTCTCCAGATGGATCGTGAGTTTCTTGATCAGGTACAGGCAGAGGACTTACCCCTCATTATTGTGGTGACCCAGGTGGACCGGCTCCGGCCTATCCGAGAATGGCAGCCTCCCTATGATTGGCAGCAAGGGCAGCGCCCGAAAGAAAAGGCGATTCGAGAGGCAATAGCCTATCGACAGGAAATATTAGCGGACCTGAGTCCCACCCTATTGCCGTTGGTTACGAGCGCCTCTGATCGCTTGGCTTGGGGCGTCACCCCGCTGTCTGATGCGATCGTTAACGCCCTACCCTCTGCTCAACAGGGGCGTTTAGCCCGATTTTTGAGAGATCAAAACGCACAAGTCCAAGCAGCCGCCAAGATTATTGAGCGCTATGCCTTTCAGATGAGTACTACTCAGGGATTAGCAGCACTTCTCAAGAGTCCGGTTTTAGGCTTTATCTCAACCATGATGTCAGGTTCTCCGGCCCTGGCCACGGTGCTGGCAACGAATCTACCCATTGAGCAATCGCCCGTTGTGATGGGCAAACTGCAAATGGCTTGGGAACTCTATTCTTTGCTAGGAACTGCTGAACAAAACTTTGATCTGCTATTTCTGTGGCCTCTATTGCTTGAAACGGCACAGTCACCTGCTCAAGAAGCCTGGGCCTTCGGTCAAACGCTAGTGGAATATTGGCTAGATCCTAGCGAAGAAATGTTGCTGTCAACGCTGCGAACCCGCTATCAAGACTACCTAGAGAACGCGAAGTCCAAAACGTAATACCTTATGCTACGCTTGATAGGCAATAACGGGGCGTAGCGCAGCTTGGTAGCGCACCACTTTGGGGTAGTGGGGGTCGTGGGTTCAAATCCCGCCGCTCCGATTGACTCAGAACCTCCTCTAGTAGGGGGTTTTGTTATTTTAAATCCCGTGTTTTTCGGTAGCCCCCATTCTCAATAAGCGGGGCTGTTTGGGTATTTTTAGCGGTGTTCAGGTTGAGGCACTGGTTCCGTCACATGGGATAGAACAACCCTTTCTGTATATACTTTAGAACGATCAGGAGTTACAACAATCTAAATTTAGTTGCGTTATGGATCTGTTCTCACATCCGTGTCCT
>JBHJNL010000193.1:0-4863 GCA_050330855.1 Thermosynechococcaceae cyanobacterium | reverse complement strand
CTATCGCTCTCAAAGACCGCCTGGAATGCCCACCTTAGTTCATGGGCTGAGGCGGTTTGAATCCATTTTTATCGGGTGGAAAACCGCTCTGGGAGGACTTGTGTGTACACCGTAGCCCTTGAAGGGGTCTCCATTGCAGAGGTGATGGTTCATCCCGTGCAGACCCTGTTTCAAAGTAACCTGCAGGATATTTTCGCGGTTCTGTTCCTGTTTCGACGCTATCGTATTCGCCACCTTCCGATTGTTGACGAAGCGGAAAAGCTGGTGGGGGTCGTCTCTCCTGAAACCCTGCGCCAGGTGTTGAAGCCTGCCAACCTGCTCAAAATGCGGCGAGTGGCAGAGGTGATGTCAACGGACGTAGTGCAGGCCAGACCTGAGGCGTCTGTTTTATCGTTGGCTCGTCAAATGGCTGAGCATCGGGTGAGCTGTGTTGTAATTGTTGATCACGCTGGCGAAACCCCGCAGCCCATTGGCATTATTACCGAGCGCGATATTGTGCAGTTTCAATCACTGCAGCTTAATCTTGCCAAGCAACAGGCCCAGGACGTGATGAGCAGCCCCCTATTTTTGCTATCACCTGAAGATTCGTTATGGATGGTGCACCAAGAGATGCAGCAGCGGCGGGTGCGACGCTTTGTCGTGTCTTGGAATTGGGGGCAGGGATTAGGCATTGTGACCCAAAGTAGTTTTTTGCGTGTCTTTGACCCAGTAGAGATGTACAGCATTATTGAGACGCTGCAGCGGACAGTGCAGCAGCTTGAGGCTGAAAAAGCAAATCATTGGAATGTTGTCCAAGCTGTTCCTTAATGCAGGCCCCATGGCACGGTTATGAGTCATTTCTCCTCACGGATGGAGCAGGTCCAGTCTCCGATCATTCCGGTGGTGGGGGAGCTGATTCGGCAGCATCCCGGCACAATTTCGCTGGGACAGGGTGTGGTGTTTTATGGGCCACCGCCCCAGGCTTTAGCGCGGGTGTCGGACTGCTTTCAAGATTCTGAAAACCATAAATACAAGGCGGTTCAAGGGATTGCGCCACTTTTGGAGGCCATTGCCCATAAGCTGTTAACGGAGAATCAGATTTCGGTTAATCCCCATGAGCAGATCGTGGTGACGGCGGGGAGCAATATGGGGTTTGTGAATGCGCTGCTGGCGATTACAAATCCCGGTGATGAGATTATTCTGCAGACACCCTATTACTTTAATCATGAGATGGCGATCGCAACGGCAAGCTGCACAGCGGTCTGCGTGCCCACTGACGATCACTATCAGCTTCGACTCGATGCTATTGAAGCCGCGATTACAGATCGGACCCGCGCCATTGTCACGATTTCGCCCAATAACCCAACGGGAGCGGTGTATCCGTCTGAAAGTTTAGAGGCGGTGAATCGGATGTGTCAGGAGCATCATCTCTATCACATCAGCGATGAAGCCTACGAGTACTTTACCTATGGTTCAGCTCAGCACGTCTCTCCGGCCACGTTTGATCAAGGTGGGGAGCATACGATTTCTTTATTTAGTCTGTCTAAGGCCTATGGCTTTGCGGGGTGGCGGATTGGTTACATGGTGATTCCGGTTCACTTGATGACGGCGGTGCAGAAGATTCAGGACACCATCTTGATTTGTCCGCCGGTGGTGTCTCAATATGCGGCGTTGGGGGCGCTGGAGGCGGGGCGTAACTATTGCCAACCATGTATCGATGAGATTGCTCAGGTGCATGATCAGGTGTTGCGATCGCTCGATCAGATCCGCGATTTTTGCGTGATTCCAAACCCTGACGGGGCGTTTTATGTCTTTCTTAAACTCAACACTGAGCTAAAGGCGATGACAGTTGTTGAGCGGCTGATTAAAGAGCATGGCGTTGCTGTGATTCCGGGTGATACCTTTGGCTTAACTGAAGGCTGTTACTTACGCATTGCTCACGGAGCCTTGACGGCAGAGCAAACCATAAATGGGATGGAGCGGTTTGTTGAAGGTTTACGGTCAGTAATATAAGGGGCGCTTTGTAAATATAATGATCATGAAGAAGAGAATATAGCCTTTGCTCTTGCCTCTTTATTCAAGGTCAGTGCAAGAAAATTGCATCATCAACTTGGTTGAGCAACTTGCGTGTTTTGGGTGCTTGTGTATCAAGAATCCTAAGAATTGACTCTCCAATACTCAAATTTACCAACTTCATTAATTCACTCGGAAGGCATGCTCAAGCAAGTCGAATCCATCCTCCTTTTCGTATCCGATATCTCTGCTGCTGCCAATTGGTACTCGGAGATCTTTGGCTCTGAGGTTGGCTGGGAGAACCCACAGTTCGCCTTCATCAGAGCGCCAGGAGTGGTGATTGGTTTCCACCCGTCAGATGCAAAGTGTCCGGGTGGCGTTGGCGGAACGACAGTCTACTGGGAGGTAGAAGACATTCAAGTTGCGATTCAAGCACTTACTGAGCGCGGTGCAAGACTTCACCGTGGCCCAATCGTCACTAGCTTCGGCGCGGGCGCGGCAATGCTCATTGACCCGTTCGGTTGCACTATCGGCCTCAACGCTTCGTCAACTGAGTCGCGAGCCAAGGTTAATAGCCATCAGTAGTCAGGGCTAAAAGCGGTGGCTTTGATGGTCCCTAGAGTGCGACGGTTGTGGAATACAGCAGATCGCAGCTTCGTCGGGGACACGTTCAATTCTGGAACTTCTGCTGAGCAGGCTTTTCAGGATTTGCAACTGTCCCCCCACAAAGATGAAAATCGCTGTATTGCTTGAACTCTGCAGAAATGATCAGCCATGAGGATCTAAAAAGCTATCGTTGTAGGCAGTGGGATAGGTTTAACTAACCGCAAAGACTAATCATTTGATGGCTGAGCAGTGATCTCTGTTATGGGCTAGCGGCAGTTTGCAAAAAATAATTAGTCTCATATCCCCTCGATGGTGGAGCTAGCATAAAAGTGCGATCGCCTATAATTCCTGCAGAGACAGGCAAAGGAAGAGAATCAATGCTGAACGAAGAATTTCAGCAACAAATTGAGCAAATGCTAGCTGTACCGCGCAACCTGCAGGACTCTGAATCTAAGGCGGGCTGAACAACTGGGAACTCTCGCTAAACAAGTAGAAGCCTTAACAGACCGTCAGGCACAAACTAATGGGCAAATCACGCAATTGGTTGAGCTGATGGCGATTCAGGAACAGCGACTCTCACTGGTGACCGAAGCTCTGGGGCTTCAAACTAGTCAGAGTCAAGAAATCTACGGACGGCTGGGGACTCTAAAAAATTCTTAGGTTTCTGGTGCTGATTACAAGTCTCAAAAAACAAGTGGGCAAATTTGCAGCTTTGTGGCTATACTGTTTAAGCGACGACGCGGGGTAGAGCAGTCTGGTAGCTCGTCGGGCTCATAACCCGAAGGTCCATGGTTCAAATCCGTGCCCCGCCACCAAGCACGGAATAGCCTTAGGAAAGTTAACTTTCCTAAGGCTATTCTTTTGTGACAAAGCCTGCGATTCCGGGCTGATTTCTGCGAGAATGGCGAAGAGAATATACCCATACAAGAGGGGTCCAGGTATGTCTGCCCAAACACAACAGCGTCTTATGTGGGGAGTGGGGGCCATTGTCTTTGCCCTCTACTTCTTATGGCCCGATGAACGGGGTTTTTCTGACTATATGGTCACGGGCCTTGTGCTAGGGCTAGGCGTTCTGGCGGTGTGGCTGAAGGTGGGCCGTAAAAAGATAGCCCCGCTAGAAACAGCTCAGGTGAAGCGACAGACTGTCCAAAAGACCTTTGATAAGACCCAGACGCTGATCACGCATCTCGAAGAGATGGTGGGCGAAGTAGCAGAATCCTGGAAGCCCCGGTTGACAGAGGTAAAGACAGGCCTCGAACGCGAGACGCTGCAGCTAACAGTGATGGGCAATAATGGTGTGGGCAAATCCACTATCGTGGACCTTTTGAAAGATCAGTTCAACTGCGACTTTAGTGAAAGTCCTCAGTTACTAACCGAGGCGGTGCCCCCTGCGAATGCGTTAGAAACGCTGGCAACCTTCAAGCAACTACCGCAGCCTCTCTCGACGGCTGATGTGGTGCTGTTTGTGACCCAGGGAGATTTGACCCAATCTGAGTTCCAATGTTTACAGGCTTTGAACACATACCAAAAGCAGATGTTGGTGTTGTTCAATAAGAAGGATCAATATTTGCCTGCCCAGCGAACGGTTTTGCAAGAGAAGCTGAAGCAGCAACTCCAAGATGTAACTTCGGTAGTGGGAGTGGTTGCGATCGCATCCCAACCCAACCCCATCAAAGTTCGTCGCTACCAAGAAGACAGCTCCTATCACGAGAGTCTGGAAACCCCCGAACCAGATATCGCGGCTCTGCAGCAGCGGCTGAGTCAGATAATCGCAGAAGACACCGAACAGCTCATTCTGCAGCAAACCTATCAGCAAACCCTCAGCCTGCAGTCCGAGATTCAAATTCAGCTTAACCAGACTCGTCAAGAATTGGCTCAGCCCATTATTGAGCGCTATCAGTGGATTACGGGAGCCACCGCCTTTGCCAACCCCGTCCCCACGCTGGATTTATTGGCTGCCGCCGCCATCTCCGGCAAAATGGTGATGGATTTAGGCCGTCTCTATCGCCTCAAGTTTTCGGTCAATCAGGCCCAAGCGATCGCAAGCACAATGGCAACCGCCATGCTGAAGCTAGGTCTAGTAGAAATTTCGACCCAAGCATTGAGTGCCTTGCTCAAGGGACACGCCTTTACCTTTGTGGCTGGGGGCTTACTCCAGGGCGTTAGTGCAGCCCACTTAACTCGCGTCGCGGGTCTCAGTCTAACCGAGCATTTCCAGGAGCTAAACGCACTGGAGCTGGTCTCGCCAGAGAGCAACTGGCAGCC
>JBHJNL010000192.1:0-6702 GCA_050330855.1 Thermosynechococcaceae cyanobacterium | reverse complement strand
ATGCAATGGACTCGTGAGGGTGCCCATAACGTATTACAAATCAGAGGACTTGTTGAAAGCAATGAATGGAGTGACAGGTGGGAACAACCTGTCATGTCAACATTAGTAGCGTCAGCCTGGTTTATGCATATACTATAGATTATTTACGCTTTCCAGCCGCATTCGCAGTTTAATTATCGGGGGAACCACAACCTATGCGCTCCGAAAAAGCGAGATTCCGGTCCTGCTCTTCAGGCATTAGACTCACGCTGCTCCAGATAATTTATGCTTCCCAAGGTTCTGTTGACGCCATTGGGCATCGGTTTTGCGATCGCATCTCACCTCTAGCACCCTTACGCCCTGAGTGGGCAGCGGGTTAACGCACTCGATTAGATGCTCCCATGACTGGACCTGTTGATAGTCAACACCGTAGGGAGCGCACAGCTTGGCAAAATCAACATGCTGAGGCGTGGCGAAAAAGGTCTCAAAGGTTGGCTCAAACTTGGCAATGGGCAACATCTCAAAGATGCCACCACCGTTGTTATTGATCAAAATAATCGTCAAATGTCCCTGCAGCGAATGCAAAAAGCCGTTGGTGTCGTGGAGTAGCGCCAAATCTCCGGTGAGGAGGACCGCAGGACGGTGGCGATGGGCCACTCCCAACGCCATGGAAAGGGTGCCGTCAATGCCGTTCGCGCCTCCTCGATTGCCGTAGGGCAAAATATTCAAGTCATTGGGCTGCCAAAAGGCTTCCACATCACGCACCGGCATACTGTTGGCAATAAACAGCGGCGTCTGGGCCGGGAGGTGCTGAGACAGGATCCAGGCAACCTTGGGTTCCACTAACGTTGAGGTTGTTGACATCATCTGCTGAATCGACTGGCGCATCTCTTGGTCTGCGACTAACCATGCCTTGAGATAGGGCTGAGGAGTCGATTGCATGGGCGCTGCAGGCGAGAGCGATGCAGTCAGTTGCTCCACCGTCAGCCGCAGGTGAATCGTTCTCCCGTGGAGCGGATCGTAATTGTGGTCCCCTGGCTCCATCAGCCACTGCAGCGGGTCGGCGGACTGAAGCCATGCCCTAAGCCGCTTGCTGGTGGGTAATTCACCAATGCGAATCACGCCGTCGGCAGTCAGTTGTTCTGCCCATGGAGAATGGCGCAGCAGTAAATCGTAGGTTGAAATCAAGTAAGGATTAACGGAGGCAAAGTTCCGAACCGGGGAGAGTCCTTCAGCTAAAACCGGCCACTGCAGGTATTGAGAGAGGGTTGCGATCGCGCTGCAATAGGCTTCAGCATTTTGAGGGGAAGCGGGTCCAGCAATGATTAGCCCTCGTTGGCACTGTCGCCACTGCTCCCAAATCGTGTCTAAAATGCTGATCGGGGCTGTTGCCTGGAGCGGCTGCACCGCAGCAAAAAAGTGCTCAGCGTTGAAGGCGGATGCCATGGCCTCAATCTCGGCATCAAGAATCGGGGCCAGCGGCTCACGAAAAGGCAGGTTTAAATGGACGGGGCCAGGAGTGGGGCGTTGCGATCGCTCCCAAGCATAGGCCACTGTCTGCCTCAGATAGGCAAGTCGAGGGGGAGCAGCACTGGGTAAAGAGAGTTCTGCCTGCCAACTCGGATAGCGAGCGAAGAGCTGAAGCTGATCAATGGCCTGACCGGCATGGCAATGACGAAGCTCTGGCGGACGATCTGCCGTCAGAACCAATAATGGAACGCGACCTTCTCGCGCTTCAATGACGGCAGGGTAGAAGTTAGCGCCTGCAGTGCCCGACGTGCAGATGAGAGTGACTGGCGTGTGGGTGCGACGGGCTAAACCCAAGGCAAAGAAAGCAGCAGAGCGCTCATCCAGGATAGAAATGGCCTCAATATGAGGGTGCTCGGCAAAGGCCACGGCGAGCGGTCCTGAGCGGGAACCGGGGCAGATGATTGCGGTGGTGGAGCCAAGGCGGTGTAGGGTTTCGACTAAAATCGAGGACCACAGCAGATTCAGGTTTCTGAAGTCTAGCGACATTTAAAGGGTTTCTACACTCGGTGCTTTGACCCAGATTACTTTACCAAGCATAGGATTGATACATTAAGGTGAGGGTTTCGGCAAAGCGATCGCATACCTCTTCTGGCCTGACAATGATGCAGTCTGGGTCGTAGCGCCGGATCCTCCTGAAAAACCAGAAGGTTTTCATCACAGTTCTTTAGAGCGATCGCAACCCCATCACTAACGCTTCAATCTGCTCTGGCTGATGGGTTGCCATCACAGAAATCCGAATGCGACTGGTGGGTACTGTCGGGGGCCGAATCGCAGGGGCAAAGATGCCTTGCTCTAATAGCTGCTGACTCACGTTGAGAACCACTTTAGGACTCTGCATTTGCAGACAGACAATGGGTGAATCTGACGGTAACAGCGTCCAAGTTCCGTCCTGAACTTTTGGAATCTCACTCATCAGTGCTTTAAGTTGAGCCACCCGCTGCCAAAGCTGCTCTCGTCGCTGTGGTTCAGCTTGAATCACCTGAATCGCGGCCAGCGCTGCCGCCGTATCGGCAGGGGATAGCCCTGTGGTGTAAATCCAGGTAGAAGCACGATTGCGAAGGTAGTCAATGAGCGGGGCAGAACCAGCGACATATCCCCCCAAGCTGCCAAGGGCTTTGCTCAGAGTCCCCATCTGAATTAAGGGGGTGTCGCTGCAGCCAAAATGCTCGACGCAACCTGCTCCGGTTGGCCCCAGAACGCCGGTGCCGTGGGCTTCATCGACGAGCACCATGCAGTCATGCTGATCGGCTAGATCCAATAAGCCGGGTAAGGGACACAGATCGCCATCCATACTGAAGACGCTATCGGTGAGCAGGAGGCAGCGCCGGTAGTCATTTCTAGATTCCTTGAGCTGTATCTTTAAATCATCTAAATCGCCGTGACGGTAGTTAAAGGTTTTTGCGCCGCTAAGCTTGGCTCCGTTTTTGAGGCTGGCATGGTTATATTCGTCTGCCACGATGAGGTCGCGGGGGCCGACCAAGGCTGTGATGGTGCCGAGGTTGGTGAGATAGCCGGAGCTGAAGACGAGGGCTGATTCGGTTTGTTTGAAGGTTGCGATCGCACCTTCGAGTTCTTCATGTACCGACCGATGTCCACTGAGCAATCGAGAGCCTGTACTGCCCGTGCCGTGGGTTTTTATGGCTGCGATCGCCGCCTTTTTCAGCCGCTTATCCCCCGCCAGCCCTAAATAATCATTACTGGCAAAGTTAAGGAGCGATCTCCCTCCAAACTGCACCACCGGACCGGGTTGACCGGTAATCACTCGCGGCGCACGATACCAGTTCGCCTTATGAATGGTTTCCAGCGACGATTCAATCCAGTCATAGGGAGAAGTCTTAACACTCATCGGCTGTTCACGCATTCCTATATTGAGAGTTCAAACCGAGCTTAGAGAAATGTGAACAACATTTTGCGAAATGTAACGCTTGCCGCCGCCACCACCGGGATTCCTAGAGAGTTCATGTAACATTGCAGATAGAGTCAGCGTAGACGATTGTCTAATCTATTCGAGCTATATCGCCTGTCTGCAGTGCATTCAAGCAATGTAACGAAAGATTGATGTCTGTCTTTAACGACGGCGTACTTTCATCGAAACTATCAATTGAGGCCCTCATGGTAAATACCCTCAACAAGCCAGAACCCACTGAGCTTCGCGAAGGGGTTAAGTCCCCCGCTGCTGAAACAATCCTGACGCCACGGTTTTACACAACCGATTTTGATGAAATGGCGAAGATGGACCTCTCGATCAATGAAGACGAGATGCAGGCCATTCTTGATGAATTCAAGATTGACTACAACAAAACCCACTTTGTACGGGACGATCGCTTTGAAAAGTCCTGGGACCACATTGATGGTGAACAGCGCAAGCTTTTCATTGAATTTTTAGAGCGCTCCTGCACCGCTGAGTTTTCGGGCTTCTTGCTTTATAAAGAAATCAGCCGTCGCATCAAAGACAAGAATCCAATGCTGGCGGAGTGTTTTAACCTGATCTCCCGCGATGAAGCTCGCCATGCTGGTTTCTTGAACAAGGCGATGTCTGACTTCAATCTGTCTCTTGATTTGGGGTTCTTGACCAAGAGCCGCAGCTACACCTTCTTTAAGCCCAAGTTCATTCTCTACGCGACCTACCTGTCTGAAAAGATTGGCTACTGGCGCTACATCACCATCTATCGCCATCTAGAGCAGAACCCTGACGACTGTATTTACCCCATCTTTGAGTTCTTTGAGAACTGGTGCCAAGATGAGAACCGCCATGGCGACTTCTTTGATGCATTGATGCGATCGCAACCCAATATTCTTAACGACTGGAAGGCACGGCTCTGGTGCCGCTTCTTCTTGCTGTCGGTGTTTGCCACCATGTACCTCAACGATCTCAACAGATCGGACTTCTATGCCATGTTGGGTTTGAATGCACGGGAGTACGACAAGGAAGTCATTGAAAAGACAAACTACACCGCTGGTCGTGTGTTTCCGATTGTTCTAGACGTTGACCACCCTAAGTTCTATGATCGTCTAGAAACCTGTGTTGCCAATGGCGAGAAGCTTCGGGCAGTGGATGCATCCACTGCACCTAAGCCCATCAAGTTTCTGAAGAAGCTCCCTGTTTTTGTCTCTAATGCAGTTCAGTTCCTGAATCTCTATCTGATCAAGCCAATTCCTACGGCTCAGCTAGAGGGCACGATTAAGTAGAGCTTGATCGATAAATAACAAAAAGGGGACTGTCATTGATAGTCCCCTTTTTGTATGAAAATATTTAGATGGGTGCATCTAACCTTCTAGGGCTGCGTAGATCGAGCATTTATTCAGACTATCAAGCTCTCCAAGATCTCTCTAGCCTCTGGATACACCCCATTCAGACAGACGTGCGACTTTTCCCACTGCAGCAAGCGCTACTGCAGCCGACGCACCCAGGACTTATCCGCGTCTCGTCGCACGGCATTCATCTCATAACCAAAGGCTTGCCATTCCCGTTCTGACTTCATCACGCGAAAACGGGCGAAGGAAACCGCCGCTTTACCATTAAGGGCGCGAACCACAGACTGGGGGTTATCGAGATCTCCTCCTAAGGCCTCAAAGGCCTCATCTGGCGTAATCCAAGGGAACTTAGAGACCGTCGGGATCGCCTTTTCTAAGGCAGAGAGGCGATCGCTCAGTCCCGCCATTACCTGACCGGGTTTCACTTTATTCTTAGATCGAGATTCCTGATAGCCTTGAAATTTTTCCTTGACCCAGGCCACGCTGAGCCGCACCACACGCTGCACAATGCGCCAGCAAAGCTGCACAATGTGAGCAATTCCCTCTTTCTTGGGGGGTGGCGGGGGTGGCATTTTTGTCTTTGGCGGTGAACTTGACCAACCACATTCAGCACAGACCTGGCGACCCGAATTAAGCGGACGCCCCAAACGACTGGAGCAACGGGGGCAACTCTCAAGCATAGCGAGGACTCCAGTGATAAAGCTGTGGGCGATAGAGCCTCGGCATTAGCATTACTCGACAAAACGTTAATGCGTACAACAGAAAGAGGCCCCTTTTACGGAGAATTGAGAAGACTAGATGCATCTGAAACAACACTATCATCGGTTTCTTGCTCTGGTGCAAGTAGATTTCCGGCCCAATTGTAGAGTTCTCCCGCAGTCCAGCCATGCAGGCTACTGCGATGGACGTTGTACCAAGTATATCCCCCTGATTTAAAGCCGTTAGCCTGATTTTGCACCACCACCATACATTCACCGGGCGTGACCTTTCCGAGGACAGCCCGTTGCTCTGGTGGATGTTTTTTGAGCGTTTCAGTTGGATCACTGCCGCGCTTAATGGCAATACCGGCTCGAATCTCGACGGTGCCCTCACGGGGGCAAATATAGTCTCCAAACTTGAAGGGAATGGCAAAGGCCGGGGCGGGTATCAAGGCACAAAGGAGAGATAACAGGATGGTTCTGCGATTCATGATGGTAAGCCTTTGGAATACCGCAAACGACAGGAACAATGGATTTCTCTTATTTCTCTATAGTTAGTCTTTTTCAGGGGTAACTACTCAGGCTGAAGTATTGACAGTACAGGATTTCCAGCAAAGATGCTTTGGAGTGCCTCAAGTAACGGGATATCTTGCTTTCTGAATGGCGAGATATAGCCACGACTGCGGCAGAACTGCTGTGCTCCTGCCAAAGAGCGGAAACAACCTGATATCTTCTGCTTCAATTTCATCATACGGATATCGCGCTCGGCCTGATGATTATCAAAGGGCACCTGGAAATCAACCATAATGCTAGTGCCCGTAAAGTTGGACAGACTATCCATCTCATCCATTGCCACAACTGATGCTGGAGGCACTCAAAACCTTCACGGAGAAAGATGGAATCCTAATTTTTACATCCCATGATTCAGGGGTCGCCACTGTGCTCAAACCACAAATTCTTATATTGCATTGATAGAGAGCATAACCTCGATTAACGCTTCACAGATCAACGTTAAACCACATATTCACAGGATAGATCATCGGGGATAGAAGTACGATAGAAGAACCATCCCACTGGAGGGCACTGGTTCCGTCACATGGGATAGAACAACCCTTTCTGTATATACTTTAGAACGATCAGGAGTTACAACAATCTAAATTTAGTTGCGTTATGGATCTGTTCTCACATCCGTGTCCTTGCTGTGGCAGTAATGAGAGTCGCCCCCACACCCGTTATACAA
>JBHJNL010000191.1:0-11608 GCA_050330855.1 Thermosynechococcaceae cyanobacterium | reverse complement strand
TGAAGGATAGGCATAATAATGTAGTTAGGGGTAATGACGAGTCTTGTGATTAAAACTGTCATTATCCTTTCTTACATAGCGTTCATCGATTTTGTGCTTCGAAATTGTCCAAAGTCCTGACTTTGTTGACCTTTAGCGTTTGCCCCATCCACTCAACACTCTCTAGTTCAGCGATCGCGTTTTCTTCCTCGGCATCAGAACTCATGTTTACGTAGGCAAAGCCTCTGGGTTCTTCTTCTGTTTCGCTATCGGCGGGAGTATTGATGATCATGACCGCCATAACCGTGCCATAGGGGGTAAAGAGTTTCTTTAAGTCTTCTTTATGGGTGGCATAGGGTAGATTCTCGACAAAGATACTCATTGGTCACGTATTAGAGTAACGCCAAACTCAGGGTAGAGTTTTGTGGTCTGTTGAGCCAAATCATTTCGATGAGGTGTTCTCTTCACCCTAGCCTTAAAACCATTGCGATCTATTTTTCTTCAAACTTATCTCTGAATGCTGGGGAATGCTTTGCAAGCCACCGGTCTACCATTAACTTAAGTCTTCATGACTGAAATTGATTCAGTTAGGGGGCGAATACGAGACTCTTGGCTAAAAACGTTGACTTGGTAGACCTGTTCTCGATCATAGTCAAGGGCGGTCAGCCATCCGCTACTGGAGTGGTATGCCCCGGTTTCAATATCGAGCCAGCCTGGGCCTTGGGCTATTTGTCCGGGAGAGACGCCTAGCGTAAAGGTAATCGTATGCCCTGTAATGATCAATTTATCTGGGAAGTAAGGTTTCGCGGCCTGGTGAAACGCCTGTCGAATCCAGCAGAGTTCTTCTTTGGTTTGTTTTGCTAAGGGCAGTTTGGGGTTGACGCCGGCATGAACAAGCCAGATATCGCCTAGGTCTAGATACGTCGGCAGTGTTGCTAGCCAGAGGGCATCTATTTTGAGGTCTTCAAAGTTATCGTAATTATCGAGGGTGGGCTGTCCGCCACAGTGAATCCAGGTTTGCAGGGCAATGCAATCTAGCTCGCCGTTGGGAAAGGCCATGAGCATTAAGTGTTCATGGTTGCCCAGCAGGCAAGTGTGGCCGCTCTCTTTAACAAATTGAATCACTTGGGCGCTGTCAGGGCCGCGATCAATGAGATCGCCCAAAAAGTAAACTTGGTCGTTCTCTTGAATTGACAATAGCTCCCAAAGTGCCAAAAGAGTTTGGTAGTGGCCGTGGACGTCACCAATCATGACTCTGCGGTGTGATGGGGCCGCAATCCCTCGGCTAGACTCCATTGAATTGTAGTTGTTGATACATTCTATTCCTAGTATGCCTGATCGATTTGCGGTTGTCTCGTGGCCTGAGATCGCGCATGATAGATTGTCTGCTGTGCGCTTGCCTTACGTTGAATGATGAATATAGATTGCTTACACCTTGGCAGCTTCCGCTACTATGGCTACACAGGTGCGTTACCCGAAGAACAGGTGTTGGGTCAGTGGTTTGAGGTAGATTTGAAGCTGTGGCTCGATCTTTCACCTGCGGGGCAAAGCGATCGCCTCGTCGATACGCTAGATTATCGCGGGGTCATTGGTGAAACCCAAAGGCTAATCGAGACGGAGCGCTTTAATCTCATTGAGAGACTCGCTAGCGAGATTGCCAGACAAGCCCTCACCCATCGACAAATTCAACAGGTCCAAGTCAGACTCACTAAACTGGCTCCTCCGATCCCCAACTATACGGGTAACATCACAGTAGAGCTGATGCGATCGCAACCCCAACCCTAAGCCATTATCTTGACTCCTTCGCCATCCCTAACTGATTCATCCATAGACGGCGATCGCTTTGTAGAAGTTCTGGTGGATTCGCCAGGGGCCGAGAAGTTGTTTACCTACCGCTTACCGCCAGCATTAAAGGTTCAAGCCGGTGATATCCTCAGCGTTCCCTTTGGGGCGCAGACAGTGGGCGGGATTGTCATTCGTTGCCTGGGTGAGCTGCCAGAGTCTCTCGCGACAGCCCAGATTCGAGAGGTGGTGGATTTTGTCAGTTCTAGTCTCTTCCCCGCAGGCTACTGGCCGCTGCTAGAGCGGGTCGCGCAGTACTATCATGCGCCGCTGATGGCGGTGATTCGCGTGGCGCTGCCGCCGGGGTTGCTGGTGCGATCGCAACGCCGCATCCGTCTAACGCAATCATCCTTAGATAGACCTCATTCCCTTAGCCCCACCGCCCAAAAGTTAATCGAAGTTCTACAACAAAGTCCGAGCCAAGACTATACCTGGACCTATCTGCAGCGTCAGGTCAAGGGAGCCAACCGGGCACTGAGAGAACTGCGTCAGCAGGGACGTATTGAAAGCTATGTGCAGCCTCAATCCCACGCCCAGCCCAAACGCCAACAGGTCGTGACGCTGCTCGGCAATACCGGAGCCGAACTCACCTCAAGGCAGCAAGAAGTCCTCGCTGTGCTGCAGCAGCAGGGCGGTGAAATGTGGCTACAGCCTTTTGTAGAGCTGTGTCATACCACCCCTAAAACCCTCAAAACCCTTGAAGAAAAAGGCTGCGTTGCCATTGCTCTACAGGAACGTTTACGACTGGAGCAGAGCGCTTTTCAATTGGACCAGGCCCAGATCTTAACCCCCGATCAGGCGCAGGCGCTTGCTGTGATGCAAACGCTGCAGGGCTTCCATCAGGTATTGCTGCACGGTGTCACCGGCTCTGGCAAAACGGAAGTGTATTTACAGGCCATTGCTCCTGTTCTGAAACAGGGGAAATCTGTGTTAGTGCTGGTCCCTGAGATTGGGTTGACGCCCCAGCTCACCGATCGCTTCCGGGCTAGATTTGGCGATCGCGTTCGGGTGTATCACAGCGCTCTTTCGGATGGTGAACGGTACGATACGTGGCGACAGCTCTTATCTGAGACGGCTCAAGTCGTGATTGGGACTCGCTCTGCAGTCTTTTTGCCCCTAACCAACCTGGGTTTGGTGATTTTAGACGAAGAACACGACGGGGGCTATAAACAAGATCGTCCGGTGCCTTGCTACCATGCCCGCACCGTTGCCCACTGGCGCGCTCAGATGGATCACTGTCCACTGATTTTAGGTTCAGCGACACCCTCTCTAGAGAGTTGGGCGACATCCCAGCATTTATTATCTGGCTCCTCTAAGCCTGAGAATCTTCACTATTTGTCGCTGCCCCAGCGGGTTCATGCCCGACCGATGCCGCCGATTGCGATCGTTGATATGCGACTAGAGCTAGAGCAGGGCAATCGCTCTTTATTTAGTCGCAAACTGCAGGCGGGTCTCAATCAGCTTCACAGCGAGCAGCAAGGGCTTTTATTTATCCATCGGCGCGGCCACAGCACTTTTGTCTCTTGCCGAAGCTGTGGATATGTGGTCGAGTGTCCCCACTGCAGCGTATCGCTCACCTATCATCACAGCGCTGAAATTAAGCACCCGCTCCTGCGGTGTCACTACTGCAACTTTACCCAAACTCAGCCGCCCCAATGTCCAGACTGCACCTCGCCCTATTTTCGCTTTTTTGGCAGCGGTACCCAGCGGGTCATGGAAGATCTCAGTCAACAGTTCCCGAACCTACGAGTCCTGCGGTTTGATAGCGATACCACCCGCCGCAAAGGTGCCCATCGCGAGTTGCTAGATCGCTTTGCTGCCGGTGAAGCTGATTTGATGGTGGGGACTCAAATGCTCACCAAGGGGATTGACCTCCCTCAAGTTCAGTTTGTGGGCGTGCTTGCAGCCGATAGCTTGCTCAACCTTCCCGACTTTCGCGCTAGTGAACGCACGTTTCAAACCCTGCTGCAGGTGGCAGGGCGAGCCGGTCGAGGAGAGAAGCCGGGTCAGGTGGTCATGCAAACCTATAATCCTGAGCATCCTGTTATCCAGGCCGTGCAGCGCTATGCCTATGAAACCGTCGTCGAGACCGAACTACAGTATCGACAAGCCCTCCAGTATCCGCCCTATGGTCAACTGATTGTGCTGCGGCTCAGTAGCTTGAGTGAACCACAGGTAGAGAAAACCGCGCAGAAAATTGCAATTTATCTCGCGGAGCACATCGAAACCCTCAGCTTGAACGCAGCAATTTTAGGGCCAGCGCCAGCGAATATTCTGCGAGTGGCCCGTCGCTATCGCTG
This sequence comes from Thermosynechococcaceae cyanobacterium, assembly GCA_050330855.1. Lineage (GTDB taxonomy): Bacteria > Cyanobacteriota > Cyanobacteriia > Thermosynechococcales > Thermosynechococcaceae > RCC1774. The sequence goes on along the minus strand of JBHJNL010000191.1, from coordinate 7,487 downwards.
GCAGGTTTTACTGAAACTACCGCCCACCATTGATGGAATGCCTGCTTGGCATCTGCCGGTGGCCGAACTCCAGATGCAGTGCCCTAAAGATGTCAGACTAGCGATAGATGTAGACCCACTCACGTTATTGTGATGGAGATGAGGACTCTAATGCTATCTCAAACGGTTCAAGATTTTAGCCAGCGCATCGCCGCATCGCCTGAGCTGCAGGCTCGAATTCGAGGGATGACCTCTGTGGGTGAATTCATGGGATTGTCTCAGGAACTGGGCTTTCAGCTCACAGGCGATGACTTCAAACGTTTGACTCAGCAAGTTTACCAACAGTGGCTTAGCCAATTGCCGTCCCATAGCCGTCCTTTCTTTGAGCTGCTCCATGATAATGAGTCGCTCAATAAGCGACATGTGGCCTGTCGATCGTCAGCAGATGTGATTGCCCTTGCTACTGAGCATGGCTTTGCGCTCACGGAGGCAGATCTACAGCAGGCGGCTCAGGCCGCTGCTGCTCAAGAGGGCTTTAGCTTTGAGAAACTATGGTTTCAGAGCTTACAGATGATTTAAAACGGTCAGTGCAGGCATGCAGGTCTTTGGCTATGCCAAGCTGACTCCTGCTCAGTCGTTAGAACAAGAAGGTGCGATCGCATTTCACGATATGCAGCAACTTCCTGATTTACTGAGCAGCTTTTACTCTGGCTGAGCAATCAGCTTGGGTGGAATCTCAGAGAGATTAACGTACTCAGAATTAAAGAGCGCTGTCCATTCCTGCTTAAGCTGTTGGTCTTCAGGATGAATCCGTTGGAGTGTTGTTAATTGCGTAAGTGCATCGTTCCAAAGACCATCTTCGGCAAAGAGATCAATTCGTGCGACGGGTTGTGCCTGTGCAAGCTTTTCTGCCAGTCCAGCACTGGGATTAACTCTAGTCACCCAGCCCTCTACGTATTGACTAACAACATAGTCTTCTCCCGTCTCATCGGGGCAAAGCAACTTGACCTGCCAGTAATAAGCCTGCCCAACGTCTAACGGCGATAGCGTCGATTCAGAGGGTAAGGTCAGACTCGCAATACCCGACTGCTGATTAATTTGAAACTGAGTGCTGTAGACCTCTTCTTCTTCGCGCACAAATCCTTCGGTTTCTATCTTGTCTGCATTGGTCACCTTGTAAAGGGCAAACTCAGCTCTAGGGTGGTTGTTGCCAGTGGGCATATACCAGTGGAAGGTGGGATAGGGGGAAATCGTCAAGCCCCAATTACTCGCAGGCACTAATGGGGTTAACGGTGGTGTTGTATCGGTCTTGCAATCTGAGCGAGTGCCGCCGGGACGTCGATTGCCGGGACGACGAGCTTCTCTGTTTCTGGGGTTAAACCCAGCCCAACTCGGTAGGCTCTGCACCATGAGACCCGCAGCAACGATTAGGGCTGTAGTCTTAACAACCTGTTGAATTTGAAAACGCATATTTTTCAGCATGACTTTTTTTACCCCTTGTCACCCAGATGCCTAACGGGTGAACTATTCGCCTGTAAAAGCTTGATTAATCGACGTTAAGCGACTAATCAACTCCCCTCTAATCTATTACGCGGTGCTGACCATAACCGTGATCGCACCCCGTTCAATGTGTGATCTCGATCCGGTCATGGCTCTACCCTCTCTATTGAGACTATCCTCTCGGAGAGGGAGTTCCTCTAGATGGGTTGGAACTATATTGCCAAGACGGATTCGGTAACGGTATGTTGTGGTTTGCTGGATCTCCTGTTCTGTCAAGATATAGGCCCATTAACTTCGTTTATTTATACCCTCAACTATGCAAGCTCCAACCGGGATTGATGTTGCCAAGCTAGAAAGTGCGATCGCATCGTCCCAACGCTACCTGCTCTCAACCCAAGATTCCCAAGGCTACTGGTGGGCTGAACTGGAGTCCAACGTTTCCATAACCTCAGAGGCTGTACTCACCCACAAGATTTGGGGAAGCGATCGCACCCGTCCCCTTGCCAAAGTTGAAACCTATCTACGCAACCACCAACGCGACCACGGCGGCTGGGAACTGTATTACGGCGATGGTGGTCAACTGAGCGTCACCATCGAAGCTTACATGGCATTGCGGTTGCTGGGCGTCTCAACCACCGACCCCGCCCTCGTGTCAGCCCGTACCTTTATTCTTGAGCGAGGCGGCATCAGCCAAAGCCGCATCTTTACCAAGCTGCACCTAGCCTTGATCGGCTGCTACGAATGGAAGGGCATTCCGTCACTGCCGCCTTGGATCATGCTGCTGCCAGACTCAGCCCCCTTTACCATTTATGAAATGTCGAGCTGGGCCAGAGGCAGTACCGTGCCGCTTTTGCTCGTCATGGATCGAGAACCCGTCTATGACCTAGGCATTACCTTAGATGAGCTGTATACAGAAGGTCGCTCTCAAGCCACCTTCGACCTCCCCCACAACAGCGACTGGACCGATATTTTCGTCGGCTTAGACCGTATTTTCAAGTTTGCCGAAGCAACAAATTTCGTCCCGCTGCGTGAAGAGGGGCTTAAAGCTGCAGAGAGATGGGTACTAGAGCGCCAAGAGGCCACCGGAGACTGGGGCGGCATTATCCCCGCGATGCTCAATTCACTGCTGGGTCTCAAAGCCCTAGACTATGACGTTCACGACCCCATTATTGAGCGCGGATTAGCGGCAGTTGATAACTTTGCCCTTGAAACCGAAACCGAATATAAGGTGCAGCCCTGCATTTCGCCGGTTTGGGATACGGCCTTAGTGATGCGGGCCTTAGCAGAATCAGGCCTAGATCGTGATCATCCCGTCCTCGTGAAGGGGGGACAGTGGCTGTTAGAAAAGCAGATTCTCGACTATGGCGACTGGAAAATAAAAAACAAAGTAGGTGAACCCGGCGGCTGGGCCTTTGAGTTTGAGAATCGATTTTATCCCGATGTCGATGATACTGCGGTCGTCGTGATGGCACTCAATGAGGTGACGCTTCCTGACGAAAAGGCCAAGCAGGCCGCCATTACGAGAGCCTTCAATTGGGTTGCCACCATGCAGTGTAAGCCTGGGGGCTGGGCGGCCTTTGATATCGACAATGATCAGGACTGGCTCAACTGGCTCCCCTACGGTGATCTCAAGGCCATGATTGATCCCAATACTGCTGATGTGACAGCGCGGGTCTTAGAAATGCTGGGTCGCGCTCCGAGCCATCAGCACACCAGCCAGAATGGTACACCACCAGCCCCTCATTTACTCACAGAGAGCCGAGTCAAGCGCGGTCTAGACTACCTCAAGGCGGAGCAGGAGGCCGACGGCAGTTGGTTTGGTCGCTGGGGCGTCAACTATATCTATGGCACCAGCGGTGTTTTAGCGGCTCTATCGCTGGTGGAGCCACAGAATTTTCAGTCAGCGATTAGCAAGGGCGCACAGTGGCTCGTAAGCTGCCAGAACTCTGATGGAGGCTGGGGTGAAAGCTGTAAAAGCTACAACGATCCGAGCTTGAAAGGTCAAGGACCAAGTACGGCATCCCAAACCGCTTGGGCATTGATGGGTCTATTGGCGGCAGGTGATGCGACGGGCACCTATCATTTGCCTGTTATTGAAGGTGGGGTTGAGTATTTGCTAGCCACACAAAAAGATGGAGCCTGGGATGAAGATTACTTTACGGGCACAGGGTTTCCCTGCCATTTCTATCTGAAGTATCACCTATATCAGCAACACTTTTCACTGACTGCCTTAGCTCGATATAGAGGCACTTTAGGTGGAACAGCGTAGCTCTGAGTCTTGCCCTTGAACTGAATCGACTCGTAGTGAATGGGATAAGAGTATACTCTAAGTACAGGCATAGCGTACTTAAAAATGCTCTCCAAAGATATTAGCTACACGCAGGCTAGAGCTAATCTGGCCGAAACGCTTAACGAAATCGAAGATAATCGATCTATCGCTGTGATCCGTCGTCGAGGGCGACCGGGGGTCGCTTTGATTGCCGAAGATGAACTCACGAGTCTCATGGAAACCGTTCATTTGCTGCGATCTCCCATGAATGCACGACGATTATTTGAAGCTATTGAAGAAGTCAAAGCAGGGGAATATGAGGTCGTCGATAGCATTGAGCAGCTAGCTGAGGAGCTGGGGCTTGAGCAAGAAGAATAAGCTTTCGGTTTCAAAAGATGCCACTGAAATTGCTTTTTCTCGTAAGTTCCGTGAGGATCTGCAGTACTGGATTCAAGTTGATCGCAAGGTTGCGTTGCGTTTACTGGATCTCGTTAATGCGATTGAGCGTGATCCATTTATAGGGATTGGCAAGCCGGAACCACTGAAGTTTGCTGGCTCTGATTTATGGTCTCGACGACTGACGCAAGAACATCGTATCGTCTATCTGATTGAACATGAAAGAATCTATTTCTTGGCGGCTAGATTTCACTACTAGCAAACGCATTTAGACCATCATTGTCTTGTGTCGAAAGGGATTGACATCGTTCTAGTCCATTAACTAAATATACGAGAGATAGGCATCCTCTGCGAGAATGGCAGCAGAGCGGCTGTTGCCGTATTTTTGAGGCGACCTAAATGATGAAGACCCAGCGCGTCCGTATTTACCTGATTCTGCTCCTGATTTTAATCGCGAGTATTCCGCTAGGTCGCTTGCTGGTGGAGTTGCTCACGGAGTCCTGGTGGTATGACGCGGTGGGTTTTGCCGATGTGTTTTGGACTCGGCTGACTTGGCAGGTCGTCATTGCACTTGCAATCTTTGCGATCTATGCCCTATTCCTGTGGGGGAACTATTTGGTGGCTATGCGGGGGAGTCGAGATCGCGACTTCCACTACCTCGACAACACTGAGTATTCTCACTACACCGATTTGATCACAAAGGGCTTAGCGCTGGGTCTGATCGGCGTCATCTCTTGGGGCGCAGCCACCGCCAGCATCTCAGAGTGGGAAAAGATTCTTAAATATCTCCATCGAAGCTCATTTGGTAGCCAAGACCCCATCTTTAAGCATGATATTGGGTTTTACCTGTTTAGCTTGCCCCTCTACGAAACCCTCCGTGCGTGGGTGATGTTGCTGCTGATCTGGAGCCTGGTCGTCGCTCTGTTTGTCTATACCCTGAAAGGATCGATTAGTCTTCGTACGGGCTGGCGTCATGCCTTGGTGGGCTTTTCAAAGGTGCATGTGAGTGTTTTGGTGGTTGCGATCGCACTTTTCACCGCCCTTGGCTTCTGGCTAGAACGCTACCAGCTCATGTATTCCCCCACGGGCGTCGTGTTTGGAGCTGGCTATACCGACGTTCATGCCCGACTACAGGGCTACGGCATCATGGTGGGCATTTCTATTGGCTTGGCCCTGCTGGTGTTGATATCACTTCGCCGCAGCCAAGTAGTGCTGCCCGTCATCGGGATTGGGATTTTTCTCGCAGCCCTGATTGTCACCAATGGTATCTATCCCTGGGCGCAGCAAACCCTGGCTGTAGAACCCAATGAACTTGAAAAAGAAGCGCCTTACATTGCCAACAGCATCAAGCTCACCCAATCCGCCTATCAGCTCAGTGACGTACAGCGGCAGAACTATGCTGCCAAGGCAGAACTCAGCGCCTCAACCCTGCAGCAGCATGAACCAACCCTCAGTAATATTCGTCTCTGGGGCGCAAATACGCTACTTAGCACCTATCGGCAGCTCCAAGAAATTCGACTCTACTACAGCTTCAAAGATGTCGATGTCGATCGCTATACCTTGAACGGCAAAAGCGAGCAGGTCATGCTCTCCGCACGAGAGCTAGACACCAATGAGCTAGCGGCTAAGGCCAAAACCTGGGTCAACCAGCGCCTCAAATACACCCACGGCTACGGCTTGGCGATGAGTCCCGTCAACCAAGCCACCTCTGACGGACAGCCCCAGTTCTACATCAAAAATATTCCCCCAGAAGCTTCTATTGATCTGCCTATTAAGCAACCTGCCATTTACTACGGTGAAGCCACCGGCAACTATATCTTTACCGGAACAACCACTCCAGAATTTGACTACCCGGCTGGCAATGAAAACACCACCACAAACTACAGCGGTAAGGGTGGCGTACCCATGCAAAACATCTGGCAGCGCACCGCCTATTCACTGAAGTTCAGTACCCTAGAGTTGCTAATTTCAGACTATTTCAAAGATGGCTCTCGGATTCACTATCATCGGCAGATTCGCGATCGCGCCCAGCGCATTGCCCCCTTTCTGCGCTTCGATCACGATCCTTATTTAGTGGTCATCGACGGTCGCCTGCAGTGGCTCATTGATGCCTACACGATCAGCAACCGCTATCCCTACTCAGAACCCGTGGTGTTTAGCCCAGGGGCTGAGGACGTGATTCGTAACCAAGACGATTATGAGCTGGTTCGTGATGAAGTCAACTATGTTCGTAACTCCGTTAAAGTTCGAGTTGATGCCTACGACGGCACCCTGCAGTTCTATATTGTCGATCCGCAAGATCCGGTGCTGAACACCTATCGCAAAATGTTCCCTGATTTATTCACGACCGAGATCCCGGCGGAGTTGCAGGCCCACTTCCGTTACCCCCTTGATTTATTCAAGATTCAGGCCCAAATGTACCGGGCCTACCACATGGAAAACTCAGAGGTTTTCTATAACCGAGAGGACTTGTGGCAGTTTCCGAAGCAATCGATTGAAGGCTCCCAACAGCAGATGACGATGGAGCCTTACTACGTCACCATGCGACTGCCAGGACAAACCAAGACTGAATTTATGTTGATTCTGCCCTTTACCCCCACCAACAAAGACAACATGATCGCCTGGATGGCAGCTCGTTCCGATGACACGGAAGATCTATTGCTCTATGAATTCCCGAAGAAAAAGGTAATCTACGGTCCCCGTCAGATTGAGGCTCGCATTGACCAAAACCCGTCTATTTCTCAGCAGCTCACCCTTTGGAGTCAAGCCGGCTCTAAGGTCATTCGCGGCGATCTATTGGTGATTCCCATTGAGGAGTCGCTGCTGTATGTAGAACCCATTTATTTACGAGCTGAACAGGGACAACTCCCAGAGTTAAAGCGGGTGATTGTAGCCTACGATAGTGCGATTGTGATGGAAGATACCCTTGAGAAGGCATTGGCGACGTTGTTTGGCAAAGGTCAACCTCAAACGCCAGCGGCGCAGCAGGCTTCAGGACAAAAAATAGAGCAGCCCCAAGCCACTCAGGCTATCGGCCCAGCGCGGTCCCTAGCCAAGCAGGCCTTAGAAACCTATCGAAAAGCAAAGAGCGCGCTCCAAAACGGCAACTGGACAGAGTATGGTCGCCATCAGCAGGATCTAGAAAAACAACTACAGCAGCTCAATCAAGGGAACTAGCAGAGTGTTTGGTGAACGAGGTTCAGGTCTTCAGTATTTTCTAATTTGGGCTCTCCGGGAATTCGCGTGGTAGCCACTAGATATGGTGTTTAGGTTACGGCAAAAGTCTGATATCCATTGAGGTCAAGGGAAATCCTTTGGAACAGTCTTTCAATATTGAAAATAC
>JBHJNL010000190.1:0-4377 GCA_050330855.1 Thermosynechococcaceae cyanobacterium | reverse complement strand
GTGTGGTTGGTTTGATCAATCACAGACCTAGAAAATCTCTTGACTATCGAACGCCTTACGAAGTAATGTACCCTCACACATCAGCACTTGTTGCACTTCAAATTTGAATTGGCGGAATTTGCTTTGGATAAGAGTCCAGATTATGACAGAAGTTTAACCTTAATTCAATGGTTGGAAGATTTAGGTTGTCTGTGTTTAAATTTTGGGGAATTAGGAGATGAAGCTAGCAAAGCCAAAGTATTTAATGAGTTGGTGCTGACATGGTCTTGCATAATACAACCTCAAAGTTTAGGAGATAGAAATGATGGTGAAGTAAGGTTGAAACTCATTAAATTAATATGGTCTATTAAAGGAAGGAATATGCGTCTTGGCGAATGGCTCTCTTACGTTAGAAATGAAATGAATTTTTATTTAACCTTAGAAGAGTATAAGCAGATATTTCCAGATGAAGTGGAGGCATTAGAGAATTTACAACAAATAACCCGACAAGATAGTAAATTAGGTGAATGGAAGCTAAGTGATTTTGTTAACTTCACCAGTGGGGTGCAGCTAACAACCCTGCATAGCAGCAAGGGAATGGAGTTTAAGGTTGTTATTATAGCTGGTGTTGAGAAAATTTGGAATGACGAAAATGGTGAACGTCTCTTTTATGTAGGTGTAACTCGGGCAGAACAAGAGATTTGTCTTGTATATTCTTCTGGATCTCAAAATGTTCCAAATTACATTAAGAATCTTATTGATAAATGTGCTCACCTGGAATATTTTAATCATCATACGTTGACATGATGATGAGTTTCGATAAATCCTCAAGGTCTCAGGAAGTATTGATCAAGTTGTGTTAAGCGAGGTGTGGACAAGGGTGCGAAAGAAGGAGCAATTGTACGAGATAAAAAGAGATCGCTTGTGGGGGGAGAAACTTAGAAGGCAAAGCGGGATAACAAATCGTTGCAGCGGCGGAATGAAGATTGTCGGTAAGGTGTCAAAAGCTACTAGCCGCCGCTGAACTCAATCGTTAGCTTCCTTTACTTCTGGATTTGGACATTATGCCCTCTTGTATTCTTGGTATGACTAAGGTATAACTAAAATGCAATAAGCTCAGCAAGGGTTGCCATGAAAACCGCAATTTCGCTTCCAGACCCAGTTTTTGAAGAGGCAGAATCACTGGCTAAGCAGCTAGGTGTATCAAGAAGTGAGCTTTATACAAAAGCATTGAAAGCCTATTTGCAAAATTATAACCACAATCAGATTTTAAACAAGCTAAATGAGATCTATTCTGAAGAATCCTCTGAACCAGATCCAGTTTTGACAAAGATGCAATTTATGTCTTTGCCAAGTGAGGATTGGTAGTGTATCGAGGAGAAATTTGGTGGGCAAGCTTGCCTGATCCAATTGGCTCAGAACCTGGCTATCGTCGTCCTGTGTTGATTGTTCAAGATGATATCTTTACTCAGAGTCGTATCAATACTGTAATCGTCGTAATCATCACCTCTAACACCCAATTAGCAGAAGCGCCAGGTAACACTTTATTGCAAAGTAAAGCTACAGGTTTACCTAAGAATTCAGTGGCAAATGCATCTCAAATTTTCACTGTTGATAAAAAATTTCTAATTGAGCGTATTGGAATGCTACCAGAATACTTACAGGAAAAAGTAGATGAAGGACTGAGAACAGTTTTATACCTTTAGCAACCACGTAGGCTAACATTTCATTGGAGCGGAACGGCAATAAACGCTATAGTTGACTCAAAGCGCATTTGCGTCCGCTCAATTCAAGGCCGTTAGACCGGATATTAAAAATTTAGGAATATGATAGAAGCTCGTTTGACTTTCTCCGTTCCCAAAAACACCTCCTGATGAAACGACTCCATATTGCGATCTCAACTCAAGATATTCTTGCAACAGTTCAAGACTATACAGAGCGCCTAGGAATGGAGCCATGCGCCATAATCGAAGGAGAGTATGCGCTGTGGCGAAATGAATTTCTTAATGTTTCAGTCCGGCATGACCCTTCTTGCCAACCAGGATCACTTCGGCATTTAGGCTGGGAAGATTCGGACGCGACTGAATTCACTACATCAACTGACGTAAATGGGATTGTCTGGGAGCATTTCAGTGCTCAGCAACAAGCTAATGAAATGGCAGAGATTTGGCCAGCTAATGGCTACGCACCACAATAGCAAAGTACGTTCTAAAGCCCGATCAGCCCACTCCATACCAATGTTAGAACCCACCAGCAGTTTATATGTTTGATTCAGTCCATTTTTGTTTTGGTTGTAGAGTTTTTGGTTTACGGTTCTCTGGTTTTGTTGTTGGAGTTGTGAGGGCGATCACCTTTCATCAAATCATCCAAAAAATGGCGCAGGCGGTACAATACTTTTAGTCTGAATTGCTCCACTTCCCATGTCTAACGATTCATTGGAGCGGATGGACGAGCCACACGATTGAAAGGCTTATTTTCAGACCACCGCTCAATTCAATGCCGTTAGCTGGTTCCGCACCAAGGTCTTGCACTCGTCCTTGAAGGTTGTTGATGCTCACTAACCCCTTCTATGAAATAGCTTTTGTCTTATTAGTTTCTGCGATAGTCGGAGCAATTGGTCTGCGGCTGCGTCAGCCGTTAATTGTAGCATTCATTGCAGTGGGCATTCTAGTTGGTCCTTCAGCGTTTGGCTGGGTCATCCCCAGCAAAGAAATGGAATTACTTGCAGAGTTGGGCATTGCCTTGCTGCTGTTTGTGGTGGGGCTGAAGCTGGATTTGCATCTGATTCAGAGTATGGGGTCAGTGGCACTCGCGACGGGATTGGGGCAGGTCGCCTTCACTTCTATCGTGGGTTTTCTGATTTCGCTTCTGTTGGGGTTTGCTCCCCTCACAGCGGTGTATATTGCCGTCGCCTTGACCTTTTCCAGCACGATCATTGTCGTTAAGCTGCTTTCGGATAAGCGAGAGATTGATTCGCTCCACGGTCGCATTGCCCTAGGTTTTTTGATTGTGCAAGACTTGGTCGTTGTGCTGGTCATGATTGGGTTGTCGGCTCTGGGGGGTGATGCTGATCTTTCTCTAGGGATGACCCTGCTACAACTGGGGCTGAAAGGAGGGCTGTTGCTTCTAGGCATAGGAGGCATGATGGCCTTTGTGCTCCCGAAGTTACTGAACCATTTAGCGCGATCGCAGGAATTGCTGCTCATTTTTGCGATCGCCTGGGCTGTGACTCTCTCTGCGCTGAGTGAAGTTTTAGGGTTCAGCAGTGAAGTCGGAGCATTTTTGGCAGGAATTTCCTTAGCCTCTACCCGCTACCGGGATGCAATCGGGTCACGGTTAGTCAGCATCCGAGACTTTTTGCTGCTATTTTTCTTTGTTGACCTAGGTGCTCACCTGAACTTAAATCTTCTGGGAGCGCAGATTGTACCGGCTCTGGTGCTGTCACTGTTTGTGCTGATTGGCAACCCCGCCATTGTCATGGCGATCATGGGCTACATGGGCTATCGCAAACGCACCAGTTTGCTTTCTGGGTTGACCGTAGCCCAAATTAGCGAGTTTTCCCTAATTCTCGCAGCCCTGGGACTCAACCTGGGACATATTGACGAAGAGACGGTGGGTTTGATTACCCTGGTGGGTTTAATCACCATCGGCGTGTCTACTTATATGATCCTTTATTCTCACCTTCTGTATGAGCGGCTATCACCCATACTCAGCATTTTCGAGCGCCAAATTCCTCACCGGGAAGAAGCTGGGGATACTGGCTTTTCGGATACAGAAGCCGATGTGATTGTTTATGGTTTGGGTCGCTATGGTGGTTGGTTGGTGAACAGCCTCAGCTGCAAAGGACTGGTGGTTCATGGTGTAGACTTTGACCCAGAAAATGTGCGGCGTTGGCGGCGACAGGGGTTCCTCGTCCGCTATGGTGATGCAGAAGATCCAGAGTACCCCAGCCACCTTCCCCTACATGCGGTCAAGTGGGTCGTTAGCAGTATTCCAGGGCTTGAGGTTAACCTCACCCTGCTACATGCTCTCCAGCACTACGGCTATAAGGGAAAGCTGGCAGTCACCGTCCATCAAGATCACGAAGAGGAAGCACTGCAAAACTCTGAAGTCGATTTAATTCTACGTCCCTTTGTCGATGCCGCAGAACAAGCGGCTGACAAGCTATCAAAGGATTTAAAACGACAGTGGGAGTAGCTCAATGTTTGGTAGTGCATTAATGTAAAGGATAGAGAAAAATAAGACTATAGTTATTGAACTTTCTCAGGAGCCGAGCAGATGAGGGGTACCAACTTAAGGCGGGACAGCTTGCCCCGCATGGATTTTAGCTTTTGCCTGATAGAGTAAGCGCTTCAGCCATTTTCGTTAGATAAGACCCACACTAAAGTGTCCCGCTTT
>JBHJNL010000189.1:0-7066 GCA_050330855.1 Thermosynechococcaceae cyanobacterium | reverse complement strand
TCTCAATAAGGATGCCATACACTAACTTAATTGAGAATCGTTTCTTAGGGGCCAACTAGCTAGAAGCCTTCCTGAGAGTGTCTCTCAGGGCTTTTGAGGCATAGCCTGAGTAGTTACGTTTTTTCTTTATATATTTCTAGTAGCGCCAAAGCCATCATGGTTTTGGTGATTTTTGTTTAGGTTGGCCTTCTTGATTGCTCTCCGAAGTTATACTGCCCACGACGAAGGGCTTTACATTTTAGATTTAGCTGAGACTCTCTCAGCTAAAGGGTTTGATGTCCATAGAAAAAGCAAACTTTTAACCCGTTCGGAGTATAGGCAAGCTAGAAACTAATCTTGTTTGGGTACGCTTGGATCTGCAAGCTGCCCCAATAGCCGTGATTAAACTCATTGGAAGTATGTACTTTTATCGGGCCTATAGCCTAACCATTGGCTCAGAGAAGCAGTTTATTGAGTTACCCCAAATAGAGGCCCAGCCATCGCCAGATGTTCTAATTCGGTTGGCTGATTTCATTGAGAATGGGGTGCCCTCAAACCGGGGCGACTACTTTCGAGGGGTTGTGGAAGGGTTGGCTAGCTTCGAGGTTCGTTACGGCTCAGAAGTTTTGGTACAGCCCTGTCCAGATATTGATGACGGGCTACTGCGGCCTCTGATTCTGGGGCCTTTAATGTCTATTCTTTTACGGCAGCGAGGGTTATTGGTACTCCATGCAAGCTGTGTCGTATTGCAGGATAAGGCTGTTGCATTTATGGGTAATTCTGGCTGGGGGAAGTCGACCTTAGCAGAACTATTCTATTCTCGGGGGAAGTGCCTGATTACGGATGATGTGATGGCGATTGAGGTCGAGACAACGCCGCCCTGCGTGGTGCCCAGTTATCCCCAAATTAAACTGATGCCCGATGCGGCTCTCTCTTTGGGCCATGCCTCTGATCGTTTCCCGTTATTAAATTCACACAGCATCAAGCTGGCGCGCAGCGTCGACCACGATTTTTGTCAGACGCCTGTGCCGTTGCACTGTATTTATGTCCTAGATACTGGGGAGCAGCATCAAATCACTCCTATCTTGCTTCAAGATGCTTTTCAAGAGTTGATCAGACATTCCCGTGCCGTGGGGCTATTGAATGCACCTGATTTCCGCAGTGCTCATCTACAGCAATGTGCAAGCTTGCTTACTCATGTCCCTTTGCTTCGTCTACGGCGACAGATGTCTTTAGATCTACTACCTGAGTTAGTCGATTTAGTGAGTCAAAACGTTGAGTCGCCCAACCTGTCACAGGTCTAGGCTCCTCTATGCAATTTTTGAGATCGCAGCTTCGAAAGTTAAGAAACATGAATCGGCTCGTGCCAGCCCTCAAGCTGGTGTGGCAGAGCAGCCCTGGCTGGACGGTTGCTCGCGTTACCCTCGTGGTTATTCAGGGGATCCTGCCGCTAGCGGCCATCTATCTAGCCAAACTTGTGGTTGATGCCGTCACGGCCAACGTACAGATCGGCAATCAAGAGGCTGCGTTTCAAGGCATTTTACCTTTGTTGGGGTTAGCGGCTCTGGTAACGATGCTCATCACCCTGTGTGATTCGCTCTCTGAGCTGGTGAATACGGCCCATGCCCAGCGGGTTACCGACTACATGCAGGGGATTATTCATGCTCGTGCCATTGAGGCAGATCTTGAGTATTACGAGAACCCGCGATATTACGATACGCTGCAGCGTGCCCAGCAAGAGGCTCCCTATCGCCCCACCCTCATTCTGAATCACCTAGCTCAAGCGGGTCAAAATGGCATCTCTCTCGCCGCGATGGTGGGGCTGCTGCTGTCTTTACATTGGGGTGCAATTGTGGCCCTTGGTGTTGCCGCCATTCCTGCCGTTTGTGTGCGCTTGATTTTCTCGCGTATTTTGTATCAATGGCAGCGTCGTCGTACTCAGCTAGAGCGACAGTCTATGTATCTAGGCTGGATGCTAACGTCGGATCAGTTTGCCAAAGAAATTCGCCTGTTTGGATTAGGGGCGCTGTTTAGCAAACGGTACCAAAAGGTAAGACGGCGGCTGTATCGAGAAAAACTTGCGATCGCATCCAAGCGCTCTGCAGCTTATTTTGGTGCCCAGGCAGGCGCCGGAATCTTTGTCTTTGCCATTTTCAGCTTTATCGTCTATCAGACCCTTAACGGTACATTACAGCTTGGTGACCTTGTTTTGTACTATCAAGCCCTTCAGAAGGGCCAGAACAACCTCAGCGCTCTCCTGAGCAGCATCTCAGGACTCTATGAAGACAATTTATTCCTGTCTAATTTGTATGAGTTCCTAGATCTTAAACCTAATGTAATAGAACCCGCCCACCCATATCCCATACCCACGCCCTTTCGTAAAGGCATTGAATTCAATCATGTAAGTTTTCAATACGGCACAACAGAGCGCCAAGCCATTCATGACGTCCAATTCAAAGTGCGTCCCGGAGAAGTGGTTGCCCTCGTCGGTGAAAATGGTTCCGGCAAAACCACCCTCATCAAGCTTTTGTGCCGTCTCTATGACCCGACACAAGGTGAAGTCACCATAGATGGCATCAACCTTCGCAACTTTAGCTCCATAGACCTCCGGCGACAGATCAGCGTCATTTTTCAAGACTATGCCAAATACCACTTCACTGCACAGGATAATATTTGGCTCGGCAATGTCGATCTCCCTCCTGAGAGCCAAAATATTGAGCATGCCGCATATCGCTCCGGCGCGGCTGACGTTATTGCAGGTTTACCCCAGGGATACAATACAGTCCTAGGGAAAATTTTTGATGACGGAGAAGAATTGAGTATTGGGCAATGGCAAAAAATCGCCCTAGCTCGTGCTTTTTTAAGAGAATCTCAGATTATTGTCCTAGATGAACCCACCAGTGCCATGGACCCAAAAGCTGAGTATGAAGTGTTTCAGCAATTTCGGCAACTGATTCAAGATCAAGCTGCGATTTTGATCAGCCATCGGCTGTCAACGGTTAAACTAGCTGACTACATCTATGTAATGGGACAAGGTACCATCATTGAACACGGCACCCATGACGGGTTAATGGCTCAGAACGGTACCTATGCTCATCTCTTTACAACGCAGGCTCAAAACTATCAGCTCTAGGCAAAAGTAGCATAAATCTCATCATGACTCTCACCGATGTGGCGCTTCAAAAAATCGGACAGTATACTGAGTTACAGGCAAAACAACCTTAGCTCATCATGCTGCCAGCCTCTATAACAGTCACTCTGCTTCGGCCTCTAACTGAACAATTCGATTGAAGATCATGGTCCTTCGCTATGCTGATCCATGCAAGTCATCCTTATTGCGGTCAGTCAAACACGAATATACAGCGGTTTTCAGGCATATTGGAGACACTAGATTTTAGTCATGATTACCAGTCATACCATCACAAGCCTGCCTATCCCCTATCTAGATGAAAACCGCTGTAATTAGACCACTATCCATTTCATTAATCATGAAAACGCGGATGTTGCACTTCCATGATTCACTCTAAGCAGTCAGCAGAGATCAGTACAACCGTCTATCTCTGTATCTCAAGACAGCATCAGAACAGCCGGTTGTATGGTAGATGTCAAACAGATTCTGAGAACAGACAGAATTACGTTGATTACAGGTCTATGGAGCAAATCTTGTAGAGAAAGGTCGAAATTCCTCTAAGATGATCTAATCTATTTTCCTCATTGACCCTTGATCACAAATATCTGAGCATTCTGGAACCTACTGCACCCCATACTCATGAAAATTGCCCTAGTCCATGACTATCTTACTCAACGCGGAGGTGCAGAGCGTGTTTTTGAGCTACTATGCCAGCACTTTCCTAGTGCCGATGTTTACACATCACTCTACGATCCCCAAAAAACAATTTCCCTGGGGGATAGAGCTGTCCAGACGACTATTTTACAGAAAATTCCGGGCACAACAAAATACTTCAGACTCATGGCTCCGTTTTACTACCCAGCATTTCGGGCACTCGACTTACAGCAATATGATCTATTAATCAGCAGCAGCACTAGCTTTGCGAAGGGAATCCGTAAGCATCCTAATGCAAAACATATTTGCTTTTGCCACAACGTCACTCGTTTTTTGTGGGATACCGATACCTACCTAAAGACGTTCTCTGGCTATAAAATAGCCTATTCATTTATTAAACCTTTTTTACAAGCCATGAGAAAAACTGACTTAGCTTATGCAAAAGAACCCGACCTATATATTGCAAATTCAACAACAGTAGCCGATCGGATTGAGAAAACCTACTCTAAGGATGCGCTCGTTGTAAACTACCCTATCGATGCAGGCAAATTTTCCTTCTCCGATCAAAAGCAAGATTATTACTTAGTCTGTTCACGTTTGCTGAGTTATAAGCGCGTTGATATAATTATAGAAGCATTCAATGTTCTAGGGCTTTCCCTCAAAATTATTGGTGAAGGCCCAGAGCGCGAACGACTAGAAGCTAGAGCCGGCTCCAATATTGAATTTTTAGGATACGTCCCTGATGCTAAGCGCACTCACTTAATGGCCCATGCTCAAGCGGTCATAGTCGCTGCATTAGAAGACTATGGACTAGTCCCCATCGAAGCGAATGCTAGCGGCACACCCGTCATATCTTATGGTGCTGGTGGCGTTTTAGATACTCAAGTCCCAGGTAAGACAGGCCTCTTTTTTGAACATCAAACAGCTGCTTCGATTCAGAAGGTAGTTCATCAATTCCAGCTTGTCTCTTGGAGCTATACCGAAATTCGAGAGCATGCCTTATCAAATTTTTCAGAACAGATATTTTTCAAAAATATAGATCAGATTATTGAGCAGTTTTGTGACGACTCACTGGTTCATGAGCTTGCAGGTATAAAATCGTAATATTAGGGCTTAACCGTGTCTGGAATCATTGTCAAACATGAAAACACTGACGTAAAAGAGCAGGACTGGGGCTACGGCCACTTGCTTGCGATTCTGTTGCGTCGTCGGCTCTGGTTCCTCGGTACATTGGCTGCCGTTTTGTGTGCTGCGATTGTGCTTACCGTAAGATCGAAGCCCCTCTATCAGAGTGCAATGCGTATTCTTGTAGAGTCTAACTACCGGGCTAGACCACAAGGTGGGCAGGCTACTACTACTAAAGACGAAATTACAGATTCCAATCTGCAGGTAGATACAAACACTCAGATTCAAGTCCTGCGCAGTTCAGAGTTACTTCAAAAAGCCGTTGATTTGCTGCAGCAAGATTACCCTGATATATCTGTCGAAGAGCTCCAGCTTGCGCTTGATGTATCCCCAGTTTATGGCCTTGATAGAACAGGAGAAGGAAAAGTTGCAACCAGTGTCCTATCATCAAGCTATGTCAGTGACGATCCGGCCAAAACACAGCGCGTTCTGCAAACGCTGCTATCAGTTTATCAAGTCTATAACTTAGATCAACAAAAGCTGAGACTATCGAAAGGCTTAGCCTTTATTGATTCTCAACTACCCAAAATTCGTAAGAGCGTTCAGGAAGCAGAAAC
Organism: Thermosynechococcaceae cyanobacterium; assembly: GCA_050330855.1. GTDB lineage: Bacteria > Cyanobacteriota > Cyanobacteriia > Thermosynechococcales > Thermosynechococcaceae > RCC1774. Next base: position 1,561 of record JBHJNL010000189.1, on the reverse strand, counting down.
GGCATTGCAGACCTTCCGACGTGGTGAAAACGTGATTGATCCATCTGAGCAAGCAGGGGTAGTAGCTGCTCAGTTAGCAGATATCCAACGAGAACGTGAGTCTCTCAAAGCTCAATATAGAGAGGCCTTTGCTAGCTACCAAACATTACAGCGGCAGATTAATTTGTCACCCAGCCAAGCTATTGAATCGACTAAACTGACTGAGTCCCCCCGGTATCAATCATTACTCAATCGAATCCAGGCAACTGAACTAGAGTTGGCCCAACAACAACAGCAGTTGACCTCAGATCATCCCACCATTCAAGATCTTAAGAAGCAGCTTCAAGACCAACAAGCTTTACTGTCTCAAGAAGAAGGTCGTGTGCTCGGACCAGGAGCTTCTCCGAGCAGTAGCGACCCGGCTCTGCTTAAAGGACAGCTCGGCAGCACAGGCGTAGATCTTTCTAAACAGCTTACGCAGGCGCAAAATAGTTTAGCTGGCCTAAATGCGCGCGATAGAAGTCTGGCCCAAACAGAAGCAAAGTTAGAGGCTCAAATTAAGCAGTTCCCTCAATTAATTTCGGAATATACTCGTTTGCAGCCTGAAGTCAATATTCGTCAGGCAACTCTGCAAAAGCTTTTAGATGCCCGACAGGAGCTGAGTTTAGATATCGCCAGAGGTGCTTTTGAATGGCAAATCGTAGAAGCACCGAAGCTCGGAGAACAAATTAGCCCTAACATTGTTAGAAACTTACTGCTCGGAACAGTCGTGGGGATCTTTCTAGGTAGCGTTGCAGTCTTGATTCGTGAGTCCCTTGATGACACGGTCCATACTTCGGAAGACTTGGGTGAGCATATCCCCCTACCACTACTGGGCACGTTGCCTGAATTAACCCAAGCTGACGCAAGGGAAGCACTTGCGGCTCTACCTTTTTATCAAAAAGGGGTTCAAGAGCTGTCAACGCCTGACTTGTTTCAGTGGAAACCACTTAGAGAAGCACTAGACCTCATTTACGCCAATATTCAACTGCTTAAAGGTCCTACTGCGTCTTACAAATCGTTGATGGTAACTTCAGCATTGGCCGGTGAGGGGAAATCGACATTGTCCCTAGGGTTGGCGATCAGCGCATCTCGCTTAGATCAGCGAATTCTTATCATAGACGCAGATCTTCGCAACCCAAGCCTGCATCGTACTTTTAATCTGAGTAATGACCAGGGACTATCGACTTTGCTAACGGGTGACATCTCTAGAAGTGAGTGGCAATCTGTCCCACAGTGGGTTTATATGCGCTGGGATGATGCCGATACTGCTGTTGAAGGTCTGCCCTCCTCCAGTCTCCGACAACTGCCACCCTCTGATTTGAGCTTGGATGTACTCACCGCAGGTCCGCTTGTCGCCGATCCGGTTAAGTTTCTTAGCCTTGAGCGAATGAAAGACGTGATTACAGCATTTCATGACAGCTATGATTTGATTATTGTTGATAGTCCCCCGGTTCTTGGCTTAGTTGATGCCATACCGGTTGGCCTTGGCTGCGACGGTGTTGTAATGGTTGGTCGAATGGATAAGATTACTCGAACAGAG
>JBHJNL010000188.1:0-51582 GCA_050330855.1 Thermosynechococcaceae cyanobacterium | reverse complement strand
AGCTGGGCGTTAGCTCCGATCACACGGTGGCAGGGAATTGCGATCGCAACCGGGTTCCGAGCATTCGCCAATCCCACGGCACGACTGGCGTTAGGTTTTCCCAACTGAAGTGCCAAAGCCCCATAGGTCATCGTTGTCCCCACCGGGATCTTCCGCAAACAAGACCACACCTGCTGCTGAAAGGCAGTCCCTTTGAGATTCACTGGGACTGTCATCAAACCGCTGAAATCACCTGAGAAGTAAGCATCAAGACAAGTCAAGAGTGTGGGCTGCAACCCTTTACAGGTCGGAGTTTTTACCCTTGACAGCGATAAATCAACAAACTGGGCCTGCAGATACTTGAGCATCCGTGGCTCATAGTCCTCGTACTCTAAAGCACACAACTGCTCACCATCAGTCACTACAAAAAGCAGTCCGAGTGGGGATTTAACACGGGATAGATAGAGTTTCATCAGTCGGCAAGGGGGCTACCGTGGTGATGGACTAAATGCCACTGCCCCCCCATTTTCTCAAAAATATTGGTTGCTATAGAACGGGCCTCAAGGCGTCGGCGCTGGGCCACCTGCATCACCTTTTCAATCAAGATGACATAGGCCACCTCGCCATTAATCTCAGTGCTGACAACGGTAGCATCAATCTCTAAATAGGCGGTATTGCGGAAAATCGTTTGCCAAGACAGTCGGATACTCTGCCAACCCTGCAGCGCCTCTCGCCCTGGGTGAATACAGGTGCTGCTGGTTCCCTGAGACCAAATCGATGCCATTCCTTCTAAATCTTTCTTCTCAAACGCCCGGTAAAAGGCCGTATTGGCATCCAGAACATCCTGTTCAGTGGTCATAGCGTCTCAACTCAGGTAGGGCATCTCAAGGGCGTGAGCAAATGCTGACCGCAGCAATGAAACAAATTGACGGTGTTTGGCTTCTTAGCATAAAGCACAACGAGTGAAATTCTCAGAGCCAAGAAGGCACAATAAAAGATAGCGATTACAGAAAGATGACGGGATTTGATGATGAACTCTAAAAACTTATTGCTTTTGCTCAGTTTAGTTGCTCTGGCCGTGGCACCCCCCGGCGTTGCGAATAGCCAGGAGCAGCTTCCAGCACCGGCTCCAAAGGTACAACCGTCTGACGTGGAACCCTCTGGTGCAGAACCATCCGTTGTAGAACCCCAGTCAAAGCTAGACGAACAGCAAGAAGCTTTGGCAGCGGCCCTCAAGCTGACCAGTGAGCAACGGCGTCAGTTTCAAGAGATTCAAAATAGCCTTCAGGTGCAGATTAAATATATTTTGACACCTGAGCAACAAGCACAAGCCCTTGCACTAAGTAAGAGTAATCAAGACTCCTCTGCGCTGAATCTCTCCCCTGAGCAGCAAAAGAAAATAAGAGAAGCTGAGGGTTCGGCGAAAATTAGTTTTCTGACGCTGTTAACGCCGGAACAAGTCAGTGCGCTCAATCGACTCATGCAGGGGTCCCGCCGCAGTCGGTAGCGTCACCCTAATGGAATCGTCTCATAGGACTCATTCTGCTGATAGTTCAGATACGGTGAGCGTTGAGATCACCTCCTTCGCTGCCCGAGCAGCCGAGATTAAGGCGATTCGATCGCAGGTCTTCCACCATGAGCAGCACATCGATCTAGCCTTAGATTTTGATGGCTTAGATGCAGCGGCAGTCCAGGTGATTGCCTACGCTCAAGGTCTGCCGCTGGGAACCGCAAGGGTACGTCGGTTGGCAAAAATAGCAAAAATAGAGCGCGTGGCCGTTCTCTCTTCCCATCGAAATCAGGGCGTTGGCACGGCGATCTTGCAAGCCATCTTAGCGTTGCTTCGCCAAGAGCCGCCTGAAGCGGTGATCTTAAATGCCCAACGAGCATCAGAACCGTTCTACCGGCGGTTAGGGTTTGTTCCCCAAGGCAAGGTCTTTCTTGAAGCTGGCATTGAGCATATCCAGATGTGCTGGGAGCCAGGTAAGGACGATGGATTAAAGGACAGAGAGACCTAATGCGAAAACTAGCGATCGCGATTCTTTTGCTATTGGTGGGCGCTGGAACCAGTGGTTTTTGGTTTTGGCGTCAGGCAACCTACTTACCCGATTGGTATACCCAGTCGCCCCCATCACCCGATGAGGACCATACCCTCAACGGTCAAGACATTGACCAAGACAGCGAGCGGCAGTCCCTAAAGGTGAAGCTGGCTCGTCAGGTGAAACCCGTCCCAATTGCCTCATCTTCAACGCGTTCTGCCAATGGTGCTTCGGTCCAGAATACCCATGAAGTCAGGTTAGAGGCCCAAGCCTTCAATGAGTTTGTGGTGAGTTCTATCCCCGCGAACCAGCACAGTAATGCGTTACTCCCGGCGGTTAAGGGCATTAATAGTGAGATTGAAAACCAAAAGTTAAAGGTAGGCCTAGTGGTGAATACGGCCGAAATTCCATTCAAAGAGCTGCCCAAGGCGTCGCGATCGCAACTAGAGCAGACCCTCAACACCTTCCCTTTTCTGAAAAACCAGGAAATCTATTTGGGCATCGTCGGGCAACCCCGCCTAGAATCAGGCCAAGTCGTTTTAGGTAAAAATGCCCAGGTTCAAGTGGGCGGATTGACTCTGGATCTGGCTGATTTTTCTAAGCGAATTGGCGTCCCGGTGACAACCTTAGAGCAAAAAATAAACCTCCAACTGGGGCAATTGAACGTAAAAGAGATTAACTTTTCGCAAGATACAGCCATTCTCCAAGGGACTTTAAAATAACCCCGTCAAGAGAGACGCCATCAATCGATTAAGGCACGACTAACACTGGGCAAGGCGCAAGGTTGATCACACGGTTGCTGACGCTATCGGACATCCCTTCTTCAGTGAGGCCCACACCGCGACAGCCCATCACGATCACGCTGGCATCTAGTTCGTCGGCAACATCACAAATAGTGAAGGCGGGCTGACCTTGTTTATGCAAGGTTTCTGCTTCAATGCCCCATTCGGCAAAAGCAGTCTTTGCCGTTGAGAGCAACTGATCGATCATATTGGGGACCGGCTCGGCTGTTTCTGCCGTCTCTTCCACCTGCACGGACAGAATGATCAGGCGGCTATTGCAGAACTTGACAAGTTGGGCGACGGTCTCGGCGGCATCTTGAGATTCACGGCTCTGATCGACAGGAAACAAAACAGTCTTAAACATGTTGCTCTACTCCAGGGTACGGACTCCGGTAAAATTGGGAACGGCACGGAATCAGTTTATGCATTTGGTTGGCCGATGTGGCTTTGATCAATCCCAACTCTGATCATTACAGCACCCGGTCCCCCATCTCAATTCGTGAGTAATAAATTTAAATAGACGCCTTTAGGAGATCTGTCATTGTGGCAAAAAAAACATTAGAAAGCCTTTCTTCTGCCGATGTATCGGGTAAACGAGTGCTTGTTCGTGCTGATTTTAACGTTCCTATTGAGTCCGGCAAAATAACGGATGACACCCGTATTCGAGCGGCGCTACCCACCATTCAAGACCTTGTCTCTAAGGGGGCAAAGGTCATTCTCTCCAGCCACTTCGGACGTCCCAACGGCGAAGTGAACGAAGAGATGCGCCTCACGCCAGTGGCAGCTCGTTTATCTGAGCTACTGGGCCAAGCCGTGATTAAGTGCGATGACTGCATTGGCGAGGAGGTGACCTCGAAGGTAAACGCCATGCAAAATGGTCAGGTTGCACTGCTTGAGAATGTTCGATTTTATGCCGGTGAAGAAAGTAATGATCCGGCCTTTGCTGAAAAACTAGCGGCCAATGCAGATTTATATGTTAATGATGCCTTCGGAACGGCCCACCGTGCCCATGCCTCAACAGAAGGCGTCACGAAATATTTGAGTCCTTCTGTGGCTGGGTACTTAATCGGTAAAGAGCTGCAGTATTTGCAGGCAGCAATTGAGAATCCCCAGCGCCCCCTAGCGGCGATTGTGGGCGGCTCTAAGGTTTCCAGTAAAATTGGCGTCATTGAAACCCTGCTCGATAAGGTGGATAAAATCCTAATTGGCGGCGGCATGATTTTCACGTTCTATAAGGCGCGTGGCCTCAGCGTCGGTAAATCTCTGGTGGAAGAAGACAAGCTCGATCTCGCCCGTGAGCTAGAAAAGAAAGCAAAAGAAAAAGGCGTTGCTTTTCTGTTGCCCACAGATGTCGTGGTGGCGGATAACTTTGCCCCCGATGCCAATGCCCAAACCGTGAGCATCGAAAATATCCCTGATGGTTGGATGGGACTTGATATTGGCCCTGATTCAATCAAGGTTTTTCAAGAGGCGCTCTCTGATTGCAAAAGCGTGATCTGGAATGGCCCCATGGGCGTGTTTGAGTTCGATAAGTTTGCAGCAGGGACAGATGCGATTGCCCATACCCTAGCCGGACTCACCGGCACCGGCACCTCTACTATTATTGGCGGCGGCGATTCGGTGGCTGCGGTTGAGAAAGTGGGCGTGGCTGACAAAATGAGCCATATCTCAACCGGCGGCGGAGCCAGTCTAGAGCTACTCGAAGGCAAAACACTACCGGGCATTGCAGCCTTAGATGATGCCTAAGACTCACCCGTAGTTTTAAAATTAGAGATTTAGGGGGCGATCGCCCCCTTCTTTGATCTCAGCCCTGCAAACAGCTCCCTTAGGCTTCATCCTTTTTGACGAATGGCACCAAGTGCATCATGTAATCCTGTTTTCCAATGGGTACACCTGCCATCCGAAGAATGTCGTAAGCCGTCACCATATGGAAGTAAAAATTTGGAATCAGAAAGTCATTCACATAGGCGCTCCCAGACAGCTCAGCGTAGAGGCTCTGGCCCAAGTCAATGCGCGTAATCTCAGCCAGATTGGCGTCTTCAACGTTAATGTCTAAGAGAAGTTCCTGGGTGTTTGCGATGTGATCATATACCTGCTTGAGTGAGGTGACGTCTGGATTTAGATTGTTCGCAGGTCTGTGATTACACCACAGCGCAAAGTTGCGGGGTTGATTGCAGGTGAACGCAATCTGTGTCCCGAAGGGAAGCATATCAGCTACAATTCGTTTCTGAAGGAAGGACTCGCTATCACAGAAATGAGTCTGAGCTGACTTCAAAAGGTGTTCAAGGGTCGTTAAGCGGCTTTGGAAGAGCGTTTGAATTAAATTGATATTCTGACTTTGCATGTCATGATCCCCTAAAACTAATGTCATGAACCATAGCTGTCGTTAGGATAGCTTGCAGTCTAAGAATGATTTAGCTGGGCTGGGTCAGTTCACGGAATCGGTTCAGATCGCCCCGAATATTAGCCTCCACCAGCCGACCAAGGAATAAATCATCCATAAGTGCTAACAGTCCTGGCACTTTGTACGCAATTGACATTCTTACCACGCAGCCCTGCTCTTTGCGATCGTAAAACCGAATCGCCCCCCGATTGGGCAACCCATCCACAGACTCCCACTGAATGATTTGCCCTGGAATTTTCTTGAACGTGCGGGCCTGCCAAGCAAATTCAAAATTGCCACTGGCGAGCTTCCAGCGAGAAATTTCAGGATCCTCTTCAGAAATCGTCACCGACTCAATCCAGTTCATCCACTGGGGCATTTGTTGAATATCAGCCCATAGGTCGTAGGCGGTATGTGCAGAGATGGATACCTCTACCTGCTCACTATGCTCTAGCCAATCGGACATGGAGCCGCCTCACTGGTCTCAATCTGAGCCATATTTTCTAAAATGGCCTGAGCCGCCTGATGGCCTGAGAGGGTGGCCCCCTCCATGCTGTCGATATAGTCCTGTTTTGTATAGCTACCGGCCAAAAAGAAATTAGGAATCGGCGTTTTCTGATCGGGCCGATAGGGATCCATTCCTGGCGCTTCTCGGTAAAGGGACTGGGCCAGCTTCACGACACTAAACCAGGTCATGTTCAACTCTCGAGCCGAAGGGAATAAGTCCTGCACCTGCTTAAGAACATGATTTGCGATCGCTTCGTTACTCTGCTTAATAAAGGGATCACCAGGAGTCAGCACTAACTGCATCAGTGACCCTTCCCCCTCTTTATAAAAATCTTTGGGGCTGGTCAGGGCTAAATCAGCAAAGCAAGAGAAATCGGCATCAGCCGTATAGAGCAAGTTGTCTAGCCCCACAGCATGACTCAACTGCTTTCTAGCGTCAGGATCCTGTAGCTCTGTAACCCAGCCATCAAACCTGAGCTGTACCGTCGCCACCGGCACGGCCTCTAGCTTAAAAATATTGTCAAACTCAGACCAGCGCCGCCAGTCTTGGGGCAATAGTTTTTGCACCCCAGGGACATCGCAAGCACAAACATAGGCATCAGCTTTAATCTGCTCTTCACCATCTTCAGTGGCGACCCGGAGGCCCGTTACACGCGTTTGCTCAGACCCAGACTCAAACAAAATCTCTAAGGTACGACGGCGCGTATGAATCTTGACGCCTCGGCTTTCGAGATAGTCAACAATGGGCTTATGGAGTCGTTCATGGGGTGAACCAGACAACATCCGCAACACCGAAGCCTCGCTACGAACCGCGAAAAGCTGAAAAATCGTCAACATGCAGCGAGCCGAAATATTCTCGCAGTCGATAAAGCCCAAAGCATAGGCAATGGGATTCCACATGCGCTTGATGCTGCCGTTACTGCCGCCGTGGCTCCGGAACCAGTCTGCAAAGCTAATTCGATCTAAGTCTCGAATATTTCGCATAGCCCCTTCAAAGTCAACGAGGCCTCGGACAATGGGGCTGGTTCCTAACGCTAGGGCATTCTGGGCCTTATCCCGGAGTGAAAGCTGAGAGGTCGTAAAAAAGGCCTTGAGGCCATTAAAGGGAGCACCCGTAATAAATCGAAAATCGAGGGCACCCACCTTGCCGCCTTCGTTAACGAAGGTATGAACATGGTCCTTGAGTAGCAATTCGTCGATTGCACCCACCTTCTCCATCAAGGCAAACAGGTTGTAATAACAGCCAAAGAAAACGTGCAAACCCATTTCAATATGGTTGCCGTCTTTATCGAGCCAGCTACTCACCTTGCCGCCCACAAAGGGGCGTGCTTCAAAAATTTCAACGTCGTGACCCGCATCCACCAAGTCTACAGCCGTAACCATTCCAGCTAGTCCTGCGCCCACGATCGCAATTCGCATACTCAATATCTCGAACAATTCTCTTTACATATTGTAATAGATTAAGGGATCACCCTCAAAGCTGCCCCTAGAGAAACAGCCCCTAGGGAAACATCTGGGGCATGAGCTGCAACGTACCGAGACCTAGCTCTTTTTCCGAGAGTGTGTTGACCTCAAAAAGCGCCACAAAATCATTGATGCTGGGTTGCCCCCGTGACTTGCCAGTAATGCCTTGAGCAATCACAAACCCGCACCAGCCCTTCGTCTTTTTACTCCGCTGGTTCCATTTCTGCTTTGCACCTCGGTGAACTTTCGAGCTATTGAAGTACTCTCCAAAGAGATAGAGCTGCTGATCTTTCGTCTTCAAAATACCCAGGTCCACGAGTTCTGGCTCGAAGGGGTTAGCCCCTGGCGTAAAGCCTAAACCCTCAATCCCATCAGCCAATTGGAGCCTCTCTACCATTGCTTTGGCCTTAGGGCGAGAGGTCTGAATCAACAAAATCGGCAGGCCATCACCAGCCATTGTTACCCGGCCCTCTTGATAGTGCCGCACAGATAGCCGAAGCACCTCGATCACATCCCAGGGAATCATGCCCAGGCTGAAAAATGCATTGTCGGGGATTAAGTCCTGATGCAAAATTGGTTTGTCTAAACCGCCAACAAGACCGTTAGCATCGTCTTCACTAAATCCTTCTGCCCATAGATCCGTTGCTAATTTTGGTAAGGTTTTCACCTGAACTGATGCAGCCGTTTCTAGAAGAGGGTGTGACACCTGATAACGACCGCTAATGTCTGGGAACTGATCAATTTCTAGCTTTTGTCCATGACGGCTCCAAAAGCGATGCAGTGCCTCCAGCGCTAAGGTTAGGGTGACAGCCTCTTCCTCATCGAGAAAAGCCCGCATCCCTTCTAAGGGGTGAATGCTGCCAAAAATAGGTTCCATGCCGTCTTGGTCAAGATCCCCTGTAAAGGGTGGGCTACAGATAGATTCATCGGCAGGATCAAAATTGAGGAACAAGCAATCTTGGCGTAAAAAGACGGCTTCCATCTCTTCTGGAGTGCTTTCGGGGTTGGTGGCCTCTTGTCGAAACTGCCGTAGAGAGTCTTCAGTGCGGTAGAACAACAGCCCATATTCTGTGCCAAGCAGCCCTAATACAGAGAGATAAAGGGTTTTTTGATCACCTTGAGACAGTGTCATTTCTAAAATCTGATGATCACCGAGATGGGTCCAAGGTGCGTCACGCCACAGTGCAGCAGCGGCTTGGAATAATGGCTCGTAATCGGCAGCAGAGAGAGAAGGTGATCCTGCCGTCATCAACGCCTCGATCTCCTGACAGATCTCTTCCACCAAGGGCAGCAAGGGAGCATAGTTGACTTCTACATCAAGATCTTGCAATGCTCCTCGCAAAAAAAATTGGGTTTGGCGATCGCGCACCACAATTGCTTGAGGGCGTGCCGGTTGTGCCGGACCTTGAGGGGACTCCATCGCCGCAATGAGGGTCCGCACCAAAGACTCTGGCCCCTCTCTGGCTGGCACCATATCCATAGACCGAATTACATGATTGCGATCTGCCCAAATCACCCAATCGCTACTCCCCATCTCATGGGCACCCGGAAATCCTGCTGGCAAAGGGCGTCGATCCCCTTCCCAGATCTCCGCTGTTTGCCGAAGCTTATTGAGGCGGCGTGCAGTGGAAGGATTTAGAACAGTCATAGGCATTTAGCGTTCGTTGTGGCTCCCCTAATAATGTCAAACTAAAGGGGATAAACGGCAGTACTACTCAATAAATCTTTGAGCAATCTAAGGCATGAGACTAAGATTTAGGCAGTTACCTTCAACAGGGTAGCTTTATTTAATGGTTGAGATGGGTATCATAGGATTTGGTGGCCCCCATAGTGAAGTGAGGCGAAATAGTGTGGTCGATGTGAACGAGCAAAAGATATTACAGCTTGCACGGCAGGGAAACCTTCAGGCAGTGGCCGTCATTCTCAATCGTCATTTGATTGCCGAAGGGGTTCACATCAAGGTTAAGGCCAATCATCGCTGTTTGCAGGTACTGCTCAAAGCACCAGAGGGAGCCAACCAAACGTCGGTCCTGCAGATAATAGAGCGACAAATGGCCGATCTGCGGACCAATGCCTTTGATTTGGTCAAGGTGTACACCCCTAAACCCGGTACTCAAACCGCTAATTTGCTGCACAGCTTTGAACTTTCTAGCCTAGCAACGACCTCGAACGCACCGTCTCAGCCAGCGCCACCGAGTCGTGCCCCAGTTCATGCCCAAGACAATGTCCAAAAAGACCGTGCCTCTGTCGCCTCGTTCTTAGCACAGGTCAACAGTCTTGAAGAACTCAAGGCTTTACAGAATCATCCTTTTTTCACCGGGCAGTGCCCTCAATGCGGGGTTGCTTACCAACATGAAGGGCAGTTGCCCGTGTATTGGGACTGCTCTTCATGTGGCTGGAAAGATGATCTAAGCAGCATTATGCCCCAGGTCGTCGGGCAAAAGCCCAGAAGTACGGTCGCAGAAATGAAGCGCCTGGGTAACTACCTGATGGAAGCTGGATTACTAACTGAATCTCAAATCAATGTTGCCCTTGCCGATCAAGAGATTACGGGCATGCGTCTGGGTGAAGCACTGGCAAGACGGGGCTGGGTCAAGGAAGAAACCATCGAGTACCTGATGAAAAAGGTGATCTTGCCCGAACGTCAGCAGTCTCCTGAGATTGACCTAGAAGTTAGCCGCAACTTGGTAAAAGCGCTTCTCACGCAGGAGCCAGCGGCAGCGCCTCAAGCAGAGGCTTCTCCCGTTAATGCACCCGAGCAGAGAGATCGCCCTAACCCACTCAATGCCATGCCTAATGAGCGAGCTACGTTAGTCTTGCCCGATTTAGACATCAGCGAACATTTAGAGGACTACCTTGCCCCAGAAGGAAAACCCTAGCTTTCGGAGGATACTTGGGGTAGCCCCATGCTGTAATTGCGAACACGGCTATTGAGGTTGTAACCAATGATGCCCTTTTGGAGCAAGGACCGAACAAAGTGCTCTAGGTCTGAACCAATCCGGCGAAGGTTATAGTCAATGAGGTCTTCACCACTATAGGACTCGACTAGGTCATCAAATTTGGCATAGACCCGCTGTAGTGCATCTTCATTCCATTCCAGTTCGTTATCAGGATCAACATCTAGAGTCAGGACATTATCACTAGGAATAAACTGATTATCGTCAACCTCAGCGGTGAAGATGTGGATATGGCGAGTGGTGGATTTTAAGAGCATGGTCATCTAGGATGAGGATCTTTCATTATTGTAAGCGCCTGTGCTGCCCAAGGGCCATTGAGATGAGGGACGGATACAAGAGCTGCCCCTAACCCCTAACTTGGCGGGGCAGGCTCTAGTGCATTTTTCTGCATTTGCCCGGAGGTCAGACGCCCCCAGTAGTCTTTGAGATCGGCTGCGACTTCATTGGAGAGAATATAGCAACCCAGTAAATTGGGAAAAGCCATTCCCAGAAATAGTAAATCCGTAAAATCAATGACGACGGAGAGACTCAACTGACTCCCAAGGAATGTGCAGATAATGTAGAACACCTTAAAGAGAATGGCACTGCGTTCTCCGAACAAATAGGTCCAGGCTTGGATGCCGTAATAGCTCCAGGTAATAATCGTTGAGAAGGCAAAGAGACAAACCGCAATACTCAAGATAACGGGGAACCAACTGGTGACGGTAGCAAAGGCACTGGCGGTAATTTGTACTCCTTCAAGATCGGTTATTTGATAGGCATCAGAGATAATAATCACTAGGGCCGTCATGTTACAGATGACGATCGTATCGATGAATGGCTCTAATAAAGAAACCAGACCCTCACGAACGGGTTCATCGGTTCGCGCTGCCGAGTGAACAATAGAGGCCGAACCTACCCCTGCTTCGTTTGAGAAGCTGCTGCGTTTGATGCCCTGGACCATGACGCCAATAATGCCGCCCACCCCTGCAGACGGGGAAAAGGCTCCATTGAAGATCTCGCCAATGGCAACCGGTAAATGTTGGAGATTGCCGAGCAAAACTACTAGACAGCTCAGGATGTAAAGAACAGCCATCCCAGGCACTAGCTTTTCAGCAACGGATCCAATTCGTTTGATGCCCCCCAGTATGACTAAGGCAGCCAAGGCCGCAATGATCAGGCCGAATAACCAGTCTGGGAACCCAGGGATCACATTTTTGACGGCGGCGTAGGACTGATTAGCCTGGAAAAGTGTACCGCCGCCGATGCTGCCACCAAGGCAAAGAATACAAAACAGAACGGCTAGCCCTTGGCCCATGGGACGGAGTCCGCGCTGAGCTAGACCTCGATTAAGGTAGTTCGCTGGGCCACCAAGGACTGTTCCATCTGGTTCAATCTGACGGTATTTAACCCCTAATGTGCATTCCACAAATTTGCTGGTCATGCCCAAAAAGCCGGCAATGGTCATCCAGACCATTGCGCCGGGTCCACCAATGCTGATGGCAACGGCGACGCCAGCAATATTGCCGAGACCCACCGTTCCCGAAAGGGCTGCAGAGAGTGCCTGAAAGTGAGAGACCTCCCCCTGGTCATGGATATCGTCATATTGTCCCCGCACCACATCAATGGCGTGCTTAAAGCCCCTCAGGTTGATAAAGCCCATCCGCAGTGTGAAAAAGAAGGCGGCGACAAATAGCCACAACACAATAAAAGGGAAGCCCTTTTCACCCCCGATGGGAAAGAAGAAAAAACTACCTAAAAAGTTATTCAGCGGCTGAACGACAGCATCAATGCCGGTCAGCTCTTTATCTTGGGCAACAACTCTCGTGGCTGAGACCAGGACCATTAAAGTCACTAGGGCTAAGTAGGTCCACCGGGTTTTGGTGCCGCCCAAAAATTCATGAACCCATGATGGAGACGGGCGAGGATCCTGTGGCGCTTTGGGGTCGATATATAATCTGTCTTTGTTAGTCATAATTTTTTATGTAGACTTCAGCTTTTCAGCCCCTTACCGATGGCCCAATGGCGCTGTTGGGATAAGAGCTTATCATCTTCTTTGTAATCTGGCTTACTTTTGTCCGTTGAGCGAGGTTGTAGCGGGTTAAAGTCTACGAGTATTGTGGTTTCAGAGTGATGGCCGAGGGGGTTATTCAAACACTGAAATGCTCTACGCTACTGGTTTGTTAATCTTCACTTGACAGATAGAGGGTCGCCGTAGGGTTATTTTTTGAGGGTTTTCAAATCATAGAAATTATTGATAGAACCCTATGAGGTGTTATGACGATTTTGCTTTTGGTGAGCGGTCTGGCGGTGTTTTTGGCCTGGAATTTAGGAGCCAATGATGTTGCCAATGCGATGGGAACTTCGGTGGGGTCTAAGGCGCTCACCTTGCGTCAGGCAATCTTGCTGGCAGGGGTTCTAGAGTTCTTTGGCGCGGTGCTGTTTGGCCGTCAGGTGATCGCAACCCTAACGCGGGGCGTGGTGGATTTGGATCTATTTCAGTCGCAGCCCCATCTTTTGCTGTTAGGGATGGTGTCGGTTTTGTTAACCTGCGGTCTATGGCTCCAGGTTGCGACTTGGCAAGGCTGGCCGGTGGCGTCATCCCATGCAACGGTGGGGGCAATCGCAGGCATGAGCTGCACTGCGTTTGGGCTGCGGACTGTGCATTGGTCGGTGATTGGATTAATCTCTCTGATCTGGGTCGTGACGCCGCTGTTCAGTGGTTTGTTGGCTTTTCTTTTTTATGGCGTCATCAAACACAATATTTTGGATCATCCTCTATTGCTAGATGAGTGGCTCCCCTGGCTCAGTGTGCTGGTGTGCTTGGTAGTGGGTGCGGTGGTGCTCCCTCAGTTTCCATTCACCCGCCATATTCCGGGAGGCACCGTCATGGTAGCTTTTGCCGGTGCGATCGCAATGACGCTCTATCAATGGTCACAAGTTGATCCGGGTCCGGAGCTGAAGGTTGAGCAGCAGATGGGGCGACTGCAGATCGTCAGTGCCTGCATGGTGGCCTTTGCTCACGGCTCTAATGATGTGGGCAATGCCGTGGCTCCTTTGGTTGCGATCGCAACCCTTGCCAACACCGGCAGCATCCCCACCAGAGATCTAGCAGCCCCGCTGTGGATTTTAGTTTTGGGGGGCTTAGGCATCACAGCAGGTCTTGCGGTTTCAGGTCGAGCCGTGATGAGCACCGTCGGCGAACACATTATTCCGTTGCAAACCAGCAACGGCTTCAGTGCCGAGTTGGCGACAGCGACCACGGTGCTACTCTCCTCTCGCTTCGGCTTACCCGTTTCTACCACCCACGCCCTGATCGGCGGCGTAGTGGGAACCGGCCTGATGTCGGATTGGAAGCAGATTCAGCTTTCCACCCTGCGTCAAATTGCTTTGGCCTGGGTCGTCACCATCCCCATCTCAATGGTGATGTCTGCCTTAATGTTTTCAGCACTGCGCCAGCTTCCGTTCTAGTGGAAGGCTTCAAAGCACCACCTTAAGGGCCTCTTGGGCCTCCCGCCGGAGCTGTGCTGAGATGCGAAACAGCTCTCGTCCCGTATTTAAATAGTGATCGTCGTAACAGGTGGTAAATCGTTCTAGCTCTTCGACCCCATCTTCAAGATGGGTTAAGCAATAATAAATAGTGGCGGCAATGCTAGCAACATTGGCGGGATTCGGCATGGACTGAAACTTAATCTTGGCAGCCTCTAGCGAGGCTTGACAATCTTCTAGATAGCTCTGAAACGCTTCCATCAACTCATCATCAAAGGGATCCTTAGAGAGCTGGGCAATGGCAGGTTTAAGCTGCTTAATGATGTAACCCAGACGGCGATTGACCGGTGTATAGACCTGCTTGAGCCAAGCATCAAGATGCGAATCAATATTTTTAGACACCCGTGAGGGCGGCTTAGATCTGGTGTTAGGGGCTGCTGTTCGGGTTTGTCGACTCCTTGAAGGTGGCCCCTGTCTTTGCCGATCATACCCCTGCCGCTGGCGCGGATCGCCGAGCACTTCGTAAGCGGCATTGATCTGGGTGATGCGATCGTGATCAGAACCCTCATGATGGCTGTCGGGATGAAAACGCTTTGCCAGTCGACGATAGGCACGCTTCACCTCCTCTTGAGTGGCCGCTGGCGTTAGCTCAAGGATTTGATAGGGATCAAATTTCACCATAGCGAATCAATAACCACTGCTCTATGAGACGCCTAAGCAGACCGCCAACACGTCTCTTTCTAAGGTTTGCATAGCATAGCAATAGTTTTCGACAAAATTGACAGAAAAAGCGTAGTGGTCAAGCGTCAAAGCGGCATAGAATCTTTGCTTGGCAGTGATCAGCGCGGCCCATATAGGACGATGCTAGACACCCTTTCATCCCTGCGGTGGCGGGCTGATACTTCGGGTTGTTCTAAAATCAAAACATCTCTCTAAAGTAGGTCTTGTCATGTCCGAACCCGCTCGCCAACCTTGGAACATCGGTCGGTTTATGCAAACGCTGACCTATTTTGAAGCTCTACCTATTATTAATTGGTTTCAGAAAATGCTGCCAGCCTTTACGCCGCCTGTTCCCCCACAGATTCATGCTGGGTTGATTTTTGATTTTCAGCAGCCCGTCGAAGAACTCGCTCAGACTTGGGGCGTGCTCGATGATGTGGTCATGGGTGGGGCTAGCGCGAGTTCCTTGAGGTCAGAAGCAGAAGCGGTGCTGTTCTCTGGGACTGTGACCACCGCTAATTCAGGGGGATTTGCCTCTGTGAGAACGCGAAACTTTGAGCCACCTCTCGATTTGAGCGGCCACACGGGTATTGAGCTGCAGGTGAAGGGAGATGGCCAGCGCTATAAGTTCCTGATGCGAGATCAAGAAAGCTGGGACAGTATTGCCTATGCGCAGTCCTTTGATACGACAGCGGGTGAGTGGCAGCGCATTCGCATTCCCTTTGCAGAACTGACTGCAGTTTTTCGGGCAAAGACGGTTGCCGACGCACCACCCATCCAGCAAGCCCAGATTCGCTCTTTGCAGTTGATGCTGAGCAAGTTTGAATACGATGGCGCTCTCAACCCTAGCTTTGAACCCGGAAAATTCCAGCTCTATGTGCGCACGATTGGGGTTTATTAGGATTTCGCATTGTTCGGTGGGCTGCTCACGATACCGGACCACTGAATCTGCTTCTGGTTGTCGCGCCGATAAGAGAAGAACTGCTCTGGCTCTTGATAGGTGCAATGGGGTGCGATCGCAACCTGCTCCCTGTCCAACCCCAACTGTTCGAGCTGCATGGCATTAATGCGGCGAACATCTAGGCGCACATGTCCTGGCTGATCGTCCTTAAAAACCGGCGGCTCCGGGAAGCGCTGCAGAAGCTCAGGAATGCTAGTGCGATCTCCATTCCACTCCGGCAGCATCATCCCATCGAGATCGATGACCGAAGCGCCCACCTCTGCAGCCACTTCGGTAGACACCTGATAGACCTGACCCGCAATAGCCGGTCCCATTGCCACTCGTAAATCCGCCAAGCGACTGCCCTGCTCCTGAAGCTGAGCCACCGCAACAGGGACAATTTTTGCTGCTGTTCCTCGCCACCCCGCATGGACCGCCGCCACTTGGCCCGTTCTAGTGTCGGCAATCAGAACCGGCGTACAGTCTGCGGTACAAACCCACACTGCCTGATGGTGGCCATCGCTCATCAAGCCATCTGCTTCAGGGTACGCAGGCCGCTCCGGTTGAGGGAACTCCGTCATCTGTTGATGGTAAATTGCAACCTCTTGGGAGCGGAGCACTTGATTCCCGTGGACCTGCTTGACCCGATAGGTTTGTGCCTGCGGAGCCATGATCGTAGAAAGATCTGCTGGGGTCTGTTGCTGAAACTGACGCGTAAAAAAGCCGTGGGGCCACGCCTCAAGCAAACTACAGGTTAAATAACTAGCCCCCTTCCAGGAGCGCCAATGCCAGGTGTGCATATAGAGTTAATGTTCAACAGAGAGTCGCATCCATGCTAGCTTGCCCAAGATGGTCATGGCTGCACAAAAGCGCCGATGGCCCCATATCAGCAGCATAGAGAATTGTTTTGAGCTTCGATCAGCCCCTGTTTGAGCAGCATCTCAAGACCCAAACCTTCGGCCATCCCCTGCATTGGGTTGCAGCAACACCCTCCACGAATACGTATCTTTGGACTCTGGTTGATCAGGGGGTACCACCCGGTACGGCGGTAATTGCGGCCCAGCAGCAATCAGGACGCGGCCAGCGGGGACGAACATGGTTGTCAGCCCCAGGTGGACTCTATTTATCCGTATCCTTGTTAGATCGCAATAGCCACCTTCAGGCCTATCAAACGCCTCAGCTCACGGTTTGCAGTGCTTGGGGAATCGCTCAAGGCTTACGAGATCTCGCGATTCCTGTCTCTTTAAAGTGGCCCAATGATTTATTGCTGCAGGGCAAAAAACTGGGCGGAATTCTCACCGAAACCACAATGCAGGGAGACATGATTACCAATGCCATTGTGGGCATTGGCATCAACTGGAACAACGCCGTTCCAGAAACGGGCATTGCTCTGCAGAGCGCACTCACTAACCCACCGCAGATCGTTTCGCTTGAGGCGCTGGCCGCGATAACGTTACAAGGATTAGAGAATGGCTATCAGCGGTGGCGCACGGAAGGGATCCAAGGCATCCTACCGGATTATCTCAACTTGGTCACGGCCTGGCAGCACGATCAAACATCGATACGGCTCAGCGATAGTCTAGTTTTATCGCTCAACGCAATTTAACCAGGAGACAGATACAATTATTCTGCAACCAGATTGAGCGAAGTCGAAGCCCTCAACTCCTTGCCTGAAAGCTAATCTGGCGGGTTGAACGCGCAGCCTCAAGCGTGTCGAACAAGAGTTAAAATGAGCAACAGGTTTAACGTTTTATTTGCCCCAGCGACTAAGCACCCTCTTAAACCATTCTGGGTTGCGTGTAATTTAGATTGCATCAAAGGGGATTGAAAATTGTTAAGGTGTCTAAGGATTGATATATCCTGAGCCGTTGTTTTATACGTCTGAACGTTACTAATGTTGTTAGAGGTTTGACTCTAGGCACATTAGCTTTTGGCAAATGATGATTTGAAACATCGCTCCAGCCGCCCATCAGAGGACCCTCTCGAATGCGTCAGCAACTCCCGTCAAAACAGCGCTTATCTCATGTCAGACCTACCCCACTGTTGATGCTCTGGGTATGGATCGGGATGGCCCTCGGACTGAGTCAACTGACGCTTGCAGCACAAGATGCTCAGGCTGCTGACCTTATTATTCCTGAAACTGCAGCACCAGCAGCACCACCGGCACCTGTGCGACCGGCTCCAAGCCCCGTGGTTCGTGCAGATCCTCCAGCCCCGAAGCCCGTGGTTCGGTCTGCACCCCTTTCTCGCCCTGCCCCTCGGCCCATCATCATTGAGAGTGTCCCTAAGCCTGTGGTGCATAAACCCGTGCCCGTGCAGAAGGCTCCAGCTTTCTCTGGCAATGCCTCAAAATCAACGAAGCCTGCGGTTGTAATCCAAGCGCCGTCAGCCCCGGCTGCACAGCCCAACACAAAGCCCGTCTCGAGGCCCATTGCTGTCCCGACGACGCCTAGGGTTAAGGCTCCACCTCGTAATGCCCTCATCGATGCTTCACCTAATTACGATTTAGGCGCAACTCCAGCTCAGCTCAGCAACACCAGCCCTCGGGTCGTGATTTCAGAGCGCCGTAGTGGTTGTCAGGCCATTGTCTCCAAACGTTCTATTGCCTCTAGCATCTGCGGCGGCGGCACACCCCCAGCCCGAACGGTTCGGGTGCGTCCTACTCGTGCGATCGCAACCGCCTCAACGCCAGCCGCCATTTCCCCCGGACTGCAGCGTGCCTACTTGGCGACTCGTAAGACTCAGAGTGGTTATAGTCCTAACTCTAGAGCCTCTGCCACATCCGTTCCTCAGGGATTATCTCCAGCAACAGCCCCTACCTTCGCCGCGACCCCCTATCAGCAGGGCCAGTCCCAGACAAAGCCCTATACCGGGGCTAACCCGCTGAAGTGGCTCCTCTCCGATGGCAAGCGGATGATCTTCCCGCTCACGATCCCGGCGCAAATTACGTCAGCCTTTGGCTGGCGTGTTCATCCCATCAGTGGTCAGGAGAAGTTCCACTCTGGCACCGATATTGCGGCTCCAATGGGAACCCCTGTGGTTGCGGTCTATGACGGCCAAGTGGCGCTTGCTGATTATCAGGGGGGCTACGGTTTATCTATTTTTCTGCATCATGAAGAGGGCAAAATCGCCACCCGCTACGGTCACTTGTCTGAGATCTTTGTTCAGCCCGGTCAAATCGTCGAGCAGGGTACGGTCATTGGTTTAGTGGGCAGCACGGGTTACTCCACTGGGCCTCATCTTCATTTTGAAGAGCTAAAGAAGACTTCTGACGGCTATGCTTTAGTCGATCCTAGCCTTGATATTAAGTTGGCTCTCTCGGCTCTTGTTGAAGCGACTAAATTGGCACAGCAACAGCCGTCCAGCGCTATCGCTGAGGCCTCTGTTGCCGCAGCACCCATTGACATTCCCAAAAGTGTTGATGAACTATAGCGCTCAGAACATCCAAGCGAGTTCAGCAGAAATTAACCGTTCGATAGTGAAGTGGTAAATGTATCCAAACGCTCCATACCCGCTTGGATACTTGCCATGTCGGTGGCATAGGACAGGCGAATACATTCATCCGCGCCAAAGGCCAGTCCCGGCACCGCTGCGACTTGATGTGTTTCTAGCAGCTTTTCACAAAATTCGACGGATCCTAAGCCCATAGCACTGATATCAGGAAATAGGTAAAAAGCACCCTGGGGCGCAGGACAAGATACTCCCTTCATTGCATTAAGCTGTTTCAGCATGAATTGGCGACGCTCGGCAAAGGCCAGCCGCATGGTTTCTACGCAATCCTGGGAGCCTTCTAGGGCTGCGATCGCACCATACTGGGCAAAGGTACAGACATTAGAGGTGCTGTGGCCCTGCAGCTTAATCATTGCCTTCATTAATTCTGAGGGACCGGCCAGATAGCCGACCCGCCAGCCCGTCATGGAGTAGGTTTTTGCAAATCCATGACTGACAATGGTTCGCTCAAAAATCTCAGGACTGATGGAGCCGATACTAAGATGCTTGGTCCCGTCATAGAGGATTTTTTCATAGATTTCATCGGTGACCACTAGCAAATCTTGCTCAATAATCACCTCAGCCAAGGCTTTAACCTCATCGGGTGTGTACACCATGCCCGTCGGGTTAGAGGGAGAGTTAAAAACAAACAGACGGGTCTTTGGAGTCACCGCAGCGCGAAGCTGATCGGGGGTGATTTTGAACTGATGCTGCAGATCTGCCTTCACAATAACGGGGACTCCACCGGCTAGCTTCACCATTTCGGGATAGCTGAGCCAGTAAGGGGAGGGGATGATCACCTCGTCGCCAGGGTTAATAAGCACCTGCATGAGGTTGTATAGGGACTGCTTGCCGCCATTGGTGACTGCAATCTGGTCTGGAGAATAGCAGAGCTGATTGTCGCGCTGCAGTTTGGTTGCGATCGCATCCCTGAGCAGTGGCTCCCCCGCCGCAGGGCCATACCTAGTTTTGCCTTGATCAAGCGCTTGTTTCGCTGCTTCCTTGATGTGCTCAGGTGTATCAAAGTCAGGCTCACCGGCGCTGAAGCTCAATACATCTATGCCTTCGGCCTTCATTGCTTTTGCTTTAGCCGAGATTGCCAACGTCAATGACGCTGAGACCTGACTCATGCGGTCTGCAAGTTTCATGCGGACTTCCACCCAATACGCAAAACTAAAGAAGTTTGGACTAGCATAACCTACCTATTCACTTCGCACACAGAGCAAAATGGCTTATTGGCTCAAGCAAGGGTACAAAACTGATAGAGCGTGAAATTCTCCCAAGAGGTTAGCAAGCGAAGATTCTCCTTGGGCACACGGTAATTCAGTGCGCCTCGCTTCATGCAGATCGAGCAGTCGCACGACCGAACATGGTCAATATCAACATTGACCTCGAACTGAATCGCTCCACAGTGGCAGGAACCCGTGTATGTAGTCATGGTTGCCTAACTCAGATTTAGGCCGGATGTTGGCTCTGTATCTTGAGCCTCTCGGTCACTAGACGTCTCTGTCATTTGCTCTACAGCCTCTAGGCGCTGGCGCAGATTTTGTAGAAGACCCGAATGACTCAAACGAACTGCTGCAAGCTGCTCTCGGAGGCGATCGCACTGATCGGGCACTGACTGCCGCAACAGCATCACTTCACGAGTCAGGGTATACACCCGCCCCTCTAGTACATCTAACTGCTGTTGATCAGCCTCTGGCTTAACGGCTGGGGCAAAATAGTCTTGCAATAACTGGTCGAGGGCCACCATCAATGACGGATGCCCCTGCTGGATTTGATAATCTAACAGATGACGATAAACTTCGGGCGAGAGCGCCCCAGACAGATCTAATTCAGAGTCAGACATTGCTCAACCTCAGTACCGCTTGACGACACAGCCTTGAATTACCCTAGCGGCTCCTTTGATTCACGTCCACTGTTGTTAGGCGAACCCCTTATACTATTGGATGGACTTTCAATAAAGGACTGGTTAAATGGCATCCATCCGTGAGCTGCATCAGCAACTCGTGAGCAAAGCACGATCTGCCACCGAAATCACCACCGCAGCCCTGGAAACCATCGACCAGCTCGAACCTCAACTCCATAGCTTCTTGACCATCACCGCAGCACAAGCGTTAGCCCAGGCCAAAACAGTCGATGCTCAGATCGCGGCGGGTGAAGAGATTGGCCCCCTCGCCGGAATTCCCATTGGCATTAAAGACAATCTCTGCACTAAAGGCATTCGCACCACCTGCGGCTCCCAAATTCTCAACAACTTTCTACCCCCCTACGAATCCACCGTCACCACGAAGCTGGCCGCATCCGGTGCCGTCATGGTGGGCAAAACCAATCTAGATGAATTTGCGATGGGCAGCTCCACCGAAAACTCGGCCTATCAAGTCACCGCAAACCCCTGGGATGTGACTCGCGTTCCGGGGGGGTCCTCCGGTGGTTCAGCCGCTGCGGTGGCAGCAGATGAATGCGTGGTGGCGCTGGGATCCGATACTGGTGGCTCTATTCGTCAACCTGCGTCGTTCTGTGGAGTGGTGGGATTAAAGCCCACCTATGGCCTCGTGTCTCGGTTTGGCCTGGTGGCCTATGCCTCATCCCTGGACCAGATTGGTCCCTTTGGTCGCACCGTTGAAGATGCTGCGATTTTACTGCAGGCGATCGCAGGTTATGACCCCCAAGATTCCACCAGTCTAGATGTCAAGATTCCAGACTATACCCAATCGTTGATTCCAGACTTGAAGGGCAAAACAGTAGGCGTCATCACCGAAACCTTTGGCGAAGGACTCGATCCGGTGGTAGCTGAAGCGGTCCACAAAGCGATTGAACAGCTCAAAGCGCTAGGGGCAGAAATCAAAGAAATTTCTTGCCCTCGGTTTCGCTATGGCCTACCCACCTACTATGTGATTGCACCGTCAGAAGCCTCTGCCAACCTCGCCCGTTACGACGGGGTTAAATACGGTTACCGGGCCGAAGCGGCTGACTCACTGTTGTCGATGTATACCCAAACCCGCGCCCAAGGGTTCGGAGCCGAGGTCAAACGCCGGATCATGATTGGCACCTACGCCCTTTCTGCGGGTTATTACGATGCCTACTATCTTAAGGCTCAAAAAGTTAGAACTCTAATTAAACAGGATTTTGAAGCAGCTTTTGAATCTGTGGATGTTCTCGTTTCCCCCACCGCACCCACCACTTCTTTTAAGGCGGGTGAGAAGACAGCAGACCCAATTAGCATGTATCTCTCTGACCTGATGACAATTCCGGTCAATCTGGCGGGACTGCCGGGATTAAGTCTTCCCTGTGGCTTTGACGATCAAGGCCTACCCATTGGCTTGCAAATTATTGGCAATATCCTCAGAGAGGATCAGGTTTTACAAGCGGCCTATGCCTATGAGCAAGCAACAACTTGGCACAATCAATTACCTAACATTCATTCCTAAATCTTTGCCAAAAGGTCTGCAACCGATTATCCATAAGCTGTCCAGACCACCCCAAGCACTGATGTATCATCAGGCACTTTCTCAGGAAAGTTGCGTCTACCATACTCATGCTGACTTTGCCCAGACCGTTCTACAAATTGTCACATCGGGCATGGTCATGTCATAACTAGACTGATACGATTCAGTTGAGAGTGAATACAGTTTCCTTCACAAACATTTAAGAAGCTTATGTCTGCTAGAAAAGTCTCCCTCCGCCGTTTTCTCCCTGTTGCCATTGCCAGCACATTGATTACGGGTGTACCCGCTGTAACCTTAGCTCAGACCAACCCTGGCTTTAGTTTTATTTGGGGTGGTGATGGTCCTTCGCAGAAACAGCAGCTTGGCTACGTTTTAGAATACGGAACCCCTGGTCACCGACACGATCGTCACCGTTATAAGTTAGGGCGGCAAAGCGTTGCCATGGATAGTATTACGATTACCTTTCCAGACTACTTTGACGGCAAGTTTAGTGCTAAGAATGTAAGCCTCCGTAAGGCAGCTAAGAGCAAGATTTTTAATTTCAAGAAAGCCGAAGAGATCCCAATCGCAACGGTTGATTACGACGAAGATAGCCGCGTTTTACAGATCGTTCCTGAGTCTCCCATTCCGGCAGGAGAGAAGGCTGAGGTCGTCATCTCTAACATGCAGAACCCTCAATCGGGTGGCACCTATTTTATCAATGCTCGCATTACCTCCCCAGGCGATGTTCCATTAAGCCGTTATATTGGCACCTGGGTCGTTAGCATTTTCCGTAACTAGTCGTCGTCATCTTCTGCTGATACTGGCCCTAATTGCTTCATCACAATGAGCGATCGCGCCGCAATTGAGAGGGGCTGATCCCCAAAATCACGTTTGCCTCGCTGTACAAAGCGGGGCTTCGTTGTATCAATGACGATGGACCATTCCCAAGTTTGCAGACTCGGATGGAGGGTAAAATCTAGCGTTTCATGGTGGGCGTTGAAAAACATCAAAAAGCTATCATCAATGATGCGTTCACCGCGATCGCCAGCGGTGGCAATTTCTTCGCCGTTTAAAAAGATTGCGATCGCTTTAATAAATCCGTCTTGCCACTGGTCTTCATTCATCTCGCTCCCGTCGATATCAAACCAAGAGATATCATGAACCTCAGAGCCATAAATGGCGCGGCCTTGGAACCATTTGCGACGGCGAAAGATGGGGTGGCGGCGACGTAAATCGATCAACTGGCGTGTGAAATCGAGGAGCGCTTCGTTTTCCTCCGGCAGGTTCCAATCAATCCAAGAGATGTCATTGTCCTGGCAGTAGGCGTTGTTGTTGCCGCCCTGGGTGCGGCCCATCTCATCACCACTGACCAGCATCGGCACTCCCTGAGAGAGGAATAGCGTCGCTAGAAAATTGCGCCGCTGCTGCTTCCGCAGTCGCATCACTTCAGCATCATCGGTATCTCCCTCTGCGCCACAGTTCCATGAGCGGCTGTGGCTGTCGCCGTCTCGATTATCTTCGCCATTGGCCTCATTGTGTTTGTCGTTATAGCTGACCAAATCGTTGAGGGTAAAACCGTCGTGGGCCGTCACAAAGTTGATACTGGCGTGGGGACGGCGACCATTAATTTGGTAGAGATCAGAACTGCCTGTTAATCGATAGGCAAATTCGGCTAACCCACTTTCTTCACCGCGCCAGAAGTCGCGCACAGTATCACGGTACTTGCCATTCCACTCAGACCACAGCAGCGGGAAGTTGCCCACATGGTAGCCGCCTTCGCCCACATCCCAGGGTTCGGCAATCAGCTTCACCCCAGCCAATACTGGATCTTGATGAATAATGTCAAAAAATGAGGCCAGTCGATCCACAGAATAGAACTCCCGTGCCAGCGCCGTCGCTAAGTCGAAGCGGAACCCATCGACGTGCATTTCGAGTACCCAGTAACGCAGGCTGTCCATAATCAGCTTCAGCACTTGGGGATTACGGACATTAAGTGAATTTCCGCACCCCGTAAAGTCCATGTAATAGCGCTCATCTTCTTCGACTAAGCGGTAATAGGTGACATTATCAATGCCGCGTAAAGAGATCGTCGGCCCCATTTGGTTGCCTTCGCCGGTGTGGTTGTACACCACGTCAAGGATCACCTCAATGCCGCCTTTATGCAGCGCCTTGACCATCTCTTTGAATTCCTGCACCTGACGTTCAGCCTTACCGGCCACGTAGCCGTGGTGTGGAGCCAAATAGGCAATGGAGTCATAGCCCCAGTAGTTTTTAAGTTCCTTGTCGGCAAGATGACCGGGCTGGGAAAGAAAGTAATGAATGGGCATCAGCTCCACGGCTGTAATGCCAAGGGACTGAAGGTGAGAGATCGCCGCTGGGTGAGCCAGACCGGCGTAGGTACCCCGCAACCGTTTCGGAATATCGGGATGAAGTTGGGTAAAGCCTTTGACGTGGGCTTCGTAAATGATGGTCTCGTGCCAGGGCGTTTGCAAAAGCTGATCGCCCTCCCAATCAAAGGTTTCATCTACAACGATGGCCTTAGGAATCAGGTGCGCATCATCTAGCTCTGAAAAGGATAAGTCTTCGTTTTCACCCTCCCAGGAATAGCCAAAGATCTCAGCACCGAAGCCAATCTCACCATCTAGAGCTTTGGCGTAGGGATCAATGAGCAGTTTATTGGGGTTAAACCGATGTCCAGCCTCTGGGTCGTAGGGACCATAGACGCGGAAGCCATAGCGCTGCCCTGGCCCAATGGAGGGCAGATAGCCATGCCAAGTAAAGTTACGAACTTCTGTGAGCGGGATTCGCGTTTCACGACCTCTTTTACTAAACAGACACAGTTCGACCCCGGTCGCATGTTCAGAAAAGAGGGCAAAATTAGTGCCTTGACCGTCCCATATGGCCCCTAATGGAAAGGGTTTGCCGGGCCACAGTGATAGATACATATCGTCTCAACTTAGATGATGAATAAAAGGCCTAATCAACGGATATTGTGCTTTTTGTGGTGAGTCACTACGAATCAATCAATGCCTGTCGAAGGGATTGCTTCAGCCCCTTCCGCATTGCTGTGATATACAACGTTACACCCTCTAAGGATCAAGAATTAAATCACAGGCCTAACTTGCTCCCCTCATCCTAAATCTTTCTCCCTGGGGAGAAGGACTTTGACTCTAGCGCCCTCTCCCTAGGGAGAGGGCTAAAGTTCAATCAGTTATTTATCCCTCTTTTGTCACGTTGGGGTTTTTGGACGAAGACTCGTCGTTCTAGCCTAGGAGAAATCAAGCTTTGACCCGAATTTGACAAAAGCGAGACTGTCCAGAATTTTGTGTAAGCGGTCTAAAATCCTACAAACAAAGGAGACCGTACTATGTCCCGCAAGAAGAAAGTCCCAAACCGCGTCGATGAGTTGCTTGACGAACTCCTAGAAGATTGTCATAGCCCGGAAGATATCCTGGGGGAAACAGGGCTGATGAAGCAGCTCAAAAAGCGCTTAATCGAGCGTGCCCTAGCCGGAGAACTCACCCATCATCTCAACCGCGAAGCCTCAGACGAGAACGCTTCACCCAACAGTCATAACGGAAGTTCAAAGAAGACCGTCCAGTCCGATGATGGCGAGTTGGAGCTATCGATTCCCAGAGACCGAAATAGTAGCTTCGACCCTATATTGGTGCCCAAGCACCAGCGCCGCATCGCCGGACTTGATGAGAAGATCCTGGCGCTCTATGCCAGAGGCAACAGTACCCGCGACATCAGCGCTCAACTCGAAGAGCTTTACGGCGGTGCGAAGATCTCAGCAGCAGTCATCAGCGAGGTTATCGAAAGCGTCAGCGAAGACGTTAAAGCCTGGCAGTCAAGACCACTTGATGAGGTCTACCCGATTGTCTACCTCGATGCATTGTATGTGAACATCAAGGTCTCAGGCCGGGTGAGCAAGCGTGCCGTCTATGTGGTTCTCGGGATTGACCGCGAAGGCGATAAACAACTGCTCGGCCTGTGGGTCGGCGAAGCTGAAAGCGAAGGGGCCAAGTTCTGGTTGAAAGTCCTCACCGATCTTAAAAACAGAGGATTGAAAGATATACTGATAGCCTGCTGTGACGGTCTCAAAGGCTTTCCACAAGCGATTGAAGCGCTCTATCCGCATACGCAAGTGCAGCTATGCATCGTGCATCTGATGCGTAACTGCATGAAGTACGTGCCGTGGAAAGACAGAAAAGCCGTTGCCGCTGACCTCAAGCCTATCTACCAAGCCGCCACACTTGCCGAGTCAGAAGCGGCCCTTGATGCCTTTGCTCAAAAGTGGGATGAGGTCTATCCAGCCGTCAGCCAGGTGTGGATTCGCCACTGGGAAAATGTGATTCCGATATTTGATTACCCCATGGAGATTCGCCGTGTCATCTACACTACCAATGCTATTGAGTCCCTCAACCGCTCGTTGCGTAAAGTCATCAAGACCAAGGCGGTCTTCCCCAGCGAAGATGCTGTCTTTCGGCTGATGTATCTGGCGATGAACAACATCGCGAAAAAGTGGAGCAGGCCCATTAAAAATTGGAGAGCCGCGTTGTCTCATTTTGCTATCTTGTTCCCAGAACGCTTTGCCCCTTAACAAAAAAGCGCTTACACAAAATTATGATCACTCTCCAAAAGCAGGATCAAACTGACCACGAGTAAGAGCTTAACATTTAGATTAGGCTGCAACTACCTCAACAAGAGGCTTTGATCCTCATCGAGAAAGTAAGCCTTTCACTCGTTCGGAGTATATTCTATGATCCTTAACTAAAATAGGCTTGATATTTTTCATATAGTCCCAGCCCTGGAATGGCCTGTTTAAAAGTCTTTGGATAACGATAGGCTCGGTTGAGATACTCCTTTTGAAGCTGTTGAAGAGCCTGATAACTTTTGTGCCACTGCTGTAGAAGCACCGCCAGCTCTTGAAACTTGGGGTAGGCTAACTTGTATTTCTCGCTCAGGGCAGCATACTGCAGCAGAATACCGTAGGCTTTGGTGTTGTTGAGATGTTGAGGTAAATCGATAACCTGGGCCATCTTTGCAAAAACATCATAGTGTGCGAGGGTTTCAGTACTTAAGTAAGCCCGATCTAATAAATCAACCCTCTGTAGTCGATCAATAATTTCAGAGATCTTTTTAAGAATTGAGAAATCAGTCATACGATGCTGCTTAAACGAACACAGCAACTTGAAGCTCAGGGGATGGTTCGCCACCGTTCTCAGGTATTTAAAATAAGATTGCAGAGCTGTGCGACCCTCAGCCGTGCGTAACGCTGGCAAGATTTGCGTATATTTTTGCTGCACGCAATCAATAAACTCCACCGGGGGCTGGTGAGAGGGATATAGAGAGTCCACAAAGGCATAGAATTCAGACTGCTTGGTGCTGCAATGTCCAAATTCAATGGTTTCTAGACCGAGAAAAGCGGCTTTAGCGTTGATGCCAGCCATCAGCAAATCAATATATGTATCTAACTCTTGATAGCCTGAGTTAGCTTGGGCCAGTTCTCGCTTCATACGTACAAAGGTCAAAAACTCTTGATTGCCAAACTTATCGCTATCAATGGCATAGGCACGAGATAGTAATGTTTGAATTTTTTTTAAGTGATGTTGATAGAGGTGAACAGCGTTGTCTGGAACCGTCTCTTTCTTAAAGCGTTGACGCAGACCAAAGACTCTTTCAACCAGGCTTTTATTACCAATGAGTGGACGGTTCCACCAGGGTTTTTGGGGTTTTACTTCTTGAGAAACAACCATACTATTGCCACAGCACTTCAATCTCACCTCAGACGACTTGATCGGCCCCATGAGGACTGCAAGGATCATCTTTGTCTCCATCCTACATTGAAAAAACGAAAGATGAGATTGAGAAAAGCCTACCGCTCAGTGGTCTGATCGCAGTAGGCTTATCGATGCTAATAACTGGATGTGATCTCTAAATCTACAAGAGACAATCTACAATACCTCGGACAGTTTTTGATTGACTACGACAGAATGAGGGCTTTCGCCCTCTTTGAGGTCTACCTCAGCAAGGAGAAATCAAGGGTTTCAGCCCCTGGCTTTAAAACTGTCCGGACTGTTGAATCTAGTTAACAACAAATGCTGCGCCATTGGGGCCGCGATTAATAATTCTGGGCGCATTGGGGACTGAAGCCGAGGTTTTAGGACGGCTAGTACCCATGAGGTGAGCGGCTCCGTGGGGTCCGCGAACGCTCAGTTCTGGGTATGGGTTGGGCTGGATATTAGAGGGATTAATCACTTGAGCGTCCAAGGGGATCTTGGTGGCATCTACCACAGATGCGGCACCATTGGGGCCGCGCTGAACTTGAACCGGCTCTGCTTTGGCCGCAGGACTAAGGCAAATGCCCAATGCTAATGCGGTGAGACTTGCGATCGCAACAAATGCTTTATTACTTTTCATACCGTATTTCAACCTTGAAGTATACAACGATGTCACTTTCAATCCCTTTACTGTAGAGACGGTATCTGAGGACACTGTGATGGTGTTCTGAGTCTTTGTAAGTAGATTGCTGAAAGATGACCCAAGGTTTGCTGAGAAATCCGAGAAATATTGCCGTGTATATTCAGGGGGCGGCAAGAGTGCGAGAAGATAGCCCCTCAGAAAAGCGCTGGAGTTGTATCTCACTCCAGCGCTTTTGGCTTTTGTTTTTCTAGGAAATGAAATTAGAACTTGAACGTTGTTCTGACAATAGGAATAAAGATTGGCTGGTTGGAAGCCGTACTGTTAGGGTTGATGACGATAATTACCCCAGGCGTGACTGCAATATTTTTAGAAACCTTAAACTGATACTGAGCTTCTGTGAGAAAAGTAGGGCTTGTTCCATCATCAATACCAATCTGACCACCGTCAACGATAAACGGTGGTTGACCGAAAGAGATAGAGCCTCGATTACCCTCAATGAATAAATCCGGGAAAATGAGGTTTGCAGCCCAATTAAGCAGAGTTACCTGAGAATTAGAAACACCGGCTATAGCCGAAGCATCTTGACTTCTAGCTAGTGTTAAGCCAGCCCACCCTGAGAAGTGAATCCCCTTAGTGATTTGTGCATCGATATTCACACCGAAATTATCGGTTGTGGTGTCGAGATTACCAAAAGGTTCCGAAGTATCGCTACTAGGAAACAGAGCCGTTTGGTTCGTTGGTGAATCTGCGGTTCCACGAGTGATATCAGTCCCTGTCCCCCTATATTCACTACGAGAATAATTTAAACCAAGACGAAGGTTCTTAGTCGGTGAGTAACCCACTTGAGCGAAAACACCAAACTCACCACCACCGAACAAACCACCTTCACCCTCGGAGCCAGCAACTGCAAGGTCAGCATCATTTGCAGAAGCAGCAACCGCAAGTGTTAGCTTATCATTCGCTTCGTAGACACCACTGAAAACTGTATCGCCAAGGGAACGGTAAGTGATAGGGTTAAAGCGGAAAAATCTAGAAAGTGCACCGCTACCACTACTGGCGAGATAAGGGTTAAAGGTCTCCACATCATCTTGGTAAGACCCACCAACAATTGAAACCTTGGCGGTAAATTTATCAAAGGGCTGGAAACTATAATTCAACTCATCAAGTTCAAAAGCATTACCTGTATCGCCATCAAAGGCAAGGCGGGAAGGCTCAACCCCTGCGATACCACCACTAGAAAGATTCGGAACATTAGATGCTTGAAGACGTATTTTAAGCTCGTCCTTACCAGTAAAGCTCGTATGTAGATTAAGCCGAACCCGGTTAGTCAAGAACACACGGTCTTCGCCAACATTATCCGTATCAGTGCTAGCGCCGTTAATACTGTCAAGGGCAACGTCGTCATCAAAGATGTAACCGGCACCGAATATAGCTTCACCTTTGAGTTTAGTGGTGGTCGAGAACTGCTGAGACTCAACGGTGGCGACTCGGCTTTCTAGGCCATCAACACGACCGCGTAGAGTAGCTAATTCCGCTGCGAATTCATCCTGAAGGGCTTTAACCGCATCAAGGTCAGCTTTAGAGGCAAAGCGATCGCTAATCTGGTCAAGACAAGCATTCAACGCCGCCGCCATTTCGTAGCGAGTGGCAGAGCGATTACCCCTGAAAGTTCCGTTGGGGTAACCGGCAATACAGCCATAACGTTCGACTAAGGACTGCAGTGCCTGAAAGGCCCAATCAGTCGGACGGACATCTGAAAGCTGAGACACTGATGTGACCTGACCGAGGCCATCAGACTGGGCAGACTCAAGGGTATCAATGCTGGTTATATCTAAGTTTGGCTCAATGCTTGACTCAATATTAGATGTCTCAAGCTCAGACACTTCAGATGAACCCGTATCAATAACCTCGAAATTACCTGGAGCCTCATTCTCACCTGGGGCTTCATTTGCCATAGCACCAGAGGGCGCAATCAGCATTAGACCGATTAAAGCGGGGCTAAACAGCACCGACTTCCAAAGCGTATTCAACATTATCAATAATTATCCTCACACAAAACACGTTAAACCCATGAGGGTATCTAAACCTTCACCTAACCTACAATGCAGTAATTGATAACTACTGTCAAGAAGGAAGCTCAAAATTGATTGTCAAAAAATGACGCTAACCCTGATTGAGTCCTTTGAGTAGATAGGATTCAGTTAGTAGGCCCAATGATTCATACCATCTGTGCAAAGCCAGGTTCAACAAAGAGAAGGTTAAGATATCTCAGTTTTTTGCCAGCCGATTTGGCTCATTATTCCCATAGGAAGCTTTTGTCGAAGTCCGCATTCATCTACATTATTCATTTACATTAAATAGGTGTGGGTGATGTCTTTCTGACAGTCCTGCGTATTAGGGTAAATCTATGATCCAGTCACAGCTTCACCAAATTGCAGCTCAGCTCGATAGTCCAAACGCTCGCGATCGCATGTTGGCCCTCATTGCTCTGCGTCAGATTCCTACAGCAGATGCCGCTCCCCTCATTCATAAGGCGCTGTTCGATGAGAATGTACCCGTTCGGTCCCTAGCGGTCCGTGCGTTAGGGGGGCAAGCCACGGAAGAAACCTACAATATATTGTTACGTCTGCTCACCGAAGATCCAGACTACGAGATTCGAGCGGGGGCAGCAGCGGCTCTCGGAGACCTAAAAGAAGTCAGAGCCTTTCAAGTCTTGGTGAGAGCTTTCTTTGAAGATACGTCTTGGGTCGTCCGTTTCAGTGCCGCTGTGGCCCTGGGCCAGTTGAAAGATCCCCGCGCCCATGAGGTACTCATCCACGCCCTCCATCGCGATGAAGCAGTGATTCAGCAGGCTGCTATTTCAGCCCTCGGCGAAATCCAAGATTTTGAAGCCGTAGACGATCTGCTTAACTTTGCACAATCCGAAGATTGGCTCTCGCGTCAGCGCCTTGCCGAAGCGCTCGGAAATTTGCCCACGGCCAAAAGTCAGTCGGCCCTGAACTACCTCAGTAAAGACGACCATCCTCAAGTGGCCCAAGCTGCTGAGAATGCCCTGCATCGTTTGCAAGAGCATGGCTAGAACTGTTGTTGTAACGGGCGTGACCAAAGGGTTAGGCCGAGCCTTGGTTCAAGGCTTCATCGACACAGGGCACACGGTGCTGGGGTGTGGGCGGTCAGGCACTGCCATTGCTGATCTTTCTCAACAGTATTGCCCCCCTCATTACTTTTCAGTCGTCGATGTCGCCGATGAAGGTCAGGTCAAGCCGTGGAGTGAGCAAATCCTAACCCAGTGGGGAGCGCCGGATTTACTCATCAATAATGCAGGCATTATCAACGCCCCGGCTCCGCTATGGGAGATCTCTGATTTAGAATTCACCCAGATTACAGATATCAACCTACGCGGAACGGCGAACACCATCCGTCGCTTTGTCCCGGCCATGATTGATCGGGGCCAAGGCGTAATTGTTAACTTCAGCTCTGGCTGGGGGCGTTCTACTGCGCCAGAGGTTGCTCCCTACTGCGCGACGAAATGGGCCATTGAAGGGTTGACCCAAGCCCTGGCTCAAGAGCTACCGACGGGATTAGCCGCAATTGCCCTCAATCCCGGTATTATCTATACCGAAATGTTACAAACCTGTTTTGGTGATCATGCTGCAGCCTATCCTTCTCCACAGCAATGGAGCCGTGCGGCAGTGCCGCTTTTGCTGAAGCTCAAGGCTCGAAATAATGGGCAGTCGTTAACGGTTTCGTGCTGATGTGGATGCGATCGCTTCCCAATCTAGCAGCCACGCAAGCCTTGGGCTTCGCTCTAGGGCAGGTGCTCCCGGCAGGCAGTATTTTGCTGCTAGAAGGCGATCTGGGCTGCGGTAAAACGAGTTTAGTGCAAAGTATTGGGGAAGGGCTAGGCATTACAGACCTTATCGTCAGTCCGACCTTTACCCTCATTAATGAGTACCACGAGGGACGACTGCCGCTCTATCACTTAGATCTCTATCGCCTGCCCCCTGCAGAGGTCTCAAATTTATACCTAGAGGCCTATTGGCAAGGACTTGAATATCCATTGGGAATCGTTGCGATCGAATGGCCGGAGCGTTTGGCCCCATGGCCTGAGCATTACCTCAGAATTCAGCTAGAGTACCAGGGCAAAGGGCGACAGGTAACATTCACTGCTCAAGGAGAGACTTTGAGCCAGATCTATAGAGCACTTTAAGTATAAATAGACAGTCTAGACTCCGCTTAGGGCTTTGCGCTTAAATAACATCTCAGTCAATATCGCATCAATGCCCCTCATCCCCCAGCCCCTTACTCCCTATGGGAGAAGGATTTAGGCTGAGTGGAATGTTATCTTACTGCAAGTCCCTTAGTTCTGCTGCGTTAAATGGGCATCCCAGCCATTTACGGTGAACTCGCCCTTCACCCCGCAGTCGAACTTCAGTGGCGTTGTCAGCCCTATGGGTCGATCGGCCTTCGCATTGGTTAGCTTCTCAGTATCAGATATATTGCTCAAGGCGTTATTCTCTATCGTTGCCCCATAGCTCTCCTGCGCTCGCAGCAGCGGTCGAGCTTGCCCTTCACATTCGATGATATTGTCCTTGATTGCGATCGTCTTAAAGTCAGACTTTGGGTTGAACCCGAACAACCCTTCCGTCCTCGGCGTCGCTGTTGTTCGGCAGATGATGTGGTTGTTCCGCACTTCCAGGTTGTTGAATACTTCGTTGATCCACACGACCCCACGACCAGGATTGCTGACCAGATTATTGTGGAACACTGCCGGACCTGGGGCCGAGGCTTCTCCAAATCCAGACATCAGGTTGCCGTGATCTGCCTTAAGATCGAAGTCGAATAGATTGTGGTCGATCTCGACGCCGTTGCGGACGAACTCAATTGAGTAACTATCTTTGAACCAGTTGTGGTGGATGTGGAACGTCCGCCCGCTCTTTGGTACTACCCCGCCTGCGTACTTCGGGATGGAAATAGTTCCGTAGAGGACGTTGTGGTCAATCTCCATATCCTCATCGTTCTCAAAGGGGAACTCAATTGAGAAGTTGGCTTCGATCGTGTTGTGGTGGATG
This sequence comes from Thermosynechococcaceae cyanobacterium, assembly GCA_050330855.1. GTDB lineage: Bacteria > Cyanobacteriota > Cyanobacteriia > Thermosynechococcales > Thermosynechococcaceae > RCC1774. The sequence goes on along the minus strand of JBHJNL010000188.1, from coordinate 17,925 downwards.
CGGCTGCGCTTTCCTTGTCGTACCTTGATGCCGTAATAACTGCGTTCTGGAGCATTTTGGTACGGGTGAAGCGGTTGTTGAAGATTTCGCTGTCTTCCATCCAGACGGCAAAGATTGCACCGCCAGTAATACCGCCATTCACGCCCGGTTGCCCTTTCTCCCACCGTCCGCCAGTGTCGATAAACTCATTGTCGTGAATCTTCGCGTTTTTCATGCCGAAGGTTCGTACCCCGGACCACAGTGTTTCTTTGATTCGTAGGTGATGCAAGTGTAGGTCAGTATTGAACCACCCAAAGATCGCCCCGTGGAGTTGTGGGGCCTGCAGAGTCATGTCAGAGACTGTAATGCCAGCGGTGTCCTTCTTAAGCCGTATCAGGTAGGCATCAGTATCTAACCCGTCCATTGTCATTTCGGGGTCGGGCAGTGTTCTCGTGGATGGTTGGCGGTTTTTGGTGTGCGTAAGGATTGTCTTGTCTATCCCGGCCCCTTTCAGGGTCATTTTCGCCTTCAGTTCCAGCGGTGTAGCCAGTCTGTATGTCCCAGCGGCGACTTCAATGGTTTCTCCCTCTGCCCCTTCGCGAACAGCAGTGACCAGTTCTGCTGTGGTATCGATACGGCTCTCGGCACATGCGAGAGCTGGTAACGAAGCAATAATCATTGAGAGAGCGGCAGATCGGACGATATGCATGGCTATCTTTCACAAATAGAACGGTCTTAGGCAGTATCCTTATTCAAAGCAGTATCCTTATTCAAATAGGATAACTGAATGACCTTGTCCCGAATCGGAATCCCAAGGTTAAACCTGGTCTTAGGCTAGATCAACGTTGGGGAAGCGCCGAATCGTCCCCGGCAGAAAGCGATATTGCTGGCCCGAAGGCGTCACCATTTGATAGTCGTCGTCGGTGCCAATGACGTGAGCTGCCGTGAGTACCGTAAGGAACTTCTAATCCTGATCTCATGTCCATTACAGGTGAACTTTCTTTATAAAATGCTATAAGAGAGTCATATTTACGAGGCACCCCCAAGGGACTTCGTGGCTGTAAGGAGTGGGATCTATGTCAATTAGTCTGAAAGAAGCCTTAGAGGTGGGAATCTATTTGGTCACCCAACGCATGAAGGGGCGCAAGCGTTTTCCCTTGGTGCTAATGCTGGAGCCTTTGTTCCGCTGCAACTTAGCCTGTTCAGGCTGTGGCAAGATTCAGCACCCTACAGAAATTTTGAAGCAGAACCTGACCCCTGAGCAGTGCTTTAAGGCGGTTGAAGAATGTGGTGTACCGGTGGTATCCATTCCTGGCGGTGAGCCACTGCTGCACCCCCAAATCGATGAAATCGTGGCGGGGCTGGTGCAGCGTCGCAAATTTGTTTACCTCTGCAGCAATGCCATTCTGCTCGAAAAGAGTCTGCATAAATTCAAACCATCCCCCTATCTCACCTTAAGCATTCATTTGGATGGTCTTAAAGAACTGCACGATCACTGTGTTGATCGAGAGGGTGTTTTCGATATTGCAGTTAAAGCGATTAAGGCTGCCAAGGCACAGGGCTTCCGCGTCACAACAAATACCACTATCTTTGATGGTGTTGATCCTATAGAAATGCAGGATTTCTTTGACTTTGTGCAGTCCCTTGGTGTAGACGGCATGATGGTTTCTCCTGGCTATAGCTACGAATGGGCACCCGATCAGGATCACTTTTTGAAGCGTGAGCAGACCCGCGCCCTCTTTAAACAAATTTTTGCGCCTTTCAAGGCCGGTAAAAAGAATTGGAACTTCAATCACAACCCACTGTTCTTGGATTTCTTGGTGGGTGAGAAAGACTATGACTGTACCCCTTGGGGTAGCCCTAGCTACAGCGTATTAGGCTGGCAGAAGCCATGCTATTTACTCAGCGAAGGCCATTACGAGACCTTTGCTGAGTTAATGGACAACACTGAATGGGAAAAATATGGTCGCGCCAGCGGCAAACCCCAGTGTCAAGATTGTATGGTGCACTGTGGCTACGAGCCAACGGCAGCCATTGATGCCCTCCAGCCCAGTAATATGGGTCGGGCTATGGCCGGTCTATTCGGATAAGGAAAACGATGGCAAAGGTAGAAATTTATACTTGGGCGATGTGCCCGTTTTGCATCCGTGCTAAGCATTTGCTCAAGGGCAAGGGTGTCGAATTCACGGAGTACAAAATTGATGGAGATAACGCCGCTCGTGCAGCCATGGCTGAACGAGCCAACGGGGGCCGCTCGGTGCCTCAGATCTTCATTGATGACCAGCATGTTGGGGGATGCGATGATATCCATGCCCTAAATGCTCAAGGTAAGCTGGACCCACTCCTAACGGCATAGCCTGTGAAACTGGCCTTTATTATCGACCCCATTCATAGACTTGATCCGGGCCACGACACCAGTGTGGCCTTGATGGAAGCGGCCCAGATCCAAGGCCATCAGGTCTGGATTACTCAGATGCCACAGCTCTATCTAGCGGCAGGCAAGGCGTGGGCTTTTCTACAGCCGGTCACCCTCAAGCCCGTTGAGCTGATAGCCGGAAAGTGGGTTGCAGCTAAGACTTGGTATGAACTAGGGGCTATGGAAGCCCAGCCCCTTGAGGTAATGGATGCTGTTTTTATGCGACAGGATCCCCCTGTCACCATTCCCTACCTTTATGCCACGTACCTGCTTGACTATGTTGACCCTACTAAAACGCGGGTGATTAACAGTCCTCACGGGCTACGAGCTGCCAATGAAAAGATGTATGCGCTCCAGTTTCAGGAGGCCATGCCCACCACCATTGTGAGTCAAGACAAGCAGGTCATTCGCTCATTTGTTGAGCAGCACGGTAAGGGTGTCCTCAAGCCGTTGGGCGGTAAAGCCGGTGAAGGCATTTTGCTGCTGGAGGGAAGCGATCGCAACTTCAACTCTCTCATTGAGATCAGCACTCAACAGGGCCAAGTGCCGGTGATGGTGCAAGAATATCTCCCGGCGGCCAAAGAGGGCGATAAGCGCATTATTTTGCTCAACGGCAACCCCATCGGTGCGGTCAATCGAGTCCCTACGGGATCAGAGTTTCGCGGCAACATGGCTACGGGGGGGCGGTCTGATCAAACGCAGCTCACAGAGCGCGAGCATTTGATCTGTCAGCAGTTGGCCCCGATTCTTAGGCGCGATGGCTTGATTTTCGTGGGCATTGATGTGATTGGCGGGTATCTGACCGAAATTAACGTGACCAGTCCCACGGGCATACGTGAAATTGATCGGCTCGATGGCGCACAATTAGGGTTACAAACCATCGAGTGGCTAGAACAAGCCGGAGGAATTCATTAATGTCGCCTGAAGCATCAGACCTGTTGCCTGAAACGGACGATCCGCCATCAAGCTTACCCACCGTCCTTGTTACTGGAGGGGCGGGGTATATTGGCTCCCATGTGGTCCTAGCCCTTAAAGATGCGGGCTATCCAGTGGTGGTATTGGACAACTTGGTCTACGGTCACCGCGATTTAGTGGAGTCGGTGCTACAGGTAAAGTTGGTGTGTGGAGATGTGTGCGATCGCACCTTTCTCGATCAGGTCTTCAGCGACCATAATATTGGCGCAGTGCTTCACTTTGCCGCCTACACCTATGTCGGAGAATCGGTTGAACAACCCGCAAAATACTACCGCAACAACGTCATGGGTTCCTTGACGTTGCTGGAAGCGATGGTCGCAGCTAAGATTCCTGCCTTTGTCTTCTCCTCTACCTGTGCCACCTATGGCCCTCCCCATCAGATTCCGATTACCGAAGATCATCCCCAAGATCCGATCAGCCCCTACGGTATGACCAAGCTGATGGTTGAGAACATTCTCTCTGACTTCGATCACGCCTATAACTTGCGGTCCGTTCGGTTTCGATACTTCAATGCTGCTGGTGCAGACCCCCAAGGTCGCCTCGGAGAAGATCACGATCCAGAAACGCATCTGATTCCGCTGGTTCTGATGACAGCACTAGGCAAGCGGGACAGTATCTCTATCTTTGGTACAGACTATAAAACCCCTGACGGCACCTGTATCCGAGACTATATTCACGTTACTGACTTAGCGGACGCCCATGTGCGGGGCTTGAACTATCTGCTTGAAGGCGGCGAAACATCGGTCTTCAATCTCGGTAATGGTGACGGCTTCTCAGTTCGAGAGGTCATTAACCAAGCCAAAGAAGTCACTGGGGAATCTATCCCTGTGGTGGAAAGCTATCGAAGGGCCGGAGACCCTGCCATTTTAATTGGAAGTGCCGCCAAAGCTGAAAAAGTATTGGGCTGGCAGCCCCAGTACTCAGACTTAGCCGTAATTTTAGAACATGCTTGGCAGTGGCATCTAAAGCGGCATGGTTGATGCCTTTGTTTTTGAGCGTAGAGATTGCAATAGATAGGCCACCATAAACCCTAAGATTAAGCCAGAAACATGACCGATCAGGCTGATTTGCGGGGTATTTATATCAAAAAACGTTTGCAGGGCCACAATTAAAAAAATGCGCTGCAAACGCTGCTGTGCAAAGCGAGAGCGTCGCCACTGCGTTAATAAAATTGCCGCTTCTGCTCCGATCACCCCCATGACGGCCCCTGAAGCCCCCACTGCAAATTCTGTTGGACTCAATCCCTGTATCACTAGAAGGGTCAGCGTCAGCATCGAGCCAACCCCTGCAGCCAAGTACATGATGCTAAACCGCACCGTGCCCAACTGTTGTTCAACAAAAGGGCCAAGCACGGCTAGAGCCAGCATATTAAACGCCAAGTGCATCAACCCAAAATGCAGGAACGTTGCTGCCAACAGTCGCCACCAAGCCCCAGCGACCACATCAGTGGGAACCAGTGCGCCCAACTGATAGAGCGTATAGGGGTCAGTGCTGCCCCCGCGTTGAACCTCGATCAGAAACATGATGATGTTAAGACCAATCAAGGTGAGGGTAATGGGAGAGCTAACCAGAGACACCGGCCCTAACTTCTTCTTAGACGTTGCGTTGAGATCTTCACTCCACCGCAGCAATAACTGGCGAGATTGATCGCTGAGTTGTTCGCGATCGCGCCACTCATCCCTTTGCTTAAGGGTGCCGCAATAGAGCAAATCTTGACTTCCTAGAATGTCGGCGATGTCGTCCTGTGCCCCTTGCGATTGGGCTGCAGCGATCTGGGCCGTGGCTCTCCAAAACTGGCTATCACGGCTGGCCTTATTCTGCAGAAAATGAGAAACCTGTGCCGGTTGGCCGCAATAGGCAAACACAATCATCCGACCCAGATTCCAGTAGTTTGCGCCTGCTGTTTGCAGATCTGATTGGAAACGCTCTAGGGTGTCAACCATGAAGTTGAGCGCATTCGTTTCGCCCAATGCCTGCAGATAAAACGAAAATAGATAGGGGGTCTGCCTGATTTTGGGTAGGGTAATCTCGTCTTCTATCCAGGCTCGCAAGCCAGCCCAGTCGCCGTGGATGCGGAATAAGTTGCAGCGAGCAGCGGGGCCAAAACCAGATGATTCCGTTTTGAGTCGATTGAATCGCTCAATGGCTTCGGGTTTGCCGGCCTGCGCTAGTGCCAACGCCCCCAAGTAGTCAGGATAAATCCACCAGCCATCTAAGGGATGGAAAAAGCAGCCCACAGTGGCCCACCAAGCGGCAGCTTGAAACTGATATCGAGCGGCTAAAGCTTGGGAGCGTCGCAGAGAAATCAAGGGCAAGAGCACAAATATCGCCCAAACGCTTCCGCCTAAAAGGCCAGCATTCTGGGGTTGACTGTACCACAGCGAAGCCATTAGCCCCAAAATCAACCCAGATACCAGTACCCACCCCCGAGCCGCTTGATACCGCCGCAGGCCACTCAATAGATTTGCCGTGCAAGAGATGCACACCAACCAAATTAAAATGTGATTGAGATCCATAGATTATGCACCGCTGTGAGTCTCAAAAAACCTTGAGATGCCTACATCAAAATTCTCTATTGCTCTGTTCAAGGGGAGCCAAAACCCTGCTGTTAGAGTAGTCCAAGCAAAAAATTGTCCACTCAATGAGAGCAGCATCTCTCTGTATCTTTCCTCTAAACATTGCACTCGCCCCCCCCCAGCCCCCCAAATTTGGGGGGAGAGTACTGAAATACTGGATTGTCCCCCCCCAGAATTGGGGGGGTAGGGGGGCTAATGCAGGGCTTGTGAGCTTTTTGAATCCTTGTATGTACACGGATAATTATTCTGTTGGGCGTACTCTTAGATAAATATGCCTATCTTTACCCCTAAACCTTCACTGCGGCGGCTAGGGGTTCGCCGGTGAGGCTGAAGGACCGAATTTCTGTGATTTTAACCGGTACTGTTTTGCCCCTGAGGTCTTCAATATCACCCGCGAAAAAGGTGAGTCGGTTGCCACGGGTACGACCCATCACCTGCGTCGGATCCCTTGGATTGGCATCCTCGACCAAAATCTCTTCGACCCGTCCTGCATAGCGGTGGGAGCGATCAGCAGCCGTTTGGCCCACGAGGTGATTCAGTCGCTGGAGGCGATCGCTTTTCACCTCTTCTTCCACCTGATTATCCCAAGTTGCGGCGGGAGTGCCAGGCCGAGGGGAATAGGCGGCTGTATTAATCAAGTCGAACTCTAGATCTTCTACCAGACGCAGGGTATTCTCAAACTGCGTTTCAGTCTCGCCAGGAAAACCCACAATGGCGTCAGCACTAATAGAAGCATCGGGCATTAACTCCCGAATTTTAGCGATAATGCGGCGGTACTTCTCATGGGTGTAGCCCCGCGCCATGGCCTTAAGCTGCTCGTTATCGCCTGATTGAAACGGGATATGAAAGTGCTCACACACCTTTGGTAATTCATGACAGGCCCGAATGAGTCGCTCGGTAAAGTAGCGAGGATGACTGGTGGCAAACCGGATCCGCTCAATGCCGGGGACATCATGGACAAAGTAGAGCAAATCGGTGAGCGTATTCTGCCGCCGTCCTGCGGGGGTGATGCCGGGTAAATCTCGACCGTAGGCGTCAATGTTTTGGCCCAACAGCGTGACTTCTTTATACCCCTGCTGACCTAACAGCACCATATCCTGCCGAATGGCCTCTGGGGTGCGGGACTGCTCTACACCGCGAACGCCAGGAACCACACAATAGGTGCAGCGCTCGTTGCAGCCATAGATCACATTCACCCAGCCGGTGACGCTGCTGTCGCGGCGGGGTTTGGTGATATCTTCAACAATATGAATCGGCTCAGTTGCCACCACCTGATTGCCGTCAAACACTTGCTCTAGCAAATCCTGAAGGCGATTGGCGTGCTGCGGCCCCATAATCAAATCCACTTCAGGCACTCGGCGGAGCAGGGCTTCTCCTTCTTGTTGGGCGACGCACCCGGCCACAATTAGAGTCAGATTGGGATCTTTATGCTTCCGTTTGGCCTGTCGACCCAGGTAGGAATAGACTTTTTGCTCGGCATTATCTCGGATGGAACAGGTGTTGTAGAGAATCACGTCAGCCCGCTCTGGAGTGTCAGACCACTGCAGTCCCATATTTTCTAAGATGCCAGCCATTCGTTCAGAATCAGCTTTGTTCATTTGACAGCCGAAGGTGGTGATGTGATAGCGGGACCGAGCAGTCATGTAGCCTAACCAGAAAAAACGATCCTTTCCATGGTAGTTGACCTTGAGATGAGTCTTCTACATTTAGAACGCTTTGACGGTGCATAGGGAGGCGAATTCGGATACAGTAGGTAAAGTTACTTAACTTCTATTCATAAAGTCAAAGCAATTATTAGTAAACTCCTCGGCTCTCTTTGGCCCCTCAATCCCCCACTTTGGGGGACTTTGAGTGTTAGCCATTCCATCGAGTAGAAAGCAGAGACTACTTAGGTGCAGACTTTGATGGGTTAAGGACTATGGCAATCACTGAATACCAGGAGATATACCCTCAGTATGACTGCTTCTCTACTTAAGCCTGAATCCATTAAGCCTGAATCAAAGCTGCGATCGCTCGACGATCCTGACGTGACGATGCAAGCCATTCTCAAGTCTCTGCCCAAGGCCTGTTTTGAAAAGAACGCCCGCAAAGCCTGGACTGAAGTGCTTGTCACCATTGCCGGGGTCGCGTTAGGCTATGTCGCCATTGTGTTCTCGCCCTGGTATCTGCTGCCCTTTGCCTGGTTCTATACCGGGACTGCCCTAACTGGATTCTTTGTGATTGGTCATGACTGCGCCCATCGCTCCTTTGCCAAAAAGAAATGGGTCAATGATGTCGTCGGTCATCTATGCATGATGCCGCTCATTTATCCCTTCCACGGCTGGCGGATTATGCATAATTTCCATCATGTTCACACCAATGAACTCGATGTTGATAATGCTTGGCGGCCCTTTAGCACCGAAGAGTATGACGGTTGCGATGCGGTTGTGGGTGGCGCTTACAAGGCGATTAGAGGCAAGCTCTGGTGGACCGGCTCCATTATTCATTGGTTTAATTTGCACTTTGACTGGCGTCAGTATGATGAGAAAGACCAAGCCGATATCAAGCTTTCGGTAGCTGTGGTGGTGGCGTTTGCTGCGATCGCATTTCCCACACTCCTATTCACCACTGGTATTTGGGGCTTCATCAAATTTTGGCTCCTTCCCTGGATGGGCTACCACTTTTGGATGAGTACCTTCACACTGGTTCATCACACTGCCCCCGATGTGCCCTTCAAGCCCACCGCAGAGTGGAATCCTGCTGAAGCGCAGCTTGTCGGCTCTATCCACTGCGACTATCCTCGCTGGATTGAGTTTCTCTGCCACGATATTAACGTCCATATTCCTCACCACGTCTCCACCGGGATTCCTGCTTACAACTTGCGGATGGCACACCAGAGCCTCAAGGAAAACTGGGGACAGTATGTTTGTGAAACAAAATTTAACTGGCAACTCATCAAGACCATCACTGATGAATGTCATCTTTATGAGCCGGAGCAGGCGTATCAGTCCTTTGAAGATCACCGTTCAGCAAGTTCTTCAGCGAATTCATAAAGACCTCAAATTTTAACGCCTTCATGAAAACCCTCGCTTTACTAGGAGCGAGGGTTTTGTGTTAGGGAACTCGCGATTTTCTCAACTCTGCTCAATCTTTAATCTGTGCCTATGCCCTCACTGAGCCAGTTCTCTCGTTCTCTCTGTTTTGATGATGTGGGTCACAGCCCAACGACTGTGCCATTTTCTAGGTAAGGATACTGGCTCTAGCATTGAAGTACAGGCACTACAACTCAATCCGTCTGATCCGACACAGTTAATGCAGTAGAACCGTCTTTAAACGCGGCAATGAGATGGCTAAAGGCTTGTGAACAGGTCGCCGCTTGTTCGGCAGCCTGTCGGTTAAAGTTTGCCACTTCCAAAATCGCTTGATTGGCTAAGGCCGAGTTCTGAGCTTGCTCCGTCGTCGCTGCTTTCAATGCATCCACGAGATTTGTCATCTGATCTAAGTTTCTTGTTACTTGGTCAAACAACTGCTGAAGGTCAGTCAGCATGATCGTTCCAGAATTGAACGTTTGATGACTTGTTTCAATGGTTAAAGAGGCAGAACTGGCCTGGGCTTGAATCGATGAAATCAAAGGTTGAAATTCAGAAAGATCTGTCTCTAATTGCTGAGATAACTCAAAAACTTGGGCTGCGAAGTCCGGGAACGTTTGACTCTCTTCACCATTTCGGGCGCCTGAGAGCGCGAGATTCATCCCTTGCAGTTTGATCTGAGATAACCCTTGGGTCATGTGTTGAAGCACTTGAAGCAAAGATTTTGATTGTTCAGATAGAGGATGTGTCTTTGCGCCTACCTCTAATACAGCCTCCCTTAGCCCAGCAAGCCGAGCTTGAAGCTGCTCTATATCTTTAGTTCCAGTCTGGAAGAGATGGCGAAGCGGTTGGAGTTGTTGCTGCTCAACTTGTTGAAGCACCCCCTGCATATTTTGGGTCGAACCAGAGATTGCCTTGACATGGGAATAGGTTGATGTGACAGATTCAAGTGGATCGCTCGTTTGTGTGGATAGGCATTGGAGTATCCGTTCACTTTCTTGAACTGCTGTTGCGATCTGTCGTTGTAGTGCTTCTTTTTGCTGGCGCTCTGTATGGGATGTTACTTCTGCCGTTTGATAATTGTATTCGACATTCTCTAGTAGATGAGCATGGTCTAGGGCATACCCCACCTGTGTCGCAAGTTGGGTAAATAAATCTATTTCCGGGGGTTGCCATTTCCGAGGTCCAGAACATTGATGGGCAATCAGTAACCCAAATAGATGGTCATTGTTGAGAATAGGGGCAACCAAATTGGCTTGAATCTGCAACTGAGCCATCAACTGATCATGATCTCGATGAAATCCAGCCTCAAGCACATTTGTGGTGGGTACAACTCGCCCCTTCAGATAAGCCGCACGAATGTCTTCCGGGATGCAGGCATCTTCAATTTTGTGATCAAGGGCATGGGGCCAACCCGGTAGCACCGATTCAGCGGCAATGAAGCCTCCCCAATCTTGATTGAAGTGATAGACAACGACCCGATCTGCTCGCAAGACTTTGCGAACTTGCTCAACAACCGTTTGGAGGATATTGTCTTTGTCGAGGGAGGCTCGAATCCGTCGAGTCATTTCAATTAAAATTTGAGCTTGGGCTGCTCTTGTATCAATCTCTTCCAGAACTCTTGTATGGTCCAGAGCAAAGCTGGCCTGTGCGGTTAACTGAGCGATCAGGGCAATATCGAACGACTGCCACACTCGTGGCCCTGAGCATTGATTGGCTATCAGGAGGCCAAAAAGCTGTTCATTTTTGAGAATCGGGGCGATCAAATTTGCTTTAACGGCAAAGCGATCCAACAATCCGATATGGCAATCATTGAGACCGGCATTATGAATATCATCAATGGCCCGAATGCGGCCCTGTCGGTATTGTTCCAGATAGTCTGCTAAACAGGGATCTGCGAGGGTTGTCCACAGCATTTTGGGCCAACCATGAGCCACGGATTCCTCTACAATCGTGCCATCCTCTGCAGAATCAAAACGAAAGATTGCCACCCGATCTGCTCTTAACACATTCCGTATTTCATCTACGGCTAGCCTTAATACCTCTTCTTCAGAATGTGATTCTCGCAGTCGGCGCGTAAAGTTGATGAGGATTTTGGACTCTTCTGCATGGGTTTCGACCGTGGTTAGCAATGTTGGCAGTTGTTCTTCAATTAGTTGGATATTTTTTTCAAGGGCAGATAACTCGTCTTGTCCGATGGTGCGATTTTGGAGGCTAATATCTTCGCGTTGCAAGCGATTAACAACCGTATTAGAGGCGGCAGCAGCCTTCAATACAGAGCGAACAAATTGATTTGCCACAATCAAGGAAATTCCGCCCGCCGACAACACGATTGCTCCAAGTAGGAGCGGGAGCTTTGTCGCCAAGAAATCTTGGGCTTCTGTTCGCTCGGAATCATTGCCTTGTGGGGCTTGAACGAGATGTCTCTGAATCGGAATATAGGTTGCAAGGCTGACCACAAGGACGGGGACCACACTCACGACCAACGCGGTAAGTCTAGCTTTGATGCCCAAACTCCATGCCTTTCGTCCATGGCGATGCCCGATCGAAGACTCATTCACTGGTACTTGTTCAGTAGAGGGAACAATACTGCTCCCCACGACGGGGGCAGTGTCTCTTAGTACCAAGGGATCACTGCCATCTGTTTCAGAAAGGTTTTGTTGCAACGAGGACAGATCTGGCATATCGGCTACTCACAGTACGTCAAGTCATAAATATAAAACTCGCTTTTTACCTCTGACCCAAAACAGGGAGGGTTATGGCTCTGGGATAGACTCATTCTTCAGCAAGTCGTAGAGGCTATGAAAAGCATCGTAATACGGATCTAAATGCTCTGCAGATATACGAGGTGAGCGTCGCCAAGTCTCTATGGCTTTCAGCAGTAGAAACAGGGTTGCCATTGCTTCAGCTTTAGACAGATGGTACCAATTGTGACTTTGTCCAAAAACCTCTAAGGCATGGGACAACTGATACTCTGGATGCCGCTTCAGGTATTGATGTCCATCAAACCGAAGAGCACACTTAATCTCGGAAGGGTACAACTCTCGAATCGTCATATTGGCTACCACGCTGAATAGGGAACTCGCGAAAAGCCAACTGCCCTGAGAAATCAATTGTATGTCTCTTTGAGGATGAGACAAAATGATCTATTCTTTGATTTTCCTTGTAGGACAATTACTCCTGTTCACGAGATGATTCATGGTCTGAGCCGCAGACTTGATGCCCTACAGCGTTATAACCAATATATTGCTAACGCTGAGACGTTTGGGGCGGTGCAGTCTTTCTGGACAAAGGTTAAGCAACAGGAGCAAGATAACATTGTGGAGCTAAAGCACCAGCAGAGCATATCCAGCCTGGTGATTTCTAAAAATATTTTGCAATAGCTTTCGCTAAGCTTGACCAAAGGGGCGATCATCGCCCCTTTGTCGTTGCATTGATGGCGGGATAATTAACTTGCCACTGGTATCTGAGCGACACAACGCGAAGCAGAGAGGTGAGCCGTGCGTGAGCCTCCTGCTAATGTCTCAATTGCGAGCAGATGCCTAAGTCCATTACTTGAAGAACGAAACTGTGCCCCCTGATCCGTCCCTTTCACCAACCAAGCGAGCACTGCAGGCCATTCAAACGCTACAGACGAAGGTAGAAGCTCTAGAGACAGTCCAACACCAACCCATCGCTATTCTTGGGCTAGGGTGCCGCTTTCCGGGGGGTGCCAATAGTCCTGCCGAATTTTGGGATCTCATCCAGGCTGGGAAAGACGCGATTACCGAAGTCCCTAGCGATCGCTGGGATGTTGACCAATACTATAGCCCTGACCTCCACAGCCCCGGCAAGATGATTACTCGCGAGGGTGGCTTTATCTCAGATCTATTCGGATTTGATGCCAAATTTTTTCGAGTCTCACCGCGAGAAGCCCTGTGCCTCGACCCCCAGCAGCGTTTGCTGTTAGAGGTCAGTTATGAAGCGCTAGAAAATGCAGGACTTGCTCCGGATTCCCTCACAGACGAACCTGTGGGTGTCTTTGTTGGCATCAGTGCCATTGACTATTGGCATCAACTCCTTGCCCAAAGTCATGATCAAATTGATGCCTACCTCACCACCGGCAATACCCACAGCACGGCATCAGGTCGGATCTCTTATCTATTGGGGTTAACTGGCCCTAGCTTGTCGATTGATGCGGCTTGTTCTTCGGCATTGAGCGCGGTACATCTAGCCTGCCAAAGTTTAAGAAACAGCGAATGTAATCTGGCTCTGGCCAGCGGCGTTAACGGTATTTTGGCCCCTGAGGTGAGCATTAATTTTTCAAAGGCTCAAATGCTCTCCCCCGATGGGCGCTGTAAGTCTTTTGATCAGGCTGCCGATGGTTTTGGCCGTGCTGAGGGCTGCGGCGTTATTGTTCTCAAGCGCCTCAGTGATGCCGTTGCCGACGGGGATCCGATTCGAGCCGTGATTCTGGGATCTGCCCTCAACCATACCGGGCGAACCAGCGGTTTAACGGTGCCCAATGGTCCGGCTCAGCAACGGGTGATTCGAGCTGCGATCGCAGCTGCCCAGATTACCCCCCACCAAATCAGCTACGTCGAAGCCCACGGCACCGGCACCGCCCTCGGTGACCCCATCGAACTCGGAGCCTTGGGCGAAGTTTTTACGCCCCATCGAACGACCCCGCTGCCGGTGGGGTCCGTCAAAACTAATATCGGTCATCTAGAAGCCGCTGCCGGGATCGCCAGCATCATCAAAGTAATTTTGTCCCTGCAGCACAACGCAATTCCCCCCAACCTCCATTTTCAGACGCCTACCCCCCACCTCGATTGGGACCATCAAGCCATCGAGGTCCCCACCCAACTCACGCCCTGGCCGCCCTCCGCAGAGCCTCGTATCGCTGGAGTCAGCGCCTTTGGCTTCAACGGCACCAACGCCCATCTAATCCTTGCAGATCCTCCCGCTCGTCCTATCTCCTCCGCTCCCCCGTTTCCCTATCACCTGCTCACCCTTTCAGCCAAAACAGCCCCGGCACTGCAGCAGCTCATCGAAGGCTATATCGACGTTTTGGCTCAGCCAGACCTGCCCCTAGATGCCCTGTGCTGGACCGCCAATACCGGACGCTCTCACTTTGCTTGCCGTCTGGCGATTATCGCTGCCACCGCCGCCGATCTAAGGGACAAACTCGTGGCGATCACTCAAGGTGAAACCCCTGACCTCACCTTTCGCGGCCAGTCTCAAGGGAACAATTCAAATGCCCTGACGGTCCAACTGAACAGTGAGAGCCTTGAGATCACGGGCATGGCACCGCTGCCGTTACCGCCCCATGCCGAACCCTGGTTGCTGGCCCTGCGGACTTTGGCTGAGCAATATCGTCAGGGAGCCTCAATTCGATGGATGTCATCGGATCTAGGTTTATACCCTAAGATCGAACTACCCACCTACCCCTTTCAGCACCAAATCTTTGGAATTCTAAAGAATTCGACCGCTTGCTAATATTTGGAGACGTTTGCCATGCCCCCCTTGACGATGCCCCCTGACCGCCGTACAACCCGATCTCGCCTTGTCGTAGGTCTGCTGGGTTTGATGTTTGTCTTAGGGGCCGGGGAATCGGTTCGTGCCCCATCGATTGCATCTGAACCATTGCCATCGGCTGCTGTACAACAGGTCGCACTTCAGCCTGGACATCTTTCAGTCACCGGAGAAAACGGAACCTACAAAGGGCAGGTCTTGGTTCAAGCTCCTGCTGAAACAGTCTGGAAAGTATTGACGGACTATGGCAACTTCAAAGACTTTATGCCGGATATCGCTGAAAGCAAGATGATTTCCTCGCAGGGGAATCAGAAGGTCTATGAGCAGGTTAATGTGTTTCGGGTCCTTGCGTTTAGCAAGCAGGCCCGCGTTCGCCTCGCCGCCACGGAGACCTACCCTAATCAGGTGGCCTTCAAGGTGGTGCAAGGGGATGTTGACTCGCTGCAGGGCACTTGGACCTTGACCTCACCGGCACCGGGACAAGTCTTGATTAGTCATGAGGTGACCGTTATTCCCAAAGCGTCTGACAACAAAAATTTGTTCTACGGCATCTACAAAAACAGCCTTAAAAAGACGCTGCTGGCAGTCCGTAAAGAGACAGAACGACGGTCTCAATGAAGACCGGACACGCCATCATTACCGGCGGCTCTAGCGGCATTGGCAAAGCGACGGCGACCCTGTTGGCGCAGCAGGGTTTGAACCTAACGCTGATCGCCCGCGACTCGGCTAAGCTGGAGCAAACGCGCCGAATCCTGGAGCAAACGCTGCCGTCTCAAAAAATTCTGACGCAAACGGCTGATGTGGCAGTGCGATCGCAAGTCGAGCAGGCCATTGAAGATGCGATCGCAACCCAAGGGCCACCCACCCATCTGATCACCTGTGCTGGCATCGCCCACTGCGACTATTTCCAGAATTTGTCTTTAGAGGCTTATGAGCGCTCCATGGCCGTCAATTACTTTGGCTCTTTGTACTGCATTCGCGCGGTTCTACCCCTCATGGAGCAGCAGCAGCAGGGCCACATTGTTGTAGTCTCTTCTGGGGTCGGTTTGATAGGCATTTATGGCTACAGTGCCTATAGCCCCACTAAATTTGCGCTGCGGGGGTTGGCCGAATCGCTTCGAGGCGAACTCAAGCCGCTGGGCATTCAAATCTCGGTGGTCTACCCCCCCGACACCGATACGCCTCAACTGGCTCAAGAAAATAAAATAAAACCCTTAGAAATGAAGCAGATCAGCGGCACCGCTAAGATGTGGAGTGCTGAGAATGTGGCAAAGACCATCGTGAAGGGCATTGAGAAAAAGCAGTTTATAATAGCCCCCGGCCCAGAAATGATGGTTTTAGGTCGCCTCCATAGCCTGATTGCACCCCTGTTGAATCGATATTTTGATCGTATTGTCACCCGAACTCGGTCAGCTCGGCACCTGAATGGCTAACCCACGATGGCCGCCCATAGAAACGCCACCGCTGTTTACCTCTGCCCATCCTTCTCTTTGGTTTAAGCTCAGCTTTATTGCGCCCCTCTATTTTGGCCTGGTTAGTCTGGGCTATCAATTCTTTGGCCCTGACTATCTCGTGCAGGATGATGTGCGTCAACATGTGGTGTGGCTGCAGCGTTTTATCGATCCGCAGCTATTTCCCAATGATGCCATTGCTGATTACTTTATTGCGATCGCACCCCCTGGCTACAAAGGCTTCTATTGGCTCCTAGCCCAGCTTGGTGTTGCCCCTCTCTTGACGGCCAAGCTGCTCCCGTTAGCGCTGGCACTGATCACGACCCTGTTTGCCTATCGATTTACCCTCAAAATTTTACCGATTCCCTTCAGTGGCTTCTTAGCGACGCTGATTCTCAATCAGCAGCTTTGGCTCGATGATGAATTAATTACAGCAACGCCCCGCGCCTTTTATTACCCTCTACTCACGGCCTTCCTTTACTGTTTGGCCCAGCGTGCAATTATTCCCTGCCTGATCGTGATCGCGCTGCAGGGGCTATTCTATGCGCCATCGATGCTGCTGAGCATCGCTATTCTGTCCGTGCGCCTCTTGCCCTGGGAGGCTTGGCTAGGGCAGGTAGACCCCACAGACCGTTTCCCGTTGCGCCCGGTTCTATGGTGGCTAGTGGGTTGTTCTGTGGGAGGAGGGATCCTTTTTTATGTGCTCAGCCATCAGTCCGACCTTGGCCCCACCGTCACCGCCGCCGCGATGCAGACCATGCCAGAATTTGGCCTCCAGGGTCGGCACGAATATTTTGGTGTTAATCCTCTGTACTTTTTATTCCAAGGTCGCAGTGGACTCAATATTTCTTGGTTCCCAGCCAGCATTTTAATCGGGCTAACCTTGCCTTGGCTCCGTTCCCCTCGATTTCCCTTGGCCCAAAAGCTCACCCCCCACATTGCAACGCTCTATCAGACGGTATGGGCTTCTTTAGGGCTATATTTATTGGCGCATCTCTTTCTGTTCAAACTGTACTATCCCAGTCGATATACCTATCACAGTCTTCGCATTGCCTTGGCGGTGAGCGCGGGGGGTGCGATCGCAATTCTTCTAGAGTCTGGATACGCTTGGCTGCAGCGACATCGCAAAAAGTGGCATCGAAATCGGCTGATGATTGGGCTGGTTGCGGGAGTGGCTGCGATCGAACTTCTGGTTCCTGCCGCGCCACCCGTGGCCCTTGCTTTGCAGGTTTGGATTGATGGCTCTACACCACAGCTCTATCGCTACCTTGCCCAGCAGCCTAAAGACACCCTCGTTGCCACCTTTTCTGCCGAAGGAGATAACTTAGGAGCCTTTGCACAGCGCTCTACCCTGGTGGGAAGCGAATTTGCCCTTGCCTTTCACCCTCGATATTACGGGATGATTCAAGCGCGGGTTCAAGACTTATTGACGGCACAGTATAGCCCTGACCCTAGCGCTGTAAAGAGAGTAATTGATCAATATGGGATTGATTTTTTCCTGGTCGAGCGAGATACATTTTCACCAAGCTATCTTCTCAATCAAACATGGCTGATGCACAGTTCAATGCAGCCGATGGTTGCCAAGACGATTGAGCAGCTTCAAAACACAGAAGCAAAACCGATTCTCATGAGAGCGATAGAAACCTGTGCCCGTCAATCGACGCCCGCTTGGGCGCTCGTAGAGACTAATTGCATCATCAGTGGAGAACGGTCTAACTCTCTTCGTGAATGACACAATTAACATGAACATAGGTTTCTTCGGTGCGATAGGCGTAGTGCTTGACTCGAAGAGCATTGCTTACCATGTCGAGCAGCTTTCTGGGTTTAGGGACTTCTTGCATCTGAGCTGGATAATACCCGTATGAGGTGGTTTATGAAGATAAATGCAGCCTAAAACACTGTTGCTTCTCAAGTAAAGAGTTCTAAAAGTCCTTTTGAGTAAAGCT
>JBHJNL010000187.1:0-13970 GCA_050330855.1 Thermosynechococcaceae cyanobacterium | reverse complement strand
AGGACACGGACTAAACGCAGTGGAGCCAGTTAAGGGGATGCGATCGCACCTAGCCCCAATAGCGGAACGGAGAGCAGGAGTACCGAAGGGGTTGCAAGAAAGCCGCTGTGTGGTACCTTTGCCTGTGCTGTTGTTGGTAGCCGCGCTTTAGCGCACTGCTGGAGCAAGCCCCCGAGGGGCTGACCGGCGAGGGGGTAACGAGGGTATAAACCAGATCCCTGAAGCTTCCCCTACGACTGGCACGGAAACGGCGGGGATATGAGTCTGGGGAGTGTAGAGATTGTTGTTCTGCTGGCTCGGTGCCTCTTCTCGGTGCGAAGCACGGAAAAGAATTAGGGAATCCAAGCAGGCTGCAGTCCTGATGCAACGATACGGAACTTTATCATTGGCTTGGGGGATTTAGCTTCTGCAGTCAATGGCAAAAGCCAGAGTTTGCTCTCTGTAATCGTTTGACCCACTACATTCTTGACCACACTAGAGTGAGGCTGATCTGTCACGCTGAGTTCTTCGTATAGCAGGCCTGAATAGTCTGGAGCCAAGCTCAGATGCCCCGTCGCTTGCCCTGGGAACGTTTTCATTTCCTGTTGATGACCTGTCTTGAGAGAAATCGCGCTGAGCTGAAGATCGGAACGAAAATCGGCATCCGGGTTGAATTCGGAATAAAGGCAGTACACCGTTTGAGAGATTGGATCGAGTTGAGCGTCAAAAAGATACCCCGTTGTGGTCAATAGATTTTGCTCATCTCCTTGATTAGGTACCCAGAATAGCGATTGTGTGGCATCTGTATTTTCCTTGACCATCAAGGCGGCGGTTCCATCCCTAGCAAAGCCGAGGGCATGATGAAAATGAGGCAAGAACTTATCGGTTGGTAGAGTAACATCCGGCCCTAAAGGCACGATGCCAACCCCCTGATTCTGACTCACTGCTACCGTTTGTCCATCTGGGGTAATTACAAAATCACCGTCTACATTGTTATTGATCACCTCTCGAACCGATCCATCATCCGCCAAAATTGAGAGACTAATCGTACGGTTCTCTTTGCGCCCGTAGCGCTGGACAACAGTGGTCTCGCCATTGGGCGTCACGTCGAACTTTAGAATCTGGGCTGCGGCGTTGTCCAGCAGAAGCTGAGGCTTTCCGGGCTGTTTGAGACTTGTGGCGTAGAGCTTTGCTTCAAAAATGGTTTGTTTTGGGTCGGTTCGGTCTATTGCCATAAATAAGATGCGATCATGACTTGAATTTACTTTAAAGTTGAGGACCGTTAGATTCGGCGGCGTCAGAACTTGCTGTGTTTTCTGAGTCAGGTTTTTGAGCGCCAACCGACCATTCTCTGAGCCTGCTATCCCCAAATAGGCAAAGGCCAAATCTCGGCTGTGAAATTGATGGCGAAACGGTTGCATGATACTCGGTTGGGCTTGCCCTGCCTGAGCGGCTACGGCCTGATCTAGCTCTAGCTTAAACGTCTGCCCATAGGGGACCGGCTCAGTCAGCGTGTAGGCAAGCCGTCGCCCTGACCAGCTTAGCTTTCCGGGAAGAGGTGGCTGGATGCTCAGGTTCGCCGCCACGCTTTCCCAATTCATTGGGCGATTAAACGTTAAGACAAAAGCAACATCATTGATCCCCACCTGCTGATTTTTCCAGCTAAATTCTCGGACCCGAGGATGGGTGTGATCGCCGCCCCACAAAAGCAAACCAATCAGCACCGTTAAAAAGAGAATAGAGAGCAAGGCGACCCGATCTAGTGGCTTCAATATCTTTAGTTTGAACATCACCCTTGAACGCATAAGGCAACCTACGTATCATCATTACATTGTCTAACTTCTACTCACTTTGTAAAGCTAGCAACCCTAATAGGAGTAAGGATTCTTGGGTTCTGGGATCGGTTTCAATGAATCAGCGACAATTACGAGCTGTCGCTTACCGTCCAGGGTTTCAGTCTGCATTTTCCCCGTCACTGCAAACCACTGATCAATCGGATAGGTTTTGCGGCTTTCGCTCAGCTTAACGGGCAATCCGACCGGATAGGCATCGGCAGCGCAACAGGTAATCGCAAACCGGGCCAGCGTTAGATAGCTATCAGGCAAATTCTCTGGATAGACCACAAAGCCATCGACGCTCACTTTCTGGCCTTGATAGGCATCGGGTTCAGGATAAACATCAATAGTGCGAATCCAGAGGAGCGATCGCTCCTCTGGATTGCTCTGAGTCAGAAAAGCTTGGGGACGCGAACTGGCTAAGGCGCTGCCTAGGACGAGAATCCCGCCCATTTCGCGCCGCTCTTGGATGGTGTTTTCAACCAAGAGCGGGAGGCACTTTGATGGAAAGTTTCGTGGTGGGATTGGCCGTGAGGGCGGCCTGCAGATTAGCGGCATCTAGTTCGCTGGGTTTGCCTAGTTGTCCCAGCAGAAAGGTTCCTGATTTGAGGAGTGTAGGGGTCTCTAGATCAGTGTCTGACTGGGACATAGCGGCGGCGATCGCAGGCTGCAGAAAAGGCTTTAAATCAGATTGGGTACTGAAGACAAGAGCAATGATGGTTGCGATCGCATATAATAACATCAGCAGTCCTGACACCAACACGCCCAGAATCAAAAAGGGCATCGCTTCAGCGAGCAAACTAAAAAAGAGCGTCAATGCACTCCCAAACTGCGCCATTCAACCCCGTCCAAATATCGTGAAAACTCCAGAGTCCAAGTTAGCGCAATTGTAGGATTATCCTCTTGAAATAAGTCCCTGGACCATCAAGATTATACGAAAAATCATCTGATACACAAGACTTTAGGGATTTCCCCGTGTCATGATTTAAGGCCACCCACTTAGGTGAGTCACTAGGTCAACAGATAAAGCGATTGCCCCTTAACCGCACCGCGATCTCACTCAAGCAAAGGGGCGATCGCTTTCATAAGCCACCGATAGAAGGGTTCCCGTTTTTCTTAGAAGCGTCAAAAACAGAGGTTGGGGGCTGCTGATAGGCTAGGGCTTTAAGCTGCATCATTCTCAAGATGTTGTAAAACCCATTGGAGCGGGAAGGGGTCAGGCTTACGCTGAGTCCGGTGGCTTGGATAAAGTCTGGAGAAAGAGAGATAACCACGTCTGGCGGTAAACCGCTTAGCCCTTCGACTAATAGCGCGACCAATCCTTTCACCAATTGCGAGTCTGAATCCCCAGCAAAGTAAACCTTTTGGTCTTCTAGCTTTGCGCTCACATAAACTTCAGACGTACAGCCCTGCACTTTATTTTCAGCGGTGCGGTCTGTTTCTAGCAATTTAGGTAAACGCTTGGCAAACCAGATCAACAGCTCATAGCGTTGTTTTGGCTCAGATAACCGCTGGAATCGTTGAACAACTTGCCCTAAAGATTCTGGAAGAGCGAGGGAAGACATAGATCAAGAATGTATCGCACAATACAATAGCTAAAGTGAATGCTGTGAGCGTGGCTCAGGAGTAAAGAGCGGTTTCAACGCCAATGGAGACTGGTTCAAGACAGTTATTTAAGTCTGCCTTCAGCTTCTCGGCATCTAGGTTACGACCAATCAGCACCAGTTGATTGCTGGGGGTAGTGCGCCACTCGTCTGTTGGCATGTCGTAGCGTTTACCGCTGAGCTGAAAGATATAGCGCAACTGACTCCTTTCTTTAAACCACAGCAGCCCTTTTGCTCGAAAGACATCGTCTGGCAAGTAGCCTTCCAGAAAGTCTTGGAAGCCAGTGGAAGAGAAGGGGCGATCGCTCTGAAACGAAACAGAAATAAACCCATCATTCTGCAAATGTTCAGAATGATGGTGTTCGTGATCGTGATGATGGTCATGATCGTCGTGGTCATGACCATCATGGCGATCCTCTGTCTTGTTTTCAGGGGCTGAAAACAGCTCTGGCTTAGACAGTCCGACATCTAAAATCAAAGGTAAAGACACCTTACCGTACTCAGACCTGAGAATTCTCGCCCCCTCTTTGCCTAAACGGATCTGAGCTTCTAACTCATTCACCTTTGCTTCCGGCACCAGATCGGTTTTATTGAGGACAATAATATCGCCATAGGTCATCTGTTTTTTAGCAGCTTCGCTACCAAAATGTTCTGGCGTAAATGTTTCAACATCCACTAGGGTCAAAATTGAGTCGATACGGGTCATATCTCGCAGGTCAGCCCCTAAAAAGGTGAGAACAATTGGAAGCGGATCGGCGACCCCCGTGGTTTCGACAATCATATAGTCGATTTTGTCGCGCCGCTCTAAGACGTTATACACGGCCTCGACCAAGCCGTCGTTGATGGTGCAGCAGATACAGCCGTTACTGAGTTCCATCATGTCTTGGTCTACAGAGACCAGGAGCTGACTATCGATATTGATGTCGCCAAACTCATTCACTAAAACCGCGATCTTTAAGATCAGACTGGTTGTCTAAAATATGGTTGAGTAGCGTGGTTTTACCGCTGCCTAAAAAACCTGTGATGATGGTAACGGGCAGCCCGCGTTTGGGCAGATCGAGTCCCGGTCGTGTGGTCGCAGGCATAATCCATTTCTCCTGAAAAATAACTAAAGTGCCTTAAACCGCAAGGCGATCGCAAGGAATTCGATCTGCCACAATGGCACTGACCACGGCTCCAGTGTGGATCTCTAAATGAGCTTCTGGGGTAGCTTCAAACAGCACCGCGATTCTCGCTTCGAGAGGCCGCGCCAACACCAGCCTGACTGAATCTGTCAAGCGGCTAGAGACTTTCGGCTGAAAAGGTGTGTATGTGCCACCCAAGCCTTCGACGATCGCCCTCGTATTGGCAACCAGCATTTTAGGGTAGGTCTCCCCCTCGCTTCCAGCTTCCCCTAGGCCATCAGCAAACATTTCTTGCTCAGAAATTTTGACCTTGGCTTCCTTTGCTACTGTTTCTAGCAGCTTTGTGCTTTCAGTTATTTCAGCAAAAATGGTCGGCACCTGATCGGCTTTAATCTCCTCCGCCAGTTCTTTCACCCGAGCAGCGCTGGGCTTTTCTTCAGTGCTGAGGCCCTGCAATGCCCCCTCAGCCGGAAGGCCATAGGCCGCAGAGTAGTACCCTAGTGCATCATGGGTGGTCACCAGTTTTCGAGATGCGGCTGGAATGGTGGCGATTTGAGACTTGATCCAACCATCAATCTGAGTGAGTTCTGTGGTTAGGGCTTGAGTGTTTTTGGCATAGAGATCCGCGTTGGCAGGGGCCGCTTTCGTGAGATTGTCTTGAATCACTTTCACCATCTCAATCCCATTTTTGGCATCGTGCCAGACATGCGGATCCGCTTCTTCCCCTTCGGCATGTTCTTCCTCGTGTCCATGCTCATGTTCACCCATCAAGGGTTTGGGCACCGCCGCTTCACCGACTGCAACTTTGGTGGTGGGGCCGGAAGCGGCTTCAATCAGTTTGATCAGGCTGGATTCAAAGTTGTAGCCAGAGTAGAGTACAAGCTGGGCATCTTCAATCGCCTTGCGATCTTCTGGGGTTGGCTCATAAACGTGGGGGTCCACTCCGGCTTTGACCAGACAGGTCAAATTGATCGTGGTGGCGGCAATGGTTTGGGTTAAATCACACAGAACGCTGCTGGTCGCCACCACTTTCAGATTGGTGCTAGTTGCGGCGTTATCGGTAGACGTTGTGGGGGTCGTTTCACCCGTCGGCGTAGATGGGGCGCAGGCGCTGAGGATGCCAACGGCAAGGGCGAGCAGCGGACTGCCCCAAGTTCGATAACGCTGAATCGGCATGATGATTAATCCCTAAATCGCTTCAGAAAGTTTTGATGATGCTTTTGATGATAGTCTAAATAGTGATAATCGTTCTCATCTTGTGATGTTTATGCTAGAGGTTCAGCAGCTTGCTGTCAATTATCGGGGCGTACGCGGACTGGATGCGGTGAGTTTCCGGGTGAGTCCGGGGCAACTGGTGGGCATCATTGGACCCAATGGAGCCGGTAAAAGTACGCTACTTAAAGCACTGCTAGGTTTGGTGCCTGCGTCGGGCGGGGTGGTTCGCTATTGCACCTGTCCGCTCCATCAGCAACTAGAGCGCGTGGCGTACATTCCGCAGCGATCGCAAATTGATTGGGATTACCCGATCACCGTTTGGAAGGTGGTGATGATGGCGCGGACTCGACAGCTCGGGTGGTTCCGCAGTCCGGGTCGGGCGGCAACAGAAATCGTCAAGGCGGCACTGGAGCGAGTTGAAATATTCAATCTGCGCGATCGCCGCATTGGTGACCTCTCTGGCGGACAGCAGCAGCGGGTATTTCTAGCGCGGGCTTTGGCGCAGCAGGCCGATTTGTTCCTATTTGATGAACCCTTTACAGGGGTAGATAAGAAAACCGAAGCGGTGATGCTAGAAGTGCTGGAGGAGTTGCGATCGCAGGGCAAAATTCTGCTCCTGAGTACCCACGAATGGGGACAGTCCCTCAATCAACTCGATCGGTTGCTCTTACTGAATCAATGCCTGATTGCCGAGGGTTCACCCCAGCAGGTGATGACGCCCGAAAACCTGCATCAAGCCTATGGCACCCATCTAGGGAATCCCTTCCATCAAGATTTAGAAACAACGTTCTTTTGCTGAATCCCCCACTCCCCATTTCCTATGCTCAACTTGTTGCTAGAACCGCTGGGCTATGAATTCATGCGAAATGCGATCGCCATTAGCATCCTCGTCGGTATTCTCTGTCCGGTGGTGGGAAGCTACCTAATTGTGCAACGTATGGCCCTACTGGGAGACGTGATCGCTCACTGTGTTCTACCGGGGTTATCCATCTCTTTCTTTTTGGGGATTGATATTCTGATTGGTGCGTTTGGCTCTGGCATTCTAGGCGCGTTTCTAATTGCCTGGATTCGTTCTCAAACCCGAGTCAAGGTTGATGCCGCGATGGCGCTGACCTTTTCGACTTTTTTTGCCCTGGGCATCACGCTGATTACGGTGCTCAAAAATAATCTCGATCTCCATAGTTTTCTGTTCGGCGATGTCTTGGGCGTCACCCCCCATGATATTCAGCGAACCTTGGTGATTGCGGGGGTGATTTTGCTGGTGATTAAACTGTTTTACAAGGAACTGCTGTTTTACACCTTTGACAAAACGGGCGCTCAGGCGATCGGGTTACCGATTAACACCATTTACTTTGGCTTCATGGCGGCCATTACGCTCACGATTATTGCCAGTATGCAGGCTGTTGGCGTGATTCTGGTGATTTCTCTCCTGGTCGGTCCCGCATTGACGGCCTATTTGCTGGTCAAAGAACTGCATCAGATGATGATTTTGGGAGCTATTTTGGGTGCGATCACCAGTGTCTCCGGTGTCTACCTCAGCTATTATTACAACTTGCCTTCGGGTCCGGCGATCGTCCTGGTATCCTCCAGTTTGTTTTTGCTGATCTTGCTGTTCAGTCCATCTCAAGGGATTTTGACTCACTCAACTCAACTAGAGCCATCAACCCGCTTAATCCACCGATGTAAGTTTTTCAGACGCCACGACTGATGGTCACCCCATCCCATGCTGCACGACATGGAGCGCAAGGGCTATATTCACTCAATTGAAGAGCGATCGGGACAGCAAGTTTGACGGTTTGGCACGGCCCCCTTAAGGAGTGATGAATTCATGAGACTTCTCACCAATAGAGGCTTTCATGAGTTTATACGCAATATTGCCTATAAACCTCACTAGGCATAGAGTTGACTGCCTTTATCACTCCTTAGCAGGCCAGTGCCCCACAACCCTTTTACCGAATCAAACTCGCTAAACTATGAGGATGATTCCGTGAGTTCTCCTATTTCCCAAGCATTTATGACCAAGCCCAAGCCCGTTGATGTTTGTCAGGTACGCTGTGTCAACACCGATCTGGTGGCTCAAGTCTCTGAAGCACTACCAGGAGATGAGGTGCTGGAAGAGGCTCAGATCCTCTTTGGAGTCTTAGCAGACAAATCTCGACTAAAGATCCTGCACGCGCTGAGCCATAGCCAGGAACTTTGTGTCTGTGATGTCGCATCAACACTAGGAGTAACATCAGCCGTCGCCTCACACCATCTCCGTAAATTGCGAGATCTTAAAATTCTAAAGCACCGAAATGACGGCAAGCTTGCCTACTACTCTTTGAAAGATCCCCGCACCACCGAGATTCTCAGCTACGCTCTCAAGCAAATTGCTGAGTAGCCCTGGTTTCTATTTTAATTAAACGTTCAAATATTGGTTTGAACGTTTGGATGTTTTATGATTCAATGTTCTAATGTTGGTTTGAATGTTTGATTAACTGACGTTCTTGAGGTGGTAGAACGATGAGCGATCGCTGCTGTCAAAGCAAAGCGGGTGAACTGGAGAAGCTCAGAAAAGAGCAGAGCAAGGTTCTCTGGATGGTGCTGGTGATCAATGCTGTGATGTTTGTGGTGGAACTGAGAGCTGGCGTTCGGGCTGAGTCACTCTCACTGACTGGAGATTCACTCGATATGCTGGGAGATGCCCTGGTTTACAGCAGTAGTCTATATGTCATTTATCGGGGTAGAAAAGCCCAGGCGAAGGCGGCTCTGCTCAAAGGAAGCATTATGTTTGTGATGGCGATCGCCGTCTTTGCTAGAGCCAGCTATCAGCTTTTCGTCAGGACAACACCCGAAGTTCATCTCATGAGTGGCATAGGATTGCTTGCACTGGTTGCTAATTTGGCATGTCTTTTCCTACTGATAAGACACCGAGATGACAATATCAATATGGCATCCGTGTGGCTATGCTCTCGCAATGACATCATTGCCAACGTTGCTGTACTGGTTGCGGCTGGATTAATCGTCTTAACGCACTCTTTCTTGCCAGATTTGGTAGTAGGGCTATTTCTCACCTTCGTCTTCGCGAAGTCAGCCGGAAAGGTGCTGTCTCAATCTTGGCGAGAATTACAACAGGCTTAAGCAAACCTAAAAGCAGCGCCATCAGCCGCAGTGTTGTGACAGTTCCATGCGGCGATTTGTAAAACTAATTTTACGTAGTCTTAGAGATCTGAGAAATGATGGTTGATGGATACGTCTAAGAAAGGCAAAACCGCCTCCGCAACCTCAGCCGCATACTCTTCGTGCATCCCTAAAGTGCCAGGAAGGCGATTGATTTGCACTGCTGGAAGTTCAGCTAATGCCTCCATTTCTGCCCTGGATTTAGGTGGAGCTTGTTCACCAATCACCACCATGACCGGAACCGATAGACCTTGGAACCAGGCCAGAAACTCATCTCGGGTTGTCGCAGGATCTAATGCGCCCGTCACAAATGCAGCAGGGGCAAATCTGGCTCCGGGTTGCTGCGTGATTTGATGCTTGTGTTCGATAAATTCGGGCGTCAGTTTGGTGGCATCGGTATAGACATGGCGGCGGTACATCCAACTCAGAAACGAGGGAGTCGTGTTGAGCTGGTAGAGCGCTTGACCGATCAGGGGCGATCGCACCAGTCCTCTCACCATCCCAGCCACCGAGGCCGAAGCACCCATCGTCGGCAAGGGACCTCGCCAAGTGGGAGCCACCAGCGCAATTCTTGACCAGGGAAAGGGGGGTTGCGCTGCCAACTGCATCACATAGCCAGCAGCATGTCCAGCCGCAATCACTGCAACGGGTGCATCAAAGATTTCACTGACAAAATTCTGCAATAGTGCTTGATAGAGCGATCGCTGATAATCTAAGCTGGGGCGGGCAGACTGCCCAAAGCCTAACCAATCGAACGCAAAGACCTGAAAGTGAGGCGCCAATCGTTCTGCCAGTCCCTGCATTTCTGCGCGGGTGGAAACGGTACTGAAAGCGGGTAGAAGCAATACGGGTGATCCTTGCCCCAGGATTTCATAGGTGACGGGAAAGGTTTGCCCCTGATAGCGCCACAGAAATTGTTGCACTGATCCACCGATGCCGAACTGGGTTGAAAGCGAGATCGAGTCTTGGGAGATTGTCATGGGTTTAAATGAGATAA
This sequence comes from Thermosynechococcaceae cyanobacterium, assembly GCA_050330855.1. GTDB lineage: Bacteria > Cyanobacteriota > Cyanobacteriia > Thermosynechococcales > Thermosynechococcaceae > RCC1774. The sequence goes on along the minus strand of JBHJNL010000187.1, from coordinate 4,057 downwards.
ATTAAGTCATGAACCGTCGGCACGGTTTCTCGAACCATGCGGCAAATCGATTCAGACTTACGGAGGCGACGAGGTCGTAAAGTCATAGAAAATATCTGTTAACAACGTTGGCGAACGCAAAGCCAATTCACTAAAATGATAATCATTATCTTAGCTATTTTAAAGACCCTTTATAAAACCTTATGACTTTGGTGCGTGAACAGCCATGTCTGCTTTAAGCCATTTGACCCGCCATCAGGCGACCATTTTAAATCTACTGAAAACTCTTGAGTCGGAAGTGTCGGCTCAGACGCTCTATGCTGAGCTGCGACAGCAAAAGCACCGCCTCGGTTTAGCGACGGTGTACCGGGCGCTGAAACATCTGCAGCTTCAAGGCGTTATTCAAGCTCGATCGTTACCGAACGGAGAAACGGCTTATAGTTTGGTCTCTGAAGAGAAGCACTATGTCACCTGCGTCAAGTGCGGAACTTCGGTGCCCATAGCACACTGTCCCATTGATGAACAGACGCTGCCCCAGGCGATCGCACCTCGGTTCAAGGTTTTCTATCACACCCTAGAATTTTTCGGTTTATGCTCTCCTTGCCTGGAACAAGAGACCCTAGCTTGAGCAGATCAGGCTCTCGGATTAGCAAAACATAGCGTTGATTCCGTCGCAATAGCAGCCGCTGCGCTTCAAACTGCTTTAGCAGTCGTGTCACCGAGACGCGAGTCGTGTCAGCCAATTCAGCCAGATCCTGGTGGGTGAGACGAATATCGATCAGGCATCCTCCTGGAACGGTGTAGCCAAACTTTTCATAGAGCCAGAGCAATAAACTCCAAAGCCTCTCCGCCACTGAGGCTTGCCGAACAATCCAAGTCAGCTTCTGTAGGGTTTTAACCTGTCGATATAGAAGCGGCAGTGCTGACTCATGGTGCGGGTTTAACCCACGAACCATCACGGGTGTCATGCAGAACATTTCATAGGGTTCAATTGCCATTAGGGGCGTACCCACAACATCTCCAGATCCCCAGTAGCCCAAGCTAATAACCTTACCCGCTTCAGTCCAGGTTTGAGTTCTGACAATTCCTCGCTGAATTTCCCATAAAACGTCTGTCTCGCTGGGAAGCTGGTCGGTGCAGCTAAACACTTTGACTGCAGTTGACTCCAATAGAGTAGGGGCATTAGAAGTCATACTTTTGAGGAGTTGCTAAACGCTATAAAATAATGATAATGATTATCATTATCATTGACAACTCAAATGGAGGACTGCTTTTGGAGGTCTATTCATAATGGGTGGGTTGGCTGCTCTTCAGATTGGCCCAGTGGCGCAGAACTTGGGGCAGCAATTGCCAGAGATCCCCTTGTGGAAGCGTTGACAAAGCCCACCATCACCTTGAACAGAGCGATCGCTCGGGCAATTAGGCAAAGAAACAAATCTTACGCTCGCCTCTTGCCCTATAGAACGATAATCGTTATCATTTCTATTATCTTTAGTGATGGCTTAGTAAGGTAACCGCATGGTTAATGTTGCAACATCAGAGACCGTTCCTGTGACCGTGCTGACGGGCTACTTAGGGGCAGGTAAAACCACCCTGCTTAACCGCATCCTCACCCACGAACACGGCAAGAAGGTGGCGGTGATCGTCAACGAGTTTGGAGAAGTGGGAATTGATAATCAATTGGTTATTGATGCCGATGAAGAGATCTTTGAGATGAACAACGGCTGCATCTGCTGTACGGTGCGCGGCGATCTGATCCGCATTATTGGCAACCTGATGCGGCGGCGAGATAAGTTTGACCATATGGTGATTGAGACCACCGGACTAGCGGATCCGGCCCCGGTGATTCAGACCTTCTTTGTCGATGAAGATATGCAGACCCAGCTCAGTCTCGACGCGGTGGTGACGGTGGTGGATGCCAAGCATATTCACCAGCATTGGGAGGCTGATGAGGCCCAGGAACAGATAGCCTTTGCCGATGTGATTCTGCTCAATAAAACCGATTTGGTGAGTGAGGCGGACTTGGCCGATCTAGAAAGCCGGATCCGGGCGATGAATGCCCTAGCCAAGATTTACCGAACCCAGGACGCCGCCGTAGAAATGGAGTCCATTTTGGGGGTAAGCGCCTTTGATCTCAGCCGTGCCCTGGAGATTGATCCTGAATTTTTGGGCGAAGATACCCATGAGCATGATCAAACGGTGGGTTCAGTGGCCCTCACTGAGTCAGGGTGTATTGATGGGGATCGGCTCAATGGCTGGCTGGGTAATCTGCTGCAGACCCAAGGACCAGATATCTTTCGGATGAAGGGCATTTTGAACATTGCTGGCGAAGATGAGCGGTTTGTCTTTCAAGGGGTTCATATGCTGTTCGATGGCCGTGCCGATCGCCCCTGGAAAGCCCACGAAACCCGTAAAAATGAGCTGGTGTTCATTGGCCGCAATCTAGACGAAGCTCAGTTAAGAAAGGGGTTCCAAGCGTGCCTCGTCTAGCTCAGCCCCAGCTCGATCTCAAATGGCGCGGGCATCTGGATGATTATGTGACCGCGATCGCATGGTCACCCAATAGTCAGCAGGTCGCCGCCTGCGATGGGTCGGGCGTCATTCAGTTTCTCCATCGAGGGACTCAGCAAACCCATTGCCTGCAAGCCAGCACGGGGCAATCCATAGATGCCTTGGCTTACTCCCATGACGGTCATTTTTTAGCCGCAGGCGGTCAGGATGGTCGTGTCTCCATCTGGGAGATGACCGAGGATGCCCCAGCTTTGCTGACCGCTCTAGAGCATCCCCGAACCTGGGTCGATCAGCTCACCTGGCATCCGCGACGATTGGAGCTGGCCTTTAGCTTGGGTCGATATGCTCAAGTGTGGGAGGTTCAGACCCAAAGGGTGCTCACGACCCTGGACTTTGAAACCTCTTCGGTGTTGGACTTGGCTTGGCATCCCCAGCAAGATTGGTTGGCGGTGGGCGGGCACCAGGGCGTGAAGATTTGGCAAGACTGGGACAGCGATCCGGCGATGCGCGAGATTCCGGCGGCCAGTATTTGTGTGGCTTGGTCGCCAGACGGGCAATATTTAGCGGCGGGGAATCTGGATCGCACCTTAATGGTATGGCCTTGGGATCAGGATGTGCCGTGGCGGATGACGGGGTTTTCGGGCAAAGTCCGACATCTGGCCTGGGCGGAGACTGCGCCGCTGCTGTCCGCGGCTAGCGGTCATTGCGTGATCACTTGGCAGCGGTCGGGGGATGGCTGGGCGGCTGAGCTGTTGGATGGACATACGCAGGCGGTGAATGCGATCGCATTTCAGCCCCATACCACGCTGCTCACCTCTATCGCTGCAGATGGCTACCTCTGTTTATGGGAAGGGGGGCACAAGCTAGTCCAAGCAATCAAGGGGGCAGGCGGGTCTACCCTTGCCTGGAGTCCTGACGGCCAGACTTTGGCTGTAGGCGGTCAGCAGGGAGAATGGCAGCTCTGGTCTCCTAGCTTGCGGGGACAAGGCTTTCGCTAGATATAAGGGCATGCTCAAGGTTGTTGCTAGGCAACATACTCACGTAATGCGCCGTTGATGCTGGCTTGATATCCTTTATCTGGCAGATGATGATTTTTGAACCACTCAAGCAAATCAGCATCAAGCCGCAGGGTAATCTGCGTCGGAGCGATAATTTATCCTCAACTGTCAAAAACCTTCATACAGATCTTAGAGTGCAGTCCATGAGGCTTCTTGACAAAAAAGAATGAGAACCGTTATCGTTATCATTCAGAAGAGACATTTTGCGGCTATCAGGCTTGGTGCGGTAGACCCATTCGTGTTGTATTTAGTGGTGTTGAGTTATGACGACGTATAAACAATTTTTTTTGAGTGGGGGGCTGAGCCTCTTGGGTGTCCTTTTGATGGCATCCCAAGGTCTTGCAGATACCTCCGTTTCAGAGCTGATGGCTGAAACGGATTCTGATGATGTGGGTCAAGTCACCTCTGTGTCTCAGCTTTCGGATGTGCGCCCTACCGATTGGGCCTTTCAAGCGCTTCAATCTTTAGTGGAACGCTACGGGTGTATTGCGGGGTATCCCGACGGAACC
>JBHJNL010000186.1:0-6671 GCA_050330855.1 Thermosynechococcaceae cyanobacterium | reverse complement strand
CTTGCAGCCGCTCTTGAACCGATACACGATGAGCTTCTAATATACCCGCTGCACTCACTGTCGAATTGGCCCAAAATTGGTAGGTCGCTTTTGTTTGGCCCCAGTCGTCGCTAGCGTGGGGAATACTCGCAGTTGGTTGAGCGCTCAGCGTCTCGACCATCAACAATCCTTACCAAGCGTCTGTCGAGTCGTGCGTCTCCGAGATTGCTAGCTCTCAGTTCCTGCGCTGCCCAGCTCTGCATGATTTACCCCTTAATCTTTGTAAGAGTTCCAGTAACATTCTACGATCATAAGGCAGATTGAAACTCAATCTATACAATGGTCTCAAGACTTATGGGTAAAGCATAGACTGTGACAGCTCTTGACTCTAGAGGCTTTTCTATACACGGGTTAGCGAAAAGAGGCACTTTCTTGCAATCATGCATCAAAAGGTTGTCTCGGCTAGTTTTCGAGCCATTTTCAGGCTAATTTGAGCGCGAATGACAAACTCTACAAAGCTAGAGGGAACTATTAATGTAATGGTCACGATAATTAGCTTCTGTGATGATTTCCAGGGTAGATCTACATTCTTTTTACGTCTCCGAGATCATACTGAGGACACTTCCATAAAAGCTTGACTAAGATGTTATTGGGATAGTTTTCACAGTCTTTTGTGCAGCTAGTCAACCCACTTAGATTAGCTCACTCTGCAAAGTCAGATATTTTATTGCCTTGTACTTAGTCACCTGAAAAGTATCAGTGCTCTAGTTTTTGCTGTCTATATTTTTACCATCAACGTTGTTATTGCTATTATGATTAATTTTTTGAAAGCTAATGCGCGTCGTTCACTATTTCGGCAATATATAGGCGCTGATAATGCAGGGGTAACCATGCCTGAGCTGATGGCAGTCATTGCAATTACCGGTGTTTTAGCTGCAATAGCAGCCCCTAGTATGAGCTTTGGCACCGAACCTCTTAGAGATACCACTAACCGCGTCAGTGCCAACCTAAAAATGGCACGTTCTAAGGCGATGGCACAAACCTCAGCTTACCGAGTTCGACCTATTTCAAATGGCGAAATGGTTATTGAACGGGCGACAAACTGTGATGATACGAATTGGACAAGAGATGCAGGTTTCTCAGATGAAGATTTAACATTCGACGATGATATTGTCCTAGACAGCGTCACGTCAGATGGTAATCCAGTAGCGAATATTACAAGCTGGACAGTCTGCTTCGATAGTCGAGGCATGACAGATCAAACATTAGTATTGACGCTTGAAAATCTTGAGAAAGATCAGACACAAGAGCTTCAGATTTTTCGAGGTGGAACGATTAATCTCGGCACTTTAGTTGCGAGTTTCTAGCCCAGCTCCGTCTTCTACACCAGGAACTACATCCGGTGGCGGAACTACATCCGATGGCGGAACTACATCCTACGCAGGATTGCAAAAATTTTGACTTCACCGTTGATGGCACATCCTATCTTGGCACCGCTTGTCGCAACTCTGGCGCAGGTCAGAAAGCACTAGATGTTAAGGCTAACGGCTTCAGTGCTACCTACAAGAACAAAGGCAAGTGTAAGAAAGCACTACAGGCAAAACCACAGCAAGCAAGCAAGCAAGCAAGCAGAGAAATTTGTGACAACATCTTCGACCTTTTTTAGTACCAGCTCTAAGTCATTCAAATAAAAAATGAAAGTTAGTAATCAAAGAAAATTGTTGATGCTTGCCATGCAACCTCTCAAAAGTGAGCAGCAAGGATTCACGCTCTTAGAGACAATGGTTGCGCTGCTTATTTTATTAGCAGCACTGGCTGGAATTGTGCCTTTATTCATTACCTATAAACTAGGTGCCATCAACAATCAGCTTGAGACTGGAGGAATTGCTGTTTCGCAGGGAATACTAGATGAGATTCGACAAAAAAAATGGCAGTACTTACCGACCAGTAACGTTGCCTCGACAGTAGCAGGTACCGCTAGCTATATGGGTAAGACCTATAACTACACTACAACTTACTGTCCTGCCGATGCTCAACCCGCCAATATCTGCGATGACAACACTAAATTTATTCGTGTAAAGGTATCATATAATGCTAGGGAAGTTTTTGAAGCTGAGACTATCTACACGCGATTCAACTAAAATTCAAGGTGAAGATGATGGTTTCACCCTAATAGAATTAATAGTCAGTGCAGTGATCTCTCTAATCATACTGGCTGTTTCATTGGGACTAATAAATGATCAGAGGCGTGAGTTTCTGGGGAATCAGAACCGGAGTCAAGCGAACCAAAACCTGCGTGCTGCGATGGATATTATCGGCACAGACATCAAGCTGGCGGGAGAACGTTTAGAGACGGTAAATAACCTGCCAGTGATCAAAGTGATTAATGGGAATGGAATCGATGGAGATCGCAACGAGCATGATCGTCTAATCCTACAGCGCAAGGTTATTTCAGATACTTTGACGGTGTGCGACACAGTATCTTCTGGGACTTCTACACCAATCATTGTCGCAAAAGAAGCCGACTTGCCCTCATCAGACTTGCCCTGTGGTCCTTTTTTAGATGCAGACAATGGAAACGCCGCTGGCAAAACTCCCGATGCATTACACGACAACCTGAATACTTTTAAAGACTACCGCTGTAGTTTAGGGGCAACGGCCAATTGTGATTATAGCAGAAGTACTATTCCTAGCACGGCAGCGGCCTGTGATGATGAATGTGCTATTGCCCTCATCTTTGATCCAGCGACAGGCAATAATGAGTTTTTCTACTATGTGTATGAAGACTGCACAGATGACAATAGCGGTAGCGATTGTGCAGCTCAAATTGCTGGTACCGACAATCGTTTAATTCAAAATAGAATTCATGCTGTGCCGCTTGAGGGAAACAACTGGGTAAATACCTATAGTTCAGGATCCCTGATTTACATTTTTGAAGAGCGGGAATATAGCTTTGATGATGATAATGGCATTTTAGAACTTGTCATTAATCGTCAGGATCGTTGGGCTGATCTAAGTGCTGCTGAAAACAATGGTAACCCTCTACGGTTAGTCAACCAGCTTCAGAGCTTTAATGTTCAAGCTGGCGTAAGCACGAATACAACTCCCCCCACCAATCCTCTGCAGTCTTCGATAAACGATGGCCTACCTGGCTCTTTCATTCCTTGGCAACGGATCCATCTCGTCAGAGTTGAATTAGAGGCTTCTAATCCTTCTACTTCTGACCTCATCACACTACCCCGTGGAGGCTGTGATGGTGCTCCAAACGATAATCGACTGTGTCTCGCTTCTGAATTCTTTCCTCGTAATGCTTTGTCCGCTAATTAATTAATCGTTACCATGAAACACTCTTTGCCTAAGCATCCTCAATCCATGCTGTTACTCTTGGCTCGCCTGCAGCGCTGCAAAGACGAACAGGGAGGCTACGTTATTTTTGTCACTGCTGCCATGCTGGTGATTTTAGCAAGCTTGTTTTTAACCGCTGCGATTGTAGGTAAAGTAGATAATGCTAGCACGACCGCTTCGGCTAAGAGCAACAAGGGTTTCTTCGCTGCAGAAGCGGGCTTGAATCTACGAGCGAAGGAAATTCGCGATCGCTTTAATGGATTTAACCGGCCTGCAGGGGTGTCACCGACCGATGTTGACAATGATGGTGAATTGTGGGATAGCTGCACCACGGGGACTGATCTAGGGTCAGGGGATTTTGCCTGCAACAGCAGCCTAACGCTTCAGGGGAAAAATGTTGTTACCTATGTTGATGAGCAAACGGGTGCAGATCCACCACTCATTCCTATCCCTGACGATGAACTTTTCGGCGGTTTGTTTGCTCAAGAATATCGCTATGATGCTGTATCCGTTGCGCAAGACTCTCAAAACTTACCAACATCTATTCTAGGTATGCGGTTTAAGAGCCGACTCGTGCCCTTATTTCAATTTGTCGCCTTCTATGACAAAGATCTTGAGATTTTACCCGGTCCTCTCATGAATCTCAATGGTCCGATTCACGTTAATGGATCACTGTACTTGGGTTCTAATGCTACGCTAAATATCAGAGGGCGAGTCAGCGTCTCCAATGAACCAGACGGCAGTCCCAACTTCCTCTTTCGTAGACGGAAAAATAATACCAGTTGCCAGGGAACCGTTAATATCGCAACAGCTAAAGGAAGCAACCCTCCCCTGTCTGAGATGACTTGTGCTGGTGTTACACAATTCACCAGTGCCACCGATGTGAGTACTTGGAATGGTTTGGTTGAGATTGGTGCCAATTATTTGGATGTTCCTCCCCCAGAGGCGATAGATCCTGATCCTGTTAACCCAGATGCTAAGTACTGGCAAAAAGCAGATCTACGTATTGTGATGGAGGTAGATGCAGCCGGTACCCCCGGTGCAATCGAAGTTCGCAATAATATGAATGAAGTATCAACAAGTGCAACTACCGCATTGCAGGCGAATTGCTTAGCTGCGAACCCAACCCTGGCAGGTGCGGTGGCACCTTCCACAACCTTCTATAATCACCGGGAAGGGAAACAGATTGTGATGTTAAATGTTGATCTCCAAAGTCTATTCACATGCGCTAGTACCCACGGCCTAATGGATGCCGATCCGGTTACAAGTAATCCGAAAGCGTTAAATGACGACAGTGAAGGCGGACTCGTTTGGTATTTCACGGTAGAAGGTCCTAATTCTAATGTGAATGTCAATAACCCTCCTCCTACTGGTCAAAAACGTAGCAATACGGGTCCAGCTAGAGACGGAAATAATTACGGAATTCGTATTCGCAATGGTCATGAGTTCCCTTCGGCCGTTAAAGGGCTGACAATTGTTACCGATCAGGCTGTATATATTCAGGGAGACTATAATTCTGTCAACAAACGACCTGCTTCATTTCTTTCTGATTCACTGAATGTCTTGTCAAATGCTTGGAATATTACGACTGAGTCTACTGTAAGTGCAGGCGCTCTATCAGGTCGTGTGGCTACGCCCACAGCTATCAATGCAGCTTTTCTTTCTGGTACTGACAGCACAGGAAATTCAGATAGTGGCTCGTCTGGTCAAAGCAACCCTTACAATGGTGGCCTAGAAAATTACCCAAGATTTCATGAAAACTGGAGTGGTCAGAATTTAACATATCGAGGGTCATTTGTGAGTCTTGGTAGAGCAAGACGAGTAGATGGTCAGTGGGGTTCTCAAAGCTATGCTCCACCAGGACGGGCATGGGATTTTGACCAAGACTTTAGTCGCGCAGATGGGTTGCCACCGATGACACCTCAGGCTGTTTATCTTAAGCAAGAACTATTTCAACGCAGCTTCAAACGAGCCTCTGTCGAGCAACCAATAAAATATGCAATGGCATTAGAACCTAAATTCATATTTTAAGAAAGTGACCTAACTGACCACTTAGCATGGGCATGTTAACGTCTTGTCCTGACAGGGTATCAGAAATCCTGATCAAGAGTTTAATTGAGGTTCGTCAGAGCGGCCGAACTCCCAAACATAAGGCATTAAAGAGATCTGATCTGCACAAAATATATAATTTGATATTCAGGCATCTGGTGCTGTAGGATAACAGAAACGGACGATTAATAATCTTTACTCCCTCAAATGCTGGCTAATCCCAAATGGGTAGTGCCCCATAGGTAAGGATGGCTGAGTCCTATCTGTGGCGAGGAATATCAAGATTTACCCTCTTTAGGAAGGTACGAAGTATATGTGCCTATTGAGGGCTGGAAGCCTTATTCTTCAATAGATGGTGGGTGCAATTCCTGTAAATGGCAAGGATACTTCAAGACTAAAAAGCTAGCTTCATTGGCTGTAGCCCTTCCAGGTGAAAGAATGTAGCCATCCTTACCCTTCTAGGACTACCAAAGACATAATGCCTATCGAAAATTCCTCTGCATAGGCAGGGAAGTTGCTCTTGATGACATTCAAATACTTATCAGAAGAACTAGCATTGTTTACGCGTATCTCATCTAAATTTATAAAATAAAGATGCTCACGTCATCCGATAGAAAGATTCCTGTCAAAAAAATTGAGATTGAATAGGATCGGCCTAGCCGATTGTAACGGTGCGCCACGATCGGCCCAGAAAAAAACAAGCCTCATAAGTAAAATCTTTGGCTACCCCCTCAGCCATCGGTTTACTTATGACTATTTCAATTAACTTCTCTACCCCCCAGATATAGAAGCTAACTCAATGTTTTAAAACTCTTTGGTGAAACTAAGTTGTACTTTTGGGCGGCATTTTATATTGTTGTTTCTATCTTAGGTCTATTGATCTGCAATGTCAGTGAGCTTATGTCAGGGGTGAATGTCATATATAGTCATATTTAGCCCTTTTCATCTTCTGTGTCTGTGGCAATATAGGGGTGTTGGAACATGACTTCATCATGTCGCACGACAGGCCGAGAGATAAGCAATTTGGGTATTCCAGGTGATGCTTTGCTTGAGAAGCTGCTGGGTCATGTGCGATCGCAACGAGTGCCATTGTCCGTTGAAATACAAGACCGTCAACAATCATCGTCACAGAAAGAGCCATGTGAATTTACTCAACTAGGCAGTCAGTCTGAACAACCCGTTTAATCTCTGTTGCCGTTAGTCCATCAGCTTGGATACAGCTAGGCCTCTGAGATAGCTCTACCAAAACCTGTGTTTTCGTTTCTCCAGGCTCTAATGCATCAAATAACGCCCAGAGT
>JBHJNL010000185.1:0-4218 GCA_050330855.1 Thermosynechococcaceae cyanobacterium | reverse complement strand
GACAAATCAGACATACTATCTTTTGCAAATGGTGACAGTGGAGGGGGTATTGAAATATCGTCAAATTTGTTACAGATAAGTGAGGGAAGTAGTATTTCAGTAAACTCTCTTGGCGTAGGAAGTGGAGGTAACATCTTGGTCAATAGCGATCTTGTTATCCTAGATTCTGGCAGTAGTATTGTGGCTAACTCTGTCGATGCTCGTGGAGGAAATATTACAATCAATACATCTGGCCTAATCAACAATCGAAATGCTGTAGTCACAGCTTCTTCTGCTCAAGGTGAGACCTTAAACGGTACCGTTATCTTCAATACCCCTAACATTGACTTACAGAAAGGACTAACGATACTTGATACTGCAGGGGAAGCGCCTAAAATAACCACAGTCTGCAATAGTACTGGTCAAGAAAATACGCTAACTATAGCTGGTTCTGGCGGTTCTCCAGTTGCAAAAGAAGATTATACAGATTCTCGTATAAAGTTTTATTCCAAAGGAGTAAAAAAGGATGAGCCATTAATCTATACTGATCCCACCACAGGCGAAAAGAAAGAGCTTAAGCGGATGGTGGGCTGGAAGCTATCAGAGGATGGCACTAAATTTAGTCTAGTCTCAGATCCTGAAGAATCCGTCCAATACAAAGCAGCTAAAACCGCTTGTCTGCGAGAGCAGCCTGTATAGTTTCCCTGATTTGCTTCTATTCAATGACAAGATATATAGCATTCGCCGTATCTCAAGGTGTGATTCTTTGCTGCGTCAATAGCACAGCCGCACTCGCACAGTTACAGATTCCAGGCACTCGGCCTAAAGATCCCAATAACGAATTGCAGCTTCCTGAAAGTGATATTCCTGATGTTCAAATAGAGGTGGAGCCTCCACCCATTCCTGAGCGACAGTTCAATATTCCAAAGCCAATTGTAGTCCAACGGTTTGAAATCAGCGGAAATACAGTCATATCCACTGAAACTATTGAAGCGGCTTTAGCAGAATTCTTGAATACTCCGCTCTCCAGTGACGATCTTCTGGCTGCTGAATCGAAGGTCGGCAAGCTTTATGATGATCAGGGTTACTTGACAACGTTTGCACTCTTGGTTATTGACGACAATCAATTGCAGGAGGTAGATGGAGGAACGTTAAAGCTGACAATATTTGAGGGGAAGCAAGAACAAATCAATGTAGCTGGTACAAAGCGCCTGAGAAAATATGTCAGGGACCGGATCAGAGCAGAAAGATCGGGCGTCATTAACCAGGATGCGCTGCAGCAATCATTGCTACTACTTTCAATAGATCCCAGAATTAAAAGTATCCAGACCAACCTAGATCGAGGTAGTGAGATTGGGAAGGGTGTCATTAATGCTGAGGTCAAGCCAGCCAATCCAGTGTCCTTCTCGGTTAGCCTCAATAACTATCGTTCACCGTTCATCGGATCCTTTGAGAGGCGGGTGGATTTCGATCACCTAAACGTATTTGGACTAGGAGATACATTCAGTCTCTCCTACCGAAATACGGATGGCAGCAACGCAATACTAGCTGGGTATACCGTTCCACTCAATTCTATGAACGGGACATTGGGGGTCGATTATCAATATAGTTCCAGTCGTATCATTGAAGAGCCTTTCGATATCTTAGAGTTGAAAGGCAGATCTGATATCTTTGGAGTCACCTACCGTCAGCCTATCGTCAGGGTCGCCAGCAATAAGCGAGTTGAGGAATTTGCTTTAGGCTTGAGGTTGACCCATGAGAACAGTACTCTACGGTCCCCTTTTATTCCTTTCGCAGTATCCAGGGGAGCAGACGACTCAGGTCGATATAAAGCTACAAAATTAATATTCTTCCAGGATTGGGCAAAAGTAACGGGATCCTATTCGTTTAGCTTACGCTCTCAGTTTAATGTGGGCCTCAATATAGCTTCAACCAACAATGCCAGCCGTCCAGATGGTCAATTTTTTACGTGGCAAGGGGGAGTCAGGTTCGCAAAGCCCCTTTCCCGCAATGGTTTTAGATTTATTTTCAGTGCCAACGTACAACTTGCCGATGGTTCCTTGCCCTCATCCGAGCAATTCAGTTTTGGCGGACAAGATACTGTGAGGGGGTACAGACAAAATCTACTCTCGTTTGACAACGGTTTTATTGGTTCTATTGCCGTGGAAATACCGATTGCTAGAGGCAAAGCTGGCACCTTGGTCGGTTATCCATTCTTTGACATAGGGACAGGGTGGAATAGTGCAGATTCTCTGATCCCAACTCCGAATACGCTGGCTGCTGGGGGCATAGGAGTAAAGTTTCAATTAAATAATCGTTTTGAGTTGAAGGCAGAATGGGGAATCCCTTTTATAAACCGTCCAGGAGTTACAAATTCACTGAACGACCAGGGCATTTATGTGTCAGTTGGCTACAAATTTTAACCTTGGCAGCTTGGTTCAGCGTAACGTCTGCTGCCCTTGGGTCTGATTTAAGTGCAGAACAACTGACGGATCAAGGTCATCAATATCTCAACCAAGGCAATCCCTCCCAAGCTTTCCAAACCTGGGAAAAAGCTCTTCAGCTTTATAAGAAGCGAGGAGATCGCGATAGTGTCTTGGGGGTCTTGAGCAACCAGTCTGAAGCCCAGCAACAGATGGGGCAGTATTCTAACGCTTGCTGGACGTTGATTATTGGTCTAGATCTCGATGCTGAGCTTTGTCGCAGTTATCAAGAGCCAGGAGCCACTAAGCGGCTTAGCAAAGGACTGGAAAAGCTAAAACCAGCTACTCCTAATACATTGGCGGCGTTGCAGAGCCTTGGTATTACCAGCCGAGAGCTGTGGCAGCTTGATCAATCTGTCGAAATTCTTAGCTTTGCTCTGGCCCAGTCAGAGCAGATGGAGGACACCCTCATTACAGATAAAATTAGGCTCAGCCTTGCAAATACCTACCAAGCCATCTGGCGAACCAATCGAGAACGCTATCGACTGATCAGTGAAGAAGCAGTTAAATCTCGGTTACTCAGCGACGGATTTAATTTAGGTCTGAGGGCTTTTCAGGAGCTAGAGAACCTTTCTCAGAGTGAAAATCTGGCAATGGAAGCCAAAATCAATTGGCTTCAGTACTACGAGCAGTTGCTTGCTTGGATTGCAGAGGACGGGGAATACCCAGATCTCATCCGACTCCAACAGCAGGTACAGCCCCACGCAGAAAAAATCATCTCAGAGCTTGAGATCGCAGAATTTGACCATCAGAGCTTTACTAAAATTAAAGGCATTTACGCACGGCTCAAAATTGCTGAGAATCTGTATAAGCTCTACCAACATCAGAAATCCATTCCTGGCCTGCAGTCACACCCTCTCCAAGTTGCGGCTCTGTTGTCTAAAAAGAGCCTTGCGGAGGCTCAATCGATTCACAATGATAGGGCTGAATCCCAGGCATTGACGTTAGCTGGGAAGCTCTATATGGAAACTCAGCAGAATCAACAAGCCTATAATTCGCTCGTTAGGGCACAAAATTTAGGGATCTCAAACTTTGCCCCTGATCTTGTTTATCAGGCCGCTTGGCCGCTGGCAAAACTCAATCAACGCATTGGTAAGCCTACTGCTGCGATGAAGTCCTACGAAAATGCGATCGCAGCCCTTGAAGAGGTGCGGGGCAATTTACTCTCGGTGAATCAGTCTCTCCAGTTTTCGTTTAGGGAGCAGATCGAGCCAATATATCAAGAGTATCTAGAGCAGTTGATGGCCGCACCGCAGCCTGACCTTGAGAAGGTCATTCAAACCTCCAAAACGCTGCAGATTGTGAGACTAGAGAACTTCTTGCAGTGCGGCAAGCTGACGTTTTTGGCATTAAAGGATCAGGAGAACCTACCCACCGTTTTCTATTTTCTCGATCTTGGAGACCAGCTTGAGGTCATTGTTCGTCAGAACGGCAAACTAAAGCGATACCCAGCAAATCTGCAAACAGTGAAGAAAAATGTGGCTGAATTGCAGAACATTATCCAGAATCCCCGCTTTGAGGAAATACCTGCAACTTCATACCTTCCCTTCACTCAAGCACTCTACAAAGATTTGATTGAACCTGGGGCGTCCCTCATCGGGGCAGATCAACGAATGATAGTCGTGACCAATGGCCTGCTGGATAATATCCCGATAGGATTTTTGCATGATGGATCCCAGCATCTTTTAGAAAAATACGAGATTGCGACGAGTTTGGGGGCGCAGCTTGAAACTCAAAGACCGTCTACCCAAAAGCC
>JBHJNL010000184.1:0-7415 GCA_050330855.1 Thermosynechococcaceae cyanobacterium | reverse complement strand
CATAAAGAGGCGATCTCAAAACTGACCCAACAAGACGAAGATAAGCAGCTCAGTATTACCGCCTTAACAACACAGAATCAATCTCACCAAAAAACCCTAGAGACGCTGGGTGAAAAACTAGAGGCTGTCGAACAGTACGGGGTTGAACTCAGCCAGCAAACCCAGGAGCTACAAAAAGATTCTCTCATTCTCAAAGAGAAAGAGCAGAAACTAGCCACTGCCCTTGAGCAACTCCATGAGATTGACCAACTGACTCAAGTGATCCGCAAAAGCCCTAAAGACGCCACCCTCTACTATCGTCGGGGTCTGGTCCGAGGCAGTCTCGCGCGTCTAGACGACCAGCGCATTGCCATTGATGACTATACACAGGCTATCGAATTGGACACTGAATATGCCGACGCCTACTTCCAGCGGGGTGCCCTTAAAGGCATGATCAATGAGAAGAAACAGGCCGTTGCAGATCTCCGCATCGCAGCCAAGATTTACTTTGAAAAGGGTGATCTTGAACACTATGATCAGGCCATGAGTTTGAGCCAAGAGCAGCATGACCTAGAATCGGCCAATCGTGTTGCGGCTGATGCAGACGAGCAGCAAGCAGAGCCGCTGATGGTTGAGAGTCTATTTAGCTAGTCGCTTGCATCAACAGGGGCGGTGCTCTCAAGTCTAAAAATTCCTCCGTTTTATCCAATATCGTGGGAGATTTAGAGAGGAACCGCCTATTCGCACATGGACAGCTTGGGTTGACCTTCATGAACACTGCCTTACTCAATGCTGTTAGAGAGATTTCAAACCCCAATTATCGAGTGTTGGGTCAAATTGGTCAGGGACAATTTGGTCAAGTCTTTTGCGGCATTCACCGAAAAACGGGGCGAATGGTGGCGCTCAAACGCCTTGCCTCAAAACAATTAACAACGCCACAGTTTTTACACGAGCTTCATTTATTAGCAAGCCTCCAACATCCCAATATTGTCCCGTTTCATACCCTTGAATATGATGAAACGGGGCGCTACCTGATCATGGACTATTGTGAAGGAGGAACACTGCGGCAACTCCTCGACCGCCAGGGTTCACTGGAGTTAAGGCAGGCTTTAAAGCTGATTACTGATATTGTTCAAGCCCTTGCCTATGCCCATGAGCATGGCGTTGTGCACTGTGACCTCAAGCCAGAGAATGTTTTACTCACCCTAACTGAAACCGGCCTGACTGCTCACCTGGCTGACTTTGGCGTCGCTCGACTCTTGACAACAGCCCCTGATCCCGACTTTCGCCGGGGAGATACAGGTTCACCGGCTTACATGGCCCCTGAGCGATTTTTTAGCGATTACGGCCCCACCTCTGATCTCTATGCGGTCGGAGTGATGCTATACGAACTCATAACGGGACAACGACCGTTTTCCGGTGTACCGGGCGCACTGATGGCGGCCCACCTCAACCAACCCATCGAGATTCCTCGAACTATTCCCTTGCCGGTGAGCAGTATTATTCAGCAGGCGATGCAAAAGCTGCCGCAGAAGCGTTTTAGCTCAGCTCGTGAGATGCTGGTTTCTCTGCAGTTAGCCACGGAGGTTGCTACAGCCTTATCTGCCCACGTCCGGGCTGCAACCGCTCTCATTAAAACACCACAGATAGTTGCTCAAGAACCTCTGGTCGCCTCTATTTCGACCTTAGTGGCTGATACCCAGCAGCTCTATATCGGGCTGTCGTCACAGATATGCTGTCGCTCGATTCATCCCACAGGGCTAGGGGAGGTTATACAGCGCTACCCTCTTGATGCTGAGCAGGTGCTACAGGTCTGGCCCTGCAGTGAAGGACTCTTTGTGAAGACGCAGGCTCAGAGCCAAGACATTCTTTCTTGGATTTCTACGTCAGACCAAGCTGGGGTAGCCCCGCAGTCTGAGACTTGGCAGTCTCGAACAATGGCGGTGAATTCTGAACAGACATGGATGGTGATGGTTGCCCCGTCATCCTCACAAGAAGATGCTGAGCGCTCTAGACCGTCGGGTCAGTGTCAGATTCTGCAGTTGCCCACATTAAAGCCTTGGGGCGTCGTGCAGGGTGTGGAGTTCCCCACGCAACTCTTAGCCTTAGATCGGCGGCATGGTCTTGCCGTTATTGCCGAAGACGATCAGGGAACACGGTTGCGATTATTTAATCGTCGGGGCGATGCCTCTGATTATTATCGTCTGCCCATGTCGATTGAGCAGGTCATTCAAAGTCGAACCCATGCTTATCGATTGTTGGGATTGTCTGAAGCTGCTGTTTGTTTTTTGATTGATCTCAGTCCGCTGAATATTAAGAGGGTTCCGTTGCCGTTCACGCCTGATTTTATGGGGGCAACGGATTGGGGATACTGGTTTGCCGATCAAGAGGGTGCCCTAGTCCTGCTGGATGAGTCAGGATCTCGGTTGGGCCAGCTCCAGATTCCGCTGACGTCGGCCAATCCGGTCTCCGATCAGTCAGAGGTGGTAGAAAAGCTGACTGCGATTACCTCTCTCAATCCATCCATGATGATCGCTGCCACATGGTCAGGAGCGCAAGGACAGCTTTACACCTTCGATCTGAAACCATGGATTGCAGGAGACACATCATCAATGCTGACTGAGGATGAGGATATTGCGCCAGCCAAGATTATCCCTTAAGTCTGCGGTACTGTGAGCCGAGGGCCGATGTGCGAGGAACCCTTTTAGGCTGAATCTAAGACCGTCTTGCAACTGTCTTAGACAGGGCGGTGGTCAGTGTCGAGCAATGAGCGTTTTATCTCAACTGAGGTTGTTTCTCTGGACGCGCATAAAAAATGCCGGTACTTGAACCGATTCACCATTCGGCAAAATAGTATTGGTATTCATTGAGGTCTCTCCTTGATCGAGAATCTCATAACGGTCCTTTGGAAAGCTACTCCGGATATCTTCAGGAGAGATCGCTGCCGGAGCAATGCCATGTCGGAAAACTCTGGCAAGTTGCGGAGGGGGTGCACCCAGTTTCTCAATGAGTCCATCAAATAATTGCTTGGCTCTTGGACTCAGTTCAATTAAAAAGAGTTGGCCGTTGTCACCCAGCAACTGTTGCAGCGAGGCAATCACGAGAGGTCGATCTTCAGCCTGAATCTGATGGAGAACACCGCGAATGAAAATATGGGCCTCTCCAATTTTTTTGGCTAGAGCCTGGGTCTGCAGTAGATCGGTTGCATCTAAGACTTCAAGGATGGGCTGGCTACCCTGAACTTGGGCGCGTGCCTGCTCAACCGCTGCAGCGGATACATCGACCCCCCATACTTGTGGAAAGTGTTGAGCGAAAAACAACGTTTGCATACCGTTACCGCAGCCAAAATCAATGAGAGGAAGCTTTGGATCAAATGCTTTTTTCAACTGCGGCAAAAATTTGGATAGCTCGGTATCTGCAGGAACATCCCAAAAAGCGGTGTCGTTCTCTTCGGCCAAGGTGCGCCAATAGTCTTCCCAGGCAGTTTCATATTGACTCGTCATCGCTTGGAGCCTCTCTACTCAATTATCCTTCAAGCATAGGGGAGCCTGGGGTTCTCGGTCGTTATCTGAGTTTTTAGAAGTCTGGTACAAATTTGAATGGGCAGAGACTCAGCTTAAAGATGACGCTCAACATCAAGACAGGTCATCTTAAATAATTCCTCTCGCTCAGGCCAAGACATAACTATCTGTTCCTTCTTGGCTTTAGAAAGTTGCTTCACTCGATGTTCTAGCTTGAGGGCGAGTCCCTGGCTACCAACCTCTAGCTGATAGACCAGTTTTAGTGGCCCCTTCGATTTTAAATATTTTGCGCCATTGTTGCCTGCTGTATGCTCAGCAAAGCGGCGGGAAACATCGGTTGTAATACCCGTATAGAGCGTGCCCAATCGGGTTCTGATCAGGTAGAGATGCCAGCTAGACATAGGCTCAGGGGTGACGAATACAAGGATCCTACCGCTCCAGTTGGTTCTCTTGCCTCCGGCTCCGGGTTATTAAGTTTGGTAAAGTGGTGGTGGGCCATTGAAATGCTTACAGTTTTAGATTGAACAGGCTTCAAGTTTTTCTTCGCCGTTAGGAGCAAATGTATGACCTCGACTATCACTAAAGCTGCGTCGTCGATACAGGCGCGAGATGTACAGGTCTTCCCGATTGGGACGGATACGTTGGCGTTGCGATCGCGAAGCTGGAACCGCCTCCGGTTTGAGGTTGAATATGCCCTAGAGCGGGGTACCACGGCCAACTCTTACATTATTCGCGGCGACAAAACGGCTCTCATTGATCCGCCCGGTGGTACCTTTAGCGAAATTTACCTTGCTAAGCTTCAGGAACTGTCGACGAGTAACGGTTCGACAAGGCAAGGTGACTTTCTTGGTCGCCTCTGGGCGCAGGTGCGTTGGGTGACCCAGGAAGTGATTGATGTTGATCAGTTAGGCTTTAATCTCAAACAGCTTGATTATCTAATTTTGGGTCACGTTAACCCCAACCGAGCGGAAACCCTCGATGCACTCCTCAAGCTGGTTCCTGGTATTACGATTATCTGCTCGAATGCTGGAGCGGCCATCCTGAAGGCAAATCTGCCTGACCGAAATCTAAACTTAGACATTATCAAGAACAGCGAAACTCAAACCATCGATTTAGGCCAAGGGCATAAACTACAGTTCGTGCCCACCCCGACCCCTCGCTGGCCCGGTAGTTTGCTCACCTACGATGCCCGCACTCGCATCCTATTTAGCGATAAATTTTTCGGGGCGCACCGCTGTGGTGAAGCCGGTTTTGACGAAGATGCCGCTAGCCTTCGAGAAGATCGGCGCTACTACTATGACAGCTTGATGGCTCCTCACGTTCGCCAAGTGGATGTAGCCCTTGAAAAAATCATGCCCCTAGGGGCCAAAATGTATGCCCCTGATCATGGACCGATAGTGCGCTATGGCGTTCAAGAACTCACGCAGGCCTATCAAGCTTGGGGCAAACAGCAAAAAACGCAAACCGAGATGGTAGCGGTGCTGTACGCCTCTGCCTACGGAAACACGGCAACCATTGGAGATGCGATCGCACGAGGCATTACGAAAGCCGGAGTTCAGGTCGAGTCGATTAATTGCGAGTCAGCCACCACTGAAGAGATCCAGGCCGTGGCCGATAAATGCGATGGTTTCATCATTGGCTCCCCCACGCTGGGGGGACATGCGCCCACCCAGATTCAGGCGGCTCTAGGACTGATGCTCTCTACGGTACCTAAAGACAAGCCTGTGGGCGTGTTTGGATCCTTTGGCTGGAGCGGTGAAGCCATTGATCTGCTCCAGGATAAGCTGCGGGATGCAGGCTATAGCTTTGGATTTGAACCCATTAAGGTGAAGTTCAAGCCCACCAATGTCACCCTTAAAACCTGCGAAGAAGCCGGTACCGATTTTGCCCAGGGACTCAAGAAGGCCAAGAAATCTAAGACTCGTCGCCAGGGTTTGACCAAGTTGGGGGGCAGCCAAATCACGCCCACTGAGCAGGCAATGGGGCGAATTGTCGGGTCTCTTTGTATTTTGACCGCACAGCAGGGGGATGTCAGCAGCGGCATGTTGGCCTCTTGGGTGTCTCAGGCCACCTTTACCCCTCCCGGGATCACGATAGCCGTCGCGAAGGATCGGGCTGTGGAGTCGATGCTTTATACAAACAATGGTTTTGTTCTCAATGTCTTGCCCGAAGATAACTATCTGGGGATGATGAAGCATTTCTTGAAACCCTTTGCACCGGGAGAAAATCGTTTCGCTGGTATTGAGACCGAGGAGGCGACCAACGGTAGCCCCATCCTCACAGAGGCATTGTCTTATCTAGAGTGCGAGGTCGAAAGCCGTATGGAATGTGGGGATCACTGGGTGATCTATGCCGTGGTCAAAAATGGCCGGGTTCTGCAGCAAAACGTTAAAACGGCGCTTCACCATCGCAAGTCAGGGAGTACATATTAAGTCGAGGTTTCAAGGTTTTCAATCTGCAGCCTTTGATGCTCCACTTTAATGCAGGTATCCATAATCACGTTGAGGCCTGCTGCTTTGGCTTGCTCAGCGATCGCATCATCTGCAATGCCAAGCTGGGTCCAGAGGGTGGGGGCTTGAACTGCGATCGCATCGTCTAAAATCTGTTGCAAAAACTCGGCGCGGCGAAACACATTGACAATATCAATGGGGGCAGGCACATCCCGCAGCGACGCATAGCTCAGATATCCATCAATTTCATCGACGCGAGGATTGATGGGATAAATCTCATAGCCCACGTTTCTAAGGAACTGAGCGACTTGATAGCTATCACGATGGGGCTTTTCTGAATGTCCGACCACCGCAATCACCTTGGCATAGGTGAGTAGATACCGAAGAGTTGGGTGATCAGGCTTGAGGGACGACATAGCGCAGCGGTTTTAGAGCGAGGAGAAGACTCTCTGCACAGCGTTCTAAAGCAGTTCTGAAATCAGGAATAGCGCAGAGCAACCCCCATCGTATTTCTAAAGAAACGTCAAAGCAACCCCACTGAGATCCCGATCCGGTCAACAATAGAGGCACATTCTTTATGGCGATTTCTATGCCCCTTTCTAGTCCGCCACGATCTGCAGAGCCAGACCTTAATAGCCGAATTTTGACAGCCGCTCAGCAGTTATTTGCCCGTCAAGGATTTGAGAAAACCACCACGCGGCAGCTGGCCGAAAAAGCAGGTGTTGCCGAAGGAACTCTCTTTCGCCACTTCGAGAATAAGAAGTCCATTCTGGCGGCGGTGGTCACCCAGGGCTGGAGTGAGATGCTCACCGATCTCCTCACTGAGCTAAGCGATGTGGCTAGCTATAAAGCGGTCTCGAAGGTGATGAAAAAACGGATGCTGAACCTCCATAAACACGGCGATATGATGCGAGTGTGTTTCATGGAAGCCCAATATCATCCTGAGCTGCGCGATCGCATCGAAACGGAAGTGATTAGCAAAATGCAGAGCGTTGTGGAAGCTTTTATTCAAACCGGAATTGATCGGGGAGTCTATCGCAATCTTAACCCTGAACTGGTGGCTCGTATTTTCTTAGGGATGTTCATGATCGCTGGATTCAGCCAAGACACACTCACAGAGGCTCAGTCTCCAAAAGACCAAAAAGACATGGCCGAAATGCTGGCCGATATCTTTTTGCATGGCATCTTGGCCCCTGCAAGTTAACAATGATTGAGTAAAGTCGCTTGTAACTTTGGGTGCATCACGCGTCCAGATCCAGGGTGATCGCATCTAATTTGGTATCATTCGCGCTGGACAACTGAGGAATTGCTTGAGTGGCTCAAGGCATAAAAGCTGTCGGCTATCGTGACCTTGTCATGCAAACGTGGACACTCCATTCAAGGAAATGATCTAGGAGAATGTTCACATGACACAAAAGAAACGCAGATTATTCACAAACGAGCAGAAAGCCGAGACAGTGCGTAT
>JBHJNL010000183.1:0-29479 GCA_050330855.1 Thermosynechococcaceae cyanobacterium | reverse complement strand
ATAAGGATAGGCATAATAATGTAGTTAGGGGTAATGACGAGTCTTGTGATTAAAACTGTCATTATCCTTTCTTACATAGCGTTCATCGATTTTGTGCTTCGAAATTGTCCAAAGTCCTGCGGGTACGCAAAGCATCTGCTGGGGCATCACATTGCAAAATCTTGCTAAAACCTATTGGGCACCGCTTTTGTTTCGTCCTCATCTTTTCTTTGGCAAAGGGATGCGTTTGTTTTTTGGCGATCAGGCAATTTTTTGTCGGCAGCAGTCTTTTTGGGACTGTGGTGGATTTAACCCCGACATCCCGATCATGGAGGAGTCTGATTTTTGTCAGAGAATTACTCGTTTCGGGCGAATGCGTTTGGTCAATCGAATGGTGCAAGCTTCAGATCGACGGGTCGCAAAGCTTGGCCCTCTGAAAGCCAACACCATCTACTTCATCGTGGGATTTCTGTGGGCGTTTGGGGTTCCAGCTACGATGCTCAAGCGACTCTACCCAGAGATTCGTTAAGTGTGCAGCCAAGTACGAGTACCAAAGGATTGACAGGCGCTTGCCGCGACTGGAGCCGCCAGCGCTAATGCTTCAGGAAACTCATTTTCCAAAATAAAGTGGCAAAAGGCTCCGTGGAAAACATCGCCTGCACCGAGGGTATCAATGGGGGTGATCGCAGGCACGGGACAAACACCCTCAGCGCCATCCCAGTACAAAATAGGCTGAGCGCCGTGAGTAATGGCGATGTGAGCCGACGGGGGGAGGTGCGATCGCAAATAGTCCATCACCGCTGGGGTATTGCTGCAGCCTGGGGGATAGAAGTTAGCTGAACAGATGGCGTAGTGAATGTGCGGGAGAACCTTTTCGAGTCCGGGCTTCCAGCTTCCGCCATCGAGAACGATGGGGAGATGGGGGGATTGAGTGGCAATTGCAACTGCGACGTCAATCTGGTGACCGTCGATCAGAATGATGTTGGTGTTATTGAGGGTATCCCAAATCGAAGGAGGGATCTGCTCTGGTGTGGCTTGCTGGCGCTGAGCATTAAGAGAGATGACGGCCCGCTCTCCGGTAGCTTCGGTGACCACAATAGAGGACACGGGGGGCGTTTGGATTGAAGTAGGGGTTAAATCTGCGATCGCAACTCCTAATCCTTCCAAATCAGACCGTATCAAATCAGTGAGGGGATGGCTTCCCATTGCAGTGAGGAGCTGGGTTTGATGGCCGAAGTGGGCAAAGGTGACGGCGGCGTTGGTGGCGGGTCCACCGGATGCGATTTCACTTTCTATGGCGACTATTTTTTGATTGGCTTGGGGCGGTTTTTCGGCTAAATAGATGAGATCTAGCGTTGAAAGGCCGATAAACAAGCCTAATTTCTGTTGATCAGCACTCAAGTTTTTGAACCCGCTTTGTAGAAGACTCCTGTTGGATAATACAGGCGGCAGTGACGTTATCTCTACGTCGGTAGGGTTAGACTGTTACTGAGTTCTCAAGGCTTGTCTACCGTATTTTTATATTGCAATGACAAAGAAAGGATTTGGTCAGTCAGTCGCAACACCCAGGCGGGATGCAACGAAGTTTATGCTTGCATTTGAGAGGCATATTGCTAGGGGCGACGCTAACCCACAGCAGGTCAATCGCTTTTTAAAGGCCAATTCAGAAAAATTGAACGAAGTCCTTTTAGAAGCGCTTCCCTTGGTATTTACGAAATTGACGGCCCATGAGTTACCTGATACACGACAGCAGATTGCAAGGTTATTTGTAAATTTTGCTGCTTTTCTTGTGGAGTTTCCACAGGGAGATCGATTGGTAAACATAGAGTTGAGTCTCTCTGCTTGTCAACTTGCGTTAAAGATATTGACCCGTGAAGCATTCCCAGAAGACTGGGCGACGACACAAAATAATTTAGGAAATGCATACAGCAATCGGATTCGGGGAGAGAGAGCCGAAAACATTGAACGTGCGATTGCGACCTATGAGTTTGCCCTACAGGTCAGAACACGGGAAGCATTCCCAGAGGATTGGGCGACGATACAAAATAATTTAGGGGCTGCATACTTCGATCGTATTCGGGGAGAGAGAGCCGAAAACATTGAACGTGCGATTGCGACCTATGAGTTTGCCCTACAGGTCAGAACACGGGAAGCATTCCCAGAGGATTGGGCCGCGACACAAAATAATTTAGGGGCTGCATACAGCAATCGGATTCGGGGAGAGAGAGCCGAAAACATTGAACGTGCGATTGCGGCCTATGAGCTTGCCCTACAGGTTAGAACACATGAGGCATTCCCAGAAAATTGGGCCGCGACACAAAGTAACCTAGGTGATGCTTATCGCGATCAAGTACAGGGGAAGCAAACTGAAAACCTTAATCAGGCGATCTTAAATTACAAGCAAGCATCCCAAGTCTTGACTCGTCACGCATATCCCCTCAAATGGGCACAAAATCAAGGACATTTGGCTGAAGCACTGATTAAATATGCCGCTCTAACTCAAGAAGGTGAAAGCTTAGATCAAGCAATTACGTTATTGCAATCAGCCCTAGAGATTGCAGCTCCAGGTAGTCCAGACTTTATCGACTCCCAGTACCGCTTGGGTACTGCTCTTTCACGCCGTTATGAACACAACCAAGATCAGAACGATCTGCAGCAAGCATTGGTGGCTTATCAGGCAGCATTAAATGCGATTAGTCTTGAACACTACGACCGGAATCAGATGTGGCAGGCAATTCCTGAGACTCAATCCATTTTAGGGCAGCGACTGGTTTACGATGGTCAATGGCAGCAAGGCTTACAGCTTTTACTCAACAGCGTTAATCAGCTCAGCACCAGTGATAATCGTCTTGCCCATGCCGGTTCCCTCTATCAAGTTGGCTATGCCCACGAAACGCTCTCAGACTGGAATAATGCTCGTCTCTATTACCGCGATGCCCTCCGTCTCTATAAGCATCTCAAGAATCAGCCCGGCATAGCTAAAAGCCACGCTGGCTTGGGTGGAGTGCTGGTTTCTCAAGGGCATTTGCAAAAAGGGATGGATGAATTACAGGAAGCTCACCAAATCTATGAAGATCTAGGGCAACCCGATCAAATTGCTTCAATTGATAACGTCTATCAGGCTGCCAAAAAAGCAATGGAACGACAAGCTATCGAGGTATATGTATGACCACTGCTGCTGACATTTTCGATCAGTCAGTCAACAATATCAAGCGCTTAGGACTCAGAGAGATTCCCTTCACCGAAAGTCCAACAGACGTGGGCAGTGAAACCCTTGAATATATTTTCACGGGCCGTCAAGATGAACTAGGCCAAATCTTCAACCAATTCCAAAGCCGAGAGCGTCGTCGCATTCTAGTCTATGGACGGATCGGCATCGGTAAAAGTGCTTTATTACTCGAAGTGTTGTCAGTCCTACGTCTTAAGCGACCTAGAATGCTGACAACCTATATTTCTCTCCCCGCAAACTTAGATCTGGCCACCACAGCTCTCATTGCCCTCGCTCGAGCCATGCCAAAGGACGAGTGGGCGCAAAGGCAGCTCTACCAAATGGGCATTCCTACCGATAAAATCCCCAAAGAGCGTAGTGCTGAAGTAGGTAGCAATCTGGTCCTCAGCGGCAAAATGGGCGAGAAGGACTTACCTATCATCCAGCCACAGTATCCCACCGTTAGCTTAGATACGCTTCTAGAGAGAGCACAGCAAAACTATTCTGATGGCGTCGTGATTGCCATCGACGATCTTGATAAGCAAAGTCCAGCCGAAGTTCGCCAGCTTATGCACAATGCTCAGGGTATGTTGAAAGGACGAGCCTGGTTTATCCTCACGGGACATCCCACGGGCATCACCGGAGACTTACTGACTAGCGAACGGGGTTTATTTGATCTGCAATTGAAGCTCGAAGAACTTGATCAGACCACCACCTACCGAATGCTGATCAACTACCTCAATAGCGCTCGGATTGACAATGACTGCACAGATCCTGAAGACCCCAATTGTGTGCTGCCCTTCTTGCCCGAAACAGCAAAGCGATTTTGTGAAGTCTCTCTGGGTAAACCCCGTCTATTTAATCGTTTAGGCAACATCATTCTCTCCAAAGCAGCTGATCTGCAAGCCGATCAGGTGACGTCAGATGTTCTGATGCAGGGTCTCAAGGTCGCATCCCCAAGCCTATTAACGAAAGCTGCCCTCAATGCACAAGAAGAGCGCGTCAGTGCGTTACTCCTCAAACGAGGGAGCCTTTCTGACGAAAGTATCTCTCTAGAAGATCTTGAACAACTAGGCTTCCGCAGCTTTAGCGATATTGTTCCTATTCTAGAAAGGCTGGAAGAGGCGGACCTTGCCCATCAATCGGACCAGGAAGACATCAAGGAATTTAAGCCCATCCCTTGGCCTTCCGCAGATGATGAGGCGTCGTCAGATAACCTCTAGCACCAGCGATATATCAGAAATTTCTCCCTTGAAGTCGAAATGTACTTTTGCTCATATATCTAGCAATCTGCAGCGGCTGGCGACGCTTTTGGCAGTGGCAGAGCTAACGCTTTGTGGTATCGGCGCGATGACAGGCGTCATGATTGCTTTCTACTATGAGCCGATGGCAGCGAGGGCCAATGCGTCATTGGTTGAGATCGCAACCCAAATCACTAACGGCACAGTCATCCTCAGTCTGCATGATATTGCAGGGAATGGCCTCATTGTTTTGGCCCTGATTCAACTTGTGGTGATGTTCCTAGGCCGACAGGTACTGTTGCCTTGGATTGCAGCCTGGATCAGCGGCGTCCTTGGCCGGAGGTGGGATGAGTAGCCTCACCCTGCAGCACATGTACACGTTGCATAGTCATGTACTTGCGATCGCATCTCTCCTGCTCTCAGTTATCCACCTGGCTGCTCTCCTGTCTCAAGAACAGAAGGGTAGAGAAAGGCCATATCTGACCAGTGAAGCAACCCCGCCTGAATCTGTTTCATAGGATGCCTCAAAATTTTGATGCCATCCCAAATTAATGACGCAAAGCGAAATATTCCCGTAGCAAAATTTGAAACAGGACCGCTCAACTCAATAACAGAGATTAGATTAGCGATAGAGATACTTAGATCGAGAACTGTCCTATGAAACGCTACTTGCCTCATTATTTACTGACAGGTTGCCTCAGCGGTGTGATGGTCGTCACTAGCCTGCCCATGATCGAGGGTGCGATCGCTCAAATTGCCCTTCCTGATACCGACCTCTCCTATACCTTTTACGGACGCTCTATACCGCTGACCCTGCGTGAAGACGTCATTGCCGTAGACCTTAAGCCAACAGGCAATACTCGAAGTGTTGGCGAAGCCCCCTACCTTAAGCTTCAGCAAGCGCTGAAAGGCGGGACTCGAGGCGGCGGCGCGACCTTACAGGTGCAGGTGCAGCCCCTTAGTCAGGGCTATGCCGTGATCAGTTTCCCTGCCGGTAGTCGCAGTACGCCTAGAGACGTGCGGCAACGGGTCCAAACTCTTCCCTACGTCAACGGCACGGTGCCGGTTCTCAGTCGTCAGGGCCAGCAAGAAACCCTGTTGCTTCCGAACGAGATTGTGGTTTCTTTTGATCAATACAATAGAGAGGAGCCAGCGACAAAAGCGATGCTGAAGCGCTATGGCGTTGAGATCATTCGTCCCGTTGCCTTCAGTAAAAATCAGGTGGTTGTCCGTGCTATTCACGTTGAGGGCGTTCAGGTTCTTCGAGTTGCTGAACAGCTCAACCGCGCTCAGGGGATTCGGTCAGCAACCCCAAACTTTATTCAGTCGGTTCAGTATCGCGTTCCGGGTGAAGGATTTGCGCCCCCTAGTGTAGAAGAACCTAACGATTCATCCATAAAGCTACAGCCCCAGGGGCATCGTCGCTTCCCTCACAACTCTTCTGCCTCCTTCTCTACTCAGCCGGTTCTGGACTAAGGACAGACTATCTTTCGCCGTGCATAATCTTAAGGGGGGCGGTGATTTTTGATTTTGCCGCACCCGGCGCAGTAGGATTTCTATAGCTATTATCTGATGCCATTCTTGATGCTATCCATGCATAAAGATGGTACTTGTTGACCTGCAATGAGGTGAGAGTGAACCCGATGAAACGACTGTTTCCGAAGGCTGTATTGACAGGCTGTTTAGGTGGAATAATGGTGCTAACCAGCGTTCCTTTGGGTGTGCGAGGGCAAGAAGCCCAGTCCGAAACGTTGTCCTATGACTTCTACGGTCGTTCTATTCCGCTCACCATCCGAAAAGATGTGGTTGCTGTTGATCTGAAAAACACCAGCAACACAAGAGGCGGGACGCTCCCCTATTTACAGCTTCGCCAAGCCTTGCAGGGCGGTACTCGTGGAGGTTCGGCCCTCAACGTTAATGTGCAGCCTTTAGGCAAACAGTATGCGGTGGTCAGCGTCCTGAGCGGGAGCCGTAGTTCTACTGCTGATATCAAGCTGCGCGTAGAGCGGTTGCCCTACGTGCAGGGAACCTTGCCCGTCCTCAGTCGGAGCGATCGCAAAGAGACCATCGTCGTCCCCAATGAAATCGTATTATCCTTTGCCACCAGCGACGGCAAAGCGAAAGAAGCAGTGCTGCAGCGCTATGGTCTTCAGGTCTTACGAGAGATTCCCTTTAGCAAGAATCAGGTGGTGGTCCGCCCCACCAAGGCCTCTAGTTTAGATGTCCTTAATATCGCTCGGCAGTTGAGTCGCGCCTCAGAGGTTCGCTCTGCCACGCCCAACTTTATTCAATCGGTTCAGTACAACATTGAAGACCAGCAGTTTAGCCCTGCCGTGCTGCAAGAGAACCCGAATTCTGAAGCAGACTTGCAAAATCAACTCCGCCAGATTCCTAAGACTGAAGCCCAGTTCAAAACAAAGCTAACGCCGCTGCAGTGGCACCTCGATAGCCGTCCGAAACGTGGGGTAGCTCTGCCCCGCACCGATGTTCGAGCGCCCGAAGCTTGGCAACTGGCTCAAAATGATGGCAAAGGTGTTGTTGTGGCCGTCATTGATAGTTTGATTCAGTGGGACCATCCTGACCTCGAAGACAATGTTTATCAGGTGGGACAGGTCGCCAATCTACTGCCCGGCGAAAAAAATGGCTGGGACTTTGCCGAGAATGATCCCGATACCCGCATCAGCGCCGCTGAGATCCAAGCCGTCGAACCCTATTTCCAGGAAACGTTTCGACTCTCAGACGCAGAGCTTTTAGCTCAGTACGCAGGGCTTGCTGAGCAAATTAGCTACTATTACCCAGGTCTATCGAAGAATGAGGTGGCAACCTTTATTCGCAACTATCTGCGCCGTTTTGTAGCGGCTGAATTTCACGGAACTTGGTCTGCCGGGGTGATTGCGGCCCATTCTAAAGATGATCAGGGCATTATGGGGGTTGCCCCCAATGCCAAAATTCTGCCGGTCCGTGTCTTTGGTCTGGGGGGAGCCATTACGCTGGAATCGTTAGTGTCTTCAATCCGATATTCTGCTGCCCGTGGAGCTGATATTATTAACCTCAGCCTAGGGGGTTCGATTCCTTCGTCGGCGCTGGTTGAAACCTTTTTCGAGGTGATGGACGAAAACCCGAAGCTGGTGATCATTGCCTCTGCCGGAAATGAAAATATCGACGGGGCTGGCTTCCCTGCGGCGATTCCAGGCGTGGTGGCGGTGGGGGCGACGAATCTTGCCGGTGAGCGAACCTTCTATAGCAACTATGGGGGGCAACTGGCGGTAACCGCCCCCGGTGGAGATACGTCACAGTTGAAAAGTGGCGGTATTTTGACCACGGGGGGAACCTTCCCCGATGCTTTCTGGAAGGGGATTGAACGTCCTAAAAATGCCTGGGGCGATTCCCTTGATCCGATTGGTAAGTATGTGCAGGTGCAGGGCACCTCTTTTTCTGGCCCTGCGACGGCGGGGGTGATGGCTCTGATGAAGGGTGAAGATCCGCAGCGGCGACTGAGTCGAGAGCAGCTCGTCTCGATGCTAAAAAATACCTCCAGTACTCAATCTCTGCAGATTTCGCCCACAGATAAAGTTGGCTATCGCCTGCAGCGTGAGCTGGGGTTTGGGACTGCGGCTGATTTCCCCTTTGTCCGCCCGTCCGCTATCTTTGAGCCGCCCACTCAAGTCCGTTCGCCCCAGACGTACTACTTTGGCAATGGCCTCGTCAATGCTGAGGCGGCGGTACAAGAAGTGTTGAGATCGCAATAGCCCCGATCAAGACTGCTTTAAGATGGGAGACAACACCAGCGATTCGAGGGATGCCATGAATACCGTGTTAGAGATAGCTCAGCTTGGCAACGCTGTGTTGCGATCGCAAGCGCAACCGGTTGAGCATATTCTCCATGCCCAGACCCAGCAGTTGATCGATCACCTGATCACCACCATGCTGGAATCAGCAGGGGTCGGCATCGCGGCCCCCCAAGTGGGTGAAAGCCTCCAAATTATGGTGGTGGCCTCTCGGCCTACCTTGCGATATCCCGATGCACCGTCCATGGAACCCGTGGCGATGATCAATCCGACTATCATTGGTCAATCCGACCAGCAAGAAAAGGGCTGGGAAGGGTGCCTCAGTGTGCCCGGTCTGCGCGGCCAGGTGTCGCGATCTGTGTCGGTAACAATCGCCTATACAGATCGCCACGGACACCCACACCAGCAGACGTTCACTGACTTTGTCGCCCGAATTGTGCAGCATGAGTATGATCATCTACAGGGCAAAGTCTTTTTAGACCGGGTGGTCGATACCCACGAATTTATGACAGAGCAAGAATATCAAAAACATGTTTTTGCCTAGCGGCCTAATCAACATCCTCAAATTCTTCTGCGAGTACAGACTCTAGATCATCAAACAGATCGTCAAGGGATTCATAGGAATCTTGACTTTCCCACAGCAGGCCCGTGCTATCAAAGACCCGTGCCATGGAATTGCTCGGATTATCTTCGTCACTGCCCAACTCAATCGTGCCCTCTTGATCGAGGATCCAGCGGGTTAAATGAGGATATAACGCTTCTAGGGACTCTGTCAGATTTTCCGATGATGCGGCCATGCCTGTTGGCTCCATGTTCGACATTTTAATTCTGCCCCAAATCTTGAATAATAAAACCCCCTGCCCCAACTTTTTTCGGTTCTTTGCTGAGAATCGGGCATCTTGAGAAAAAGAGATCTGTCAAAGGACCACCATGCCTGTCTCGGTTACCATTCGCAACCTGCAAACCCTGATTCTCTCCTTCCACCCCGTTATTGTGATTGAGACCGTCGAAGAAGAGCGGGTACAGGGGTTGTTGAAAAAAACGACCCAAGATATGTCCATGCCCATGTTTGAGTGGAGTGCCGCCCAAGGGCTGGCGCGCTCCCCCGGATCGATGGATGCCCCCTGGGTGAATGAATATGCACCCCCCGGCACTATTAAACCCACCACCATCGGCAATACCGCTGAACCATTGGCGGTATTGCAACACCTTCAAGATATGACCATCAAAGCCCTATTCTGGCTGAAGGACTTTAGCAAGCAGCTCGAAGACCCCGTCGTGGTCCGCCATTTGCGCGAGGTCTCCCAGATGTTTTCGCAGAGCCGTTCGGTACTCATCATTACCGGAGATAGTATTGCACTGCCCAAAGAAGTGGCCCACGACGCAGTTTATTTTGACCTGAAGCTGCCGGGACGGGATGAACTCGCCCAAACCGTCAAAGACATGGTGCGAATCTTGCGCCAAAAACATCGAACCCATGTCGATCTTCAGGAGTCTGATGGTGAACGGTTAGTGCAGGCGCTCAGCGGCATGACCATTAAGCAGGCCCGTCAGGTGCTGGCCTATGCGGCTCTAGAAGATGGCAAACTCGACTCTGGCGATGTGGATCGGATTGTGCATCGCAAGTCTCAAATTATTCGTGAGGGTGGGGTGCTTGAATATTTCCCGCTTCAAGAAAATCGTGCAGACTTGGGCGGATTCGGTGGTTTGAAGCAATGGCTTGCTAGAGCTGAGGTCGGGTTTAGTGCTGAGGCGAAAGCGCTCAACCTGCAGCCCCCTAAAGGAATCCTGATCGTGGGCATTCAAGGGTGTGGTAAGTCTCTGGCCGCAAAGGCGATCGCACAGCAGTGGAAGATGCCGCTCTTGAAGCTCGATGCCGGCCGTCTCTACGATAAGTATGTGGGCGAGTCAGAGAAAAACTTTCGGCAGGCGATTGCGTTGGCTGAGTCGATGGCCCCGGCCGTGCTGTGGATTGATGAGATCGAAAAGAGTTTAGGGGCCAGCGGCGGCGACCAAGATGGGGGCTTAAGCCGCCGCATGTTTGGTTCTTTCTTGACCTGGATGCAGGAAAAGTCTCAGCAGGTCTTTGTGGTGGCGACGGCCAATGACATTTCTCAGATTCCGCCAGAGCTACTTCGCAAGGGCCGTTTTGATGAGATTTTTTACGTCGATCTGCCCGATCTAGAGGAGCGTACTAACATCATCGACATTCATTTGCGGTTGCGAAAGCAAAACCCTGAGCGATTTGATATGGCGGCGCTATTAAAAGAAACAGAGGGCTTTAGCGGCGCAGAGATTGAGCAGGTGGTGATTGCTGCGCTCTACCGGGCACTTTATCTTAGAGAGCCGTTGAATACAGAACTACTGATTCAAGAAATTGACAGTACGATTCCGCTTTCAGTGTCGCGGCGAGAGCATTTAGATCAATTACGTGCGATCGCAAAGGATAGATTTGTCAGTGTTCGATAATTTCCGGGGCTGAATGACACAACCAGCGCCTTTAAAGAACAGCCCTGCAAGGGGGTCACCCAGCAGGACTGATGAGGAGTTTGGAGGCACTATCCTAATATCGTCAGGTTTCCTAAGCTGATTTAGGTTGAATTCGGTTTGAATGTTGCAGTAAAACAACGAGTTCATCAATCCCTTTTTTAATGCGACGAGTCACAGTGATGGGGCTAACACCGATGCGCTTTGCAACTTCCTGACGAGACAACCGCTGCAAAAATACTGCCTCAATCATTTCACGAGTCTTATCTTCAAGCTGATTGAGAGCATGCTGAAGCTCAATGCGATCTTCTTCATTCACCTGCAGCATTTCGTAGTGAGTATCGGTCAAGGTATCGCCCAACGTCATGGTGGAATCAGACTGCTGGTGCCCCGAGGCAAGCCGAGCATTGAGGCTCAAAGGCATCCGGTTTGACGCCGCTAATTTCACCGATCGCCACTCCTGAATGGATAGATTTAGCTGGTCAGCAATCTCTTGATCGAGAGGCTGTCGTCCTAGCTCCATGACCAAGGCTTGACGGACCTTAGCACCATCTCGGCTAAGCTGCTGCCAGCGCCGCGGAATGCGGACCGTATTGGCGCGGTCTCTGAGGAAGTGAAGAATTTCGCCGCGAATGTAGGGGACCGCGAAGGAACTAAAGGCATAGCCTTGGGTGGGGTCAAACCGTTCAATGGCAGTAATCAAACCCATGTAACCACACTGCTCAAGATCTTCGTAGGGTTCAGCGCATTGGTGAGCGAGGCGATGGGCGACTTTGCGAACGAGGCCCATATTGATGCGGCCGAGCCGGTTTCTGAGACGAACCGAAGGCTGCTGACGGTAAGAGACCAGAAGCTCCATCGATTGAGACTGAAGTGTCGTTTGGTAAGCCATGATGTTTTAAGAAGATTGATAACGCCCTGTTGAAATCATTATGAGAGGACGCCCAATGCCACACCATCGTCAAAATACTGAACTTTTTTTTGGCATAATGCCAAGGCTTCAGCATTTATACGTAGCTTTAAAATCGGCATAAGCCCTAGGCTGCAAATGATCGACAGGCTGAAGTCTGCAGCAAAAGCAATTCAAGATCATGTACGCTTTCATCGCTGAACAACCCCAGCATAAACCTCGAAGACTTTGCCTATTTTGCCTATATGCGGCTGCTTTTTAGAAATTTGATTTAGCGTTTCTTCTTTTTCTTCTTCGGTTGTTGAGAACCAAATCCAGATTTTGGCTTCAAAGGCTGAGGGTTGATGGGAGACAGGCCTTTGGGACCAAAGGACGGCAGGCTTAGTCCTTTTGATTTTGCAGATTCCTTAGGTGAATGGCTCGATAGAAGTTCAAGAGTCGCCGCCATCTCTTGAATGGGTTTCATCCATTCAGGTTGCTTGAACTGCAACTCTTCAGGCGTGAAATCTTCGGCACTGTCAAACCCCAGGCTTATTTTCACCATTGCCAAGCTACCGCAGATCATTTCATCCATGGGGCCTTCTTTGTAGGCCTTCTCAATAATACCCACAGCTTCTACCGCGTTTAATTCTAGCAGCTTGGCAACTAAGCTACCATTGAGTTCAGCCTCTTGCTGTCCGTGCCGAGCTAATGCTTGTGCCAAGATCTGAACACACTCATCCCGATGGTCGGGATGAGATGTCGCAATTTTTGCGAGTCCGTCTGCGGCGGCTGTTTTACTCCAGCAGCCACTCTGGCTCACGGTGAGATAATCGGTAAGTTTTGGTATGCAAGCTAGACCGATCATCCCAAAGACACGGGGCAATTCCTCCATAAACCAGTCATCATCTTCATGGGAGAGAAGATCGATCAAGGGTTGGATTGCAGTCTCTGCTTTGAGCTGTCCCAATGCACGAAAAGCATGGACTGGGGCGTAACACTCAACTTCGTCTTCCCAGTTTAGATTTTCCTCTGAGGCCAGACGAATGAGGCTGGGAATATGTTCTGTGGTAAGACCGTAGGCATCAACATAATCGAACCATCGATCTCGACTACCTTCTTTGGGGCGACCGTAGGTCAATAGCTCAGAGACGGGAGGCTGGTAATCAATGTTAGGCATTGTTATGAGAAAATTGATGGATGTTGATTGCAATCATTCTGGCAAAAAACGAGATCGCTAGGTTGGCATAGGAGCAGATGTGTGAGTAATCGTTATACTCCACTTCGGAATAAGTATCGAATGGTCATTGAGTGGGCCGAAGACGATCAATGCTTTGTCGTTTCTCTACCTGATTTTGAGCAAGTGATGCAACCCATCACTGACGGCCAAACCTATGAAGAAGCTGCTAGGCATGGAAATGAGGCTATTGAATCATTGATTGACTTCTACGCGGCAGAAGGGTGGAGTTTACCGAAAGCACAAATACTTCAGGTTGCATAAGCTCCTATCTTGAATTGCTCTGGAAGAGCCTAAAGACTCGCTTAAGATAGAGGCCAGAAATTCTCTAGAATGGTGAGACTAACCCGTCCATCAGGAGCATTGCTGTGGAGTCCCGTTACACCCCCGTTGAGATTGAAGCCAAGTGGCAAACAGCTTGGGCCGAGCAAAATCTCGACACCACGCCCGATGACCCCAGCAAGCCTAAGTTTTATGCCCTATCGATGTTCCCCTACCCATCAGGGAGCCTGCATGTGGGTCACACCCGCAACTATGTGATCACCGATGTGATCGCTCGCTTGAAGCGGATGCAGGGCTATCGCGTTCTGCAGCCGATGGGCTGGGATGCCTTTGGGTTACCGGCAGAAAATGCAGCGATTCAACGTAAGACCCACCCGGCAAAATGGACTTACCAGAATATTACCCAAATGAAGGAACAGCTCCGACCGCTGGGGCTATCCATCGATTGGGATCGTGAACTTGCCACCTGTTCCCCGGATTACTATCGCTGGACCCAGTGGATTTTTCTACAGTTCCTCGATATGGGTCTCGCCTATCAAAAAGAAGCCGCCGTCAACTGGGATCCGGTTGATCAGACGGTGCTGGCTAATGAGCAGGTTGATAATGAAGGTCGGTCTTGGCGCTCAGGGGCAAAGGTCGAGCGGAAGCTGTTGCGCCAGTGGTTTCTTAAGATTACCGATTATGCAGAGGAACTGTTAGCGGATCTAGACAAGCTGACCGGCTGGCCCGATCGCGTCAAAACTATGCAGGCCAACTGGATTGGCAAGTCGGTGGGTGCCTATCTAGAATTCCCGATTGTGGGTATGGACGAGAAGATCGGCGTATTTACGACTCGACCCGATACGGTCTATGGGGTAACCTACGTCGTCCTGGCTCCTGAGCATCCCCTAACGCCGCAGGTGACGACAGTGGGTCGCAAGTCCGTCGTAGAACAATTCGTTGAAGAGGTCTCCAACGAAAGCGAACTAGAGCGCACCGCTGAAGATAAACCCAAGCGCGGCATCCCCACAGGTGGCAAGGCCATTAATCCCTTTACCGGCGATGAAATCCCGATTTTGATCGCTGATTATGTGCTGTATGAATACGGCACTGGGGCCGTTATGGGGGTCCCCGCCCACGATACTCGCGATTTTGTCTTTGCCCAACAGAATGATTTGCCCATCAAAACGGTGATTATCCCCGAAGGGGGCGATGTCGATGTAGCTTTGACCGAAGCCTATACCGAAGTTGGCGTGATGGTGAATTCCGACGCCTTTGATGGGACTCCTTCGATACAGGGCAAAGAAAAGATTATTGCCAAGGCTGAAACAGACGGCACCGGAAAATCGCGAATTCAGTATCGACTCAGAGACTGGCTCATCTCTCGCCAGCGCTATTGGGGTGTTCCAATCCCTGTAGTTCATTGCGATGCCTGTGGGGCCGTGCCGGTGCCAGAGGCAGACCTGCCGGTGGAATTGCCTGAAGATGTCACCTTCTCAGCCCAGGGTGGATCGCCCTTAGCCAAACTAGAGAGCTGGGTGAATGTGTCCTGCCCCACCTGCGGCAAGGCGGCAAAAAGAGAAACTGATACGATGGATACCTTTATTGATTCATCTTGGTACTTTCTGCGCTACACCGATGCCAAAAATGACCAGCAGATTTTTGACTCAGCCAAGGTTAACGATTGGATGCCGGTGGATCAATATGTCGGCGGCATTGAGCACGCTATTTTACACTTGCTCTATTCGCGGTTCTTTACGAAGGTATTACGCGATCGCAACCTCATTAACTTTGACGAACCCTTCCAGAAGCTTCTGACACAGGGAATGGTGCAGGCTGCAGCCTACAAAAATCTAAAAACGGGTCAATTCGTTGCCCCCAGCGATATAGCCGATCTTGATGATCCGAAGGATCCCAAAACGGGAGATCCTTTGAACGTCTTTGATGAAAAGATGTCTAAGTCTAAGTTCAACGGTGTTCCCCCTGAAGAAGTGACGTGTCAGTACGGGGCAGATACCGCTCGCTTGTTTACCTTGTTCAAAGCACCGCCAGAGAAAGACTTGGAGTGGAAAGGTGCAGATGTGGAGGGCCAATTCCGATTTTTGAACCGGGTGTGGCGACTGGTCAGTGAGTCCATAGAGCAGGCAAAGAGCAGAAAAAAAATTGACGTTAATAAGCTCTCGAAGTCTGAGCAGGATCTCCGACGAGCCGTTCATACTGCGATCAAGGAAACCAGTGAAGATTTAGAAGGGGATTATCAGTTCAACACCGCTGTCTCAGAACTCATGAAGCTCAGCAATGCCCTCGGTGATGCTAACGATAAAACCTCTCCTGTTTATGCAGAAGGGATAGAAACCTTGCTTTTGCTGTTAGCTCCCTTTGCGCCACACATTGCTGAAGAGCTATGGCAAATGCTGGGTCACTCAGACTCAATTCTATTCCAGCCCTGGCCTCAAGTGGATAAAGATGCGTTGGTGGCCGATGAAATAACGTTGGTCATTCAGATTATGGGTAAAACCCGAGGTACCATTGAAGTTCCGGCTAGCTCTACCAAAGAAGAGCTAGAGCAATTTGCCCGCGACTCTGAGGTCGGCCAGCGATATCTTGACGGAGAAACCGTTAAAAAGGTAATTGTGGTTCCCGGTAAGTTGATTAACTTTGTGATTGCCAAGTAAAGAGCGATCAACGCGTGAGCCATGAATGATCAGAATATCTAAAGCGTCTAGAGCGAGTTGTTGAAGGCATTGCCCACGGACAACGCGGCAAAGTCAAACACTTGGGCATCTGCCAATTGCGACAGTTCAATATTTTGAATACTGCTGAGCAAGCTTGCCGTGCGACCTGGGTATTCTTTTTCCCAATCTTGAAGCATCTGCTTCACCTGAACCCGCTGTAATGCATCCTGTGAACCACATAGCGTGCAGGGAATAATCGGGAACTGCTTCAAGTCGGCGTAGTGCTGAATATCTTGCTCTGGGCAGTAGGCAAGGGGCCGAATCACCACATGGCGACCATCGTCGGTGAGTAGCTTCGGCGGCATTGCTTCCAGCCTGCCCGCATGGAACATATTTAAAAATAAGGTTTCGATGATGTCTTCACGATGGTGTCCCAAGGCAATCTTAGTCGCTCCTTCTTCACTGGCAACGCGGTAGAGAATACCCCGCCGCAGCCGAGAACACAGTCCACACATTGTTTTCCCTTCGGGGATGATGCGTTTGACGGTGCTGTAGGTATCTTCTTCGACAATGCGGTAGCGCACTCCCAACTTTTTTAGATAATCGGGCAGTACATGGGCCGGAAAGTTGGGTTGCTTTTGATCAAGATTGACCGCGAACAATTCAAAATCAACAGGGGCACTGCGCTGAAGCGCCAATAATAGATCCAGCATGGTGTAGGAGTCTTTACCGCCAGAGAGACAGACCATGATGAGATCGCCCTCTTCAATCATGTTGTAGTCTCGGATGGCTTTACCCACCAGACTTCGTAATCGAGCCTGACGTTTTTTCAGATGCTTGGTGGGACTCAGCGTGGCTTCCATGATGTCTTGGCGATATTACGAGGCCCATTTTAGCAATTGGGCCACAGGTATTTCTTGCGGTAAGCTTTGGTTTTTGGATCAGAGGGTCTCACAACTTCCTCAAATTATTGGTTTAGCGTGGTGATAAGTTGATTCCTCATTGAGTTCTTATCCGCTGCAAGAGGATCTAACTGCTGTTGAATCAGGAGGGTTTTAGCAATGTTTTTAAAACACGAGCCATCTGGTCAGCTTGTCGAAGTCCTTACCCCACGGGAACTATGGGATCCTTTTCATGAATCTGTCACCGGCCGTTTCCATGCTGGAGAAGAGATGCAAGATTCTGAACCATTTAGAAAGATTCATTTAATCTTTCCTTCGGAAGAACCCCTCCCTCAATGTTGGGTCAATCCCCACTATCGAGAATGAGAGATCTGAGTGAAACCCTTGTATTCTCACTGCCGATTGGCATAGTTGCATCGGAGGAACGTTGAGGGTGATTGTGCAATACATGAAAAAGCCCTATTCAAGTGATTTCATACATCAAAAACTTTTCCGTGCTGAGGAGTTGGCTGATGAATATTGAACAGGCGATTTTAGATCCGACTAGGGTATTCTCATGTCCAGTTGAGGTCTGCCATGAGCCATCATTTACACGGGACCAGAAAATCAAGGTGTTGCGGTGCTGGGAGTATGATGCACGCGAGTTAGAAGTTGCTGAAGAAGAAAACATGGAAGGTGGCCCCCCAGGCATGCTGGACAAAGTCCTATGGGCTTTGCACCAACTCAATGCACACATAGATATCGAGCATTCATCACCGACAAAACAAGGTGGTAGAGAATTCTCGAGTTAATCTCCGTGTGGGGGCGGATGGCGAGAACGGCTCAATGTTTCCCAGCAGCGACCTGCTGTAATCAGTAAGGTTCAAGATTCTCAAAAGATGAAATTTATTTTTATGTTACCTATGAGGTAAGAATGATGGACACTAATCAACTCAAGAAAAATCAATATCTAGACACCATTAATCATGCTCCCTATGGAGCCATTGTCATGATTAGCTTGTTGGTCGTAGGTTTGTTTACCGTTGTTATTTTACTGGGGCTATTTTGAGCAGTCAGTAGTTCTGAAACAACTGACGTCACGTTCTACGGCTTTGTCCACCTTATGATTGCCGCAGCTCAAGTTCGAATACCGACTCATTAAAATGTCTTACTCCTGTTGCCCACCTTATGAAAACGGCTGAAGCGCTCAAGCGTCAAATTGCCAGCACCCATGAACTGCAGACCGTGGCTAAGACGATGAAAGCTCTAGCTGCTGTCAATATCCGTCAATATGAACAGGCGGTGGTTGCATTGAAGCAATATAACCGCACTTTGAGAATGGGGCGGCAGATTTTCTTGATCAACTACCCTGAAGCGATGTCTGAGTTTCGACCATCGCGTCACCATCGTCTGGGGGCTGTGATTTTTGGCTCGGATCAGGGAATGTGTGGTCGCTTTAATGAGCAATTGGCCCAGTTTGTGGTTCAAGAACTGGCGCAACGTCCTACACAGAGCAAGGAACCGCTGCTGTTGGGTATGGGGGCGCGGGTTTGCGATCGCATCCAAGAACAAGGCTTCTCCATCGAACGCTGTCTCTCTGTTCCCGCCTCAGTGGAAGGGATTACAGCAAAAATTCAAGCCATCGTGGTGCAGCTCGAACAATGGCGAACCGCCCACCAGGTCGATCAAATTTGGGTTTTCCATAACCGGGCCGCGCAAGGCGCAACCTCATCCCCTCGACAACAGCAGATTTTTCCACCCTCTCTCCAAGGGCTGCAGCGCCCTTGGCCCTCCCGCTGTCTTCCGATGGTGTCTCAACGTCGAGAACAGTTGTTCTCCGCTTTATTTCGGCAGCACTTCTTTGTCACCCTCTACCGTGCCTGTGCCGAATCACTCGCCAGCGAGAATGCCAGCCGTCTTGCCTCCATGCAGCTCGCTCAGACCAATATTACCGAGCATCTAACTGAACTGCAGGCCATCTTTCAGCAACAACGTCAGACCAAAATCACAGAAGAACTCCTCGATATTGTGTCCGGCTTTGAAGCCCTAAACCAACCGCGATGATAGATTCGGTCACCCCTAAGCCATACCTTCATAAAAGCAAAGGAAGCGCTAAGCCCCTATCTCAAGACGTCTTCAACTTCCCACACACAGAATATCGGCACAGGCCGCCACCGTTTGCCATTCTTGGATCACCGTCGCGGGGACTGTCAGTTGGATTGTTTTTTGGTCTTGGGTTGCGATCGCAAGCTCCACAGACCGATCTAAATCAGCCACAACCGGCTTGAGATCGTACTGGACAACGTTGGGGGCTAGCGGGCGATTAATATACAGGGACTCCGGCTCAGTCATCGCCTTGAGCGTGTTTCCCTGAGAGGTCACCAGGGTGAGGGGTTGATCATGATCCACCATCACCTGATCCGTTGGTCCGGCTAGCTGCAACGATATCGTCGGTGGGCTAGCAAAACTTGCGTGTTTAGAGACAACCACCTGCCAAGAATAGCCCTGCTGATCCCACAGTACTTCTCGTGATTGATAGAGCATCTGGCCCTGGTTTTCTTTGGTCAAACTGATAGCAGCACTGGCTGGCGTCAATGCTCCCATGCCGAGCAAGAACAGCAATGCCAAAGTACTCCCCAGTAAAAACCAGGAAGTCCCTGTGCGAATCCAGTTGCTCATCTGACTTTGCTTCAGCGTTTTAAACATCACAACGTTTTGCAGGATCGGCTCCAGCAGCGCTCTAGAAAATGCCGCTGCTTTTCTGCCTCGTACTGTTTTTCAAAACAGCGTTCTAATAGCTGTTGCCTGCAAGTTCGCGAAAACTTAACTGGGTTCATGATCGTGCTATCTCTAAAAAGAGGCTGATTCAGATAAATCCAGACTGCCTTTACAATCCTCACAATTGGTT
The DNA here is from genome assembly GCA_050330855.1 of Thermosynechococcaceae cyanobacterium. GTDB lineage: Bacteria > Cyanobacteriota > Cyanobacteriia > Thermosynechococcales > Thermosynechococcaceae > RCC1774. Next base: position 9,925 of record JBHJNL010000183.1, on the reverse strand, counting down.
CTCCCATGATTAAATCCTCCTGATCAATCAACGGCCTGCGACCTTTGATGCTGTGCCCGTTAACTCATGGCTGCCGTGCTGCGATCTTATGTCGCTCGAAAGCTTGGATGCATTTTGCCTTGAATGTGATTCCAGTAGTAGTTGGGATTAAGGAACCGGAAAATCGTGGAGGATGTGACGCGGAAACGCTGCGCTTATAGATACCTGCTCCGTTATGCTTTCCGTCATTGACTTCAGGAGGGGTGTCGTCGTCGGTGACACCCCGATATTTAAGTTGCATCTTCTGATCTCCTTTCGCAGAGTAGAGTGAGTTTCTACCATGACTGTAGGCCGATCATCTGAGGACTTTATGAAGGTTGTTCAGGCTCAATGCTCCTCACGAAATCCTCATATTCTGAACAGAGTATTAGGCTAGCGCATACTCTCCGGTTAACTTATTGAGCTGCTGCACCAATAGACTGAGAAAAAGGCCTACATCGGTGACGACGCCAATGGACTCAATGGAGCCGCGATCGCTTAATTTGGTCACCACCGCCGGGTTGATATCGACGCATACCATCTTTACCCCCGCAGGCGTCATATTGCCAACGCCAATAGAATGGAGCATGGTCGAGAGCATCAAAATCAGGTCAGCCCCTTCAATTAAGCGAGCGTAATCGGCCTGGGCTTCTAGCAGATCCATCTTGGTATCGGGGAGGGGGCCATCATCTCGAATTGACCCGGCCAAGGAAAATGGGACATTATGCTTCACGCATTCATACATCACACCGCTGCGGAGGACGCCTGCTTCGACGGCCTTAGCAATGCTGCCGCATCGTCGAATCGTATTGATGGCCTTCAGGTGATGGCGATGCCCACCGTGAACTGAGACCCCCCGCTTCATATCCATGCCTAGGGACGTCCCCATCATTGATTGCTCTATGTCGTGAACTGCTATTGCATTCCCCCCCAGAAGTGCATGGACATACCCGTCTCGAATCAGCTTGTTGAGGTGTTCGCTACCGCCAGTATGAATCACCACCGGTCCTGCGGTAACCACTACCTTGCCGCCTTGATCTCGAATTCGCCGGAGATCCCAGGCAATTTGTTCAACTACAAGCTCCACGCGGCGCTCACTGGAAACACCCGAACCCATAAAGCCAAAGTCTTCTGTCGCACCCTTTTTGAGGGTGGTTGTATTGCGAAGGGTGCGAATCCCCTCACTGCCCACCACGACAGATTCACCTACAAGCAAATCTCGCAGCAGCTTACAGTGGGCAACGGGTCCGGTTGGGGTTTGGGTAATTGCGATCGCACCATCCATTCGTTGCCCCTGCACCTTGACCCACTGCCCTGCAACCGAGACTTCTGTTGGATAGATGGCCGTCACATAAAAATCATCCGGGGCCACCCCCGCTTGGGCCACGGCCTCAAGCTGCGCATTGGCAGCACCTTCAGCAACGCTGACGGCACCCAGGTCAATCAACTGACCCATAATGTCCCCAATCACCACTGAGTCTGGCGCTGTGACTTTAACCTCCGCCGTAGAAATATCTTGACGCTGCTCACCGAGTTCAAACTTAAGAACTTGAAAACTGCCGCCCCCGGCCACAATGGTATCTAAGGCCCGATTCACTAAGCCGGTATCTAATAGATGACCTTCGAGGTGAATAACACGGCTTTGAATCGTAGACGCTTGGGGTGAGACTTGGCGCGGTTCTGTTGTGCGCAAAGTCAAGCACTTTGCAGCGCCACCCGCCTTTAGAAATTCAGTTAAGGGCGTTTCGACCACCGTAAAACCGCAGCTATCTAAGCTGTGCTTGAGGCGATCGCTAACGTGATTCATCACCACCACACGATCAATATTCACCGCGTTGCAGGCGAAGGTGACCGCATCCACTTCCTCGACCGCAATTCGTTTTTCAGCAGGAATACGTCGCTCGATCAGATGATTAGAATAGGTGTCAAACGCCGGAGGATAGTAGAGCAGATATCCATCCGTAAGCGGGCAAAAGCAGGTGTCGAGATGGTAGAACCGCCGATCAACCAGTCTGAGCGACAGCACCTCAACGTCTAGCCATTGCGCCAAATACGAATGAGAATCCAGTTCGGAGCGGAATCCATACCCTGCCCATAGCCACCCTCCAGATCGATCCAAAAGGGCATCCCCAGCTCCTTCGAAGGGTAAGCTTTTGGGTAAAGTATGGACCGTATATCCCTGCTCTTTAAACCACGCTAAAAAGTATGGCTCTTCACCCTGCCGCTCTGGATGAAAAAAGCGACTGAGCACCGCGACGTTATCAAGGACGAGGCCTGCATTAGCGGTAAAAACCATATCCGGCCATCCGGGCTGAGGCTCTACCAAATCTACGGTGGCGTAGGTCTTCAAGACTCGGTAAAGCTGATCCCACTGCGCTTCGGCACGATCTCGCGAGGAGCGATGGATATTTCCCTCCATCCAGGGATTAATGACGTAGTCAACGTCGTAGTGATGTGGGGCACACATCAAAATTCGCACTGGGTCTGTCATGGTTCACTCAATCTTAAAAAAGTCTGATGCTATAGAACGCTACTGATAGCACTATATGGATAAGCCTAATCAGTATAGTCGCGATCTACAAGCATTTGTCTGCTGAAATATTCAATTCTGAACAACGGCAGAAAAGTCATGGCTTTATGACTTTCAACGTATTGCTAGATGGATTAGTAGTGTACGATACTGTTATGTAATAGTTAAGCCAATTTAGACCTGCATTGATCACGATTAACTATTACGTCATTTATAGAAATCTAAATTATCTAGCTTCTTCAAAACCATCACTACATCAGGGTGGAGCTTTTTTAATTGACACTTTTACAGAGCTAAAAACTTTGTCTTCATTATTGCCTAAGCTTTTGTCGGGAGATAGACATGTCTATTACTTGCCTGTATTCGATCACCGATTTTCTGGATGAGACTCGTGAGTTAGTAGCACGAGGTTTAGTCGCTCGGCAGCAACGCATATACGAGTTGAGACGTTACTTTAGCGAGAGCCGATGGCAAGATATTGAGCACCTGCTCAATCAATACGACTACCGTCTGAAAGACTACATCATTGACTTAGTGGGCAAAGAGTCCTGGACAAATGATTGAGAGTTATAGAGCGTTAATCTTTAGCGCTGGGTTTTGGCTTGTTGATATTAGCCTTATCGATAAGGTAAGACAGATTGTAGGGATCATCTACCCTTGTAGACGCTTTTCTAAGCTCTAATCCAATCACGTTTCCATCTTCATCATAATCCAACACCAATCCTGGAGCGATTTGAGTCGTTTCCTCAATGACCGTTGTGATGAAAGCAATTTGTAGAATGTCTTTATCGGGGTCATACACAACTTTCATTGAATCTTGGATCCTATATAAAGACGATGGGTAGATTGCCTCTCTTGATGGCAGAACCCTGAAATGTAGATTTGCTCATGCCTTGTAACTTTGGCCGCAGATACTGAGTGTAAATCATACGCGGAGACCAGAGCAATCACCCGCTTCACCCCACATAGACGTCAAGGTTACCAGACATTTCAGCCAAGGAGTTTATGCAGAGAGCAAATCACTAAACTCGCGGTAAATCTGCGTTGTCCCTGGGGGCTATAGTGATTGCTAGATGTCTTGAGCCAAATTAAATCCATGTCAACGCCTGACTGCGTATCTTCTGATGCTTCACTGCAGCATTCAACTGTTCGCCCTATCGGTGTCTATGCTCTAGCCGGACTCGCAACAGATGGCGATCAACTATTTGCAGTTGATACGGTTCGGGGGTATCTAATTTCTATTCATCCACGCACCAATAACACCATTATCTTGAATCCCCACCATATTGGTGACTGGCAAGATGTGCGGGGGTTAGCACAAAGCCAAGATGTCTTCTGGTTTGCAAAGGGACAAGATGTATTTTGGTGTCCGCGCTCCACGTTAGAACTCACCCTTTTTGCTCACCTGCCTTACCCTGCTTCAGGGGTCGCTGTCCATGACTCTACGGTCTATGTAAGCTGTCAAAAGTCTGGCTACATTCACTGCTTTGATCGAAGTACAGGCCAACCCCTCGATAAATTCCCGCAACCCGGTGTGGGGTCTGAAACACTGACCGTGGCAAATGGACAGCTATGGGTTTGCGATCGCGATGAGCAAACGGTCTATTGTCTGGATCTGATCACTGGCAAAATCCAGTTCAGCGCCCTCACGCCCTTTAGTTCTCCCACGGGCATTGCATTTTTTGCCGCAAAGGGCCAGGAGCCAATGTGTTACGTTCTCTACACCGATGAAGAACCTTATATTCGTGATGACCCGAATGCAGAGTCGCCCTATGAGTTAACGTTTCGCGATCGCACCTTCATCCATCCCCTCTATTTTCACCATCGTCAGGCCGATCACTACACGCTCTCCAATGGTTACTTGGTCGAGCTGTCCTATGTTGAAGAACTGCTCTCCATTGAATCGGTCACGCTGAACCATGTGGAGTGGCGCATTGCCCTGCCCTCTGAAACGCTCCGTCAGCGGATTAGACATATTGAACCCATTGGGCATGATTTCACGATTGAAGAGCAAGATGGACAAAAGGTAGCGGTCTTTAAGTTCGATCAGATTCAGCCTGACCAAGGTGGACTCTTCGGCTGGAAGGCGATTGTCGAAATGTACAGCCTTAAGTATTCGTTAACGCCCGACGATATCGATCAGGGTCTACCGCTTGGCCCTGAGCTGCAGCAGCGCTACTTAGTCGATGACGACGATTTGGCAATGGATACCCCCACGATTCGGGCGGCGGCAAAGGAGGCTGCAGGAACAGAAACCAACGTACTGCGGAAGATGCTTAAAATTCGCAACTATGTGTATGATCGTCTGTCCTACGGTATTCGGCCCAAAATTGATACCCCTGATGTGGCCCTAGAGCGGGGCATTGGCTCCTGCGGCGAATATGTGGGGGTGTTATTGGCCTTAGCTCGCCTGAATGGGATTGCCTGTCGTACCATTGGACGCTACAAATGTCCGCAGCATCCTGAGCAGCGTCATCTGCCTCTAGAACCAGATTTTAACCATGTTTGGCTAGAGTTTTATGTCCCTGGCATCGGCTGGTTACCGATGGAATCGAATGTCGATGATGTAATTGAGCGAGGACCGTATCCTCAACGGTTTTTTATGGGGCTAGCCTGGTACCACACTGAGATTGGCAAGGGTATCTCCTTTGCCAAAATGAAGGCTGACGACAAGCCAGACGACCTTTCGATGGGAGATTTAGCGATTAATCATATTCGCTTTCGGATTTTAGAAGAGTTAGTGCCTGGAGCCTTCAGCTCATCTGGGACGGCAGGGGACGCCTTGCCGTTGAGCTGATTCCATTTTATGCGCTAGATTACGACTTCTTTATGCGCTAGATTACGACTTCAAGGGCCGTTGAGATCGCCCTCGCCAGCTTTAGCCTTGCCGGGGGGCTAGTCTAGGGGGGCAACAGGGCAACCCGTTACTCATCCCTAAATCAAGGCGTTTATACTAATTAGATTCTGTACCCAGTCAATAATGTCAAACTCCTATTCTTTAATGATTCACGGTGGTTCAGGTTCTTTAGAGGATCTCAAATATGAAGCGGGAGAGGCCGAGTTCAGGGAGAGCATTACCGCAATCTTAGAACAGGGCCGTCAACGCCTTGAGCGAGGTGACAGCGCCTTAGATGTGGTGGAGTATTGCGTGACGCTCTTAGAGAATGATCGACTCTACAACGCTGGGCGAGGTTCTGTTCTCAATGCCATGGGCAATGTCGAGATGGATGCAGCGCTCATGAGCGGTAGAGATCTTAAAGCAGGTGCTGTCGCTTGTGTGGAACAGGTCAAAAATCCCATCGCCTTAGCGCGTCGCATCCTAGAGCAGGGTGACCATGTTTTGCTTGCAGGACATGGGGCATTAGAATTTGCAAAACTATACCAGGTTGAAATCTGCTCTAAGGAATACTTCATCACTGAGAACCGGATTGGGCAGTTAGTCGAGGCTCAGGCGGCAGGAAAAATTACGTTAGATCATGAACGGGTGAAGCCCCATTCTGAAAAACTAGGCACGGTGGGGGCTGTGGCTCAAGATCTGCAGGGTGATCTGGCGGCGGCAACCTCGACGGGCGGCTTGGTTAATAATCACTGGGGCAGAGTAGGGGATACGCCGATTGTGGGGGCCGGTGTCTATGCTGACAATGAAAGTTGTGCCGTGTCGGCCACAGGCTATGGAGAGGAGTTCTTGCGTACCGTCCTCGCGAAAACGATTTCTGTTTTTGTTGAATTCAAGGGAATGACTGCAGAGGCTGCCGCAAAGGCTGGAATTGAGTATTTGGTCAGACGAGTGAATGGAGAAGGCGGGGTGATTGTGATTGATGCTGCGGGGCGTTGTGCTGCAGCTCAGTCAACGTCGGGTCTCATTTGCGGCTGGATTGAGATGGGGGGAGAGGCACGCTGCACTTTGGGATAAGGGCGTGAGCAGTGCCGCAAAGATAGGGTAGATGCAAGCTCAGAAATTTATCTTCACAGGAGTCGGATTCTTTGCGAACGAAACCTGATACTGGCTTTTGACAGGACGGGTCATATCCCAGGGTGGATGCCAGTAGATTTCATGGCGAATGTATTGAGGGGCGTCTGCCTGTGGCTCTGCCCAGGTGACGACGCCAAAGTTATTGTGACCTACGACTTCAGGGCCTTCTTGAAACCAGCGGTTGCGCCATAGCCATGACACAGCATTTCTGAAAATCTGATATGGCCAGGGTTGCTGGGCACGTCGAGCCCAACGTTGCGTCGAGGGAAGCCGAGTCGACGTCGCTTTCTGTCTCGGAATCCAGGTGATCTGAGTTTGCTGCCCAAGCCAAGCCTCAGCAGGTTCTGGAAAAAGAGATTTGAGGCGGGTATGCACCAGATAGGTTGCTAATTCTGCGTTCTTCATTGCGCTGGACGTCAACTGTATGATTAAGCTGCTGCGCAGGTTTTGAGAGCCAGAGCGTTCCCAGTGGTCGAGGCGAACGGTTCCTCCGTAATGAATGTCCCCTGACAGGATGACGATGCGATCTCGATGGGTACTGAGGGTTTTCAATAACTGGGTCAGTGCGGCTTCATTAAAATTCCAGGCATCCCCCACATCGTTGCCAAAGACTTTGCCCTGCCGCCAATGCAATTCCTGGACGCGGTCCACAATCGAGAGGCTAATTAAGTTAGTGGGCATCACCAATAGGGTGGCTTGAATCTTGGCTCCATTCTGATTCAATTTATCGGTTTTTTGGAGGGGGTTCTCGATCTGAACCTTAAAGGCTGAAGGACAGAGTAACATCGGGGGGGCAATCCCCTCGGTATCTTTTGGGTAACCGCGCCAAGTGCGGGTATCGAGTACTAAAACCTCATGGCAGTGACTGCGAACGGTGTAGGACCAGTTCAGCGCCTGCGGATCTCGCTTGAGGACTAAGATATCTGCTTCGAGCTGCATTTGCGGTTGCTGAGTCTGCTCGTCGATTGGCGGCATTCCTAGATATCGGCCAATGTCTTGCCAGGCGTTGCGATCGCATCCCCTCGCTTGGGTCCACTTCTCAACCGCCTGTCGCAATTCTCCTCCTGGCTGAGCATCGCCAAATTGCTCAGGGGTATTGCCCCAAGCCTGAAATAGTGCATAGGCAAGCAAACCATTTTGAACCACACACCGTCCAAGGGGTTGACTGAGCACTTGATTACACCAAGCGCGGTTGAGATACCAGTCATCGGTAATATCATGGTCATCACAGATCATGTAAGTGGGAATATTGGCTAACGCCCGTCTAACCTGGGCGCTCCCTCGAACAAAGGTCTGCATATCAGACGCATCCCGTGACCATTGCTTGGATCGATCGTCGCGCATTGGATTCGCATTTAAGATCTGTTCTGGGGACGGCCACAGTACCGGAGACCAGGCCAGCAGGTAGGCAACGCAGTACTCCGTAAAGCTAAACAGATGGCTTTTGGCCGCCTTAGGTTTATTGGGCACCATCGCCGTAAAACCACACTTTTGGCGGGCAATTTCAGTCCGCTGTCCCGGCGACCAGGCCTTTGGACTGTAGAAGTGATCGGTGCCATCTTCTTGCCTTTCTATCGGTAACAGTTCTTCCCAACCCATTAGGATTGGCCCTAGCCGGAGGGCAATCCACAGAAAGGGGTCCGCCACATCATCGCCATAGATTTGATCGCCGGTTAGAAAAAGTTGGTGAGTTCTTGCCTTGGCGTTATGGGTGTCCCGAGTCAGTAAATCGTCTAGCACGGGTAAAATATCTGGTCCCCCGCCGTGGGGTTTGCGGCAAGAGCCATGCACAATCTTCAAATCTTGGAGATGAGTCGGCGGTAGCGCAAAGGTTGGCAGTTGGTGGGCAAAGTAGCTGATGGACTCTTGACCGAGAACGTTCTCGCTATGTAGGGTCACAGGCTGACGACTGTCGGGGAAGCAAAACTGAAGATTATAGGCATAAATCTGTCCCGGTTGGAGAACCGCATTTGATGGGGTGGCAGTCACCGCGATTATATGGAGCCGATCGCCCACCTTTAAAGTCTGGCTCTGCCCCTCTAAACAGAGTTGTTCAATTTGACGGCCCTGATTGCTGGTGCTGTAAACGCTGAGACGCACCGAACTCCTTTCGCTTAGGGCAACCCAGACCGTCACGGCGTCTGACTCTGTTTTGCGAAGGATAGGCCCAGCAAGCATAAAGGGAAGCGCGTGAGTAAGGGCAGGGGCTGGCATAATCGGCACGGGTAGATGATGGTCGCTCTGTCAGACCGCAAAAGGCGGCAACTTGACTATTATCGTTGACTATCTCGCACCTTTACGTAGGGGACTTGCGCGGCGATGGAGAAATTTACGCCATCTAGTAGGTCTGTTCTCAATTAAGCAACGGATATTCTCAAGCCTCTTTTGGTGTCACTGCCCCATCTATCTTGAGGCGATGGGGAGATCCATCTGAGGGTAGAGGTGCGGTCTCCATGCAGCAGGATACTTTATTGACAGTTAAATCCCCACGATTGTCCACAACGAGCGAATTAGGGCGATCTTTTTATCGCACCTCACTCTGAGAGACAAATCTGAAGAGCACTGACAGCTTGAGACAGCAACTTACAGATTTAATACGTTTGAGAGAATGTGTACAGCCTGTTTCTGAAATGACTTAACTTCCATGTGCTCTGCTTTTTCACCAAATCCTTAATTTCGAGAGCAAATACCAATGAATACTAAAATCCGTTCACTAGCCGCGAAGGCTTTATCAGGATTGTTTCTGGTTGCCACGATTGTCACCGTTAGTTTGGCTACACCGTTTCATAACGGAGTTGCGATCGCAGCGACATATCAGCCCATCGCTGGTTTGTTTAGCAAGGCAGAAAGCAAAGCCAAATCTGACTTAAACAACACAGCGGGTGCAGGCTCTAGCCGCCAGGTTGAGGGTGTCGCCCAGCAGGCCAAAGGAGCAGCCCAGCGCCAGTTTGGCAATACGACAACTCAGGCCAAAGGTGCTGCTAACCAGGTTGGAGGCAGAGCCAAGCAAGATTTAGGTCGCGTTGAAGGTACTGCCGAGGGTATTGGCTCTGATATTCAGGATGCCGCTGAAGGTATCACTGACAAGGTCAAAGGACTCATTAACTAGCAGTCCAATCAGCCATAGATTTTTCAATTCAGTAAACTCATTGGAGGTTATTTACAACATGCAATTCATTTTTGCAACAGTCCGGACAGTTTTGAGTAATGCTTCAAGAAAGCTACCCATCTTGGTAGAGTGCAAGTTGAGATCAATCAAGGAGCACCGATGGATAGCCTCAAATCGATTGTAATGGGTCTGCTGACATCAGCAGGCTATTTCACAAACCGCAGCGGAAATTTCTGTTGATTCTAATGAGCAGTCTGTTCGTCGTCTGTGGCAACGTCAATTACACCAACCTGAG
>JBHJNL010000182.1:0-3922 GCA_050330855.1 Thermosynechococcaceae cyanobacterium | reverse complement strand
TGTTCAAGCGTTGCGCTCTGGCTCGGATTCCCCCTCGCTATTGCCAATGGTGAAGGAAAAGACAATACAGAAGAGGGCTACACTCCTCATTGCTTCGTAGACCCTTGGACGATTACCGCAAGTGAGTAAGTTTGAGATGCAAAAAGACTAAAAATGTCCAAAGTCCTGAACCTTGACGAGATGAGGCGCAATTCATGATTTTGGTCGATACCAGTGTTTGGATCGATTATTTCAACGGCATAGAAAATGAGCAGACCCATCAGTTAGACGCAGCGCTAATCGAGGGTATTGTTGCGATCGGTGATTTAATTTTACTGGAAATACTTCAGGGCTTTCACAGTGACAGAGACTATCAAAACGCCAAGGAGAAGTTAGCGCTTCTTGATCAGTATGAACTTTTGGGGCACCGCAGAGTAACTCAGTGTGCCAGCCATTACCGAGCATTGAGGAAAAACGGGATCACCATCCGCAAAACAGCAGATGTTATTATCGCCACGTTCTGCATTGAACACGAGCTGCCATTGTTGTTCTCCGCTCGAGATTTTTTGCCCTTTGTAGAGCATCTGGGCCTGAAGAGTGCGATCTCTAAAAAATAACATCAGTCTAATAAGAATGGATCGTGACAGGCAATACCGCTTAGGTCAGGCATTAGCGCTGAAATCTCTAACCCTGCCTGCTGAGCAGCCAGCACTCCCATCGCCTCTAAATACGATCGCACCTTAATAACCTCAATCCCCAAACGCTCTGGCGTTACCTGCAACGCAGTTGGATTGTCAACGGTAATAATGCGAGTCGATGTCTGACTGAGGCTCAAAACCGCACTCCCTCCACAGGCCGTCTCAGGCACCACGATCGCATCTAATTCATCTGCCCACAAATCAGTGGAAGTCCCTCGCTGCTGCACAAACTGCGGCGCACGACTCAACCCCACCAGCACTGACGGCAAAAAGGTATAGCCCAGCTCCTCTGCTGCCGAGCGCGGACTCACCTGTGGGTCCACTGGCAATGGCTCTAACGCGGGGGCATGGGCACAGGGAATCTGAAAAGTCCGTACAACTAAATGGCTAATCACAGCTTCCGCCCCAGCTAGGGGGTCCACCCCCTGACCCTGGCGATAGTTCTGGAGTGCTGTTTGTTCAATGTCGTCAGGGAAGCGGGCAACGACGGCGATCGCATCTGCTCTCAGCTCCTTCATCGACCTTTCTACCGCCCGTAACAGACTATCAGGGTTTTCTATCGTGCCCCAGGTGGCCCCTGAAGCCGCCGTCTTCAGCGTCACATTCAACGGGGCATCAGTGACCAAAGCATCGGTCAAGCGCAGCCCCAACGTCGCACGAGCAGCATCCGCGACCTGGAGATGCCGCAGACGTAAATCGGGTTCAATGCCCTGATCGAGAACTAGACCGACGCGATTACTCAGCACGGGACTCAACCCCCAGTTGCCAGCGGCATATTGATCGAGGCCGTAACCTTCGACATAGAGCGCATTGTCAATGGGCCAATAAAGCTGCGCCCCGTTCATAACGTTGGGATGGGTGATGAGGCGATCGCAAACTGAGGCAATACCCCGCGCCACCGGCAAAGCATCGCCAGCATAGCCCCCAATTTCAGCCCCAATCCCGGTCGGAACAACAAGGGCAACGGTGAAAGGGTGCTGTGTCAATCCGCTAGCACAACCGCTTCAACCTGAGCCGTCTGTTCATTCACTGCAGTAATCGACCAGCGCAGGGGTTCGCCCTGTTCTTTGAGTTGAGTTGCGATCTCCTCCTGCAGAGCTTCAGGGGATGCCTGCTGTTCAACTTCAGCCGTAATAAAGTGTGTTGTCATCAGAACTCCAAGATTAACGTACTGGTATCGAGCTAAAAGTTTAGCTAGGCTTGATTCTGCCCAAACTGACGCTCATACACCTCTGATTCTTTACCCGTTTCGATTTTTAAATTAGATCGAGGGTAAGCCACACAGAGCAGAGCATACCCATCGGTCAATAGCTCTGGCCCCAGCCCCATGGCATCTGATTGGGCCACTTTGCCCTCAAGAACCTGAGCTGCACAGGTCGTACAGACGCCCGCATTACAAGAACTGGGTAAATCAATATCAGCAGCATAGGCTGCTCGTAAAATCGTCTGATCGTCTGAGACTTCTATGGTGTGAACGTTGTCGTTATGGTGAAGTTCAACGGTGTACGTGTTGGACATAGGATTGCAGCAATGGTGTGGTGATGGTCGTTATAGCCAGTGATGCGAACGGCAAAGCGCCTATCCGTATAGCCTAAAACCATGGCGTTTATTATTTCATATTCTCGCCAGCCTTGTCGGGATGCATAAACCTTCACATTTTTGTTTAAAAGGATGTGACCGAGATCACCCTCATTCTTGATTTCTGATGTCTCAATAGAAGAGAACCCCTTGGTGAGGCCCCTCTCTCGTGTCAGTATCTACCACCTATTCTCCCAAACAACGCAAGCAGATCGCACCCGAACGTCATGTCATCGTGATCGATGACGGCAATCGACGGGCGATCTCATTAGATGCTGCAGCCTACGCGATGGGACGAGATGCGTCCAATGCAATTGTGCTCAACAGCACCACCATCTCTCGGAAACATGCGATGTTATTGCGTCTACCGATCCCCGGCGAGAATCGCTACCGCTACCGCCTCATCGACGGCGATGCCGCAGGTAAACCCAGCGCCAATGGTATTTTTGTAAACGAGCAACGGTGTAGCTCCCATGAGCTAGTCAACGGTGATACCCTCAGCTTTGGACGCAAAATTCGAGCGTCTTACCTTACAGTGACGATGGAAGAAGCTGAATTTACAAAGTACCTAGAATCCATCGAATTCCATAGTCTGAAGTCAGAGCGGGTCAACAGCAAAGCCACCTTAGTCCACGGTGCAGATACTGATCCTACAGAAAAGCAACCGCAAAGGCCTCCTACGGTTTTGCAGCAGGCAGGCCCAGACGCAAAAGGGACTGTATTTGAAGCGGTAGATATTAGTGAACTAGTGTCGGCAGACCCAGGCTGGAAGGAGTGGCTCTCTCGCTATCGTCTCGGCATCATCACTGCGTCAGTGCTAGCAACGGTGGGCCTCGGTGTCTGCTTAACCATCGCTAGGACAAACTCTCAGCCGAAAAAGAGCGCTGTATTAATTAATGCATCTCGTACTGTGTAATCAGGTGCCTATGGTAGCTTCGCATTGGGGAAAAAGCGATAGCTATCGAGAATTTCTTGCACCGTATCCTCGGCGGCATCTACCTGCGACTCTAGAATATAGATTCTGGGCGCAGAGACCATTTGCTCGACTTGCCGGATGAAGGTTCTACCTAACAGAGTGCCATTAGGGGTCGAAAACTGAACTTTGACTCTGACATGATCATCAAAAAACTCTGGCTCTGCAAGGCGGTAATCGGGTCTTGAGCGATAGGCTCCCCGGAGCGTATCAGTGGCGATTTCGCCAAGCTGATTTTGGTTCAAGGTGCGATTGGCACGGAAGAGATTAATTAAAATGGTGCTGCCGGTGTCTGGATCCGTCCACACAACAATGGCTTCATTCGGCTTACTGTTATCCTCTCGTTGCCAAGTTCTAGGCACTTTAATCGTGAATAGGTTGTTGTCGTGGGTGTAGTCAACCAGATCGCTCATCTTGTCTTGGAATGAGTCATCCTTTGAAGTCGGCGATGACTCATCATTCGGTTGTCCATCTCCTGAAAGACGATCAGGACTATCCTGATTACCAGCATCCCGATTGGTGGCGGGTTTGGTGCTACCGCCACCAATGAGATTGGTGATGGCAGGCACGGCTAAGGCTCCACCGGCAATCACTACAATTCCGGCAATCAGCCACACCCAAATCTTAGGCCCACTGGGTTGAGAGACAGATGCCGAAGGGGTGGAGTAGTTCGGAGGCGGAGCCGGTGGTACAG
>JBHJNL010000181.1:0-4836 GCA_050330855.1 Thermosynechococcaceae cyanobacterium | reverse complement strand
GCGTAAAGCGGGACGCTTTAGGTCACCCCTTGGCACATCAAATTGGCTGCAACATCAGCTCAGCAAGGTTAAAGCTTAAACCTATGCCACATAAGCTGTCCCGCCTTAAGTTGATACCCCTTTTTGAGAGGGAACAGCGGCTTGTGAGCCAGTACAGCATTATGATTCAGTGGTCGGAGGGAGATCAGCTATTCTTGGTCACGATTCCAGAATTTGCTGATCGTGTGGTTATGCCTTGTGCTCATGGCGCGACTCGTACAGAGGCTGTCTGCAATGGCGAAGAAGTGATTGAAATGTATTTAGAAGCTTGGCAAACTGAGGCAAGGTCCATTCCTGAACCTAGCACCCTTCAAATAGCTTGAGGCATTGAGAGGCTGATATTGATTGTCTTGTCTCCACACCCTCTACCCCCTGGCACAGATTTGACTATATCTCGGCTCGGTGTGTCGCGGAGCAAACTCAATCAGATCTACTCCAAACAGTTATCTGACCTCGATCCAGTCCTAGTAAAGATACAGGTCATGTCTCTGCCTACTGAGAGCTGGTAGTGTACCGAGACAGAATGCTGAACTCATTGAACCAAAACACTACCCTCTATGCTTAATCTCTTAATTGAGCCACTGCAGTACAGCTTTATGCAGCGATCGCTACTCACCGCAATCCTTGTTGGCATCGTCTGTGCCACAGTGGGCAGCTACCTAATGGTGCAGCGTTTGGCGCTATTGGGTGATGCTATTAGTCATTCGGTGTTGCCGGGGGTTGCGATCGCATTCATCTTTAACTTCGATATCTTCTTGGGTGCCTTTGTTGCTGGGGTGTTTAGCACTGTTGTGATCACCTGGATTAGGGCGCGATCTAAGATCAAAAATGCCTCCGCGCTAAGCTGGACACACATATCTATGTTGAGGACGTGATATGCCTTTGAGCGAACTTTTACCCACCGTCAGCGGACTCTCTCATCAAGACAAACTGCGCTTAATCCATTTTCTTCTTCTCGCGGTGGCTAGAGAAGAGGGTTGTAGTTTAGAAGCGGCTGAGAACCGTGAGTTAGAGAACACCCTGCTGAATCAATTGGCATCCACTGAGGCGGTTGTCTGGTCTCCTCAAGCTGATCATGCAGCAGTTCAATCGTTGTCAGATCTTTTAGGTGCAGCAAAAGAAGCAGCAAATGCTTAACGGGCAACGCTTTCAATTTACAGAGCGTACTGATTCCCTCGGCAGATCTAGCACGATGCCATATCTGCCCATCATATTGACCTATCAAGACAGGTCTATAGAAGTGCTGGCGCTGTTGGATACTGGGGCAAGCGTTGACGTTCTGCCTTACGAAATTGGTCTTCAGTTAGGAGCCATCTGGTCTACTCAGACGGCCTCCATTGAATTAAGTGGAAATTTAGCTAACAGCGAAGCACGAGGCTTAATTGTGTCTGGTAAAGTTGCTCATTTTTCGCCCATCTTACTTGCTTTTGCCTGGACTCAGTCAAGAGACGCCCCTGTTATTCTTGGACATATGAATTTTTTCGCAGAGTTCAACGTCTGTTTTTATCGGCATGAATCAGCTTTTGAGATTAGTCCAAGAGGAACTTGACCGATCTTAAGCTTGCCTGCTAATCATGTTCTCTTCACACTGAAATATCATCCCCATGCTGGATCTATTGATTGAGCCACTGCAGTACAGCTTTATGCAGCGATCGCTACTCACCGCCGTTCTGGTCGGAATTGTCTGCGCTACAGTGGGCAGCTATCTAATGGTGCAGCGTTTGGCGCTATTGGGTGATGCTATTAGTCATTCGGTGTTACCGGGGGTTGCGATCGCATTTATCCTAAACGTCGACATTTTCCTTGGGGCTTTTATTGCTGGGGTGTTTAGCACCGTTGTGATCACCTGGATTAGGACGCGATCTCAGATCAAGGAAGATGCCGCAATGGGCATTGTCTTCTCTGCCTTCTTTGCCCTTGGGATTACTCTGATCACCATTGTCCAGAAAGACACCAAGATCGACCTCAACCACTTTCTGTTCGGGAATATCCTTAGCGTCACCCAGCAAGAGGTGATCAATACCCTCGTGATTACGGTGATTGTCTTAACCGTGATTGTGCTGCTCTACAAGGAGCTGATGTTCTATACCTTTGATCCCATTGGTGCCCAAGCCAGTGGCTTGCCCGTAAACCTGCTTAACTTTGGCCTCATGATTTTAATCGCCCTCACCATCGTTGCTAGCCTCAAAGCCGTGGGCGTCATTCTGGTGCTGGCAATGTTGATTACCCCAGGGGCCACCGCCTATTTGCTAGTCCATCGGCTTCATAACATGATGTTTCTAGGGGCGGCGTTAGGTGTGTTCTCTAGCATCACGGGCATGTATCTGAGTTATTACTACAATCTGCCCTCTGGACCTGCGATCGTTTTAGTAGCCTTTGGGTTATTCATGCTGGCTCTGTGCTTTAGCCCCACTCAAGGGGTGTTCACACAGCCTCGTTCTGCTCCAGTCCAATTCCAGATGTGGCGAGAGATTAAAGGGTTATTCAAGCCGTAAAAACTTAGCCAAAATTGACGATACCTAAAACCACCTCGTTTCTGAACCCACGTCAACCAGATAGTTAAAGTTGCCTGTCCCGACATTTTGAGTCAGGGTTTTGATAATCTGAGCTGAATTGTCGCGAGGCCCACAAATATAGAAGGGCTTCCCTTCTCGGCCACACTCAATGCGATGCTGGCCATCCCATTCACCCAAATGAGGGCGGGTCTTTGCAAGGTCTTGATGGGGCTTAAATCCTAAGCGTTCTGCATAGTCTAGCGCACTAAAAACCACTGCCTGTGCTTGAGATAGAGTAATGTGCTGTGGTTCGCCGCTGTGAGCTTCATACATCGTTGAGACAAAATGTTTGTAGGCTAAGCTATCGAGCTTGCGAGGACCGATGGTGTTTTTGAGACCTAAGCACCAGTAGTCCACCAGATAGGTGCAGATAAGGAAGCGATTATATTTGGTGGCTCGCACCACTAAAACAGTCGTTAATCCTCCACCAATCTCTGGGGCAACATCATCAGTATTATTCGCAGGTTTGATGCCAAAGAGAGCATGGGCTGCATCGCTATCTATCCAACATTCCGCGACGGGATCAAGTACTCCAGACTCAGCTCTGACTAACTCCTGCTGGTGAGCTTTCTCTCGGACAAATGCAGTCACTTCAGCAACGCGTAGTCCTAACTTTCGAGCAATCTGTTTTGGTGTCAGATTGGAGGCCCGCAGACGCATGATTTCTTGCTCTTGCTCTGGCAGCATACTAATGTCCTCTGTTGAAGAACCTATGAAGAACCTATATTGTCTCTAATCTATCCCACCGTTCCAATCCTCTCCAGGCCCGAAGGCCCGGAGCTACTAGGGTTACGATGTGCCGTATCGAAAAAGGTCGTCGTTCCAATCCTCTCCAGGCCCGAAGGCCCGGAGCTACGTGAACGCCGCACTACCCCCATTGCGCTTTTTCTTGTTCCAATCCTCTCCAGGCCCGAAGGCCCGGAGCTACACTGGCGGCATTGGGTACTGATGCCATAGTTAGGGTTCCAATCCTCTCCAGGCCCGAAGGCCCGGAGCTACATTTCTTGCCCCTTCTCGATATCGTCGTCGTCAATGTTCCAATCCTCTCCAGGCCCGAAGGCCCGGAGCTACGTCCGTCCATCTGGTGATCGAATAGACGATTGCATACCGTTCCAATCCTCTCCAGGCCCGAAGGCCCGGAGCTACGATTCGATTAAGAAGGGACCAGCGGAGCGAGAGAAAGTTCCAATCCTCTCCAGGCCCGAAGGCCCGGAGCTACGGAATAGTAGGGACTATCCTAGCAAAAGGCTTTGTTCCAATCCTCTCCAGGCCCGAAGGCCCGGAGCTACCCCGCTCATTTAATCTCAAGCTTTTTTGTCCTCAAGGTTCCAATCCTCTCCAGGCCCGAAGGCCCGGAGCTACCGCTGATTGAAGATTCCTTCTCTAAGGTCGGGCGAGTTCCAATCCTCTCCAGGCCCGAAGGCCCGGAGCTACCCGATAGCGATCGACCTGCGAACTCAGCAGCTGCTTGTTCCAATCCTCTCCAGGCCCGAAGGCCCGGAGCTACGTGATCGTAGTAAGCAGTGTTATCTTGCATCTAGTTCCAATCCTCTCCAGGCCCGAAGGCCCGGAGCTACTCCTTGTACAGATCGAATACAACCGGCGCAGACGTTCCAATCCTCTCCAGGCCCGAAGGCCCGGAGCTACATGTTGGTGGCGGTGTTCGCAACGATATTGGCAAGCTGTTCCAATCCTCTCCAGGCCCGAAGGCCCGGAGCTACGTCTATATCATTATTGGCATCATCAAACATCCCCCAGTTCCAATCCTCTCCAGGCCCGAAGGCCCGGAGCTACACCAACAAAGAGGCAACTGATCCAGTTGTGGAGAAGTTCCAATCCTCTCCAGGCCCGAAGGCCCGGAGCTACTTCTCCATCCAACCGCTGCTCTTTGAGAACAAAAGTTCCAATCCTCTCCAGGCCCGAAGGCCCGGAGCTACATCGTCGGGCCGCAACTATGATCTTGAAATCCAGGTTCCAATCCTCTCCAGGCCCGAAGGCCCGGAGCTACAATACTAATTCGCCGGTACGCACCAACAATTTTATGTTCCAATCCTCTCCAGGCCCGAAGGCCCGGAGCTACGAATATTACCAAATACACATCGATAGACAAGTGGGAGTTCCAATCCTCTCCAGGCCCGAAGGCCCGGAGCTACGCAGGCTTGTGGCTGTGCTACTGGGAACAATCATTGTTCCAATCCTCTCCAGGCCCGAAGGCCCGGAGCTACATGGGAATTTCGACCCT
>JBHJNL010000180.1:0-12634 GCA_050330855.1 Thermosynechococcaceae cyanobacterium | reverse complement strand
TTGGCTACCCAGGCGTTGAGCACAGCCCTAGAACGTAAAGGCTGGGATTACCGCACCGATGAGGGGGGCGGTGCGTTCTATGGACCCAAGATTGATCTGAAGATTCGAGATGCGATCGGACGGCTGTGGCAGTGTTCCACCATTCAAGTGGATTTCAATTTGCCGGAGCGTTTTGGCATGGAATATGTGGCCGCAGATGGTTCACGGCAACGCCCCATTATGATTCATCGAGCCATTTTTGGGTCTCTGGAACGATTCTTTGGCATCTTGATCGAGAACTATGCAGGGGATTTTCCGTTGTGGCTGGCTCCACTGCAGGTCAGACTGCTGCCTGTGAGTGATGAGCAACGCAGTTATACAACTGCGATCGCCCAGCAACTAAAACAATTAGGATATCGAGTTGAGGTCGATCTCAGTGGAGAGCGTTTAGGCAAACAGATTCGTACGGCAGAACTGGAAAAAATTCCGGTCGTTGCAGTCATCGGAAAACGGGAAGTAGAAAACCAGACCTTGAGTGTACGAACCCGCAAGACAGGAGAACTTGGCTCGTTAACGCTATCAGAATTGCAAGAGAAAATGCAGCATTCAATTATCAACAAACAACAAGTTTAGATTAGGAGAACTATGAGAGTTGTCTATGTTTTTGCTCATCCTCGCGGCGGCACTTACAAATTAGGGCAGATGATTCTGCCGCAGTTAGAAGTCGGGGGCCATGGCGTTGAAGTTGCAGGAATGTTTTTCTTTGATGACAACTGCTTTGTGTTGCGAACGGGTGATCTGATTGGAGAACGATTGGCAAAGGTGGCGACAGAGCAAAACATTCTGTTGATGATGTGCGATCTGTGTGCTTTGGAGCGGAACCTGGCAAAGGGTGAGCCGCGCTGGTGCAATCCTGATGGGACAGGACGAAAAGAACCGGGTCAGTGCATCGTCAAAGATGTTGTGGAAGGAGTGACCGTTGGTTGTTTCCCAGATTTATATAGGGCATTAAGTAGCAGTCCTCCAGATCAGGTTATGACCCTATGAGAAAAATTACATCAACAACGATCACCCATTTACTGTTCCCATCTATCATTA
Source organism: Thermosynechococcaceae cyanobacterium (assembly GCA_050330855.1). Taxonomy (GTDB): domain Bacteria; phylum Cyanobacteriota; class Cyanobacteriia; order Thermosynechococcales; family Thermosynechococcaceae; genus RCC1774. The sequence goes on along the minus strand of JBHJNL010000180.1, from coordinate 11,557 downwards.
CCGCCGAGGCTTCCTATGACCGCCCTATTTGCTGATCGCATCTCTGTCGAAGCGGTCGAAGCAGGACCGTTCCTTGCGCCCAAATTTGATCAAGAGGGTTTAATCCCTGTCGTGACCACTGATGCCCAGACGGGCGAACTATTGATGCATGCCTATATGAATCAGACCGCCTTGGTCAAAACCATCGCAACCGGAGAAGCCCATTACTACAGCCGCAGTCGTCAGACCCTCTGGCACAAAGGCGCGACCAGTGGCCTGATCCAATACGTCCAGCAATTGCTGGTTGATGACGACCAAGACTGCCTCTGGATGCACGTCCAGGTTGCAGGGGTGGGAGCCAGTTGCCATGTGGGGTATCGGTCTTGTTTTTATCGTCAAATTCCTTTGGGAGCGGGGGTGGTAAAGGGACAATCTCCCATTACATTGACCTTTACAGAAACCGAAAAAACCTTTGACCCCCTCCTTGCCTATGGTGATGCCCCCAATCCGACGAAGCTTTAATGGGTGCACTTGAATTGAAACCTGTGGAGTATAAAAATGCCCCTACGCCAGCAGCCTTCGCCCCCGACCCCCTGGGATCAAGGATTAGACCAACCCCAGATTAATGAGTCAGCCTATGTGCATCCATCATCGAGCTTGATCGGAGATGTTCGCCTAGGGCAACAGGTATTAATTGCCCCAGGAACTTCAATTCGAGCAGATGAAGGCATGCCCTTTTACATCGGTGCTAACACCAATATTCAGGATGGTGTGGTGATTCATGGCTTAGAGCAGGGACGGGTCAGAGGCGACGATCATCAGCCCTATTCGGTCTGGATTGGCGAAAACACCTGCATTACCCACATGGCCTTGATTCATGGACCTGCCTATATTGGTAATGACTGCTTCATTGGCTTTCGGTCAACGGTGTTTAATGCCAAGGTGGGCGATCATTGCGTTGTGATGATGCATGCACTGATCCAAGATGTGGAGATCCCGCCAGGGAAATATGTCGGATCAGGGGTTGTAATTACCCATCAAGCTGATGCTGATCGGTTACCCGATGCCAAAACAGCCGATCATCAATTTTCTCACCATGTAGTGGAAGTCAATCGGGCCTTGTTAGCTGGCTATCACTGTGCAGACGATTCTGTCTGTATTGCCGCGCTGCACGAAGGCCATAGGGTCGACAGGCCTTGAACGACAAACCAGCCCGTCAGCAGAAGGATGAGGTAGTTGCATCCAGAGGTTGGGGGGGGATCTTACAAAGCTGATAGCCTAACAGATGCTCAAACCAAGCAGTCCCCCAAAGATTAGATACGCCATTGGTCATCCGTTTCAAAGTACGCCTACAACTGATTGATCAACCGAGGCGTTGCAAAAGAGAATGATAATCATTATCATATTTAGATGCTTTTCAATACGGCGTTAAACCTCTTAGAGACGCAAGTCGGTTGGCAAAAAGTCGATGTATCTTCAGATTCTCCCAATCTCTGAGCTTAGATTCTATGCTAGGGTTCAGACACAATTTCATAGATTCGGTTCTAGCGGGGTACAGCCGTTAGAGGAAACGGGGAAAGTTCGGTGTAAATCCGTCGCTGTCCCGCAACTGTAATGAGGTTCTAGCCTCTAAGTCAGAATGCCCGCCGAGTTATCACTCACTTTTACAGCATCTGCGAGGTATAGATGAAAGGTGTGAAGGTTAGGTTTCCTGTGAGCAGGAAACTTCTTTCTGTTTTTAACTTCAATCTCATGGTCTGGCTTGTCTCCGCTCCATTGACAAACTTGGCCCAATCGAATCCGTCCCCTGTCGAAGAGTTCCCTAACTCTCAATCAGAACAGCCCGATACCGAGTTGCCTGCTTTTGCATCAGAAGAGGAGGAGATAGACATTACGGTCACTGGAGAGATCTTGGATCAGCCCGTTTATGCTCCCTTTCGGCAGGAAGGCACCGTTAGAGATTCCTCCCGTCCGGTCTATGTGATTGATCGACAACAAATCGAGGCCCAAGGGGCGAGAACCGTCCAAGAAGCCTTAAAGTATGTGCCCGGAATTATCGGGGACGGCACGGCGGGTGGTCAGTTGGGTGCCCTCAGCAGCCAGTTTATTCGGGGCGGTAATTCAGCGCAGGTTTTGATCTTGCTCGATGGTCGCCCCATGAATGACGTGGGGTTTTTCGGCGGATTTGACCTATCGGAATTCACCACTGACAACGTAGAGCGCATTGAACTGCTGCCGGGGGGTGGCTCTACTCTCTATGGATCTGATGCGTTAGGCGGCGTCATTAACATCATTACCCGTGCGCCTGCCGACGAGAAGCCGGAGGTAACCCTGAGGGCGGCTGTCGGTAGTTTTGGTCTCAATGAGCAGGGCATTCAAGCGAGGGGACGCAGTGGAGATTTCGGCTGGAGCGTTGGCTATAACCGCACCCAGGCAGAGAACGACTTTCCCTTTAAGATTGATCGGATTGGCTTGCAGGCTAAGCGCGATAATGCCGACGTGTTGTATAACAATCTGAATTTGAAGTTAGAAGGGCAATTGGGCGATCGCAACAAGCTCACCTTCAGCGCCCTCTATATCTATGCCTTCGCCAACTACACCTTGAATGAACCCGAGATTATCCAAGACAGCGACCCCAGTATTGAAGGCAATGAGCTTCGAGCTATTTATGTGTTGGGAACTCGCTCCATTCCCTACGCAGCAAACCCCCTGAAGCGACCCTATTTATCTGTCTGTCGATCTAGCCGTTGCCACCCCTGCCAGGAATGGGAACCGATTATTGAGGCGCTGCAAACGGCTGTCAAGCAGGCGAGCTTAGATGTTTATGTGATGACCTCTGGCTGCTTAGAGGTCTGTAAAGCAGGGCCAGTGGTGTTTTATTCCGGCGACAACACTTGGTATACCCGCGTCACGCCTGAAGTGGCCCAGCGCATTGTCCAAGAGCATGTGGTTCAAGGCCATCCCGTCCAAGACCATCTCTATCCACCGATCAAACAATTGGAGACAGCACAATGAATTCAAATCAGAGCCTCATTTATCCCTTTGTTCATACACCTGCCTGGGAGCAGTGGCAGGCCAGATGTCGCTCAGTTGCCCAAGGTCTATCTTGGCCAATCTTGCTGCTGACGGTCGGTAGCCTCAGTAATGTGGTGTATACCTGCACCTTACCGTTCGTGTGCCTGGGGGTGACGGCGGGTATGACCCTGAAACGCCGCCGTGCGATCGCGATTACCATCAGTATTTGGGTTGCCAACCAATGGTGTGGATATACCCTGCACAACTATCCCCGCACCTTGAATTGCTTTATGTGGGGATGGATTCTCTTGGCGGGAACCCTGCTGGTGACGATGCTTGCTAGTTACCAGCCGCTCTTTGGCCCTGGCAAAGTCAGCCACCACTATTGGCGCATGGGTGGGTTCCTCATTGGCGGGTTTATCCTCTTTCAACTAGTGATTGGGGCAGCAAACCTGTTGCTAGGGGAACCATCAGGATTAACCCCAACGATTCTGGGGGGCATCTTTGCAGGCAATGCAGGGTGGCTAATCTCTCTAGCGATCGCCCATGGCGTTTTGGTATGGAATAGTCGATCATGACGCAACACGCTCTATTCGTCTGTCGGTCCTGTGCCTTCTCACATACCCAGCGGGACTATGTGGGGCAACGCGGTGGCTATCACCTGCTCAACAGCTTACAGCGGCTTCAGGAGCAATGGCCCCTACCCCCTGGGTTCAAGATCGAAGCCGTAGACTGTCTTAGTGCCTGCGATCGCCCCTGCACCATTGCCCTAGCAGCGACAGGGAAAAGCACCTTAATGTTTGGTGACCTGCAACCGTTTCACAGTGCCGCACCCATTTTGCAACTGGCCCATCAATACTATTCCAGCTCAGATGGCATCATTCCCCGTAATAGCCGTCCAGATGCGCTTAAAAAAGGGATTCTCGCTAGGATTCCTTTCCCTAACCTGTAGAAATATCTGAAATATGTACCATGATTCAATTGATTGACCGTCCAACCTGCAGCACAAAGAAGACTATTTTATGCAGGCACATCAACACAACTGGCTCTGTGCAGATCGCTCGTCTTGCAAATCTCTCTTGCAATGACCTGGAAAAAGTTTTGTTTCCGGGCGATCGCCTGGTATTTAAGGCCACCTCAGACGCCTATCTAGAGATTTATACCCCGGAGATATGCAGCGCATTATTAGCCGAGCGGATCTGGTGCCCTCAACTTCGATGTGACTCTTCAGTTGAGCCGTAACTCTATGCCTTTACTGACCTTTACTGATTACACCCATGTATGCCACTCATCAACCAGAGACTAGCCCCGTCATCAGAAAGTTTAAGCGGCGGGAATGTTTGCCAATGCTTCAGAACCTCCTGTGGCAAATTGATATGGGTATGGTTCGCACCTTTACCTTGCATGAAGATGGCGGTATTACCGCCCTCGGACTCTGGAGAGCTGGAGATGTTATTGGGCATCCGTTTGCTGGCATTGAGCCTTACCACATCGAATGCCTGAGCAATGTTCAAGCGCATCTACTACAGATCGATGACCGTCTGGCTTTGGATGAGGCCATGTGGTCTCACATTCATCAAAGCCAAGCCTTGCTCACCATGCATCATGGTTCAGTTCAAACGCGCTTTAGGACGTTTCTACATTGGTTAGCCGAGAAATTGGGCCAGCATTCTGGAGAAGAATGCTTTATTCCGCTCCCGCTCACCCATCAAGACATCGCCGAGGTGATTGACTCCAGCCGAGTGACGGTCACCCGCTTGATCGGGCAATTTGAGAGAGAAGGTACGCTGTCCTGGTCTAGGAAAGGCTGCGTATTACATCATTATTCTGGTTCAGGGAAAAATCCTGCCAATCATAACGCCAGAATTCGTCGTCATTGACGATGGAATGAGTTATGAAATGATCGCCTGACACGAGGTCCATCCATTCACCCTTACTACTTTGCCATCTTCGATGCCCCTCCTTAAACCCCTAGCAGAACTCAGTAGCCATTATCAGCTATCAGATTATATTACTGCGATCGCTTGGTCGCCCGTTGGCAATGCCCTCGCCGTGAGTTCGGGGGCAGGAGAGGTTCTCTGGCTGCACGACGGTATTGATGTGCTGCTTCAAGACACCAGTGGCTATTCTATTGATGACGTTGCCTTCTCCGCTGATGGAAAGTGGTTAGCAGCCAGTGGACAAGCCGGAGATGTCCTCCTCTGGTGCATGGCGACAGGGAAAGCCCCAGCCTCAGAGATCCTAACGGGTGACTCTGCTTGGATTGACCGGCTCCGGTGGCATCCAAAGCGCAACTTACTGGCCTTCAATCGCGGGAAGGTCATACAAATCTGGGATGCTGATAGGGCCGAAATGCTCACCACTCTTGAAGTAGCTGCCCAAGTTCAAGATATTGGCTGGTCGCCCGATGGCCAACATCTTGCGGTTGCAGCCAATACCTTTATCCACATTTGGCAGATTTCACAGTGGCATCATCCCCGCTATCAATGGGAATTAATGGCTCCAGCGATGTCTCTGTCCTGGTCGCCTGAAGGGGCTTATCTGGCAACAGCAAACCAAGACAAAAGCGTCGGTGTTCTAACATGGGCAATGGTGTCTCTTCTCAATCAGGCTCCCACCGCAGAAGATGACTTACCGACCCTCATCCGAGGGTTTCCTGGTAAGATTCGCCAACTCGCCTGGGCTGATGTACCCGATTCAGATCGCTCCCCCATCTTAGCGGCTGCAACCCGTGAATTTGTGGCGATGTCGATGCTGGTACCCGACGAAGGCTGGCAAAGTTGGGTATTGGATATCCACAATGAAAACGTTTTAGATATTGCGTTTCAGCACCAAACGGGTTTGCTCGCCTCTCTATCTGAAGATGGTTGGGTCATTTTGTGGCGAGCCGCCATTGAGGTTGCTCAGGTGCTGAGTGGAGCGAAGAACGGATTTTCATGCTTGGCTTGGCACCCCACTGGACAGCACTTAGCCGCAGGTGGCCAACAGGGTGAAATCCTGGTTTGGTCCGTTTGTTTAGATGATGAAAACTACGCGTTGGAGCTTGGATCAATGTGACCATTACTATCTCAGATTGGCCTATGTTTGGCGTCAATATTCATTGCCCGCTTTGCTGCCGACTGAGTCCGGCACTCTTGTTAACCGATGCATATCTTTGTCCTCGCCACGGCGTCTTTGAAGCTCATCGTGTGACCAGCAGTCTCGTCCATCAAGATTCGGGGCAAGTCTGGCACCACTGGCAGGGGCACTGGTATCAGCAACACCTCTACCCAGAAGGGTTAAAAATAGAAATCTATAAAGCCCTCGATCACCTACATCACCAAGGCCATCGAGGGATCAAAATCACCCTTGCCCGCCGATACGAAGCGTTAGTCCAGCCCCATTTAGAATCCCAGTCTAATTGGCTGCAACAGATTTACTACACCAAGCCCAGGCTTTATGGATTGCCACTGGAATTTAGTCCAGCGATCAATGCAAATTCCCGCTGGCAGGTGATCAATTTTGAATTGTCGACAGAACTGGGTTCGCCTGCACAGTATTACCCGTTCTGTACCAGAGTCGATAGAGGAGCTGACAAATAAACATCATCGGTGGAGTGGCTTGAACAGCCTTGGGTTAAACCAGTGTTGGCTGATTTTTGAAAAAAATATGATAATGATAATCATTATGTTTATTCTTGCTGGCAGCAAATCTATCTGTGAAAAAGACAAATCCTTCCTATGACGTGGTGATAGTCGGTGCTGGCCCTGCCGGGGTGGGTTGTGCAGTTGTGCTCCAAGAGCTAGGGCTGGATAACTTCATTCTGTTGGATCGATTGCAGGTGGGGGCTTCCTTTAGCCGCTGGCCAGCAGAGATGAACCTGATTACGCCATCGTTTCCGAGTCATGGTTTTGGCCTACTCGATCTCAATGCCATTACCTTAAAAACATCCCCGGCGATCGCCTTTCGACGGGAGCATATCAGCGGCCAGCAGTATGCGCTCTACTTGCAAACGGTGGTTGATCACTTCCACTTACCCGTGAAGACAGAAACGGATGTTTTGGCCATTGACCCCCTACCCCAGTGTCGTGGGTTTATCCTGCGAACCTCTGGAGGAGAATTCAAAACCCAATTTGTGATCTGGGCTGCTGGAGAATTCCAGTACCCCAGGTTAAATCCATTTCTGGGGGCAGACCATTGTATTCACAATTGCCAGGTTCGCTCTTGGTCAAATTTGCCAGGGGATGAATTTACGATCATTGGCGGCTATGAAAGTGGTATGGATGCCGCCACCCATTTAATCGCCCTAGGCAAGAAAGTCAGGGTTTTAGATCGGACTGGGGTGTGGGGTAACCAGCAGACCGATCCGAGCATTTCATTGTCGCCCTATACGCTGCAGCGACTGGAGCTGGCCTATCAAACGGGTCGCCTCGAACTGGTCAGCAATGCCGCCATTGGCGAAGTCAAAAAAATGCCAGGGGGCTATGCCGTCTACAGCGAATACCAGAAATGGTTGACGGTTCATCCCCCTATTCTCTGTACGGGTTTTGAGACCAGCTTGCAGCAGATTGCGCCGCTGTTCCATTGGTCAGAGGGGCATGCCACTTTGAATGATCAAGATGAGTCTACTCTCACGCCGGGTCTGTTTGTGGTTGGACCCTCAGTCCGTCATCCCGGTCTTATTTTTTGCTTTATCTATAAATTTCGTCAGCGGTTTGCGGTGGTGGCTGATGCGATCGCCCGTCGCCTAGGCGTTGACCCAGAGCCATTAGAAACCTACCGCCGGGAAGGCATGTTTCTAGATGACCTCTCCTGCTGTGACAACGACTGTATCTGCTAAATCAATAGGTCCCATTGCGGTCTTTTTACGATGCCCCTGCTCACTGCTCCACGCACGGTTGTCATGATTGGCAAAGAGAACACCGGCAAATCTCAATTGATTGCTGCTCTCACAGGTCGTTCGCCCGCTAGCAGCAACTTTCGCGGCTCCACCATCGCCTGCGAAACCTATGCTGGAGATGGCATGATCTTTGTGGATACCCCTGGTATTCTGTATCGTTCTGACACGGCGACAACGCGCATAGCGCTGGAGCAACTTCAGATCCATGACACCGTAGTGGTGGTGGTAAAAGCAACCCACATGGATGAGGATCTTGCCGATCTGCTGCCATTGGTGACCGATAAGCGCGGCATCATTGTGATCACTTTTTGGGACAAGGTACTGCCTTCAGAGCTGATCGAGCGAGTGATCCAATCCTGGCAACAAACCTCTCATCTGGCCTTTATTCCAGTGGATGCCAGATACCTGACCGTCGCACAGCACCACGAGCTTATTGCGGCGATGCATCAGCCGTCTATCTTTTCCCGTCAATGGCAACCCACCCCTGTGGGTTGGTGGGTTGAGCCTCGTCCAACGTTGCTGGAGCACCCTTATGGGGGGTGGCTCTTGGCGATCGCCCTGCTGCTGCTCCCGGCAATCATCGCCGTCTGGTCTGCCAATAGCTTTGCGGCGATCGCCGATCCGTGGGTGCAGGGACTGGTCAAACCGACTGTAGAAGTGTTCTCTGGCTTACCGCCATTACTCAATGAGATCCTGATCGGGCGCTATGGCTTAGTGACAATGGGGCCATTGCTATTGGTTTGGGCAGTGCCAACAGTCATTCTTTACGCGCTATTTCTGGGGGCTTACAAAGCCAGTGGTTTAGTGGAACGCATCACGATCGCCTTGCATCCTTTGTTGCGTCCCTTTGGCTTATCAGGACGAGATTTAGTGCGGGTGATGATGGGATTTGGCTGTAATGTGCCAGCCGTGATCAGCACTCGCGCCTGTTCCAGTTGTTCTCGCAAAACCTGCATTTCTGCGATCGCCTTTGGTTCCGCCTGCTCCTATCAATTCGGTGCCACGCTAGGAGTATTCAGTGCTGCGGATTTGCCCTACTTGGTGATTCCCTACTTGGTTTACCTGACCTTGACAACGTTGATCTACACTCGCTTGATTGCGCCAAAGTCGGCTCGTTCTCCACAGAATACGCTGGTGATTGAACGCCGCACCTTTCTGGAAGTTCCTCAGTGGTCGGCGATTTGGCGGGAGGCCAAGGGGACACTCAATCAGTTCTTTACTAACGCGATTCCCATTTTTCTGGTGATCACATTGATGGCTTCCGTCCTGAACTGGTTTGAGGTTTTGAATGCGTTGAGTGGATTAATCAATCCAGTGATGGGATTGTTTCATCTACCGCCGGAAACGGCGTTGCCTGTGATTCTGGCCTCGATTCGCAAAGATGGATTGCTGCTGTTTGCCGAACCGGAGATTCTAAGCGTGTTATCGCCGCTACAAATTCTCACAGGGGTTTATCTGGCAGGAGTGATATTGCCCTGTTTGGTTACAGCACTGACGATCGCCCGTGAGCAATCTTGGAGATTTGCCTTGGGATTGATGCTAAGACAGGCGATCGCGGCGATTCTGTTCTCGCTGGTGTTAGCCTGGGGTGGGTATTGGTTCTGGGGAACTTAAAGAGTCCAATAACCTTGTCATTGGGGATATAGGCGACGACGACGGGCTTGACCGAAAATGGACAGAATGTGGTTCGTTGCAGAGACAGCTGCAGGCATGATGGGCATCACTGAGTTTGTCGAGGCACTGGAAGATGTAAATGAAGACATGAATATTCTTAACCGATGGATGAATGATCGTTTGTCTCTCTAGACCGCCAAGCAGTCTCGAAGCTGTTGCTGCAGTGTCTCTGCATCTAACTCACGGCCAATCAGCACCAACTGCGTCTTAGGTTCTGCAGGCCAATCATCCGAGTCCATCGTGTAGCGTTTGCCACTGAGCTGGAAGATATAGCGCGGAGCCACCGATGCAAACCATAGGAATCCCTTGGCCCGAAAGATATTCTCTGACATGTTCTCCAAGAGCCAAGATTGAAATTTTTCTAGATCAAAAGGGCGATCGCTCTCAAAAGCCACCGAAAGAAAGCCATCGTTAGCCAAGTGATCGGAGTGATGATGGTCATGATCGTGATCATGACCATCATCATGGTTATGATCGTGATCATGATGGTCGTGATCATGGGTCACTTCTGCCAGCGCCTTGACTTCGGCAGCATAACGCTCTGGATTAAAAAGCTGAGTATCCAGAATCAACGGCAGTGGGACTTGACTGTTTTGAGCGTGCAAAATCCGTGCCCCCCACTTCTGATCTCGAATCCATTGCTCCAAATCTTCTACCTGCTGTGCTGGAGCTAAGTCGGTTTTATTGAGCACAATAATGTCTCCATAAGAGATTTGATTGAGGGCCGCTTCACTTTCAAAGTGCTTTGGAGAGAAAGTTTCAGCATCCACCAACGTAATGATGGAATCTAAGGCAGTCATATCGCGCAGCGGTGGACCGACAAAGGTAAGGGCAATGGGCAATGGATCGGCCACCCCAGTTGTTTCAATGACCAAGTGGTCTATCTTCTCGTCGCGCTCCAAAATGCTGTAGACCGCTCCGACCAGATCGTCGTTAATGGTGCAGCAGATACAGCCATTACTCAACTGCACCATATCTGATTCCACAGAGACCAAGAGCTGGCTATCAATATCGATATCGCCAAACTCATTGACTAATACCGCCACCTTTAGATCTTGGCAGTGATTGAGAATGTGATTGAGCAGCGTGGTCTTCCCGCTCCCCAGAAAGCCCGTAATGATGGTAACCGGCATACCCCGCTTGGGCAGGTGCAGATCGGTTTGCGGCTGAGATTGCTGAGTGGGTGATTGAATCAAAGGTTTACTCCGGCTGAGGGGGGCAAGTGTGTTCTGAGAGTGTAGACTGCAGCGCAAGCCGCTGTAGGGTTGTGAAAATGTTGTAGAACCCGTTGACCCGCGAGGGGGTAAGGCTGATGTTGAGTCCGGTTTGCTCAATAAAGTCGGGGGTGATCTGAGCAATTTGTGCTGGGGGCAGCCCACTGAGTCCTTCGATCAACAGGCCCACCAGTCCCTTGGTGAGTTGAGCGTCAGAGTCCCCTTTAAAATAAACGGCACCATTGGTCAGAGTGGCGGTGAGATAGACCTGGGACACACAGCCTACGACTTGATTGCAGGGCTGTCGATCAGCCTCTGGGAAGGGGGGCAAGCGCTTGGCAAACCAGAGGAGACATGAGTATCTCCGCTTGGGTTCAGAGATTTGCTCAAAGCGTTGCACAACTTTAGCTAACGCTGACGGTAGAGGTCTGCTTGTTACTCTAGGCATGGCTGGATCTGGAGTGATAATAACTGCAATGATAATCATTATCACTCATATTGTCATTATCTTTGCAGACTCAGTGCTTCACCTGCGAGTTGAATGGCGATCGCTTTGCGGATTTCCAGGGAGGTCATGATGGGTATCAACAGCAGAGACGTGGGATGTGGGTCTGTTGTGCAGCATGCCTTCTGATGGTCTACGGAAGGGTTGTATCCATATCTTAGCCTTATTGGATTGGCTTAAGTGCTCATCCAAAAATAACTTGAACGTTTTTTGTGAATGATAGTAGAATAACAATAGCAAGCGTATAGCAGAATGAGTATGCTCAGCAAAGAAGTAGAAGCAGTCATTGAG
>JBHJNL010000179.1:0-49152 GCA_050330855.1 Thermosynechococcaceae cyanobacterium | reverse complement strand
GGTAGGAACTTAGTGGGTTTCAGACGTTTTCAAGGCCGTAAAACACTGAAAACAGAGATGAATTTCACTTTTTAGCGGCTGAAACGACCAATCTTCGTTACCCCTTGGGACGGTTACGAAAAAACATAGCTCCAAGGGGTTCTAACTCACAATACTAGATCAAACACAAGAAAAGATCGAAGCTAAATCATCTTGACTGAGTTCAGAAAATATTAACAATTAATAGATCAGGAATAAGCATTCCAAGAGAGACCCGCTACTGGCGACTCATATACTGATCAGATTAATCAACATGTCACCATAACATCTTTATAGAGACAGAAAAAATGTAGCAATCAATACAAGCAGAGCCGTCATATCCAGCAGGTATCGAGCCATTTTTTATCTAATTATAGCAAAACAGACTGAGTGAAGTACTAATAGCAACGCATTCATTATCGCTCGGGAACTCACACAACAGTTAGGACTCTATCCCGAGGCCCAGGCATCGCCGTGAGGCATTGCTGGCAAGTTTAACCGACCGCCCCACACCGCTATGAAACGTCGCCAATTTTTACCTCTATTCCTGGCCGGCCTGCTCTCTTATTTAGTGGCTGCAGGCTGCAGTGCTGAGGGGCCGCTAGCAACCTCTAGCGCAAAAACCACCACACCTGTGACCCTGACTGTATCCGCTGCCGCGAGTTTGCAGGATGCATTGGATGCGATCGCACCCCAATTCCGCACGGCCCACCCCAACATTGTCGTAGACTACAATTTCGGATCCTCCGGCGCACTGCAGCAGCAAATCGAACAGGGTGCCCCTACGGATGTATTCTTCTGTGCCGCCACCAAACAAATGGATGCGCTATCGAAGAAAGAACTGATTGTGCCTGACACCCGCCAAAATTTGATCACGAATAGCCTAGGCAAATCGCCGTCAATCAGAACGTTCTGGAGTCTTTGCCTCTTCGACCTTGATATCGTAGATATTCCAGAACGCACCCTCTAGGGCTGAATAGTCGATGCCGGTAAATTTGTTGCGAACGGCGGTCATCGCCAGCGAATTAATCAGATAAATAAAGGGTAAATTCTCTTGGGCAATCTGCTGACTCTGGGCATAAATGGTCTTACGTTTGGCCTGATTAGTTTCGCGTCCCCCCTCGATATAGAGCTGGTTAATCTTCCGTTCCCAATCTCTAATCTCTCGGCCCTGTAGAGGCGGGCTACCGGCGGGAGCCTGCTGATTGAACATGTGGGTTTGGCCTTCTGGATCCCAGACATTTTTGCCGAAATGGGGTTCGATGCCGCCCGTTAAGCCCAAGAGCGCACATTCCCAGTCAAAGGTATTGTCTAGCTTCGTCACCAGGGTATTGAAGGCAATGGGGTTGAGGTCTACGCGAATGCCAATCCCAGCGAGATCTTGCTTAATTTGGGAGGCAAGGATGTCAGCAGTGGAACCGCCTGCACCGAGGGTCAAAACAAATTGAACTAGATTCCCGTCACTGTCGAGGAGCTGGTTCTGAGTATTGTATTTAAATCCCGCTGATGTCAGGAGCTGCTTCGCTTGCTCAGGATCATAGTCATAGGTTTTCAGCCCTTCTTCAGGAGAAAGATAGTAGGGGCTTTGCACAGAAATGGGCGAATTTTGGGGCTTGCCTAGACCCTGGTAAGCATTATTGAGCATTTTAGGGCGGTTAATGGCATAGGCCACTGCTTGCCGAAACTTCACCTCATTGAACCACTTTGACCGGATGGGATTGATGAGTGGCCTCCCATCACGTTTGCCTGTGTTGAGGTTAAAGAAAATAAAGGTGGTGCCTGAAGCGGGTTCATCGCCAAGAATTGTGAAGTTGCCTTCTTTCTCTTCCCGCTTCAGTAACTGGAATTGAGATGCTGAGACGCCTAGAGAATCTAGGCCGCCGGAACGGAACTGCAGCAGGGCATTGTCCTGAGACTCGACAATTTTCCAAACCACGCGCTCAATGTTGCCCTGGGCGGCTCCAGGGGTTTGATAGCGCCAGTAGTAGGGGTTACGACGAAAAATCAGACGTTCACTGACGCTGTAGTTCTCTAGCTTGTAAGGCCCGTTGACAATGATTTTGGCGGGGTCTGTATCTACCTTCCAGGTGGAATTGAAGATGGGCTGGCCTTTCTGATCTTTTTTCTGAACGGTTTCTCGAAGGATATGGGCCGGGAGAATAGCCGTGCCTGTAGCCGCCAATAGCGGGGCAAAGGGTTCAGGGACTTTGAACTCGACCCGACGCTGATCAAGCTGACGTATTTTGGGGAACTTGCGATCGCCATTTTGATCCGGTTCGCCAACGCTAAAGATATCGCGGGTAGCGGTGGAAATATCGGGATTGAGGTAGACCTCGTTATAGGTGAAGGCCACATCCTCTGCAGTGAGGGGTTGGCCGTCGGACCACTTCAGATTAGGGCGGAGCGTGAAGGTAAGCGTCAGGCTATCGTCTGATAGAACCCAAGACTCTGCTAAAGCAGGTTCAATTTTGCTGGTAATCGGATTTTGGGTCACCAGCCCTTCGTAGGTTAGACCAAAAATATTTGGGGATTCATTGCTGGTGGCGTAGTTAAAGGTTTTTGGATCACCGACAATGCTGGTGATGAGTTCGGGCACCTGGGTCGATTGGAGCCGAAACTGTTCTAAGCTGCAGCCGCTAGAGGCTAGAGCAAACACTACAGCCAAGCCCCACAGCAGCCCCTTTTGTAGCAGTGATCTACCCATCTTCATTCGTATCTAACAGCTTCGGATCTAGGGCATCTCGCAGGGCGTCACCCACCACATTTAAGGCATAGATGATCAAAAACATCACCAGGACGACCCCTGCCAGCGGCCACCAGATCCCCTGAACAAGTTCGCCAGTGGCATCAGAGATCATGATGCCCCAGCTTGCACCATCTTGAATGCCGATACCAAGGTAAGTCAAAATCACCTCTGACTTAATGGCCCCCAAAATCTGCAAAGACCCCGTAATAATGGCGAGATGAATCACATTTGGCAAAATATGTCGAAAGATAATCTGGGCATCATTGGCCCCCACAGCCTTTGCCGCTAAGACATATTCTAGATTCCGGTTTTTGAGCACTTCACCCCGAATCAGGCGGCAAAGTCCTACCCACCCCAGCAGGCCCATCGCTAAACAGATCGCCAGCAGACCCTTACCAAAAACATAGGACAGCGCAATCACCATCAAAATATAGGGCACCGAACTAATCACGGTGTAGAGCCAGATCACGACATTATCAATAAAGCCGCCGTAGTAACCGGCTAAAGCTCCTAATGTGACGCCGATGGGAATTGCGATCGCAGTGACACAGAACCCAATCAGCATTGCCGTTTTGGTCCCCGCCAAAATTTTGTAGAGGACTGATTGCCCAAGGTAGTCTGTACCCAAGAGCTTGGCAAATTCTAGAGCTGGCGCTTCATACTGCTCCCCCACCGGCACCTGATAATTGGGCAGCACCCCCAAAAATCCCAAGATCGCTAACACAATGTAAAAGGCAATGATGCCAAAGCACACCATCACGAGTTTCCGTCGTCGCAGTTGTCGCAACACTCGCCGCGAGGGGCTATCAATGGGGACTGCCTGAAAGACAGCGGTTTTAGCGAAGCTTGACCCTTGGATCGACATAGGCGATTAACACATCTGTTAGCAAGTTAAAGAGTGAATAGGCAATGGTGATATACATGGTTAGTCCCTTCAGCACGGGTTGATCGCCGTTGTTGATGGCTGTAATCAGTAAATTACCCAGCCCAGGAATGCTGAAAAACCGCTCCATTACAAACGCGCCCAAGATCAAAAAGGGGACCGCCACTATCGTAAAGGTCAAAATGGGAATCATGGCGTTTTTGAGCAGATGCACGAACAGAACTCGCTTTTCGCTCAGCCCCTTGGCACGGGCAGTACGAACGTAGTTCGCCTGGATTTCATTGAGAAAAATGGTGCGGTAGATTCGAATATCGGGTCCAATCGCCACAATAATGGCAATGAGCCAAGGCAAGGCAAGATAGCGAATTGGCTCAGACGCTTCATAGCCATTGATGGGAAACCAATCAAACTTAAAGGCCAAGAAATACTGGAAGGCAAGAATATAAACCAGATAAGAAACGCTCATTGCCATCACAGCTAGCGCAGTGGCACTGCGATCGAACCAAGTGTCGCGATAGTAGGCTACCCCCATTGCCAATGGCACATTAATCAGCAGTCCCAAGATTAAGGGCGGTAGCGTTAAGCTTAAAGAGACCCATGCCCCCTGAGAAAAAGATTCGCTGAGGGTATCGCCAGTGACAAAGGATTCCCCATAGTCAAAGGTCACAATTTGGCGCAAAAAGTCGAGAAACTGCTTCCATAACGGCTGATCTAATCCCCATTTTGCCTGCAGATCTGCAATTGTTTCTGGTGTGGCATATTTGCCCAGCGCGACCCGCACCGGATCATCGCCGACCACCGTAAATAGCAAAAACACCAGTAGCGCCACGCTCAAAATGGTAGGAATCAGATACAGCAGGCGACGAATGATGTAGTTTCTCATCGTGGTAGACCCTTCGTCTTCGCCGCTGGCTCAATATCAAGGAACTTATATTGAGAGCTAATCATCAAGTTGCGCTTAAAGTTGAGCAACCACTTCTGGTGCATCCCCACCACCGTTCCGTTAGAGAGCAGTAGCACCGGGATATCTTCTTTAACGATCGTTGCCAGTTTCTCGATCACTGCATTTCGCTCTGGCCCCGGTGGCATCCGGCGCATTTGCTCATAGAGTTTGTCGTATTCAGGATTGTTATAGGAACCATTGTTCGGGCCTGGAGCCTTATTCTTGCTATAGAGCAGTTGATAAAAGTTCTCAGGATCGGGGAGGTCTGCCTGCCAACCCCCAATCGCAATCTGAAAGTTTGCAGCCTCTAGCTTTTTTAAATAGTTGGGAAAGGTTTGGAAGTTGGGCTTTAATTCAATGTTGGCCTTTTGGAGTTGCGCCCGTAGGAAGTTATAGGACTGACGGGTTTGCGAATCGGCGCTCCCATACTCCATCGTGATGGAGCCAAGACCAGTGCCGTTAGGGAATCCTGCTTCAGCGAGCTTTGCCTTTGCCTTTTGTAAGTCATGGGGGTACCACTTCACGGGAATCGACTCCTGGCTCCCTGCAATCGGCAGCGGCACAATTGTGTCGAGGGCGATCCCCCGCCCATTGCTCATTTTGTCGATGATCTCTTGGACATCAATGGCGTGGGCAATAGCCTGACGCAAAGCCTTATTCTTGCCAAACAACTGATCTTGAAAGTTAATGGTGATATATCCAGACGAGAGGGACGGCGTCGAATAGATCTCAAATTTCTCAGCGAACTCACCTTGAAGACTAAACGTGTCCCCTTCTTTTTTCGCCATTGTTTTAAAGTTGTCGCGGTCAATGCCAATCCAGTCGATTTCACCCTTGCGAAACTTCAGCATGGCAGGCTGCGATTCTTCGATTAGCGGCAGCCGGATCTCATCTACGAACGGAAGCTGCTTACCCGCTCGCTCTAGCAGTCCGGCCTCTTTGTCGCCCGGATTGCCCTCAGACGGATAGGTGCCGTGATAGTTCGGGTTCTTTTTAAGCACAATCTCACCGCGACGATTATTTTGGGCGAGGGTGAATGGCCCCGTCCCCACCGCGTGGTGATCCATCTTCTGGCCGTATTTTGCAATGGCTTCAGGGGGCATGATGACTAACGCTTCGTTGGCAAAGGCCATCAGCGCCAGCGGATCCGGCTCCGTTAAGATGACCTGAAAGGTTTGGGCGTCAATCTTTTTGAGTCCCTCTACCTCTTCTTTGGTGTAGTCAATGTCTTTTTGTTCGCGAGTTTTGGCGCGGAATTGATCTAACCCTTTAATGCGTCCTTCTAAGAGCACGGCGTAGCTACGGGTGTTAATATTCGCATCTGAAAACCGCTTAATCGAAAATAAGACGTCATCAACGGTCAATTCTCGACCTTTCCCCTCTGGGAAGCAGGGATCGTCGTGGAATTTAACCCCTTTACGGAGGGTAAACGTATAGGTGATTTTGTCGTCTGCCAACTCTGGCATTTTTTCGGCCAGGTTCGGGGTCAGCTCGTAGGGACGCTTCAGATAGTGATAGGTCAAGAGCGGATCGTAAAGGCTACCAATCAGTTCAGCCGAGACAACATCAAACTGTTTCGGTGGGTCAAGGCTTTTGTACTCGCTACTACGCAGATAATGGATCACCTTCCCCGCCCCGTCCTTGGATGGTCCCGTGCCACAGCCCATCAGTGTAGACGCTGTTAAAACCAGTACGGTAGAGAGAATAACTGGAGTCTTCATCCGTCGGGGGGAGGGTTTGAGTGCAGTCATATTAGCTCTAAATCCATTGAAATTTAGCAATTGGGCAGCGCCAAAACCAAGTATAGGAGAGTCGCGGTGTCGCAATTTTACCCAGACTTAACATCTTGACAGCTTAAATCATGCCGCTCCAGTATGACTACCAAGCTGTACCTTATCCCCTAAACGCAGCACCTTGCCTGCTTCAGAACGGGGTACTTGAGTATTGATGGTCAGCCGATAGAAATGGTTAAACCGCGATCGCACCACGCCCTCTGGCAGCGTCTCTTTTCGTTTTGCCACAAAGGTTTTCTGAAACCCGGCATAGACTTCTCCGGTCTCAGGGTGCCGTGTTGGCACCGGACAGCGCTGACAAGGATTAATGCCCTGAAACGCAACGGCACCAATCTGAAACGAAATCGGAATATCTGGTTCACCAAATAATCGATCTTCCCAGAAGGGTTCGGGGGCATCAAGCTCTAGATTCGTGCGAAATCGACGCCGAATTGCTTCGCAATCTAAGCCGGGATACCAGCTAGCCACTGTTTTTAGGGTGGCCTCGCTAATAATCGTGGGTCCGGTGGAATCAAGATCATCTGGGAAGCCGGTCTCTAGGTTTTGAATCAACCGCACCGGTTGCTCGAAGAAATCGCCCAACCAAGTCTCTAATGCAGGGCGTTGACGATCTAGATGGAAGCTGGCAGATTCGCCCTGAACCTGGAGATAAATGAGGCGTTTAGGGAGGTCAAACTGAGATCGCAACCGATGAATTTTGGGCGTGCGTTTTGCATTGATCACCTGATCTTGGGCGTCAACAATGGCAAACTCGCGATCGCCCTGCAGCGCCCCTCCCGGCAAGAGCGCTGCCGCTGTGACCGCGAACCCATCCAGCGACTTGATAGGGTAGAGCAAAATTTGGCTGAGTTGAGGCATGGTGGCATGTCCTGGAGGGGGCAGCATCACAAAAAACTTGCGAGTCAAAATTATCCTGCCATAGAACTATCGACGATTGCCCATCTATCGATTAGCCTTGGGATAGGTAAATTAAATACTGGTAACGCTAAGCATCGCACAGCATCGGGGGAAAAGAAGGGAACGCCTTTAGGGGTAAATGGCGGATCACCTTTTGCTGCTTATCGTCAACCAGCACCCATGAACATCTGCTTTCCGCAAGTCATACTGCGGATCGGATGAGTTGTAATGGAATGCCAATGCGGGGGGACATACCGCAGGAGCAATTGAATGAAATGCAGGATTAGCCTGTCTGAGCAAGATATAAATAATCTCATCTCGGTGCTGTATATACAGACCGCCATTGAGGATCATGAAGCGTTAGATCTTCTCAATCGATTGACGCTGGCCCTCGATCAGTGTATGGCAGAACAGCAAGGTCGGCGCTATCAACCGTCAGCACAATACTTAGAATTTAGGCAGCAGCTTAACCAACAGCTTTATCGGCAGATGCGATCGCGACTTTCTAACGACGTAGATCTACCTTGATTGACCTCTAGAATTAGCAATTGCCGCTACAGTAGAGTCTGTTCGTTTACCTTGAGACCTAGATGTCATCGAGTCGCATATCCCTACCGGGCACCAAGGTCTGGAAGGAACATCGTCTGTGGCTGTCTATCCTGAGTCTGGCGCTGCTCTGTGGGCTGGTTTTCCTGTGGCAGTTAGGTGATATCGGCCTGATCGATGAAACCGAACCCCTCTTTGTTGAAGCCGCTCGGCAAATGCAAGAGACCGGCGACTGGGTTACCCCTTACTTCAATGGCGTCACGCGATTTGATAAACCGCCGCTGATTTATTGGCTGATGGCGGTGGCAGATCGCCTGATTGGGGTAAATGAATGGGCCGCTCGCCTTCCTTCTGCTCTGTCTGCCATTGCCTTGGTGGGTCTCAGTGGTTATTGCCTGCAGTGCTTTGGCTGCCCCAGTCTGCCGTCGTCAGCACCACCCGTCCCCCCCGAACCTTCTTTCCCATCACAGCGCCCCAGGTCCCAACGCTTCAGTGCTGTTGCCTGGATGGGGACTGCGATCTTGATTCTGACCCCAGAGATGCTGGTTTGGGGGCGGATTGGCGTCTCGGATATGCTGCTGACGGGCTGCATGGGTATGGCGCTGCTGGCTTTTTTTATGGGCTATGCCCGCTCAGAACAGCCTCAGCAACGTCGTTGGTACCTCTTGTTTTTTGTGCTGTCTGCGCTGGCGGTATTGACGAAAGGTCCGGTGGGCATTGTGCTGCCGGGGCTGATCATCGGTTCCTTTTTGCTCTACCAAGGCTGCCTACGGCAGGTGCTGCGCGAGATGCCGCTGTTGCTCGGCAGTAGCCTATTTTTGCTCTTGACGGTTCCCTGGTATGTGCTGGTCATTCTTGCCAATGGCGAAGCCTATCTAGATTCTTTCTTTGGCTATCACAATTTTGATCGCTTCACCAGCACTGTCAATCACCATGCAGGACCATGGTATTTTTATTTTTTAGTGGTGCTGTTGGGGTTTGCCCCCTGGTCAGTGTGGTTACCCTGGGCCATGGCGCGGCTGCGATTCTTTAACGTGGCGCAATGGCGCGGGCAGCCTCGTTCAGAGCAGCTAGGGTTATTTGCGCTGCACTGGTTTGGCGGCATCTTTCTATTCTTTACGGTGGCGGGAACAAAGCTGCCCAGCTATGTTTTACCCTTGATGCCTGCCGCCGCCATTCTAGTGGGTGGGTTGGCTGGACAGCCTCGATTGCGGCCTCGACAACATCAATGGTCTGCTCTTGTGAGTATCGTTGCCCATGTGGTCCTGCTCGCAACGCTGGCCTGGGCCTGTTTCAATAGTCTTCAATGGCTGGGGCACGATCCAGATATGCCGAATTTTCCGCAGGTAGTGCAGCAGTCTGGAGTCATGATCACGGGGACAATGATTTGGGTAGGGGCTGCGATCGCAAGTCTGATCTTGCTCTGGCGGCGGCTGCGTTGGTTGTGGACTGTCGATGCGATCGCAATAGTGCTATTTATCACCTTAACGCTATTGCCTCTCCTGCAGTTGATGGATAGTCAGCGTCAGTTACCGCTGCGCCAGATTGCGACCGTCATTCGCGCTCAGCAGCAGGAAGAGCCAATTATTTACTCAGGACAAAAGCCGAGCCTTGTCTTTTATACTCAGCGGCCCGTTATTTATATCCATACCCCTAAAATTATTTCCAAAGAGATACAGCAGCGGTTGAAAAGCGCTCAACCGTCTGTTTTAGTGGTGGGCCTGAAAGAACGTCTTCAAGAGCTTGACCTAGATCCTCAGCGTTCAGTGCTGCTCAAGGATGCTGGTGCCTATCAACTTATTAGGGTTCAGCGATCTCAACCACCAATTTGAGACATGGTGCGGCTGTAAGCCCCAGCCACTGTGCCAGCATCGCGCTCTTTATAGTTGATGTCGGGCTTGAGCTGCAGCAGCGTTTGGACGCGATCCCGAAGGATCTGCATGTCTACCCCTGCTCTCAAAGCTGTTTTAAGGTCTAGCTGTCCGGTTTCGTTGAGCAGGCAGGGCCGCAGCCAGCCATCGGCGGATAGACGCATTCTGTTACAGCGATCGCAAAAGCATTCCGACATTTGGCTAATGAATCCCAGCGTCCCCAATGCTCCCGGAATTTGAAAAACATCGGCAGGTCCATTGCCCTTGACGTAACCTGCGTCTAACCCCCAGCGATCGCGAATTTGCTGCCGCAATTCCTCAGAAGGCACCCAGCCCCGCTGTCCAAACAGGTCTGCATTCCCGATGGGCATAAATTCAATAAACCGGACATGCCAGTGACGTTCAATGCTCAAGGCGGCTAAATCTAACACCTCAGCTTCATTCACCCCAGGGATCACCACAACATTGAGCTTTAAGGGATTAAAACCCACTTGATAGGCGCTTTGAATGCCTTTCCAGACCTGATGCCAGCGTTTTTGGGTGCGATCGCCTACAATCTCACCAAAGGTTTCCGGATTGAGGGAATCTAAACTAATATTCAGGCGACGCAAACCGGCATCATAGAGCGCTGACGCCCGCTGTGATAGCAGAAACCCATTGGTGGTCATCGAGAGATCCTGAACCTGGGGTAAGGCAGTAATCTGCCCCACGATATCAACCACATCAGGACGGATTAAAGGCTCTCCCCCCGTCAGCCGAAACCGAGTAAACCCCGATGGAATCAAAACCTGTTGTAGCAGAGTTAACAGCTCATCGGTGCTGAGTACATCAGCCTGGTGCAAAAACTGAAGTGCAGCATCTTCGGGCATACAGTACTGACACCGGAAGTTGCACCGATCCACAAGACTAATTCGTAGGTAATCTACTGTATTCATGGTTTAACCACCACCATGAGGAGGCACACGACTCTATGAAAACACAAATGCGCTTTGATAGGGTGGTTGTACAGCCTCGGCAGATGTTTGAGCATCCGTAATGCCCACGCTTGAAGAAAGGATTACGCTATGGATAGAGTTCATCTTCTTGGTGGGTCGCCACCGTGCAGTCCGAGGCCGGATAAGCCACACAGGTTAAGACAAAGCCACTTTCGAGCTGATCGTCATCTAAAAAGGACTGATCAGATTGATCCACTGTCCCTGAAATGAGTTTACCTGTACAGGAAGAACAAGCGCCTGCGCGACAGGAGGACGGTAGGTCTAGCCCTAGATCTTCGGCGGCATCCAGAATATAGACATCATCTGGACAGTCAATGGTTTGATTGATGCCTTCTTTTTCATTGATCAAGGTAACCTTGTACGTTGCCATCACTTCATCCTATCTAACGCCAGCATCGAGAGGAGCCTTGTGGCTCAACGATTAAAATATCCAGCAGCTTAACCCGCTGGAATAATGGTGAATTGAATTGTAAGCCTGACCCACTGTAGCGTTGTGACGACTGGGCCAGAGCGCAAAAAAGTTTTTAAAGTGTGAGGGGAAATAGCAACGAAACCCCTTCAATCAAAAATAAATCTGCTAAAGGAGGTGGGATTGGTGAAGTTGATAACACCATGCCCCACCTTGATTAGCAACAGAGTTGATCTAACCGTGATCAGTGGTCTCTAGTAGAGATCCTCTTCTTTACCTGTTTCGATAGTGCAATCAGAGGTGGGATAAGCGATACAAGTTAGGACATAACCTGCTGCTTCTTGATCGCCATCCAAGAAGGATTGCTCACTTTGATCGATAGTTCCAGCCGTTACCTTACCAGCGCAGGTAGAGCAAGCGCCCGCACGACAGGAGTAAGGCAGGTCAAGGCCAGCTTCTTCTGCAGCATCAAGGATGTACTCGTCATCGGGACAGTCAATCGTTTGATTGAGACCTGCGTCTGCGTTGATTAGCGTAACTTTATAAGATGCCATTCGGTAAACCTCTCATTACATGGAAACAGCGTTAGCCAATAATCACCCTAGTCTCTGCAATGTGCAGATTGCAACTAAGCCAATTAAAGACACCTTCTTGATACTACGAGAAAAGTTAAGCTTTATAAAGCCGTGTACTGACCTCTACGAAAGGGATTTGTAATCAAAGAGAGCCTGAAGCCTCTGAATTGCTTATCAAAGGGCCGTATTGATATCTATCGCTTATAGGTTTGAGTATTTATATTTATTAGTCTGAGGACATTTAAGTTTTATGGGGGGATGGAATATCAGAGGGTGTCTTTTGCTAGCCTCGAAGGACGTTTCTACAGATCTGTAGCACTGAGAGCCGATAAAATGTCTAGGCTCCAATCTCTAACCGGCTATGTGATGGGTTGGTGCCAAGCGCATGGTTGGTCTGACTTATTTGTCGATCATCACCGATATTGGGCCTTCCCACCTGGTGCTGTGATGCCGCTTCCGGTTCCATCTACTGTCTTTCAAGCGTTTAAGGGGCAAGAGCGCCCAGAGCGCATGAAGGTTATCTATGGCTTGTTGAGTCTCTCTGCAGCGGCTATCTTCATGAGTCTGCAGCAACAGTCCCCCATGCCTGTGGTGTTCGCCTTCTCTATTTGTGCCCTAGGGGTGGCCTCGTTTGAGGAATCGCTTTAGCGTTGAATCCTGCCGTTAGCAACGGTCAATACCTGAGCAGAATCGAGCCATTTGGCTTCAAAGGCACCGAGGTGAGTGGTGGTGATGAGGGTTTGAAAGCGGTCTTGAATGGTTGTTAATAGCTGATCCTGACGATTGAGATCAAGCTCTGCGAGTACATCGTCGAGTAGCAGCAGCGGCGGTTCGCCAATAACGGTTTCAATCAGCTGAAGTTCGGCGAGTTTGAGCGCTAAGACCAAGGTCCGCTGCTGTCCTTGAGATCCGTACTGGCGGGCGGGTGTTTCATTGATTAGCAGGTCTACTTCATCACGGTGTGGTCCGGTGAGCGTTAGCCCTTGATGATATTCGGCAGCAGCGCGTTCTTCAATTTGCGCAAGGAACTCTCCGTAGAGCTGATCGGGGTGAGCCGGATCATGATTGACGTTGGCGGCATAGGCCAGGGTCAGGTGCTCCTGTTCACCACTGATGGCATGGTGCCATTGCTGAGCTAGGGGTGCTAATCGCTCAAGCATGCGATGACGACGCTGAATGACCCGCGCCCCCATGGAGGCCAACTGCTGATTCCAAAGGGGAAGCTGGGCTGCCTCTGGGGGATGATTGGGGTTAGATCGCCGCTGTTTTAGAAAGGCATTTCGCTGCTTAAGTACCTGCTGATATTGCTGCCATAGGTAGGCATAGACGGGTTCAAGCTGGATAAGAACGGTATCGAGCCAGCTTCGACGATTGCCGGGGCCACCCCGGATGAGATCGAGGTCGAGGCTAGAAAACTGCACCATATTGATATGGCCTAAAAAGTCGAGGTGGCGGCGGACGCTTTCACTGTTGACGGCTAGGGTGCGACGACCGTTGGCCCGCAGGGTGAGACTGAGGTCTAAAGGGCCACTATCGCGCTGGAGCATGGCGGTAATTTGACCTGCGCTGGTGTCGGTTTGGATCAGATCGCGATCGCGACTGGTTCGATGAGATTTCAGGGTTGACAGTAACTCCACCGCTTCTAGTAAATTAGATTTGCCCTGGGCGTTGGCCCCCACCAGAATCGTTTTGGGGGCTAAGAAGTCAACGATCTGTCCTGAGTAGTTCCGAAACTGGTTGAGCTGAAGCTGCTGTAGATACACCGGCTCTAATGCTCAAAGACAGAATCATAGCCCATTAGATCGAGCATGACGAAGGTGGGTAAGCACTGCAGGCATTGTTGAGCCACGGTCCACCGGTCTTCGCGCTGCAGCATTGAAATCAGCTTGGCTCGCATCGGAATCAGGTAGCGAACGTCGTTGGCGGCGTAGCGAAGTTGTTCTTCAGAAAGATTGGCCGCGTTCCCCCAATCTGAGCTTTGGGCGCTCTTATCAAGGTCAACCCCTTCTAGCTCCCGTACCAATTCTTTAAGACCATGGCGAGGGCTATAGGTGCGGGCTACTTTGCTGGCGATTTTTGTGCAGAACACAGGGACGGTGGCAATGTTGAGATGGTGCTGCAAAGTGGCAATATCGAAGCGGGCAAAGTGAAAGATTTTTTCGACACTCTGGGCTTCTAAGAGCTGTTTGAGATGGGGAGCGTCGGTCTGGCCGCGCTCAATGCGAATGACGGTGATTTGGCCTGCGGCATTACAGAGCTGCACTAAGCAGAGCCGATCTCGCTGGGGCCGTAACCCCATAGTTTCAGTATCCACCGCAAGCTGGTCGGTTTGCAGATAGTCTTGAAGCTGATCGGCGTTGAGGTCGCCATCGCAAACTTGAAAATCAATTAAGGCCATAGGGGTATTTCTGCTGCACTGAGTGGCATTGTACAAAATCCCCTGTCATCAGAGGCTATCTAAGACCCAAAACAGGATCAGGAATTGACTCCCCTACGCCTTAGATGTTTTCTGCGATTTTTGCGGTGAACCTGTCGGAGCTGTTTGAGCAGGCGCTTGTGGTGCGAAAGGGGGGTTTGTGGGCGTGTCGCTACCGGGCGCTGCGGGAACAGCCGTGGGCGCACCCACCTTACTACTATTTGGCGATGTCGTCGTGCCAGGTGCCGTCGGCTTAGAGGCCGGTTTAGGTGCTACAGAAGGTGCGGTTGGCGATACTACAGTGGTTGGCCTTGGAACTAAGCCGGGTGTCGGCGCTGCTGTAGCAGGCTGCGGCATTGCCGGTGCTAGCGGAGAGGTTGTCGGCGCTGCGGTGGCAGGCTGCGGTGCAGTGGTGGGTGCTGTAGACGGAGAAGCGGTAGACGGAGCAACTGGTGGCGAAGCGAATGTAGGACGATTGGGAGGCTGGGCTGTGGGTGGCGTGACTGGCCTGATCGGCCGCGCTGAAGGCTGCAGAGCAGGACTCCCGGCGGGTTCTGGTCTTGCCCCTAGTGACTGTCTTAGCCACCGAATTTGTTCAAGAACTTGGCTATATTCAACCGTATTCCCCTGCTGCTGATAGAGAATAGCGGCCTGTTGATAGTCATCAAGGGAGGCCTGACGCCGCCGTAGAACGGCATTAACCCGACCTCTATTGTGGAGCGCCGTCACGTTTTGAGGGTCGAGCTGAATGGCCTGCGAGTAATCAAGCAGCGCCTTGGTATAAAACCCAGAAATCAACTGAAGATTACCGCGATTGACGTAGGCATTGACAAAGGCTGGATCTATCGATAGCGCCTTTGTATAGTCTGCCACTGCTGCCTGTCGATAGTTTAGAGATTTATTAATGGAGCTGTAGGCAAATCCACGCCTGAAATAGCTGCTGGCATCATTGGGATTTAGGGCAATGGCCTGCCCAAAGTCTTCGAGGGCTGCTTGACTTTGACCTAGACTCAGCGCAATGCGTCCCCGGTTTTGGTAGGCCGTTGTGTCTCGCGGATTAATCCGAATGGCTTGGCTAAAGTCTTCTAACGCTTGCTGAAAGGCCTTTTGGCGGTCGTATAAAAGGCCCCGATTATAGTAGGCGGCACCATAGCTGGGATCGAGCTGAATGGCTCGACTGTAGTCTGAGACTGCAGCAGCATCGTTTTTAAGTGAACCGTATGCGATCGCACGATTAAAAAATGCCTGCGCTGAATCAGGTTGCAGCGCAGTGACTCGACTGTAATCTTGAACCGCTGCCGGGTATTGATTCAAGGCAGAATAAAGCTGTCCTCGGTTAAGAATCGCTTCTGTATTGGTGTTGTCGAGACTAATGGCTTGGTTGTAGTCCCCTAGAGCTTCAGTAGTTTTGCCTTGGAGAGAATGAATGGCCCCTCTATTGCGAAAGGCGACGGCATCTTTTGCATCTAGCCGAATGGCTTGACTATAGTCTTGGCTAGCACCTTGAAGATCTTTGGTGCTCCACAGGGCGAGAGCACGACCCAGGTAAGCGGGTCGATAATTGGCGTCAATGCCCAACACTTGGGTATAAATCTGAGCAGCCCCCGCATAGTCTCTTTGCTGTTGTCTTTGCACCCCCTGCTGCATCAGTTGATTGAGCTTTTGGATAGCCTGCTTAGAGAGTGGCTTCGACTTTTGCTGGGTTTTTGGGGATGGCTTTGATTTTTGGCTTGATTTTTGGGTGGAGGGTGTGGGAGATGTTTTTTTCTGAGCGACAAGCTGCGAGGTGGCTGTTTCAGAGACTTGAACCTCTCGTCCCATTGCCACAGCGATCTGATTAACAACAACGCCACAACTTAGCCCAACAGCCATGAGCGCCTTGAGGGAACGGTGTTGCACAGACATGATATCTTTGGGCAGCATTGGGACAGACTCACAATCAATAGGAAACTTGATCCGATCGTTGCATAACAATCAGACGAGGCCATTATTACAAATATTTGACAGATTTGGCAGATTAATCAGTGATTATGAGTGTCTTCTGTAGCTGCCGAAGTATCGATGCCCGACTGACAATCTGGGTCTCTGTGGGACGACGGGCAACGAAGACTGACCCCGAAAATAGTCTTGCTAGACCCGAACGGCGATACACAGCGTAATGCTCTTGCTGCTCTGTTGCATCGGCATCTAACTCAAATCTCATATCAGCCAAACTCTGCTCAAGCTGATGCTGCAAACGGGATGAATCTTGATCGTAAATCTCAAAACTGGCGGTGCGATTAAAGTAAACCCCCGCCCCACCAACCAGCAAGCCCAAGACAATGCCATCGCGATACAGCTCTACTGAGCCAATCGGCAGATCGATACCCTGCGCCGCCAGCAGCACAATGACGATGCTCATGCTGAAGTAATACAAAAAGGTAAACCCGACCCCAGGCCCAGGCAGTGGCGCACTATTCGAGTCGGGCTTTGTCTTCTCTTCAGTCATTCATGCAGTCCCATTAGCACCCACACCCAGTATGACCGCATCCGGCCCCTTGAGGGTGGCCTTGGGCGCAGGCATCGCTGCAGTAGGGCTTGTCATTTGTCATCACGGCATCCTTGAGATCTACGATGCAAAGACAAGAGGGACAAGCGCATTTCATTTGACTAACAGCAGTCATACAGAGTCTCCTTTGCGACAATAGCGCAGGGTTGGTATACAATCAATATACATGAACATCTGTTCATGTGTCAACTTATATTATGAAACCTGTCTGGGTTAAGGATGCCTGTATGTCTAAGTCACCCAAGTCTGAGGCACGTCTGTCTGACGTGACAGAGGTTGTGCCTGTTTGCGATGATCGGCATGATGGGCTGAAGCCCTCTGGCGAGGTCTTGGCGGTTGATAAAGCGCAGCGCATGGCTGAGTTTTTTAGTCTGTTAGGAGATGCCAGTCGACTCCGAATCTTGTCGGTGTTAGCTGCACAAGAGGTCTGCGTGGGGGATTTAGCTGCCCTTTTAGGGATGAGTGAGTCTGCGGTGTCGCATCAGTTGCGATCGCTTAAAGCAGTGCGACTGGTGGGCTATCGAAAGCAAGGACGCCACGTTTATTACTATTTAGACGATCAGCATGTATTAGATCTTTACAACGCCGTTGCCGATCATCTTGATGAGGTTTAGGAGGTTCTATATTCGTGCTTAATTGCGGTGAGGGCGTTCCAGAAGGGTTTGATATGCAGCCACCCGACAAAGCCGCCATAGAGATATTCTCCCTGGGGTGAGGCAACAAAAATATGGGGTATCCCCAAGGGATTCTTCCAAGTGCACAGGGTAATGCCGTTGGGAAGCTTTAGCCAAGCTTTAGCGCGGTAGAAGTCGCGTTGATGGGCGTCGGTCATCCCTTCAATGGCCTGCAATTGTTGGATTAGTTGGGCGGTAACATCACAGGTCTCACATTGAAATTGGGTGGGGTCTTGCCAAAAGTTTCTGATGGTATCAGAGACTTGGATGTGATGCCGCAGGGCGGGGTGATTGATTCCAGGTAGCTCTACTACGGCGGCATGGCGAAGTTGGGTCGAGCCGTTGGTGATGGTGCCGTCACTGCCGCCATTAATGTTGCCTCTGATGATAAGGGTGGGAATTTTGGATGCGATCGCATCTCCAATCACTCTCCGACTTTTCCCCAAATCTCTAGCAATGCCAATCCCCCAGCCCAAGGGATCAATGATGCGGGCTAAATCAGCGCCACCAACAGGGGAACCCACCAGGGTTAATGATTTCACTTGAGGCCACCATTCGGGGTGACGGTGCAGAACCTCTAACCAGATTAAGCCCCCCATTGAGTGCCCGATGATGTGCATAGGGGTGTGGGGATGTTGGGTGAGGGTTTGGGTTGCGATCGCATCGACTCGATCAATCAAGGGCGCAATCCGCAGCCAAGTGCGCCAGTAGCCCAAATTCGGCGCAATGATTTGTGTCTTCGGCGTTGCCAACTGACCCGCCAGATACTCCATGTGGCGGTGATCGTCAGCCCATCCGTGCTGAGCGTAGATGATGAGATCGGGGGTATCCTGAAGCATGGTATCGGTAGAGCGGTCCTAGTCTATTGTACTGAAGTGAGAGAGGTGAGGGACACGCACAGGGACACCTTCGAGGGGTGTCATAACTCACGAATTTTGGTGCCTCTGCAGCGGCACCAAAATTGGGGCACCGGAGTCTATCCCTTGCCAGACTATATGAGTCAATTCATTAACACTTAAAATCATGGGGAGTTCACTCGCTGCGGTGGTCATCCGCTTGCAGTGAGGGGTAATCAAGATCTCAAAGCTGGTTTTGCCATTGGCGAAAACTCATAAGCTCGTTTGAAGTCTGAAGTGGACCCCAAAGACTGTGATAGTCCCTGACCAAATTTTTCGCTCAGGGCTTGACCAATGTTATGGGCACGACGGGGCAAGCGTTGATCGCCTAGCTGGCAATTGCCAAAATTCTGATCATGCCGGGCTGTCTCCATCATCCCCTCCTGGGTTAGTCGCGTTGAGGCTACTTTATCGTTAACTTGACCATGGCGGCAGAAGACTTGTCTAATATAGGCTGTAGGACTTAGCAGGAAAAGTCAGCTATACCCAGCTCACCCAAGCATCAGGGTTCTGTTCAAGCTGGAGAACCGTTGACTTTGACTCAAAATGAGGAATCACGATGGACGGTGTTTTTAGTAACGGAGATGCTTCGCTCAATGGGGATGACTCTACAGAAGGAAAAAGATGCATGAGTAA
Organism: Thermosynechococcaceae cyanobacterium; assembly: GCA_050330855.1. Lineage (GTDB taxonomy): Bacteria > Cyanobacteriota > Cyanobacteriia > Thermosynechococcales > Thermosynechococcaceae > RCC1774. The sequence continues at coordinate 30,306 of JBHJNL010000179.1, read as the reverse complement.
AAAATCTAACGTTTGTTGCTGTAGCCAACCGCTTTGAACTGCCAATTCTCCGAATTTATAATGGCTCTGAAGCTGCTGCTCTACGATAGTTAAAATCTGCTCATTGCTCAGAAGCGATGCTTCTTTGAGATAGAATCCCAGTCGATGCTGCTCTGGCTCCACTTGGGTTGTCAAAAAATGGGTGACGAAAAAGTCAGAGGTTTGTTGATTGACCCAGCCATGTAGATCGAGGATCTCTCCGAGTCGGAGATCCCAGTAGAGGGTCTGATCCCATAGCGCAACTTCTAGCTGAGAAGCTGAAAGCAAACCTGCTGCCTGCAAAACAGAGCCTAGCCGTTGGGGCTGAGAAGATATCGGAGCCTGTTGTTCAAACACAATCGCACAAGCTGAAGAGTGACCTCTAACGTGGCATAAAATTTCGGAAGTTGCCACAGTACTCTTTGTGATTAAGAGCATTGCTCACTGAACCAGCAAACTAACTTTCATCGCTCCAAGCATCATCGCAGGGTGCGCCCACCAAATTAAGCCGATGAAAAAGGCAACGCCTAGATAAGACGGTCGCAAGAACTCTGTCCACACAAACGTTTGTCGCCCCTGCCAAATTGCAAGAAAGGGAATCACAGATGTTCGCGCTTTCGTGGCGGTAAAAGCATCTCCATAGCGTTTTGCTAACCTGCGATCGCCATGCCAAACGGCAAATAAATGGTACCCCACCAGCCCAAAGCAGGTTGCGAGGGTAAAGGTAGAGCCAATCCAGAGGGCGTGGGCAACGCACCAAATCACTTGGCCCACCATCTGAGGGTGGCGCGTGATTCTGATAATGCCGGTTTCATACAGGTGAACCTGGGGCTTTTGAATGGCGGCAATTTCGAGCAGATTGAAGGTGGCAGGATACAAAAACAAGAACGAAATGACTGAGAGCATCCAGACGAAGGGTTTAATGCCCGGAATCCCCTGCACTTGCCACAGCCGTACCCCGTCGTAGCGGTGATTCAAGAAGTAAATAATTAAGACCAGGGCCAAGCTAATGCTCACCAGCGCAAAGATTACGCGATACCCACGGGCACCAATCTTTTCTTCTGCCCACATTCTGAGAGAGGCCAGACCACTGTGGGCTATAGCAAATCCAAACAGCAGGCCCAGCATCGTGAAATGGGAAGGGGCTGCCCAGGGATGAGCATTCACGACATCAAGCAAGCTGGTATACCTCACCTCGAATCAAGCGAATTTGAGCCAGCGTAAAAATAATCGGGATGACCCGACTGTAGTTGGTCGAGATAGTCCGCCACCCCAAATCAATGGCAAATCCAGCCCACAGCGCTGAACCCAGCACAACACACGCACTTCGCAATGCCCCATACCGAGCCGCGCTAAGCGCCATCCCTTCTTTTGCCGTTTGCAGCACCATTTGTCCTTGGAGGGAAACGGCGGCTCGACCCGCCTGATAGCTGGCAAAATAGGCTGTGAACTGCCGCGCCACTTGGCGCAAAAGCATGGGTCTCACGACCGAACTCAGGGCTAACGCACTGCCCCCTTCTAAAAATAAACGGAGGGAATCTTCTTGGCAGTTGAGGGGCAGGGGATCGGCGGATGAGGTTGATAGTGCAGTACTGATTCGGTGCATTAAATCTTGCCGCTCTCGGCTAGGGAGCTGTTTCCAGGTGCGCCGCACCAAATGCAGAAAGATCTCTGATTCTAGCTCTGTCGTTTGCCAGGTCGGGGAGTAGCGCAGCTTCAGGTAGCGACACACCTGCACCAGGGTCTGCCGGTAGGTGACAAATTCAGTTTGCCCCTTGAGCACCGTCATTCCATCCGCCGCTAAGAATCGAAACCGCTGCTCAATGGCGGTGAGCCAACCCTGATGATCACCACACTCGATGGTGTCTGGACTGACCCCATTGAGATAGTCGAGGGGATTAAACCGGCGCTTGAACAAAATTGCCGTCAAATCCTGAAGTTCTTCTTCGGTTGCCAGCTCAAGAACTGATCTCAGCTCATCCATGCCTCTGTTCCTGCACGCCAGTATTTGATGCTATAGAGGATAACCCATTGGCGATCGCAAATGCGACCACCCCACAGGTGAATCCGGCCTCTATTGATGGAGAGAACAAGCACCCTGCTTCGACCCCAAACGAGATTAGCGCTCGTCTAATACACCGCTAAAGCCATTCTGCGATAGAAAATTTAGCATTTCGTCGGCTTCTTGCTGGCTGCGGTAGGCTCCCACCTGGAGCACAGATTGACCGCGATAGTTGGCCCGAAAGGCGTCGGGGACCAGGGTACGAAGCTGGTTTTGTTGAGAGCCACTGGCGGTCACCACCACTCGATAGCGATGACTGGTCAGCGCGGGTGACGGTGCAGAGGCCACTGAGGCCAACTGCATCGGCGGCGCTGGCGGACTGCCATCTTTAGGAACCTCATTAGACGAAAATCCTTGATACACACCATCGCGACCGGGGGCGCTTCCCGACGGAATGTCACCACTGGGAACCGGCAACACCCCTGCCGCTAGAGCCGGTAAATCGGATGAGTTGGAAGCCGGTCTTTGGTACTGACGGGCTGGGGGGAAGTCTTGGGGTGGAGTCTGATTCGGCTCTGGGACCGGGATTTGAATCGGTGTCGTAAATGGTGTATTGGCCGTTCTGTTTGAGGTTGGCGGTGGTGCAATCGCAATACTCTTTGCTTTTGGAACTGACGCAGATCGAATCGGTGTTGAGATCCCAGGCGTCGGTACAGGGATGCTAATGGGTTTTGTGAAAGAAGCTCGGCGCTTCTGAGCAGTGGTTTTACTAGGGTTTGCCACGCTAGTCTTAGCGGCGTTTGCATCAGCCGACTCAGATGCAATGATCTTGGATTTATTTTGTTTGCCAGCACCTTCTTCTGGTGCAGCCCCCGCCCCTTGAGCGATCACGACTTCGGGGTCTGCCTTGGGGCTACGCTCCGGTGCGATTGGATCAGTCACTGCCGGGAAACTGTCACGGGCCAGATAAATATGCCCTAAGGTTTTGCCATCGTAGGCTCGCTTCGCAAATCGCCATCCCGGTTCTAGTTCAATTTTGAGAAAGCCAGATCCAGACTGGGTAGTTCGGCCAATCATCAATTCTGGTGCACGGGTATCTTTGGCAGAATAGCCCACTAAGGCGAACGCGCCCCCGCGTTTTCTCACCGACAATCGGTAATCGATGCCGAGGTCTTGACCTCCGACCCGAATCGAATAGCCATTACTGTCGGTGCTGCGGCCACAAATCCCCGTAAAGTCAAAGTTCAAGAGCAATGGATCCACCACACCGGGCTGATTTGTCTCTTCTTGCCAGCATTTTTTGGCGCTAGAGATTTGCTCCAGAATGAGCAGGTTATGATTATCGCCCTGGGCTAAGGGAACTGCGATCGCAATAAATTTCTCTTGACTGACTTCTTGTTGATCAAAGGTAAAGGCACCCACGGACTGCAGACTGAACAATGGACCTGAGATCGTACCCACTGCCCCAATGGCGACCCGTTTCAATAGATGTTGCATAAACCTTTCCCCTTTAGCACTGCAATAGTTTCCGTCGCTGTGCGGGTTCCCCCGCCAATAAAGCACAACAGCAGATTTACCTACACTGCCGAGGGCTAACACACATCAATTTGTGCATCGAGATTTTATCTCATTCTCTGCAAAAAGCAAGACGAAAAGATAAAACGTTAGCTTTCATGATGCCCCGTAAGGTTAACAATTCAACATTAGCCCCAGGATCTGGAACCACCTGTTGGGGTAATCAGCCACTAGAGTCGCTATCTTCGACTAGCAAAATCCTAAATTTGTGCCCCGATTGCTGTGAACTAAGGCTAATTGTTCATAATGGCGGGCATGTTCGATTAATTCTGCGGCTTCGCCATCGCTGACGGCTCGTAATGGCTTGGCAGGAACCCCTACCCATAGCGATCTCGGTGGTACAGATTTAGAAACCACAGCCCCGGCCCCAATCATGCTGCCTGCACCGATGCGAACCCCATTGAGAATAATGGCCCCAATGCCAATTAAGCAACCGGACTCAATGTGGGCAGAGTGAACCACGGCTCGGTGTCCCACCGTGACGTAGTCTTCAATCACGGTGGGCTGCCCCGGATCGCCATGACAAATGGCTCCATCTTGAATATTGCTATGGGCACCGACGCTAATGCGTTCAACATCGCCACGCAGGACAGCACCATACCAAATACTCGCACCTGATTCAATTTTAATATCACCAATGATGGTTGCACTAGCAGCAACAAACGCAGCGAGAGAACAGTCCGGCAGGGGCCAGTATGTTGGCAGCTCAGAAGATGAAGCGGTCATGGTGGGATGTCAGTCAAAAAACAACTCTTCCTGATCGAAGGCACTACCATCCTAGGTATAATGGGGCCACGCCAGCGTTCTTCAGCTTTTTGCTTTATGACTTCGGCCAGCTTGCATTACCCTGTGTTCGGCCCAGAGGTGGACTGCCCGCACTGCCGACAACCGATCTCGGCTCTCACTTTAACCGATACCTACCTTTGCCATCGGCATGGTGCCTTTGAGGCTGACCCCAACACCGAAGAGCTGGTGCATCTCCAGTCAGGGCGGCAGTGGCGACAGTGGGACAATCAATGGCACCGCCAGCATACGCACCCGGATGGGATTCGATTTGAGATTCACGAGGCGTTGGATCGTCTCTATGCTCAAGGGCGCCGGGCGACCCGCATTGTGATTGCCCATCGGTATGAGCAACTGATTCGGACCTATCTAGAACGGACGACGCCTTGGTCTGGCCCTAGTGATGACCAGACCCATCGCCTGTATGGATTACCCGTCGTTTTTAGTTCTGAAAATGAAACAGATATCCGGTGGCAAGTGATTAATTTTGAGTTAGAGAATGAACCGGGTTCACCGGCTCATTCGCCCTATTCTCGTTTTTTTGAGCCATAGGTCGATATGCTAGGCCATCACACCTCTATTCGGACGGCTGATATTCATCGTGCGATCGCGTTTTATCAGGTGCTTGGCTTTGAGGTGCAAGAGCGGTTTACGACGGGCTATACCCTAGCCTGTTGGCTGCAGGGGACGGCGGGGCGCATCGAACTCATTCAAATCCCGGAACCCCATCCCCCCCCCGATGCCTTTGGTGACCCCCATTATGTGGGCTACTATCACCTCAGTTTTGATGTTACGGAAGCGATGGGTGATGCGGGTCTGTCTGCTTGGATCGAATCACTTAGGCACAAAATGCTTGCGGAGGGAATCTCTTTGCAGGTACTGCTGCCGCCCTGTGAACAACTGATTTGCGATCGCACCTATGAGGTCACCTTTATTGCAGACATTGATGGACTGCCTTTAGAATTTCTACGGGAACTCAACTGAAACAATTATGGTTTATTAAGTTCCCGCGACTCAGTCAGGAGGGAATTGAAGATCAATGGCACTGACTTAAGAAGACAGAAAAGGGGTGTAAGGCTTGATAGATATAGAATCAAGACCTTACATACCTTAGATATTCTGTCTTCCACTATGTCTGAGCCATTGAATACCCAGATCGCTAAAATTGCCCAGGCTGAAGCCAACGTGGGCACCCGCCTCGAACGATCAGGAACGCAAATTTTACAGCGTTTCCCCGTTCAGCAAATCGCCGCCTTGAGAGCTGCCGTCAATTTGGGCCAAGACCTACAGCAACTCGTCGCGGATGGGCGACCTCTCGTGGACTATCCAGCCACTAGCCCTCTCCTGGCTCTGCAAACAATTCTCGACCAGATTCAGCAGGTTCGAGATATACCAGAAGACCTGCCGAATCAGGACTATCGACAAATTCTGGGAGTTTGGTTTAGTGCCGATGGTCAGCGATACGCCATGCTGCAGGTGCACCAAAAAGGTGAAAGCATAGCGGTCTGGGATCTGCAAGGGAATTTGCTGCAGCGCTACCCCATTAATCCTAAAGAACCTCCGGTGGCGGTCTATCTGGCCTCTCCTGAGCATCCTTCAGACTTGGGGGAGCGCGATCTCGTCGCGGTTCAATGTGCAGTGGGCCTCTGTATCAATCAGCTAGGTGGCAATCAGCTAGGCGGCAATCGGGTCGCCACGATCAAAGAGGAGCAGTTTACCGTTCAGCCAGAGCTGAAGGAGCCAGAAAATATTATCGAAGCCATTGAGAGCAGGGCCGCACACCGGCGGCAACTCACAGAACGGATTGCCTTTAATCAAGAGCAGGGAGAAATTATTGTCGGTGGTTTGCAAGTTTTGCGCCGATGGAACTTAGCGGGGTAGATGAAAGGCGAGGCTTCAGTCAAGGTGGATCAGAAGCTGGCCGATCAGGAGGTGTATCTCTCAACATCCGGTCGGCATGGGTGGGTGCGGGGAGCTAACAACGAAACCATGCGGCTCATCGATTTGCAGGGTCAGCTCGTTGAAGAATTCAAGCGTCCGGATTTAGGTGGGTTTGACATTAGTCCCTCTGGAGATCGCATTGCAGGCCTGTCTTCTAAAGGCGAAATTCAAGTTCAAGATCTAAACGGGACTATAGTGCTCAGCTTCAAGGGGCATTTTCACGAAACTCAAAGGCGATCAATACGTCATCCGTCAACCCAGCGGTACGGTCGAGCTTTGGGATCTCAGCGGTCAGCCGATCACGACCTTGATCGGCCACACCCGGCCGATTGACGAAATTCTGTTTAGCCCTGATGGGCAGAGGCTAGCCACCTTTAGCATGAGAGACGGCAACGCCCGTATCTGGGATCTCCAAGGTCGACAAATTGCCCAGTACGATTACAACATTCGATGGGATGCCGGTGGGAATTATGGGGTCCGGGTTGCCCTTAATGCTGACTGGACTCAGATCGCCCTGATTGAAGATGTCCCCTACGGTCAGACATCACCATACACAATCAAAATTTGGCCCATCGATACTCTAGAAACCCTTCTCAGCCGAGCCTGTCAGAGACTTACCTCTATTCTGACCGCTGAGTACCAGGGGGGCGATCTCAAGTCTTGCCCTTCAAAATCAAGGACCGACAACTCAGCTAAACCATCTATTTCTGCGACGAAGTAAGATCTTGGCATTATCAGGCCTGATCAAGCTTTGGGGGCAAAACCATCCGGGAATTGAGTAGTACTGTCATAGTCAGCCTCAGCTAATTTGACGCCATTTAAAATGGCATTACGAAAATCAGCTCCAAACAAGCTCGTTCCTCGTAGATCGGCCTCGGTCAGATTCGCTGCACTTAAGTTGGCGTAACTCAAATCGGCACCTCTTAGATTAGCGTTATTGAGGTTGGCCTCACTGAGATCTGAATAGCTCAGATCGGCACCCTTTAGACTCACGGCACTGAGATCGGCTTGACTCAACTCAATTCCCGTAAAATTACGCTCCCCAGTGGCGTATCTGTTGAGAAATTCAGCAATCGACGGATAAGTATTTGATGAATTTTCCATATGAGGCCTGCGCGTGATTCTCTATGAGTATTTTACCGAGTTGCGATCGCCCATTGCTCAACAGTCATGATTCAGTGCCGTAATCATCAGTAGGATGGAGCCACCCCCACTCCAATCACCAATATTATGATCCGATGGACAGCATTATCTCTCTTTGTAAACGCCTTGGAGTAGAGTATGGACTTCCTGAACGGCATCACCATCCTATTGCTCTATCAGTTACTAGGAGAAGCGCTTAAACTACTGCTGCGACTCCCGATTCCCGGCCCGGTCTTAGGGATGATCTTATTATTTCTCACCTTTGTTGCCCAACACAGCGTCTCTCAATCGGTAGATCTAACGTCGAAAGTTCTGCTGAGTCATCTCTCACTGCTCTTCGTACCTGCTGGGGTTGGCGTTATGATTCATTTTGATCTGATTACGAAAGAGTGGTTACCGATTAGCATGACCCTATTGCTCAGTACAGCCGTGACAATGGCTGCAACCGCCGCCATCATGATCGCCACCCAGCGCCTATTCGCGAAGGAGCTAGATGCTTAGATCAGGGTTGGCTGAAATTTGGGTTTATCTTTCTGCCTCACCCTTGGTGGGTTTAACGATCACTCTGGTGACCTATAGCATTGCCTATCGCCTGTATCTGCAGTCAAAGTGTAATCCTTTACTCAACCCTGTGATCATCTCCGTCATTGCCCTAATTGTCTTTTTGTCTGCGACCCACACCTCCTATGAAGCCTATTTTGAAGGCGGTCAGTTTATCCATTTCTTATTAGGTCCAGCGACCGTAGCCCTCGCGGTTCCGCTCTATCAACAGTTTTCGGTACTCAAGAAGCTATGGTTGCCTGTGTCTGTCGCCATTGTCGCGGGAGGGACCGTGGGCACCTTGAGTTCAGTCGCCCTTGCTAAACTATTGGGGGCCAGTCCACAGGCACAGCTTTCACTCGCCCCTAAATCGGTGACTGCACCAGTGGCAATGGGTATTTCAGAGCAGATCGGCGGTTTACCCTCTCTAACAGCAGCGCTGGTCGTCATGACCGGTGTCATCGGCGCGGTCATCGGCACTACATTGTTTCGAGTTTTACGAATTAAGAACGACAGTGTTAAAGGGATTGCGATGGGCGTCACTGCTCACGGCGTTGGGACAGCACGTGCCTTTCAGGTGAGTCCTGAGATGGGAGCTTTTTCAGGTCTGGCGATGGCATTGTCAGCCTTTAGCTCAGCGGTTATTTCACCGTGGTTGCTAGGCCTAATCGGTATCCTTCATTAGGGATGCACACAACGATAGGGATGCACACAATAAAGCCATCAGCACCCTAGAGGAGCCAGTTGCGCTAGATGGCAGGCAAAATAAAACCAGAAAAATCAGTTAGATCGGCAAGGAGATCATATTGCGATCTAACTGATTCACTCAGCCCATGAATGCAGGATGGCGGTTTAAGCATCCACATTCTTATTCGAAGGCTGATAAAGCAATAATGCAGGTCGGAGAAGACTGGCGATTAATCACTAGAGTCGCAGGAGTGCGATCATCTCGACAGGCAGACCCTAGGCGCAGATCAGCTGATTCTTTCAATGGAGTGGTGACCGTCAAGCCCAGCACTGATACGAAAGCACAGGCTCCGAAATTCGTAACCCTTTACCAACCGAGGCGGTAGCGGACAAAAGTCTAGTCATAAAGACTGGCTCACAAAGTGATTTATAAAAGTAGAAAGAAGACTTAGAGGGAAGCACCATAGGTAATGCTAGACTCCGGGTGTGGCAACCCCTTAAAAAATCATTGCCAAGTTGAGTCTGATCTTACGAACAGTCCTAGAAAGAGAGTCTAGGAGAAACGAAATATCGACGCTGGGCAACCAAAAACAGTAGCTATTTATACTCAGCATCATAGGCTGATGTTGAGATAGGTTCAAGTCGTTTTATTCTACTGATTCAATAGAGATAGATCTATGTGACTGGATCTAGGCTAATGCCCTTGCTTTAGCCCATCAATAGCACCGTGTCAATGCAGTGGATGATGCCGTTTTCGACTTCTATATCAGGGGCAATGACGGTGGCATTTTTGACTTCAAAGCCGTTGGTTAGATTGAAGGGAAGGGGTGAGCCTTCTACTGAGGTTAGCTCAGGATGTTTCTGCAGGTCTTCTTGCCGGTATAGACCCGAAACAACGTGGTAGGTGAGAATACGGCCGAGTTGCGGAATGTTTTGCAGTAGGGTTTGAATGGTGCCGGGGGGGAGTTTCTCAAAGGCACTATCTACGGGGGCAAAAACGGTGAAGGGGCCAGGACTTTGTAGTGTCTCCACTAATCCAGCGGCGCTGACGGCGGCGACGAGGGTTTTGAAGTTGGGGGCTGCGATCGCAGTTTCGACAATATCTGCCATTGAATATTTTCCTTAGAAGGCGGTTCAGAATATAAAGCGAGAAGACCAATGAAAGTTCTCTGTCAACATCTTGGCGATTAATTGCTGGCGCAATTCCTTAAAAGCATCGCCCTTGCGAACGAACTTACTCAACACGATTAAAATCAATTCCTCGATTCTTTAGCATTGCTTTGAGTGCCGCCAGCTCAGCCTCAGCAGAAATTGCTCGTTGCCGCTCAATATCTGCCGTTGTGGGCAACCACTGCCCATCTTCGCCATACCACCGCAGCCAGATCCGCTCAGTTTCTTGGTGGGTACCTTGTGGATACGCACCTTGCCACAGTCCCAACCCAATCTTCAGTTCTGGCATCCAAAGCCGATGATCGGGCAACGATAGCTCTTGGTATTGGCCTGCTTGCAGCTTAAAGACACGCAGCTCGTCAATGTAACGGTTGAATACGATGTAGTACGGCACTTGCAAAATTTGCTCGTAAACCGTCCACTTTGTCGGTGGGCTATCTGGCTCGGTCGTTGTACGCCCAAAATCTTCATCTTCGGTACCAGGGGAAATGAGTTCGACGACGACGAAAGGATTGGCTGCTTCTTGCCACGTCACATAGCTCAGCCGCAGATCTCCGCTTTGATGAAGAAAAGGAACACCCACGACTAAGAACCAATCAGGCCGCTTGTGCCACAGTCGATTTTCTAAATCGTAGTAAATATTAAAGTCACTGCCTGTAAAAAACTTGCCATCGGGATAGTCCGGTAGCCGCAGTGTGGCGCTTAAAAACTGAGGCTGTAAATCATGATAGCTATCGGGTAAACCCAGCTTCTCAGGAAACTCACTTGGCAAATCGTACATCGTGGGCAAGCCATGGCGCGGCACCGGGGGCGGCTGCGTCGGATTCAGGATGCGCTGACTACCAGATTGAGTAAAGGTCATGGGTATGGCTTTGGGCTGCTTCTCTTTTGATTATATGGCAGCGACATTGACAGCGATCTCCGCTAATGTCGCTGTTCGACCGTCGCTACTAAACGTTACTGACATTGCTAACAGGGCGTTTAGACACGCTCTAACGATATTGAGCGGTCTGGATATCTGTAAGTCGCGCTTCAGGGCGCTTAAACCGATCCATTTGCGCTTCAAAAAACGCGCGGTTGGCCTCAAGATGTTTGGGATTAGGGTCATCGAGGGGATACAGCAGCGCACACCGCAGCGCCTGAATTACAGCGGAGGTAACGGTATACATTGATCTCTGAAAGCTAATACCCAACTGAATTAGCATGTCATCTTCACCGCGACAGTGTTGCTCGTAGTATTCCAGCAGATAGTCGGGCAGAAAGTGAAGCATATCCTGCATGAGCTGAGTGGGGGGAATGCCAGCCGTGCCAACCGGAAAAACATCGGCGTATAAAATACCGAAGTGGAAGTCCTTTTGATCGGTGGGTACCTGCCCGACCTGAGCGTTATAGGACTTGGTGCCTCGGAAGGGTGCGGTGCGATAAAACACAGCCTCGACATAAGGCAATGCGGCTTCGTAAAGCCACATAAAGCCCTTTGATTTAGGGATAATTTCGTAACATTCGTCCCCAACATAGACGTGGTGGTAGATGGGACGACCTGCAATCGCAAAGATGCCATTCACCAAAAAGTCCATCGCCTCCGGCACAGTGGTGATCTTGCCCTCATCGTAGAGATCAGACATCTCGAAAAAGACTGGGGCCATGATCTCCCAAAACAGGCCCAGGTTGGAATAGTACGACATCTGCCGACACTGCTCTAAAAACATCTCTGGGAAGAGTTTGTACAGACCCAGCATGACAGGATTTTTTGCAAAAAAGGCTCGAATCGCTCGGTCGGCGTTGGCTCGATATTCTTCGGTGTCGAGAAAGGCATCAAATTGACCCATGCCCATATCGCGTCCGTGCCACAGCATGGCTCGCATACAGGATTCAGCGAACTCCATATTGATGCGATCGTGCCAGAGATGATGGAGTAGCTTCGGCATTTTCCGGGTTTCACCAGATTCCATGAAGGCTAATAGTTCGGGATGGGCAGTAGCTTCTCCGCGCCAGATTTGTAGGTCGGCACCTTCCCCGGCGTAGTGATTGGGCAGATCGAGGTAAGACTGGGGCAGGAAATATTTGAAGAAGGGTAAGGGTTTGAGAAAAACGTGTTCGGCAATATAGAGCAGATCGCGCCAGTAGAAATCCATTGGCACGGCATAGGCTTTATAGAGGCCAATAATCTGCATCAGGTTTTCGGGGGAGTCGGGCAGCATTGCACCGCCGGCTTCGAGGCGGTGAATAATGTCTGCAAACTCATGGGTTGAGGGCGGCAGAGTATTGGGGGGAGATACGACTTGAATCATGATGTTTATCAAATGTGGATTTTAACTTTGAGCTGGAAGTTTTGAATTCCCGTCGATTTTCTTAGAAAGCTTGTTGTGTATGCATATGTTGAGAAAAAACTTTCAGATTTTGCACTGGCCCCCCCAGCCCCCCAATCCTGGGGGGAGATAGCCTTGATTGGGTTGATTCTTTATGAATGGTTTCTAAGGGAGCGGAGATCTCAGATATTTTTCTCTATTGATAACGAGGGTGCTTGTCGATACTTGTTTAGCTGCAATCCTATAGCTGTTTCCACGGTCAATGTAGCTCTAAGAACAAGACAGAACGCGACTCTCTTCCTAAAGTGGGGGGAGCAGCGCAACACTTTGGACATCTCCCAACAGAACTTCGCTATCCGACTCACGCCTAGCAAGACTTGCTACAACTTCACTCTGCGAAACCCTAGCAACGATCGCATCGGCTGTATTCTCACTCCAGCGCGTCAACCACATCGGCTGCAGCCCTAATATCAAGATCAACACCGTCAGGATAAATGCCGGTGCCCTCTCCGTCAGCGTCACTTTGGGGTAGTAAGCCGTTTCACTATCCAGACGACCAAAACAGGTGCGGTTAATCAAAATCACGAAATACACCGCCGTGAGGCCAGAAGCAATAATGCACAGCAACGTTGGAATGGGGAAGCGAGCAAAGCTACCTTGAAAGACCAGATACTCAGCAATAAAGCCGACTAGGCCCGGAATTCCTGCACTCGCCATCCCGCCGACGACCAGCAAGGCGCTGATTAAAGGTAAACCCCGAATGGGATTCATGAGGCCATTGAGTTTATTGAGATCACGGGTGCCCACTTTAGTTTCCACTAGACCGAGGAGGTGAAACAACAGGGCTAGAATTAATCCGTGGCTGACCATTTGTGCAATCGCACCCGTCACACTCAGGGTATTCCCTGCGGCAGCCGCCACCAGAATATAGCCCATGTGCCCAATGGAGCTGTAGGCCACCATGCGCTTCACGTCAGATTGTGCGATCGCACTGAGCGCACCATAAATCACGCTAAAGGTTCCAATGGCTGCCAGCCCTGGAGCCACCAAAGTCCAAGCATCCGGGAAAAGCTGCAAACCGAACCGAATTAATCCATAGGTTCCCAACTTTGCCAGAACACCACCTAAAAGAATCGCAATGGGAGGTGAAGCTTCTACATAGACGTCAGGTTGCCAAGTATGGAGCGGCACCAAAGGTGTTTTGATCCCGAAGCCCACCAGCAAGATCGTCAGCAGAACCAACTGCAGATTTTGCGGAATAGTCGTGGTATCTAAGCTGGTATATTCAAAACTGGTGGCACCACTCAACCAAGTCAGCCCCAAAAAGCCCAGCAAAATCAAGATGCCAGAGAGCGCTGTGTAGAGAAGAAACTTGGTGGCTGCATAGGCTTTTTTCTCGCCACCCCAGATCGACACCAGCAGATAAAACGGAATCAACTCTAACTCATAGAACAAAAAGAAAAGCAATAAATTCTGCGCTAGCAGAGACCCCGCCACGCCAATATTGACAATAAAAATCAGCGCATAATAAAGCTTCGGACGCTCTAACGTTGTCGGACTACTATAAATCGCAATCCAGGTCAAGACGCTGCTCAAGACCAATAAGGGCAGCGACAGACCATCCACCGCCAGTGAATAGTTGAGGCCCAAATCAGGGAGCCAAGCCAATACCGTTGTGAGCTGCAACTCTGAAATGCTGCTTTGGAACTGGCTCAAAACATAGACGGTCCAAAGGATTAAGCTACCTGCGATCCAGAGGGCCAGTTGCTTGATCTGTTGAACCTGGGGCCAAGCGATAATCAGCAAGGCACCAGCAAGGGGAATTAACAGTAGAATGCTCAGGGTCATTAGCGTTGCTTTTTATCCGAGATTTTTAAATTGGGCAGAAAAAAAGAAAGAGAAGATTATGAGTTTAAACAGAAGTAAAAGACACGTTGTAGAAGAGTGATTAGCCCATCCACTCAAAACTCATCATTCAAAACGTCAGGAAAGGAGTGGATAGGCCAACAGCATAATCAGCAAAGCAGTGCCGATGACGATGGAGAGTAGATAGAATTGTCCGGCTCCAGTGTTGTTGTATTTAAGGGTCTGTCCGCTGAAGAGGGTGGCTAAACCGACGCCATTAACCGCTCCATCAACGAAGGTGTGATCGAACCAGTTCACTAAGCGAGAAACCTGACTGACTGCAAAAATAATGGTGCTGCGATAGATCTGAGCGGTATAAAGATCGTTGGCAAAGGCATCCTGCAGTTGCGGCCAGAAGAGCTGAATCGGACGAGGAGTAAGCTTGCCGATGTACAGCACTCCGCCAATACCGCCGCCCATGAGACAGGACCACAGCAGGAGTAAGACAAAGGGACGCTCGAGCATGGCCCATTCGGGTAGCACTACCGCCTGATTTAAGATCATGGGAACATGCAGCACCACCCCAACCAGAACCGTCATCGGCACCACCATCGGCCACAGCACTTCGGGTGAGCGGGTCATCATGGCGTGGGGCTGCCCCATAAACACGAGACAAAAAAGACGGGCTAGGCTGAAGGTCGTTAAGCCATTCACGAGCAAGACAACGCCCACTAGCAGGGGATGATCGGCCCACAGGTCAGTGATCAGTGCAAGTAAAGCCCAAAAGCCGCCCAAGGGAGGGAGTCCCACCAGTCCAGCCGCGCCCACTAGAAAGGCAAGACCCGAAATAGGACGCCGCGCCCAGACACCGCCCATTTGGGTCACGTCTTGGGTAATGTTGCTCCAGATAATCGTGCCGGTACTCATGACCAGGAGCGCCATCGAAACGGCGTAGGTAAACATGAGCAGTAGGGCCGTATGGGTGTGCCCGGTGCCGACGGCCATAAAGACCAAACCCATATAAGCACTGACGCTATAGGAGAGCGCCCGCTTGATATCGATCTGCGCGATCGCAACCAAGGTCGCCCCCACCGCCGTCGTCGCCCCCACGCCCACCACCGCAGCAGAAGCAAAAGGCGAAAGTGCCAAAATCGGCTGCACCTTAATCAGAACCCAAGCCCCAGTACTGACCACCACGGCATTCCGCAAAATACTGGCAGGGAGCGGCCCCTCCATGGCTTCATCGAGCCACAGATGCAGCGGAAACTGAGCGCATTTGCCCAGCGGTCCTGACATTAGCGCCAGACCCACAAGCGTCAAGGTCAAGGGCGCAACCGAGGCGTGTTCAGCCCAAGTCGCAAGCTCTCCATAATTCCAAGTTCCAGCGAGGGGCCATAGTGCCACCACCGCCATCAGCAAGATCAGATCACCGACCCGTTTTGTCAGGAAGGCATCCCTAGCCCCCGTGACCACCAGCGATTGGTTAAACCAAATGCCCACAAGCAGATAGGTGCCCAGGGTCAAAATCTCGAGGATGACGTAGCTAAAAAAGAGGGAATTAAACAGCGCTAAGGCACAGATACCGGCCTCAAATAAGCTCAAAGAAGCAAAAAATCTAGCCCATCCCCAGTCCATCTCTAGGTAGCCCACGGCGTAGAGCTGAGCCAAGACATTGAGGCCGGTGATGGTTGCGATCGCACCAATCGTCTGACTTGAATACTCCAGCGGTAGCACAAGCTGTA
Source organism: Thermosynechococcaceae cyanobacterium (assembly GCA_050330855.1). Classification (GTDB taxonomy): domain Bacteria; phylum Cyanobacteriota; class Cyanobacteriia; order Thermosynechococcales; family Thermosynechococcaceae; genus RCC1774. The sequence goes on along the minus strand of JBHJNL010000179.1, from coordinate 14,551 downwards.
GATCCGATACCGTCAGCCAAGTAAATGAAATTTCCTGGGCTGGACCGCCCCAAATCGCAATCAACGCCAGCAAGCTATGAACGAACCCGACCGCCGCCGTCAATATATTGATATAGCCTGAAGGGCGTGGCCCCGTCCGTCGAAACCCTGCGGGCGACCAGAACACTGACGTCATTCCGCTCACAAGGGTATAGATCGGAATCCAGTAAACAGTGTTGAGACTGGCTTGAAAAATCGGCATCAATGCTAGAGGCATAAGCTTTGAGTCAAAAATTATAGAGCTATCACCAACGACCCAGATCCTACTGAGATCCCGTCATCAGAGCGATAGGAAGACAAATGCTGGATTCTTTAAAACGTCTTAATTGCTCTAAGCATAATGGAGCAAAGATATCTATTGACCGTATTTAATTCTATCAATTACATAGTGTATAGTCTATGCATAGAAGAGTGAATTCTTGAGGGCAACCCCGAAATCCTTGATATTTCGATGTGTTGACAGAGTGGAGGTCGGGCTAGCAAGATACTTCCATTGAGTTTAGATAATGTTTTTTGTATATCAATAGATTCTATTCTGTTGATAAGATCGAATTATCGTGTGCCATGAGCGATTCAGGGCACCGTAAGCGACAGGCAATTGTATGCAACCTACCCTTCATCAACTCAAGGTTTTTGAGACGGCGGCCCGTCATCAAAGCTTTACCCGTGCCGCAGAAGAACTTTTTCTGACCCAACCTACTATCTCTATTCAAATGAAGCAGTTGGCTCAGACGGTGGGACTGCCCCTGTTTGAGAAGCTAGGGAAGCAGCTCTTTTTGACAGAGGCCGGTCAAGAACTCTTGGCGACCTGCCAAGATATTTTCGAGCGATTAGATCGATATGAAATGCTAGTGGCCGATTTGCAAGGTATGGCAAAGGGCAGGCTCAGATTAGCGGCAGTCACCACAACAAAGTACTTTGTGCCACGCCTTTTAGGGCCTTTTTGCCAGGAATATCCAGGCGTCGATATCTCCCTTAAAGTCACCAATCATCGTCAAATTGAAGAGCGGATTGCTAATAATCGCGATGATCTTTACGTATTGAGCCAGCCGCCAGAGCAGCTTAATCTCCATGTTCAGCCTTTCTTGGAAAATCCCTTAGTCGTCTTTGCGCCAGCAAATCATCCCCTCGCTCACAAGAAAAATCTGTCTATTCAATGCCTTAACGATCAACCCTTTATTACAAGAGAACCAGGATCTGGCACTCGAAAAGCCACTCAAGAGCTATTTCTGGAGTATAAGATTGCCGTCAAGACTCGCTTAGAACTCAGTAGTAATGAAGCGATTAAGCAGGCGGTCGCGGGTGGCTTAGGGATTTCAGTGCTCTCGCGTCATACCCTTCTTCCAGGGGAAAAAGGGGAACTGTGTATTCTTGATATCGAGCATTTCCCGATTCAGCGACAGTGGTACGTCTGCTATTTCAGTGGCAAACAGCTCTCGGTGGTGGCGAGAACGTTTTTAGAACATCTGCTCAAAGTGAGTGAGCAACTAGCGGCTTTATATAAACTTGATTAGGTCACTAGCGCTGCCAAACAGATCGCAAAAATGGCCCCAATTGCCGTATTAATCCCATTGACCACTTCATTGGTTAGCCAAGTAAAGCGGGTCTGCAGCGTCGCCCCAATCAAGCTTTCGATATTGGTGGCAACAAAAGCTGCAATCGCACACCAAAAAATCCCCACCAGCGAAATCAACCCCACAGCCCAGCCCACTAGCGCCAAAACAATGGAGGCGATCGCACCGGCCAGTGTTCCTTCTAAGCTCACGGCTCCCTCGGTTCCTGGGGGGACTCGCTTGAGGGTGGTAATTAAAAAGGTGCGTTGACCGTAGGCTTTGCCCACTTCGCTGGCAGTGGTGTCAGAGAGCTTGGTGCTAAAGCTAGCAACATAGCCAAGCAGGAGAAGAGGATGATAGGGAGTGGGGGTGAAGAGAGTTGCGATCGCACACAAAGTACCCGCAGCAGCAGACCCCCACACATTCTCTGGGCCTCTAGCTCCGCCCCGGCCTTCTGCAATCCCTGCTGCCTCTTTTTTGGCCTTACCAATCCGAGTGACCCCAGACCCCACCAAAAAGTAAAACAGTACCACTAGGTATCCAGGCCAGCCCAGCGTGCCCCAAACGAGAACCCCTAAAATAAAGGCGTTGATTAATCCGGCAGGCGTGAGCAGTTTACTGACCAGTTTCCAGCCGACGAGGCCCAAACATAGGTTGAGCAGCACCGCCACCAACCAAGGATTCCAACCCGCAATATCATTAATAAACGGCATATTTAGAAGGGGTCACACGATGTCAGAGTCTACAGGTTTAATCCTATTTCACTTGGCATTTCCTGTCACCGATATTGGGCAGACCAAAGCCTATTACGGTGAAGGTCTCGGATGCACCATCGGTCGAGAAAGTGAGCAGGCTGTGATTCTCAATCTTTATGGTCATCAACTGGTAGCCCACGTTATCCCAGAGCCACTGCAACCCCAAAAGGGCATCTATCCTCGGCATTTTGGCTTGGTTTTCACCGCAGAAGCAGACTGGGAAGCTCTATTGAGTCGTGTTGAACAGCAGCAGCTCGATCTATATCTTCCGCCCAAGATTCGCTTCCCGGATCAGCCGCTAGAGCATCGCACATTTTTTCTTGCAGACCCTTTTCATAATCTGATGGAGTTTAAGGTTTATCGTCATCAGTCGGCCATCTTTGGCGATCGCGAATTTGCCCAGATAGGCGATCTATAAAAAGTTGCAGGCGTTATCTAGCAGAGAAGCCCAAGCAGGAGACGTTCATGAAACAGATGGAGCGAGTAATCAGCACTTTAGCTGGAGCGGCCATGAGTTTAACGGCTGGGGGCACTCAGGCTCAAACGTTGCCGCCCCCCAAAGATATCCCCGAAGAGGTGTTGCTCAATGAGATTATTACCGAAGCGCGATCTCCCATTGATGGTAGCCCCCTTACCGCCGCAGAATATGCCGAACTGCAGGCTCAACTGCGGATTGCTGCCGAAGATGTCCCCGGTCGCGTCTCACCCCGCATTCAAACGAATATCAGCCTCTTGAGAGTACTGAAGATTCTGAAGACGCTGCTCCCTTTTGTGGGCAATTAGCCGTCTCCCAGCAGAGAAAATCGGCAGGATCGTAGCCTTCAACTTTTCTTTACATTTTTTTGCAGATTTTCTTCACCACGTCTAAAGTTGCTTTTGCTTTCATCTGCCGAATTAGCACCGTAAAGGTACGGACTTTTTCAGTAGATTTACGCAAGCTTTAGCGCATTTTCTGAGAGGGTCTCCTCAGTATTTTTGCGGATCTCCGTATTTCTACGCGCCTCGCTCCAAATTTATTTTGGTAATCATCCGTAGTTCTCCTGATCCCTTCCCAGAGCCAGCTCGGTATTGTATTGATATCGGCAAAACACCGGTGGCTACCCACTCAACTCTCTTAAAAGGAAATTCTGAATCATGCAAAACCAATTCGCTCGCACTGCCACTCAGTCTTCTTCCAGCCAGCTTGACCTCGATATCGCTCAGCTTTACCAACACTTCCTTGCCGGTGAAATGGGTTCACTTGAATTTTCTGAACTTCTTGATGAACTGATTAGCGTTGATGCTTTGATCAATGGCGCTCTTGAAAAAGAAGCTGTTGAAGAGGTCGAGTTTTGCCAAGCTGCCTAGAGGCAGTGCAAAAAGTGACACACCCTTGATTAAGACGCATTGCGATGTTTATCGGTTGTTCTAGTCGCGACGGGCAACTATCGCCGTTGTGAAATACCCAGAACTAAAACGTACACAAATCCACTCCAAAACAATGCCAAAAAAGGAAGCGATAGAAAGTGGTGGTTGCTAACAGCAACGCCAATGGTGATCGTTAGATAAACAGCCATAAAAAGCTCCAGATAGGGCACTAGGTTTTTAGCCGCCCGATATTTCTTAGACTTCCAGCTTTCTTGACGGTGAACGACTCCGTGCTTGGGCGTCCGGACAAAGTCAACGCCGCCACCAAATAACCCTGAACAAACGGCAAGGGATTGATTGATGCTCATGCCAATACCAATGCTCATCAGTAAAATGATGTTTTTAATAAATTTCCATGGGGATAGCTCTAGGGCTTGTTCACGGGCTGAGACAAAGTAAAAACCAAGCAAACTTGAGGTGGTCGCTACAAATAGGGGCAAATGAATAAAGACCCCGTGCTGCCAGGGGGCTTGGGTCAAATAGAGCTGGTACGGAAGCGACAGCAGTAGCAAGACCAGCAGCAGTAAATAATTAAAGTTATTAGTCAGATGGAGAAAGGCTTCCCCTTTGACGTTGAAGGGGATATCTGATTTGAGCACAGGCAGCAGCAGCTTCTTGGCGACTTGACTGGCTCCCTTCGCCCACCGGAATTGTTGGGCCTTAAAAGAATTAAGCTCCATGGGTAACTCTGCCGGGACCACAATATCTGGCAGGTAAATGCATTTCCAGCCCTTGAGCTGCGCTCGATAAGAAAGGTCTAAGTCTTCAGTGACGGTGCTGTGTTGCCAGCCCCCGGCGTCTGCGATCGCATCAATCCGCCAGATCCCTGCAGTGCCATTGAAGTTAAAAAAGCAGCCCGAACGATTACGAGCCGTTTGCTCGGTGACAAAGTGCCCATCCAGCATCAGTGCCTGAACCTCCGTCACCCTTGAATAATGACGATTGATATGTCCCCAACGCGCCTGCACCATGCCCAGCGCTGGGTCTGAGAAGTAATGCACCATCTTAAGTAGCGTGTCAGGCTCAGGCACAAAGTCAGCATCAAAAATCATGACAAGTTCACCAGAGGCTGAGGTGAGTCCATGCTCTAGTGCGCCTGCCTTAAAGCCGGTGCGATCGGTGCGGTGAATGTAGCAAATATTAAGATTTAGAGCCTGCAGCGCTTCAACTTTAGACTGGCAGAGCAGTTGCGTTTCGTCGATAGAGTCATCAAGAACCTGAATCTCTAGTTTGTCTGTAGGGTAGTTGAGCTGGGCGACGGCGTCGATTAGACGTTCGACCACATTGATCTCATTGAAGATCGGCAACTGGACTGTTACTGAGGGTAGCTCCCAATCTGAATAGTATCGAGGGGGGTGAGGCACATTATTTTTATGCCGATAAAAGCGCCACACAATAGACACTTTATGGAAGCTGTACAGCCCAATAATGGTCAGTAGACTGAGATAGACTTTATAGATATTTGCCGATAACCAAATCATTCGGTGAAATCCTGCATGATGATTGATGAGCTTGAATTCACCGATACCCCAAGTTTGACTCAATCTACCTTATTTCTTGTACCTCATTAGATTTCAGATCTAGAAGAGTGGCTGAGTCTGACAAAATCTGAATTTACCCGTGCTGCCGATCATGTATTGAAGAAAAATGCTGAACTCTATCGTCGCCTAAGTAGGTGGGTCAAATCAAATAGAAAATAGATGTGGCTGAAAGGCTTGCCCTATCTAGATTTGTGCCTGTAACTTAATTGCGCCTACCTACTTAGCATAGTGTGTCACCTCACGTTATCAGTGAAACTTTTGAGATTTAGACCCATGCTGAGCCGTTGCATGTTATTCAGCCAATGCTGGTGGATCAATCTTGCAAACCAATTCATACACCCGACATTCTGCAGGTAGATCTTCATTCTCAATATTTTTGTGAAGAATAATGCCTGAAACTCTTGCCTTAAATGAGGTTTAGAAATTCAAGCTTGATTTCATTTTTTGAGTCTTATACTCCGAACGAATTAAAAGCTTATTTTTATTATGAGCCTCAAACCCTTTAGCTGATAGAGTTACAGCTCAATTCAAATGTTAAGTCCTTAGTCGTTGGCAGTATATTAAGACTAATCCCTATTTGATGTCGAGAGAATATTCCTTAATAGGCCAGGATGAGGGAAATTAGTTAGGGCTGAGGCGAGCCTGCGAAATGTCGGCTCAAGAATGCGACTAATGAGTTTGTAGCTGATCGATCGCACCCAGCCAAATCAGCGTTGCCCGTTGTGCCCCTGTTAATCCCTTAGCTTGGGTAATATCCATTCCCTCATAGAGGCGATCAGAAAGCGTTTGCAGACAATCCCCGGTCTGCACATCCCAACTACGAATGGTTTGATCTTGAGAACCACTTAAGATGCGATCGCTCCCTGGATGAAACACAACCGAAAACACCTGATGCTGGTGTCCCCGCAAAATATGTAAGCATTTGCCTGTTTCTAGATCCCAAACTCGGATCGTTTGATCATGGGAACCCGTTGCCAACGTCTTGCCATCGGGGCTAAAGGCCACCGAAAAAATCCAGCTCTCATGTCCACTTAGCGTTTGCAGACAGTCTCCGGTCGCAATATCCCATAGCTTGACGGTGCCATCACCACTGCCACTGGCTGCAATCAAAGCGATGGGTTCCTCTTCACCAAAGGGTGCAAAAGCCACATCATAGATCCGGGTTTGATGCCCCTGTAGGGTTTGAATGCAGTTGCCAGTCGCGACATCCCACACTTTGACGCTGTGATCGGCACTGCCGCTGATCACGTACTCGCCATGCCCACAAAATGCCACGGAAACAACCTGATCGGTATGCCCCTCGAAACAATGCATGCACTGTCCCGTTCGCCACTGCCACACTCTGACGGTATGGTCCGCACTGCCGGTCACGAGTTGATCGCCTGCCGGATTAAATCGAGCCGACAAGACCCAATCTTGATGTCCGATCAGCGTCTGGACACCGTAACCTGATTGCCAGTCCCAGAGCCGCACGGTCGGATCTGCCGCTGCAATGGCAAGAATTTTCTGATCGTTTAAGGCAACGGCTCGTACAGGGGTGGCATGGCCTTCAATGGTTTTAAGGGGCTGCCCGGTCTGGAAATTCCACAGTTTGACGCGATGATCACCATTGCCGCTGGCGACCACGGTGCCGTCTCGACTGATAGCAATGGGGAACGCCCAGTCTGTATAACTTTGCCAAGTTTTAAGACACTGATTGGTGCGCCAATTCCACAGCTTCACGGTTTGATCGAGGCTGACGCAGGCTAAGGATTCACCATCAGGGCTAAAGGACAGCGCAAAAATCTGATTGTGATGGCCGTAAACCGTCCGCAGACACTTGCCATTCTCTAGATTCCAGATTTTGATGAGGCGATCGCTGCCTCCACTTGCCAAGATATTGTCTGGGTGGCTAAAGGCAACGGTATACACACCACCCTCATGCTCTGCAATTACATGCTGACACTGACCCGTGGCAACCTGCCAACAGCGAACCGTACCGTCATTGCTGGCGCTGGCGAGACTGCTGCCGTCGGCACTAAAGGCGAGCGATCGCACCCAGTCGGTATGTCCCGTGAAGGTCTGAAAACAGTCTCCAGTTTGGATATCCCATAGCTTAACAGCGCGATCTTCACTGCCGCTGGCGAGTATGTTTTGGGTACTAAAGGCCACCATCCGCACCCGCCCACGATGTTCGGTCAGCGTGTGCAAACATTGCTGAGAGGTCACATCCCAAACCTTGACGGTTTGATCACCGCTGCCGCTGGCGAGGATTTGGCCGTCGGCACTAAAGGCGACTGAAAAGATTTCTTCTTGATGCCCACCTAAAACCTGCAAACACTGGCCGGTAGATCGCTGCCATAGTCGAACGGTACCGTCGGATCCACCACTGGCAAGCAACTCTCCGTCTGGGGAGAAGGCCACTGACCGAATCCAGTGGGTATGGCCTTGATAGAGGGTTAACAACTTGCCCGTTTTCACATCCCAAAGGCGAATGGTGTAGGCGTTATCGCAGGTGGCGAGGGCATTACCTTCGGGGCTAAAGGCGGCTGAAAGAACGTTTCCGGTTATTTCTGTAAATTGCGATCGCGACAAATCAGAACCAGCGAACTTGACACCAGGGAGATTGAGATTTTGTAAGTTGGCCTGCCAGAGGGTCAAACCCGAAAAATCAGAGCCACGCAGATCAGCTTTGAGTTGTCGAAGCAAATTAATGCAGTTCCCGGCCACATAGCCCGTCACCGATGCCGGTTGTCCGCGCAGCGGTGCCAAGATCTCACCAACGCGAGCTTTCACCTGTGGGACTGAGACGAGATGCTCCAGTACCTGATCAAGGATAGGCTGTACAATCAGACCGGCTTGGGCCTCTCTCAGGTAATCTTTGGTCTGTACTTTGAGAATGGCATGACTCCGCAGCAGACCGAGATCTTGATGGGTGATTTCAGAGGCAATGGTGTGAATAAACTGACTGACGACGTATTCCATGACCACCGGCTGCAGCGTGTAGCGAGAGCCTGTTTTTTCAATCAGGGATCGGCGCTGCAGAGAGGCTAAAGCCTGAATCAGTTCCCCGGTGCGTTGGGGCCGAAGGCTGTCGGCCTGTAGTTCGGTCAGCGTCACGGGTTCGCGGTTGATGCCCAGCCAGTACATTAAACTCTGCTCTAGAACCGGAAGTCGCTCAAACTGCTGCGCCAGCAGATCATGAATGTCATCAAAAATGAACGGTCCCTGCTGGACTGCGGTTAAAAACTGGCTCACATTTTGATCAAAGTAATCTCGCACCGCTGAGCTAACAATGTTTAAAGCGAGGGGGTTACCGGCGTAGCGCTTGATTAAGACGTTCCATTCATTTGATGTGGCGACAAATTTACCGTTGGTCGCCAGGAGTGCCTGAGCTATTTCGAGCGGCAACCCTTTCAGAGAGAGGCAGCGCACGGGTAGGGTTGCCCCCAGATCAAAGTCGAGCAGTCCCTGGGGTTGTTCGCGAGAGGTGAGCAGCAGGCAGCTTTGGTGGTCTGTTTTGCCGATGCACTGAAACAGTTGACCATACTCTTCATAGCCAGAGAGGTAGCGGCCTGCGCGATCGCCACTGGCTAAAATCGACTCCACGTTATCTAAAACAATCAGACAGCGGGACTGACGCAGGTATTTGAGTAGCTCTAAAAGCTGTCCACCTAAATAGGCCGGGAGCGTTTTGGACTGCTGATCGCTCAAGAACTGGATCAGTTCGAGCACAATTTGAATCAGGGGCGGTGCATTGCGGAGGCTACGCCAAATCACCCAGTCAAACTCGTCGGTGAGGCTGTGGGCTATTTTTGCCGCCAGTAACGTTTTGCCAATGCCCCCCATACCTAACTGGAGGACTACGCGACAACGATCGGTCACGATCCATTCGGTGAGCTGTTCAAGTTCTTGCGATCGCCCCTGAAAGCTATCCACCGCTGGGGCATCTCCCCAATCTTGGTGCTTAGACACAGGAGCGGGCAAATCGTGAATAGCAACTCCATTGCCAGCCATCGGTAAGAACTCATCTGCGATCGCGTCTGGATCGGCAACGGCCTGCCAATCCACCCCAACGGCATCACAAATCGCCACAAACGCATCCATGCGGATGGCCTGCCCAGCCCAAAATCGGTTCAGGGTTGAACGAGAGGTGTAGGCCGATTGACACCAGTGCTGAGCGGTCTTATTCCAGCGTCTTTGCCGTCTGGCTTGGTCAACCAGCGCTAATCCTGATGTCGAGGCTTGGATACTGTCGGCCATGAATCAGTTCCTGAATGCACTTCACCTAAAGGGATCTAGCAAATCTCATTGCAGCCTTTGAGCTGAATCTGAGTTAAAGCTGAGAGCCACCCCCATTATGGGACAACTGACACAAAAACTGAGTCATTCTCATCTTGACTTCAACTAGGAATTATGTTTCTAGATACGATGCGGCTGCTGTTGTCGTCGAGAATACTGAATCACGCAATTGTGCCTAAAATTCTGCTGTGTCAATTCTGAGAGTATTCTCATAAATGTCTAAGATGTTTTCAGAGCAAAAACACTGGTGCAAATTTCTGAGACATAGACTGAGGCAATGTTTCAGAGTGGTTACAGCATGATGAAAGTGTCGAATTCAACACACACATCATGACTTTTCAATCCACTCGTTCTTTTCAATCTGGTTGCTCTTTGAAACTCAGTGCAGCCCTTTCAATCTTGACTTTAAGTGTGGTTGCTGTACCCGCCGCCTTCGCCGGAGAAGCCTACGTCAACAACACTCATCGCAATACGTGGGGATACTCTGAAACAGACCTCAACATTGATTCTGAATCCTATTCAAATGGGTCTCGTCAGTATGCAGCTTACGCTGACAAGATCTATATCGATGGGGCTATTGATCTAGAGAGTCCTGAACAGCGCGACCCCAGAGTCTTGCAAGAAGCACTGCCACAGTCGTTTGCGCCCCCTGTGCAAAACGTTGCCTTTGACAAGTTCACGGTTCATACCGCCTCCTCCCATGACTTTGGGGAAGAAACATTCGGCTCAGAGACCACTGTTTCTGGCACTATCTTCTCTCGGCAAGACTTTGACGAAGCCAGCCACACCACTTCTGCTGGCGTTCGCTAATTCTGAAATCTATCATCGAGGCCGACGTGTGCATCGGCCTCCCACAAGGAGCATAACAATGAAGCTTAAACATCTACTTTCGGTGCTGATGGTTGCGATTTCATTCCCACAAGCCGCGGCACTGGCAAATACTTTCCCTGCCGAGGGGCCATCCGGCAGCAGCCCTGGCCTTTCGACCTCTAGTTCTGATGTCATTAACCAAAATCAACAGTCAGTGACGAACAATGACACCTCTCAAGCCGCTACGGGCATCGTTCAACAGTCTGCCAACTACAACATCGGTCAAGCCGCTACCTACGACTTTCGTGGCATCGCAGGAACAAGAGCCTATTGCCCAGAACCTGCGCTCCTATTTTCTGGCAGCAGTAGTTTTGGCTATCGTGGCGCTAGCAGCAATAATCTATCTGCCGCTTTTGTTGTCCCCTTAGGAGGCAAAGCGGGCCGCAACTGCACCAAGATCAGCACTCAAATTCTCAAGGAACAAGAGCAGCATCTCTTGCACACGAGCTTCAATAACCAATATCAGCAGGCCAGTCGTTGCGCGTCTTTGCTCAGCTCTGGTGCCTCTATCAACGCCGAAGTCTTTCCTGAACTCGCCCAAATCTGTAACGGAATTACAGTGGCGCAGGGCGGCGGTGAGCTACCGCCGGAGCCGGAAGCGAAGCGTGAAGTACCCCCACCGGTTGTAGTGCCACCGCCACCCCCAGCGGTTCGGAGTTCTTATTAACATGTGGCGTCCTATGGGGATACTAGCGGCGTTAATCACGATGGGCTTCGGCACCGTTGCTGAGGCAACCTCTCTAACGCAAGCTGTGGATGAGCTAGAGCAGTGTCAGGACTATGAAGAGACTTGTTTGCTGATTGATGTGGGCGATCGCAAACTTTCCATCTTCCAAAATGGCACGGTCATCCAGACCTTTGAGGTGGCGGTGGGTAAACCGGGCTGGCAGACTCCGATTGGGAACCACTATGTTTTCGAGATGGGGCGGAACGTAGATTGGTTAAACCTGTATACCGGAGAACCGAGTCCCCACAACCCAATGCTGGGGCAATGGATTGGCTACGCCCGTTATGACGATGACGTTCGGGTGGGGTTTCATCCCACAGATCAAGTCAATTCGGTAGGGGAAGCCGCCAGCCACGGCTGTAATCGGATGCGACCGGTCGATTTCAATCAGCTCTATACCTTTATCTCTAAAGCGAAAACGCTAGTGCCGGTGTTGGTGAGGCGGTAGAGCGCCAGATATCTATATTTATTGCGGAATATATTGCGGAGTATAGCGCGGATTACTTTTCTTTTTATACATTGCTGCAGACGTCTAGCCCAAAGCCTTACGGCTATCTCTCTTCTCTAACAGAGCGATCCTGTACACATAAGCTTCTTCTACTTAGCAAATAAGTATTACACTGGCCCCCCCAGCCCCCCAATTCTGGGGAGAGACCAGCTTGACAAGGTTGGTACTCGCTGAGACTAGAGGACAAGTTGAACATTCGAGCACAGCTATAGTCTTTTGACGATTGAGATATGACCAGTCTCGTTGGAACGGATCTGACTGAACTGCTAAAGCACTGAAATCATTCAAGATTCTCCCCCCAGAATTGGGGGGCCGGGGGGCCAGTGCAACCGATGAAGGTATAGCAAAACAAGTAGCATCAACCATCCGAGACGAAGATGTCAGCCAAAAATTCTAACCCATCAGGAGATAAAAACGCTCTAGAGGAGCAAGCAATGAACATCAATATTGCGGACTATAGCAAGTTTGTGTTTGAGCGACATCGGCTCGCGTTTCAAACGCCTCAGATTATTTCTCTATCAACGACATTATGGGGAGTGAGATCGTACCTCTCCCACCCCTAGACCCACCCCTTCAATCCTTTCTGCTCCGTGGGTCTAGCTCATCTTTTATCCACGCCAAAACAACACACTACAGCGCTTGTGGGCTGTGGAACCATCTTTGTCGTTTAGCAGAGGTTCAGGCTGACAAAAAACTCTACATCATCAATCTTTTAACCCACTTATTCCAAAAACAGGAGACGAAATCATGGTTAACGTTACCTCTATCCTCGGTAATAACGAGCGGCTCACCGTCCGCAACGGTATCACTGCACCCATTGGCGACCCTGCTGTTCTCATTGAAGGCAATAATGCTCGCCTAACGGTGACTCGTGATGGATCCATCGCAGCCAACGATCCCGGCAACACCGCTGTTCAAGTCAATGGCGACGACGCCCGCGTTTCTAATTCTGGCTTTATTTCTGGGGCACTAAACGGCATTAGTAACGAAGGAGATAACTTCTCTTTAAGTAACTTTGGAATCATTACCTCTGCCAGTCGCGCCGTAGACCTCAGCGATGGCGATGGCCTTCGTGTCACCAACTCAGGTCGAATCTTAGGAACCGGAAATCAGCGCAACGGGACTCTCTATGTAGACGGGACCGTTGACGATCTGCGGCTGAACAATACTCGTAGCGGCGTCATTGACGCAGGCGTTGGCAACCTCGGCGACGGAATTTCTGTCCAAGTGGGAGCCACCGGAGACGACAGTAACGAAGATATTAGAATCAACAACTCGGGCCTCATTCGGGGACGCGGCGATGGTCCTAACGTGTTTGCCAATGGTGGCCGTGTGGGAGCTAATGGCTCCAGCGGTCTGCGCTTTTTCAACGGGTCAGGTTTGCCCGAGGCGACAGTAACTGGCTCAGTGACAAACTCAGGTACCATTACCGCTGAAGTCAATGTGGGTTTTTTAGGTGGCCTAGTCGTTGAAGATGGTGTTGCCTTTGAGGGACGCATCACCAACCGTCGGGGTGGTTTGATTTCTGGCCCTCGCAATGGTCTGTATATCGGCAATGCCCAGCACGACCTCGACATCAGAAACGAGGGCCGCATTGAGTCCGGCAGTCGCGCCGTCAATATAGATGGTTCCGGCGTCCGCCTACGGAACTCAGGTCATATTGTCGGCACAGGCGATCAGCGTGATGGGACCATTTACACGGACGCAACGGCAACGAATTACTCCATTTTCAATGAACGCAGTGGTGTGATTGATGCAGGGATTGGCAACCAGGGCACAGGGATATCGCTCCAGATCGGGGATGTCGATGGTGATGTGGTGACTGGCTTCCTGCGAAATGATGGCTTGATTCAGGGTCGTGGTAATGCCATCAATAGCAACCTTGAAGGCGACGGCATCCGGCTTGCTTCTGGCGTACCAGGTGGTTCAGTCACGCTTGTGGCTAATATCGACAACCGAGGCCAGATCGTATCCACTGATGATGGAATTGATCTGCGCGAGGGTGTCACTCTAGCGGGTGATATTAACAACCAGGGCACCATCGCTGCTGGAGATGACGGCATCATCATTAATGGCATTGTTTTAGGGGATATCAACAATTCAGGTAATCTTTCAGCCGCCGATGAAGGCATTGAAATTACTAACGATGGCGTTGTTGGTGATATCAACAACCAGGGTGTCATTACGGCACAAGACGATGGCATCGAAATTGATGGTGTTACAGGCGATATCAATAACCGGGGTCGGATCACTTCAGTTACTCAAAATGGGATTTCGCTGGATTCTCCTGGCACGGTTGACGGTGACATTAATAACTTCGGCACTATCTCTGCACAAGATGCCAATAATAATGGTCAAGCAGCCATTGAGATTGATGGCTTGCTTACCGGCTCCATCAATAACTTTGGCTTAATCGAAAACCAACGAGGGGGTGTGGCGATTGATGTGACTGGCGCTAATGCAGGCGTCACGATTAATAATCAAGGTGTTATTAATGGTGACGTAGAACTCAGCAACTTTGATGATGTCTTCAATTCTGCTGGGGGAGTAGTCACGGGTACTATCGAGGGACAAGACGGAAATGACCTCCTGATTGGCGGACTCACCAACGACATTTTAGTGGGTGGAAGTGGTAATGACACTCTCACAGGGGGGGAAGGTGCTGATACGTTTGTCTTTAGCAGCTTCGATCTTGGGGCCGACGTGATCACGGACTTCCAAAATGGGCTTGATCTGATAGATGTTAGCGCCTTTAACTTTGGGGCGGCGGCCTTACAGAACGTGATCAACAATGCTCAACAAATTGGCGGTAATGTATTGCTAACCTTTGCACCGAACAATTCGGTGCTACTCGAAGGCATTCAGACGAA
>JBHJNL010000178.1:0-3509 GCA_050330855.1 Thermosynechococcaceae cyanobacterium | reverse complement strand
ATCATAAGCATGAGCTGACGAATATCATCAAGAGTCCCCATTTGATAGTCATAATCTGGTTTTCTATCACGACGATCCAACGCTAATGCTCAAATACTTTTAGATGGCTACGCTTTGTGGCATTAGCCGCTCTTTGAGGAGATGTTTAACCATATTATCTTTAACCATCAATTGGCGTAGTACCTCTAGGAGAAAGCGTTGAGATTCATCTGCGCTTAAATTCTGAACTTGTTCTTCGTAGAGCTTGAGGTTGAATTTTTGCTCCAAGCTTAGACCCATTGGGATATCCATAGTTCTAGTTCTTCTCTCACTCAGGTAATCAATGATGCTTAAATCGCTTGATGAGGATGTCTGAGAATCTGCCCATCTGCCCTTGCCGTTAACTCAAAGTGCAAATGGGGACCCCCGACTGCCGAGTTGTAGCGTTTAAGTCCTGCAACTATTAAACCCAGTTTCCAAATATCAGTTGTATCTATGTTAACAAAAATAAAACTATCTTGACAACAAACACTCTGTTTCGTTGCTTCTATGCTACCCAATAGTTTGGCTGAGCGAGTCAATGTTGGCAAAAGTCGTTGATTTGGTTTGGGGAGACCCGTTAAGCTGGTTGGCTGACAAAACTTGCAAGTTTGCTGAAATCCCCTCACCCTAGCCCTCTCCCTAGGGGCGAGGGAACAAGACAAGATTTGCTCTCCCCTCGCCCTCTGGGATGGGGGTTGGGGGTGAGGGGCATAAACTTTTGTCAGTCAATCAGCCCGTTAAGGTCGGTCACACATCATTAAGTAGCCAGCAAGGCACTATTCGACGTTGTTGAACAGTGTCGAATAGTGCAATTCATTTCAGGCAAGGTCAAGTCTTTGGGGACGGCTGATTGTTTATCACCAATTCCAGCCGAGATAGGGCGCTGATAGCTGTTTGTCGTACATAGTCTTCGGTGGATTCGTCATTGATAAGGGCTTGGAGTACATCTGCTCCACGACTATCGTTGATGGAGCCAAAGGTATTTGTGATCGTCACAGCTAGGGCAATGTTATCGGTGGTCTTGAGGGCCTCTTCCAAAATATCAAAGGCCGGAGAACCCACTTCACCCAGCGCCATCACTGCAGCAATGTTCACGACAGGATTGGGATCATTGAGGGCCGTCTTTAATCCCTGCATTCCCGCCTCAGGGAAAGGGAGGTCTGGATGATTAATGACGACCTGTGCCAAGGCTTTGGCGGCACTGCCTCTGACCGTTACATTTTCACTGTTGAGAAGTGCTTCAACAAGGGGTGGGACAGTGTCGGGGCCGATCGCACCCAATACTTTCACTGCAGCTCTTCGATAGGTGGTATCTTCCTGGTCTAGAATTCCCATCAGCCGAGAAATCGTAGTGTCATCTCGGTTCTCAACTAATTCCCACATGGCCTGATTGCGTAGGTGGGGATTGGGGTGCTTCAGTGTTTGAAAAAGTTCTTCGGTGGACATATTTAAAGCCTAATAAATAGAAACTGCGTCGGCTTGACTGGGGAATTGGCTCTCTGTCGGCAAGCTTTAACTAGCCACCTGTAGTTTGGCATGGGACTTTTCCTGGATCAACCAGTCATCATCATGGGTTACCCCCGCATAGGCACTAGTGTCACCCAATTTTTCTAGGGCCATCAAAACGGCATACTTCAAATCCCAGATCTTGGTTTCTAGACAGGCTTTAAGTACAGGGATTGCTTGTGGTTCGCCCAGTTCACCTAATGCGATCGCAGCCGCAGCTCGTGATTTTTGGAATTGAGGTTGCGGGTTATGCAGGGCTTCAATCAAAAGATCATAGGCTGGGACATGTTTGAGCCAACCGAACAATTTCATGATGTGGAAGTGGGCACCATAGTCATTCTTGGCCTCCTCCTGGTAGGTTGCGAAGAGTGCCGCCGGTGCATCATCAGCATAGTGATCCAGGAGGGTTCGTACGGCTAGATAGCAGCGCCCAAAGTCTGTTTCATATAAACCACGAATTAAGACGGATAGAGATGGAGGCTGATCATAGGCATGAACCAACTCTAGATCTTTTGGATGGTCGCGCAAAGTCTGCTCTAAATCAGCCTGAATGTGGGCAAAGGTCAGGATTTTATTGGCAATGCCGGCCTCTGCTAGCATCCGAATGCCCCGTAACCGAAAGACTAAGGAGACTGGACATTTTGCAATAGCCGGAATCGCATCGTAATACTGGGCATCGATTAAATCCTGAATCGATAAGCGCCTTGCCAAAACCTGCGGGTGGTGGAGCATCGCCACTACTCCCTTCATTGTGCTGTAGTCATGGGTGAGCCGACAGATGGATGAGATCGCAGCACTTGCCGTCGGTGGATCATCGCTGTCAATAAATTTGCGAATTCGATTGAGCGCTGGTTCATAACCCAGCTTGGTCAGCGTGTGAATAATCACCCGATAGGTCTGGTCCGGCGTCTCTAATAACAGCGCGATGTCTTCTAGGAAATTGAGATCCTGGGTTCCAATTTCACCAATTGCCCAAACCGCATTCTCCACGGTGTAGCAGTCTGGATCACCCAGACAAGCTCGGATAACGGGTAAGGCTTCCTGAGCTTTCAAACGCCCCAATGTCTCTAGCGATTTGCGCCGCACAATGCGATTCTGTAGGGCTGGATCAGTTTGCTGTACCGCTCGTATAAGTGCTTTGATAGTGGGGGCCGTTGGAAAGTTGACGAGATGCGAGGCCGCAACATAACGCGAGTCCGTTTTGCTCACTTGGTCTGGAGGGGTATCCAAAATGGCGATCGCTTGTTCTTCTGTCAAATTAAATAATTTAATAAAACGCTTATCCATACAATCTACCTTCAACTTTTCTCAAGGAGCCACTCGCAACAAGATATAACTCAATCATAGATCTAGGTCCGCCATGCCTTGGCCACCAAATCTGGGTATTCCTAAACAAGTAAGGATGCATTGTAGTGATGCACAAAGAGCCAGATAGCCCCAATGTGATTCTCTAGTTTTTTGGAAAAGGCAAGGGTTTTACGAACTAATCGTGAGACTCGTTGTCGCATCGTACAGTTAAAGCGCTCAATGTACTTGGTTTTGCCTGTCTCTTTCCCCACAGCCTTATGGCGCTGCTCAGGAAACACAAGGCCGTATGCACTCCAAAAATCCGTGTACGCTACTGCACATTACTCGGCAACGAAGCCCAAAGCGCTCTCGCTCCTTGTTCAGAGCGGTCGCCGACATGAACCCCAACGATTTCGCGAGTGTCGACATCTAGAGCGAGCCACATCCATTGTTGGTTGCCTTTATCGCCCACAAATGACCACATCTCATCACACTCAATGGTCAGTTGTCTTTTTTTCGACACCTTGACCTGTCGAGGAATCGACTCGTATTTGCGGTTGACATAGTCCTGCAGCCGACATTCCGCAGGTAGATCTTCATTCTCAATATTTTATGAAAAAAAAGAGCCTGAAACTCTTGTCTTAAATGAGACTTAGGAATTCAAGCTTGATTTCATTTTTTGAACCTTATTAAGA
>JBHJNL010000177.1:0-13285 GCA_050330855.1 Thermosynechococcaceae cyanobacterium | reverse complement strand
AGGTACACTCTGTTGTAAGTGGGGACATGGGATAAAACCGCTAGAAGCTTTGTGATAATTGCATTCTCGCTGTTTTTTGTCCCCACTTTTCCTCTACTGGTGAGAAATTCAGGTGTAGTCTACCGTTGGATGACTTGATCTGAACGGAACCTTTACTAGCTTTGCGTTTGCTGCTTTGCGCCTGCATAATGAGACCTTGTGGGGTAAAAGACTGAAGTTCTACCCCAATTTACCCCAATCCTACCCCAATAATCAACCTAAAAAAGCACATCAACACCCAGTCTTTTTGCGAGAGGCAGTCAAAAGACCATGCATTGTAATACCTGCAACCCTTGCCAGACGGTCAAAACACTTGATTTTTATAGGAAGCGGATGATGAGACTCGAACTCACGACATTCAGCTTGGGAAGCTGACGTTCTACCACTGAACTACACCCGCAAGATGTGAATACTAAGATAGCACTCGATCTTCGTCTGCAACGCGGTAGCTCATAATGTTTTATGAACTCGTCGCAGATCGCACCCGTGGAGTATTTATCTGCAGCCCATCACCTCCAGCAACGCCAACATCAGCAATGGCTGCTGGGTCTAGACGACTGGGCATCGCTGACTCAAGCTAAAGTGCAAGACCTGTTGCCCTTCACGCAAGCTGCCACTCGACCCAGAATTTTATTGAACCTACAGAACCCAACCGCATTTTTGGCCGCATTTTTGGCTGCCTGCATCACAGAATCCCCCGTATTCTTAGGGAACCCCACCTGGAGCCAGTCTGACTGGCAGCAAGTCCTTACCCTGTCTCAGCCCCACATTATCTGGAGCGATACAGACCTCGGCCAGAGTTCTCTGGTCACACCGCCCTCTGCAGGCCACCGAGGCCAGATCATGATTCCCACCGGCGGTTCCTCTGGGCAAATTCGGTTTGCGATGCATACCTGGACGACCCTGATGGCCTCTGTTCAGGGCACTCAGCAATACTTTGAGGTGCCTGCCATCCATTCCTGCTGCGCTTTACCTCTCTACCATGTCAGCGGCCTGATGCAGTTTCTGCGCTCCTTTACCACCGGCGGTAAGCTTGTCATCCTCCCGTTTAGAGATCTCTGGAATGGGACCAGCGCTAATCCAGAGATTGCTGATTTTTTGGAGGTGAGATCGCATCTCCCCCAAACCTTTTTTCTATCTCTCGTCCCGACCCAACTACAGCGCCTGCTGCAAAAAACTGAGTGTCTACCCTGGCTTACCCAATTCCACACCGTGCTGTTAGGGGGTGCCCCTGCCACGCCCGATCTTTTAGACGCGGCCAGACATCATCAGATTCACCTTGCCCCCACCTACGGCATGACCGAAACAGCCGCTCAAATCGCAACTCTCAAGCCCGAAGATTTTTTGAAGGGACATTGCAGCAGCGGTCAAATTTTGCCCCATGCTCAAATTGAAATTCAGAATACTGAACAGCAGCCTCTACCTCTCAATCAAACGGGGAGAGTCGTGGTTCACTCCCCTTCGCTCTGTTTAGGGTACTATCCTGATCGGTTCACGCATTTTGGCACCTTTGTGACAGATGATCTCGGCTATCTGAGCGAGGGTGAGGCAAACAGAGATCTCAATCTGCATATCGTGGGTCGTCATAGCCGCAAGATTTTGTCTGGGGGCGAGAATATTTTCCCTGAAGAAATTGAGGCTGCGATTCATGCGACGGGGTTTGTCACGGATGTTTATGTGATGAGTCTTGCCGATCAGGAATGGGGCGAAGTTGCGATCGCACTCTACACCCCCGCAACACCTGAGATATCAGCCCTAGAGATAAAAGCAGCACTACAAAGCAGGCTCAGCAAATTTAAATATCCTAAACGGTGGATTGTGGTGGATGAGATTCCCCGCAATTCTCAAGGGAAGGTGAGTCGTACCGAGCTTGGGGTGATGTTGCGATCGCACTTCAACACCCAAGATTGCTAGCTTTTTATTGGCTCTCGGCCATCGACTACACTAGTAAATACATTGCTCAACGGTACATTCAATGGTTGCCAATGCCCTCCGCTGGACCACTAAAGACCTAGAGGTCATGCCCGATGATTGGGGCTGGAAACGCTATGAAATCATTGATGGAGAATTGTTTGTGACCCGCGCGCGCCACATTAACCATCAAGGTGCAGGCGGTCGCTTGCATGTAGCCCTGGCAAATTGGTCTGAACAAATCCAGCTTGGCGAAGCATTCGAAACACCGGGCGTTATTTTTACCCCTCACGATGCGGTGATTCCAGATGTGGTGTGGGTGAGTAATGAGCGTCTTGCCAGCGGCATTGATGAAGCCGGACATTTCACCAGTGCCCCTGAATTAATGATCGAAGTCTTATCTCCTGGTGAGCAAAATGAGCACCGCGATAAAGAAGCGAAGCTAAAGCTTTACTCACTGCATGGCGTCCGAGAATACTGGATTGTGAGTTGGCAACAAAAAAGCATTGAAGTTTATCGCCGTCAAAACGCTCAGCTCCAGCTTGTCACGACACTGCTAGCAGAAGACACGCTAACATCGCCATTGCTACCCGAATTCAATCTGCCCATTGCCCGGATTTTTCGGTAGAGCCATCACCATATTTTCACCATTTGAAGCTTCAAGCCGGGTAGCTCTGGCTCACAACTGACTTCGCGAGGATTCTCTAAGATTTCGCAGGGCTGATCTGGACGATAGATATGGGCTGTACGATTTTTGCGATCGATTAATAGCCCCAATCTTGCGCCGTTGCTGATGTACTCTTGCATCTTATGTTGGAGGCTGGCTAAAGTATCACTGGCAGATCGCAGTTCAATCACAAAGTCAGGGCAAATGGGGGCAAAGGAAGCCTGTTGTGCTTCGGTCAGAGCCTGCCAGCGATCGCACTTAATCCAAGCGACATCAGGCGATCGCATTGCCCCATTAGGGAGCGTGAACCCGGTACTCGAATCAAAGACTTCTCCGGTGCCATCTCGGTCAGCCCAATTTGCGACCTGCTGAGCAATCTTGAGATTTCGATTCCCGGTATCAGAAAAAGCTGGGGGCATGACAATTACTGCTCCTGCGGCAGTCCGCTCAATGCGTAAGTCCCGATTGGCTAGGCAAAAAGAATAGAACTGCTCATCGGTCATTGTTGCCTGGGGCATCAGTGATGAGAGATCGACCGTCATGGGCATCAGTTCAGATTGAATCAATAGATTAGTCATCTAGAATCACGCCTTTGTCGTACCTCTCTAAATCCTAGCAAACAGGATTTAGAAGAGAAGATTTACTCCCTTTGCCCTTTGGACTATGCCTTACCCATAAGCCCTATAAATCAGACAGAGGCCATGTTCTATCTCTGCTCAATAAGGATTGATATATACACAATGCTCTGATTTAGACTGTTCAACCTTGCACTGGCCCCCCGGCCCCTCAACCTTGGGGGGAGAACCCCACAATATTGGATTGTTTCCCCCCAGAATTGGGGGGGTAGGGGGGCAGCGCAACACTTTTAGCTCATTTTTGTTCATTATTATGCCTGAACAGCTAACGAGAAAGGCAAGGGAATCATTGCCAGGAAAAGCTTTCATGACTTATGGGTAAAGCATAGGCTCTTTGAGAGAGGGGTTGGGGGTGAGGGGCATAGACATTTATCGGGCATCAGGTCTGGAGATTACTGTCTACATTTCAAGGCGTTGAAGTTGCTGAGGTTTGTGGCTCAGAATTAGGCAATTGTGCATTGCAGAAGCTGGCCCGCTGTGCGATCGTAGGAATGAGCATTGCAGCCCCTCTAAGCTGAGTAGAGTCGTTTGGGGCATCTGTCTGCAGATACATACGAGCAGGTAAGTGTCCTGGAGGTCCATTCAGAGCAAATGTAAGCTCACCGTACTCATGGGCTATCAAGTTTGAGCTGGTGGGATATGAACGATAGAACCATCCAGAGCGTTCGACGAAAGCTGCAAGTACTTTATCGCCAGGGGCTGGCTGCTCCACATTCGAGTTTTGTGGAGGCTGAGCAACCAATGTTTGCCAAACCTGCTGCTGAGCCATGAATCCAAATCGTCCCTGGCTGGCCTGCTTCCAGAACTGGTTGATTGTATTGAGATCTCGGCACGGGATTTGTTCAACATCTTCAACCCTCAAAACGCTTCCAGATCGTCCCGTGACACTGAGCAGATTATCGCGGGTAATTTGATCGGCAACTTTCCATTGACCTGCCGCAAGGGCTGTTCTTAAGGGCGTATAATCCACAACCACAGGCGTACCTGCTCCAATAGGTTCCGGTGAAGCTCCTCCCACTGGAGCTGATTGCGGATTAATCGAAGGCGTTTCGATGGGCGGCAAAGCAGATACCTCAGGCTCTTTATCTGCAGAGGCGACACTGAACCATTTAGATTGGGCATATAGCGTCCCTGCCACCCCACCCATTAGACCCAGTAGCGTGCCTACAATAAAGGTCCGAAAAGGAATGCGTCTTTGAGGTTTAGCCGGAACAGGAGCAGACATGGCCTGGGGGTCTGTTGCCTGAGGTCGAGTCGGTGGTGCTTGCGGAACGGTCTCTAAAACGGGTGAAGGAAGATTAGGGACCGTCGTATTCACGGTTGTTGTATTGGTTGCATATAAAAGCGGCTGTAGTGCTTGCCGAGCCTGGGTTGCGTCAGCGTATCGTTGCCGAAAATCATACAGCACCATTTTGTCGATTACAGCGGCACACTGGGGGCTAACCTGCACCTGATCATGCCAGATGAGTTCGCCCGTCTCAGGATCTCTTGGAAATTCAGTAGGTAGGCGACCGGTTAAGGCTTGAATCCCTACCATGCCGACAGCATAGACATCGCTGCTGAGCTTCGGTTGACCGGAGTACTGTTCATTTGGCGTATAGCCCGGTGTACAAATGCTAATCGTGTGAGCCGTTTGGGGCGTAGTATTAAGGGTCGTTTGTAAGCCGATGGCTTTAACTGCGCCAAAATCAATCAGAATAATCTTGCTGTCTTGCCGACGACGCATGATGTTCGAGGGCTTGATATCACGATGAATGACGCCTTGCTGGTGAACAAATTCCAACACTTCTAGAATGTTATCCAGCAGTGCCAAAACGTAGCGCTCATTAAAGGACTGACCGGGCTTGAATTCGTGACTTAAATCTTCGCCCTCAATCAGTTCTTGAACCAGAAAGAATTCTTGATTCTCTTCAAAGTGGGCCAAGAGCCTTGGGATTTGGTTATGCTCACCTAAGTGGGACAGAATCTCGGCTTCGCGCTGAAACAATCGATTGGCATCTTGCCAAAATTCTGGATTTTCAACCTGTGGCTTGAGTTGCTTGACCACACAGGTTCGGTTGCCGGGGAATTGAGTATCTTCTGCGAGGTAAGTTTGACCAAATCCCCCTCTGCCTAGGGGTTTGATGATTTTATAGCGCCCTGCCAGCAGCCCATCTAAGGTCATCTTTTATGTTGCCTCGAACTACAATTATGTATCTTAGCGTTTTACGATCGCACGATTTATAAAGGGATGCTGTAGTTAAAAGCTCCATTGAGCCACAGTGACTCTCACCTGCAATCTGAGCTGAGCGTAACAATACGAATCTTAAGTCTTCACCCTCACACTCAGCATCAGATCTTATTGAATATAATGACCGTCATTACGGCTCGGAATGGGGCTGCAGCCTGACCGCAAAAATTCGCAAGGCGAATTGCCAGAAGTAGAGGGAGGCTTTGGGCCACCTCCATTACAGGGAGAGCTTCTCCGGGTGCTATACCGTGTCACTTGCCCCCAAGTGGACCGTCCACCACTACAGAGTAAAATCGCTCCTCCGACTTCATCTGTTTTTTGACTGTCAGAGTAATAAATGGTCTCGACCTCTTGAGAAGGTAAGGCTTGAGCGATCGCACCAAAACCAATGGAAATTGAGATAATGCTACACAAAGACAGAGCGAGCTTGTTCATTTGGGCATCTCCTAAAACAGTTTTGCTGTATGGGTTAATGCAATCATCATCTCGTTCCCACCTCGTAGGGCAAGTCACTGAGATCACGAGATGTTAGTATCCTTTGTCACATAGATTTCGTTGTTCTGCTGTGGTTCCTAAAGCCACGGTTTTCTGATGATCAGGTGCTCAATGAGTTGGACTCTTTGAGCGTGTTGTATTCCGGCATTGCATGCCGAGGACGGAATGAACTATAGCGTGAACTCGGTTGTGCATCCAGTCGACGGTATTGAGCTAAATCTCGCTACTCTGTAGGTATGACTATGATTACCGCAGACCAACTGGGCAAAAATTACCCGATCGCCGTCAAAGAGCCGGGAATGAAGGGGACGATCTCCCATTTCTTCCGCCGCCAACACCGCATTGTCAAGGCCGTCCAAAACGTCACCTTCCAGATTGAACCGGGCGAGATGGTTGGCTTCCTTGGCCCCAATGGTGCGGGGAAAACCACCACGCTGAAAATGCTCACCGGCCTCATTCACCCTTCCACCGGCACCGTGCGCGTGGCGGGTCACACGCCCTACCGACGCCGCAAGCCTTTTCTAGAAAAAATTACGCTGGTGATGGGGCAAAAGCAGCAGCTCCTTTGGGATTTGCCAGCCTTAGATTCCCTCAGAATTAATGCAGCAGTCTATGGCCTCACAGAGCGCGAGGCTCAGCGGCGCATTGGTCAGCTCACAGAAATGCTGTCCCTAGAGGGCAAGCTGACCCAGCCCGTGCGGAAGCTTTCGTTAGGCGAACGCATGAAGGCAGAGTTATTGGCGGCGCTGCTGCACCAGCCCCAGGTTCTATTCCTTGATGAGCCAACCCTTGGGTTAGATGTGAATGCTCAGGTAGGAGTCCGTGATTTTTTGCGAGACTATAACCAGCAGTACGATGCCACAATTTTGCTCACCAGCCACTATATGGCCGATATTACAGCGCTGTGCGATCGCGTCTTGCTCATCCACGAAGGCCAACTTATCTACGACGGTGCTTTAGATGGCCTGCTAGATCGCTTTGCCCCCTATCGTGAGGTCAAACTAGAGCTAGAGCAGCCCAGCACCACGGATCAGCTTGCCCTCTACGGTGAGGTGGAATCGGTGCAGGGACGCGAAGTACGCTTGCTGGTGCGGCGAGAGAAACTGACGGATGCGATCGCAACCATCCTTGCCAACCTCCCGGTTCTAGATTTGACCATTACCGATCCGCCGGTGGAAGAAATCATCGGTCGCGTCTTTACAGCAGGGCAGGTGTAATGGATCTGACCTTAAGACGGATCAAAATCTTTTTATCGGTTTACTACGCCTTTATGGTGGAGTACCGGGCTGAATTAATGCTGTGGGTCTTATCGAACTCACTGCCGATTATTATGATGGGGGTTTGGATTGAAGCATCCCAAACGGGGCAGTTTAACTATCCCCCCTTAGATTTTGCCCGTTACTTCATTAGCGTATTTCTGGTGCGTCAGTTCACCATCGTTTGGGTCATTTGGGACTTTGAACGGGAAGTGGTTGAAGGGAGGCTGTCGCCCCGTTTGCTGCAGCCCATTGATCCGGTTTGGCATCACGTTGCGGGGCATTTGTCTGAGCGGGTGGCACGGCTACCGTTTACCTTTGCGCTAGTCGTACTGTTTTTTGTACTCTATCCCCAAGCCGCTTGGGTACCCAGCTTGGGACGGTTGTTGTTGGCGGGATTGGCGGTTGCGATCGCATTTGCCCTGCGTTTTTTAATGCAGTACACCTTTGCCATGTGCGCGTTTTGGACCGAGCGTGCCACGGCCATTGAGCAGTTTTGGTATCTGTTTTACTTGTTTCTATCCGGCATGATTGCACCCTTAGATTTATTCCCGGCGGGGGTGCAAGCAGTCGTGCAGTGGACACCATTCCCTTATTTGATTTACTTCCCGGCTAGTTTGCTCATTGGGCGATCGGTAAATATCACTCAAGGTTTCATGGTGATGCTGGGCTGGTGTTTGGTATGGCTGGTTGCTAATCGCTGGCTGTGGCGAAAGGGATTAAAACACTATTCAGGCATGGGGGCTTGAGGAGTTTTGCCTAAGCCTATTTATAGGGATGGAAATTCGTCCTATTAGAACCCAGGAACCCAGGAACCCAGGCTGATTATCAAGCGGCATTAAAAGAGATTGAGATGTTTTTTGATGCTTCACCCAAGACTCCTGCCTATGATCGATTGGAGATACTCAGTACATTCGTCGAAGCTTATGAGGAGATGCATTATCCGATTGAATCACCTGCTCCAATTGATTGCCTTTTGGTGCTGCTCGACCAGAGCAACAAGCATCGCTAATATTTTGCCGCTAGATGTAATCGTGACAAATTCGCCATCGTGAGCCTTGTTCAAGTATTTTGATAAATTAGCTCGAAACTCGGTAATCTTTACGCGTTGCATATCAAAACCCAATCGGCCTGTACAAGCCATGTGTACAGAATAGCTTGACGTCGAAGCTCATTAAGCTTGAACGTTTCCTGGTAGAGGTCGTCGGCACGGTTGCTACTCGGTCTTATTTCAACTGGCCCGATCGCAAAATACTAATAATCAACCACAGCCCCAAGAAACTCGCGACAGCAAACAGCGTATTGCTCAACCAGTAAATGGCATACATCTCAGTTGATGAGATAATAGCGGCCCCAATAATTAGCGACCCCACCAAGATGCTAAAAGAGAGACGATTCGCAGCGTTAGCTTGAGTGACGGGTAAATCTTCCAGGCCACCCCCCACCTTGATATTCCACTGCAGCGTTTCTGATGTGACCCGATCTAAAAGAAGCTCGGCTAAGCGGGGCGATCGCAACGCCAGTCCCTTCAAATCTAGCGCCGTGCGCAGCAGCGTCGGGATAGGGTCATCACCAATCAACTGCCGACGGAAGAGATCGCTCATTAACGGCTTCACCTGCTCAAGCACATTGAATTCAGGATCAAAGGTGCGAGCGGCCCCCTCTAAATTTGCCAGCGCCTTTACGTAGAGGCCAATGTTACCCGGTAGCTTTAGCTTATTTTCGCGGGCCACCTGCAGGACTTCATAAAGCACCTCACCAAAGTTGATATCTGTCAGGTTTCGGTTGTAGTACTTGCGCAGCAGCCGTTCAAAATCAACCTCTAGGTTGGCCAGATTAATCGACCGTTTCGACTCAGCTAACTGCAGCGTCAGTTGGGCGCAGCGCTGGGCATCAATATCAACAATCGCCAACAGCAGCTCTGTTAAAATCTGCTGCGTGTTGGGGTCGATACGGCCCACCATGCCGCAGTCTAACAGCGCAACGCGACCGTCTCGCAAATAAAACAAGTTGCCGGGGTGAGGGTCAGCGTGAAAAAAGCCATCAATGTAAAACTGCTGCAAAAATGCCCGAAACAGCAGCGTCGTTACCTCACGCCGCCGAGCATCGGTAATGCCCCCTTCTCTGACTAAAGAAGATTTCACCGCTGAGAGAGACTCTCCATCCAGCCATTCCATCACCAATAGTCTTTGAGAAGTTGACGCCCAATAAATCTTGGGAATCACCAACTGCTTTGAGTCAAACCAGCGGCTTTCTGCCATATTTTGACGGAGCAGATCGGCATGACGGGCCTCTAGCCTAAAGTCCAGCTCGTTCAGAAGGGCGCTCGTAAATTCTTCTGCCGTTGCCTGCAGATCGTAATCTTTGCCCAAATCGGTTCGGCTTGCCAGCTCTGCCAGACTCCGAATTAAGGCCACGTCTTGATCGACAATAGCCGCAATACCCGGTCGCTGAACCTTAAGAACGACTTCTTCACCGCTGATTAACCTAGCGCGGTGAACCTGCCCAATGGAGGCGGCGGCAATGGGCTGCGGATTAATGTGGGCAAAGGTTTCACTAAGCGGCTGAGGTAGCTCTTGACGGAGGACTGCCTCAATCGCGGTCCAGGGGACCGACGGCACATCACTTTGCAGGGTTGAAAGAGCCTCAATATAGCTGGCCGGTAGAATATCTGGTCGAGTGCTGAGAAGCTGTCCCAGCTTGACATAAACCGGACCAAGATCAACCAGGATATTGCGTAGAACAGCCGGTGTCGGCAACTCAGGTTCACCCGCTTTGCCCCCGGTTAGTAGCTGCCGCATGAAGTCCCAGCCATTACGGAGTAAAACCTCAACAATCTCTCGTTGTCGTGAGGTTGTTTGTGCTAAACCCGAAATCACGGTGTTTCCTCTAAAGACGGGGGCAGTTTATCCATTGTAGAGTTAGATGCTAACGTGATCACCCTAGCGTAAACGACCGCAGAAGAGGGTAGGGCGATCGCTCTAGAACGATCGCCCTACCCTCAAATCATGAATGGTTGATGTGGCTTAGCTGACACCCGCAGGAACTTGAATGTCAGTTCGAGGCCGTGTATCGCTTGACTCAATCGCCTGACCTTCAATAAAAGAGCGCAGCATCCAAGACATTTTTTCGTGGGCTTCCATTAGGCCTGTCAAGAAATCTGCTGTTCCTTCATCGTGGAAAGAATCGGAACACTGATCAACCTGATCCCTCAGATTGCGCCAATCGGTCTCTATCAATAGATATAGGCTGACTGTTGCACGACTCACTCAAGATTCGAGTTCCTGCCTTTTGGCAAGGTGTTAACCTTTGTAAAGGCTTCTCTTCTGTTCAGGATCGTTGTAATGACCCAGGTTTCTTCTTCCCAAGCAGGACCGCCACAGGCTTCTGTGCCGGTCAATGGCCCTTTCATTCAATTGACAGAAATTGAGTAAATCCTTTCAGGAAGGGAGCACACGGCGGCAGGTTCTTAAGCAAATCACAACCGGTTTCAATGCAGGCGAATTTATCGTGCTGCTGGGCCAGAGTGGGAGTGGCAAAAGTACGCTTTTGAACTTGATTAGCGGTATTGAGCAACCGACAACGGGCCGCGTCACAATTAGCGATGTTTGCTTATCAGGGCTGAATGAGCGTAAGCGAACCTTATTCCGCCGAGATCGCATCGGCTTTATTTTCCAGTTTTTCAACTTAATCCCCACTCTGACGGTGCTAGAAAACATTACGCTACCCCAAGAGCTTGCAGGGGTTCCCCAGGCCGTTGTGAAGCAAAAGGCGATCGCACTTCTAGATCGCATTGGCTTAGGCGATCTCGGTGAGGCCTTCCCCGACAAACTCTCCGGGGGGCAGCAGCAGCGAGTTGCGATCGCCCGTGCGTTGGTTCACGACCCCATGCTGGTCTTAGCCGACGAACCCACCGGTAACCTGGATGAAGAGACAGGACAAACGGTCTTAGATTTATTGCTGGAGCTAACCCGCTCAGCCCATAAAACCCTAATTATGGCAACCCACAACCCCGATATTGCAAAGCTGGCCGATCGCGTCATGCGAATGCAGGACGGTCATTTAGTGGAATTGTAAACAGCACCATTGCTGCCGTTATTTGTTTTGCGATTCCCAGGAAGGACTCTCTTCTAAGATGACGTCTTCGTATAGCGCCGTTAGCGTGTCGGTGTAGTCAAGACTCTGTAGATGAAAAGTTTGATCTTTCGATGAATAGTACTGAACAACCCATTGCCCCGCTTCATTACGGCGAAAGCACTCAACCCGCTGATGACGGGTATTAATCAGCACATACTCTTGCAAACTTTCTAGGGTTTGGTAATCGATAAACTTATCGCCCCGATCAAAGGCTTCTGTCGAGTCAGAGAGCACTTCGACAATGAGTTTCGGAAAGTGTTTTGTGCCCGATGTTTCCTGATCGCGGGGATCGCAGGTCACCATCACGTCGGGGTAGAAATAGCGGTTGCGTTTTTCAATGCGGGATTTCATATCCGAGATATAAATCCGGCAGTTGGTGCCGCGAACATGGCTCCGAAGTCGGGCGAAAAGATTGCCCGCAATCGTGGCGTGGGCGTCGCTGGCTCCAGCCATTGCATAAGCCATTCCATCGATATACTCATGCTTGATAGGGCTGTGAGTCTCTAACTGCAGGTATTCTTCAGGGGTTAGATATTGGGGTGCGGCAATCATGGTGTTGGGGTATGACCACTGGGCTAAATAGGAAGCTAGTACTAGACCACTGCCTTTATTCTAGAGCGTGAAGCTCAGCATCTATGCGTAGGGTTTGCGATCGCACCCTACATAAAGCCATTCTGCCACGGCACTGATTTTTATCTACCATGAGTCATGCTCTTCAATCCCTCTTAACATGGTCGCTTTATCGACTCCACGCAGCTCCAATCGTCCACTTTGGCGCATGGCTTGGCGACGCTTTCGGATGCGATCGCTTCAATACTTCCTCTGTTTGTTGGGGGTAGCGCTGGGTGTGGCGATGATGGTCTCCATTGATCTTGCCAACGGCTCAGCCCAAACGGCGTTTGAATTATCTACTGATGCCATTGCAGGCAGAGCCACCCATCAAATAGAAGCCCTGGCCCCTGCAGGTATTGATGAATCGGTGTATACCAATATTCGGCAGCAATCGGGTCTAACCACAGTGGCCCCCATTGTCGATGGCTACGTGCTGGCTCCAGAATTGGGCAACCAGCCCATGCGCTTGGTTGGCGTCGATATTTTTGCAGAATCACCGTTTCGCAACTATTTTGCGCCCCAAGACCGGACTGTGGGGGAAGCGGGACTGCAGACCTTTTTGACCGAGTCGAATACGGTGGTGCTGGGGGCGGACGTGGCCCGTCGCTATCAAGTCGAATTAGGGGATACCTTTACGCTGGATCTGTCCGGGCGTCTGGTGACCGTTAAGCTGGTGGGCACGGTGCAGCCCGAAAGCACAACCACCCGCAGAGCGATGAGCAGCCTCATTTTTACCGATATCGCCACGGCGCAAGAAACGCTGCAGATGCAGGGGCATCTTAGCCATATTGATCTAATTTCAGAATCAGAGTCTGAGCTCAAAGCGGTTGATGAACTGCTGCCCGAGGGCGTTCAGCTAGAGACCGCCGCCGCCCAGAAAAATGCAGTACGCCAAATGACGGCGGCGTTTCGCCTCAACCTAACGGCACTGAGTCTCTTAGCCCTCGTGGTGGGGATGTTTTTGATCTACAACACGATCACCTTTAGCGTCGTTCAGCGTCGGCCCCTATTTGGTGTTTTGCGCTGCTTGGGCACCACCCCCGGACAGCTCTTTACGCTGATCATGGGAGAATCCGCGATTTTAGGCGTGCTAGGTTCGGTGATTGGCTTAGGGCTGGGGGTTGTATTGGCCCGCAGCATTGTAGGACTGATTACCCAGACCATTAATGACTTTTACTTTGTGGTTACTCACGGTTCGCTCATTTTTGAGCGAGGTGGTCACATTGGGCTAGAGTCTATGAATGAAGCAGCCTGTAGCCATTACGACCGAACGAGTTGATGATATTCCACTACTTTTAGCGCA
>JBHJNL010000176.1:0-4261 GCA_050330855.1 Thermosynechococcaceae cyanobacterium | reverse complement strand
TGATATGTCGTGAGAGCCACAAGTCGGGCAAGTCATCTCTATTCTCATCTGCTCGGCTCCTGAGAAAGTTCAATAACTATAGTCTTATTTTTCTCCATCCTTTACACTAATGCACTACCGTTCTGCTGTCCTCATTCATCGCTTTCGTGGAATTAGCTTCAGACAAAAACCTTTACGTTTATATTGGTCGTTACGATGCTTTAGAGAGTTCTGTTATCTGCATTCTTCCTAACGGAGATTATGAGCTATGACTCACTTAGACCTGACTGCCCTAGATAAAAAACAACTAACTGCCCTTCTCTGGGAGCTTAAGGGCACCCCTGCTGTTTACTCTATCTATCAGGAACTTAGAACTCGATCTCCCAAGGTAATAATTAAAATCTCGGATCCAGACTGGGAAAACAAGACTGATGAGGTGCTAAAGCAGGCACTCGGTATAGCCCAACAATCGGGGCAACAGGCCTAGCATTAACTAGCCACGCCATGCAAGGGATGCTCGACATACGCTGCTGGTTTGACTTTTTCCCATTTTTTTGTTCGCGCCCCTGATGGCTGGGCCGTTAAACCTCAAGGAACCGAATTTTGCGGGCTTTGTAAGAGGATGTTTGAGAATTTGAGACTTCCAAATTTGAGACTTCCAAAAGGTAGCCCTTTAGAGGTTGTTCTAAAAGTTCTGACCAACTCTGTATTGCCCCCCTGCCCCAAACTTAGGGGGTTCTAAAGTTCAAAGTCCCCCAATTCGGGGGACTTCGGGGGACTTCGGGGGCGAACAGCATCCCTATCTTAAGAGTTTGAAGCGCTAGGGCTAAGCGCAAAATTCTGTTGCGTTTTCTGGGGGCTGAAAGGTTTCCCGGTATGCTTGGAAAGCAAAATGGCTAAGCAGCCGCGCCAGTGAGGAGTCAAAGGTGAAACGCAGCAAATTTATTCGCAATGCGGTCGTTGGCGCAACCGGAACGGCAGCCGTGGCTTGCTCACCGATTCCGCGCAGAGCTACCAGTGGGTCAGGGCTACCCAGAGTGCAGTGGCGTATGGCAACCAGTTGGCCCGGTGCGCTAGACACCATTTATGGCGGGGCCACGACGGTTTGCGATCGCATCAGTGCCATGACCGATGGCCGCTTTGAAATTAAGCCCTTCGAGGCCGGTGAAATTGTCCCCGGCAATCAGGTACTGGACGCAGTGGAATCAGGAACAACGCAGTGCGGTCACACGGCAAGCTATTACTACATTGGCAAAAATTCGGCCTTAGCCTTTGCCACTTCAGTGCCCTTTGGCCTCTCGGCACAGCAGCAAAATGCTTGGCTCTATCATGGCGGTGGCCTCAAGGCGATGCAGGCGATTTATGCTGACTTTGGGGTAATCAACTTCCCGGCAGGGAATACCGGCGCACAAATGGGGGGCTGGTTTAAGCGCCAGATTCAGTCAGTGGCCGATCTCAAAGGTCTTAAAATGCGAATTCCGGGCTTGGGGGGTGAGGTGATGAGTCGCCTGGGGGTCAATGTGCAGCTTATCCCTGGAGGGGAAGTCTTCTTGGCACTCGATCGCGGCACGGTGGATGCCGCAGAATGGGTCGGCCCCTACGATGATGAGA
Source organism: Thermosynechococcaceae cyanobacterium (assembly GCA_050330855.1). Lineage (GTDB taxonomy): Bacteria > Cyanobacteriota > Cyanobacteriia > Thermosynechococcales > Thermosynechococcaceae > RCC1774. The sequence goes on along the minus strand of JBHJNL010000176.1, from coordinate 2,671 downwards.
AGCTAGGTCTGCATAAGGCCGCGCCCTACTATTACTATCCGGGCTGGTGGGAGCCGGGGCCAACCCTGGATGTTTTGGTCAATAAATCTGAGTGGGATAAGTTACCGGCTGAGTACCAAGAAATTTTTAAGACGGCAGCTTATGAGGCCAATCTCAATATGTTGGCTCAGTATGATGCGTTGAATCGAGATGCGATCGCACGTCTAATCGCTGGAGGTACTAAGTTAACACGCTATAGCGATGACATTCTGAAAGCGGCTGAACAGGCAACCTTTAGTCTCTACGAAGAGAATGCAGCCAAGAATGCCGATTTCAAGAAAGTATATGAACCGTGGAAAACCTTCCGAGAGCAAATCTATCAGTGGAATCGAGTCAATGATATTAGCTTTGCGACCTTTGCGATGACCCGATCCGGTCGCTAAAACTACTGTCTCAGTGAACGGCATCAATAAGCGAGCGCTTTGCCCGCAGGTCGTCTGTGGTCGTTTATTCCTTTGATGGCATCAGCCTGGACTTCAATCGTTTCAGCCGCTCCCCAGTTTTGAGAAGGGATCACTCGATACCCCATTGCCCAGAGACTTTGAAACGTCTTAGATTGCATCCCGTAGGGTTCAGTGATCACAAATCTAGGCAAACCCTGGTAGTGAACTCTTGGGGCATTCACGGCTTCAGTCAGCGACATGCCCCGATCAACATGGTTGACGATCAGTTGAAATAGAGTCGTGGGAATGGTGGAGCCACCGGGACTGCCCGTAACAACAACGAGTTTGCCCTCTTTGAAGATCATTGTGGGAGCCATGGAGCTGAGTGGTTGTTTCCCCGGCTCAATTTTGTTTTGAACCCCTTGGACCAAGCCAAACTTATTGGGAACGCCGGGTTTGATGGCAAAGTCATCCATCTCATTATTCAAAAAGAAGCCGGTTCCTGCTGGGATGACTCCGGCCCCAAAGAAAGAGTTGACGGTGTACGTGACCGCAACAGCGTTGCCCAATTGATCCACGACAGAATAATGGGTTGTATTTTTCCCTTCTTTGACCGTTATCCCAGCAAAGAGTGAGTCCGTGTTAATTGCCTTTCCGGTAGGGATTTTGGATCTGAGCGTTGCTGCGTATTCCTTACTCAACAACTGATCGGTGGGGTTGCTCACAAACTTAGGATCGCCTAGGTTTTTGTTTCGGTCTGCAAACGAGAGGACCATTGCAGACAGCAGTAGATGGACGCTATCTGCCGTGTCTTGCTGAAGTTGATTGGATTCGTATCCTTCAAGGATATTAAGCATCTGGCAGAGGGTGATCCCGCCGCCTGGGGGTGGTGCAGTGATGACTTGATACTCTCGATAGGTGCATTGAACCGGTTCTACGACACTGACGTTATACGTTGCAAAGTCTTCCTTGCTTAGCAACCCCTTGTTGCTCTTGCTAGCGGACACCACTTTCTGAGCAATGGTTCCTCGATAGAAAGCTTCTTCTCCACCAGTGGCGATCCTTCGCAGTGTTTGAGCGAGATCTTTCTGAATGAGAGGGTCGCCAACCTTGAGGTTGCTACCATTACGTCCGAAGAATATTTTCTCTGCTCCTGAATCTCGTGAGATGAGCTTCCGTCCTTTATCGAGACTATCAATATCGCCTTCCGAAAGGGGGAACCCCTCTTCTGCTAGCTTGATCGCAGGCCCGACGAGTTTTTCTCTGGGCATTGTGCCGAATTTTTTCCGTGCCGTCTCTAGCCCTTTGACAGTTCCAGGAACCCCAGAGGCAAGATATCCCTCAGTACTGAGCTTATCGATGACCTCTCCTTCCGGATCTAAATACATATCTTCTGTTGCTGAGCGGGGAGCCTTTTCTCGGAAATTGATGAACGTATTTTTTCCATCTGCTGAGTGAATGAGCATAAACCCACCCCCACCTAGATTCCCGCAGCAAGGATGCGTGACGGCGAGGGCATAGCCCATGGCAACCGCAGCATCAATCGCGTTGCCACCATCTTTGAGTATGTCTAGACCCACTTTTGAGGCACGAGCTTGGGCTGTAACCACAGCACCGTTTTGCCCTGCACTGGTATTTGGGTTGAAATTCTCTGAACCGTTACATGTCCTGAAGTTACTATCCCTGCAACTGTTCCAGCTTCCTAGCTGATACAGATAGGTGAGAGGATGGTAGACACTACCGCCAATGAGCATGTCCAATACGACCAAGATGGCGAAGACACCTGAGATTTTCGCAAAGCCCAACAATATTTGCCTGCTCTTCATGCAATATAAGCCTTTGAGCACCAGCCTAATCTTTGACAAGGAGTATAGGATTTCAAATAACAAAACCCCCTACTAGAGGAGGTTCTGAGTCAATCGGAGCGGCGGGATTTGAACCCACGACCCTCACTACCCCAAAGTGGCTATTCACAGACTGAGATCTATACACAAAGGATATTATAGCTATTCTCAATTATTGGTATATCAACTCTATCTCAATCCTAAGGTTTGCTGACAGCAATATTGCGTCTGCTGATGCATCGACCAAGGCAATCAGAGCAGTCAGCAAAGCTATTATAGATTTTGCTTGGGTAGTCCATTTTAGTAAAGGATAGAGAAAATATCGCTGGATTCATTCCCTTCAATCTTTTCTCTGATTAAGCGGTTGTACTCATGAATGAAATTCCAAATCGCGCCGACGTGGTT
>JBHJNL010000175.1:0-14949 GCA_050330855.1 Thermosynechococcaceae cyanobacterium | reverse complement strand
GAAAACCACGTCGGCGCGATTTGGAATTTCATTCATGAGTACAACCGCTTAATCAGAGAAAAGATTGAAGGGAATGAATCCAGCGATATTTTCTCTATCCTTTACTAAAATGGACTACCAAGATGTCAAATGGGTTCTATTGGGCAGGATTGGCAGGATCGGTTGCGATCGCACTATTGATCTTGAAGGTTCTTGACCAACGCCTGCGGAGCACTTGAGAGATAAACCTGAGTACAGATGGCTTATCGAAAGGCATAGGAACAGCACAAGGCATACTGCCCTTAAGCTTCTGGAGCTGGATTAAACCGCATTAAGAAGCCAACAGAACGATCTTATGTACTGTGAGAAACCATCTCTGAGGCATGGGAGGGTAATGCTTCTCGAAAGGCAATTCCCATCACAATCAATCCAGGCCAGTATAAGTAAACCAAAATTTCTAGGTTCTCTCCAAAGGTATAGAGAAAAAGAATAAACAAGACTCCGAATCCTGCACCGGCCACTTTTTGAAACTGAGACTTATAAAGCAAAACAACCGCGCTCAAAATCATCGGAATGGCTAAGCCCCAAAAGCCCACAATGCCCTTCACAAACATGAGGCCAGCCCAAGTATGGTGGGAGCCAATGGGCATGAACTCCACGAGGTGAGGGCCAGACTCAACGACCCCATGCCCCCAAATAGGGGCCTCCTTATCAGCGCGGGCAAAGGCAATATCTTTCAATAACGCTCGCACACGGGTTGAATCTGCCCTTGCGCCTTTGACCTTATCCATAAAGCTGGTGAAGGTTTCAATAATCGGCGTTGATAGAAGACCAAAGGCGTAGGCGGTCACGCCCAAAAAGAGCTGCATGGAAGGGCGCACCAGTTTAGAGATCACATAAACCATGGCGGGGGTGAGAATCGCTGAAATTAGCGCTAAGCGAGACTTGCAAATGTAGGCCATGAATAGTGCGCCAATCACACCGCGCCATCGCCATTTTTTATCTTCTTCCTGCAGGACGAGTAGAAAATAGATGTTGGCTAAAAATCCGAGGGCCGGTCCCCAGGGGGTGAAGAGTCGCTGCCGTAGCTCTCCGTCATAGCTGATCTCATAGAGAGAGACATCAAAGCAGGTGGGGCCAGGGCCACCAAAGACTTTTAAGGGTGAAACATACAGAACTTCAGGGAGGTGCAGAATGGGAGCCATGATCAACAGTGGGGCCAGCAAAAGAGTATGAAAACACACGATGCAGGTGGCCCGATACACAATTTGAGGACGAATCGGTAGACAACCTGCTAAGGGATATAGGGCTAAAGAGGCCCATCCTTTTGCCCAGCCAATACTTGATTTGATCAACAGCGATATGGGTAGATTAAAGTCTAGATGGCCCATAACCAAAGCCACCTGTTCGATCAACATACCGATGATCCAGACGATCGTGATCCAGGGAATTGCGATTTTCTTGTCTGGCGGTGTTTGATCGGTTTGAAACCAAAGCTTGAGTAACAGAACAAAGAACAAAAGCCAGCCGACGACGGAACCCACTACATATACGGCCCCCAAGAGAAAAAAGCCGTAGGTCCAGATGATGCTGTACCAGACCATCTTCTCCGAAAAATTCTCGGGCTGGATGTCGATGGTCTTACCCTTTTTCCGTCGTCGTTTGGGTTTGTCGTTGCTTAGATCTAGTGCATTGGCATTCGACATCAATCAATAATTCCCTGAACGACTTTTCTGGACATCAAAACCAGCGGTTGGCGATACCAAATGAGGGTCAAGCCAATGGTCATCAGCAGTGAACCCATAGCGCTGCCGACCAACACTAGACTCTTCTTAGGCGCGTTGGGTTTTTTCGGTTGGCTAGGTTCTTCAACCACCTGCATGATCGGGTAAGAGGCGAAGGGGTCGCCTTTACTAAGATCGAGTTTGGCTAAAGTCGCTGCAAAAATAGCTTCAGCAATTTGTAGGTCACGAATGCGGCTATCCAGCTCAGATTCTTTACGGGTTCGGCTTCGCAGGAGATTTTCGAGACTGGCAACCTCCTGGGTCATGGCTGTAACTTCACCACTGAGCCCCTGATAGCGCATTTGTTCCTCTACCAAAGATTTATAGAGAGCGCTGCGATTGCCGCCAGATCCGTCACTAGAACTATTGGTTCCGCTCAGAATGAGACGCTCTAGCATTGATTTCTCAATGGGGCGACCCAGGAGGACTTGACTGCGACTCAGGAGATTTGCCTGAGCAGTTGTTTGCTGATTACGAGCCTCTACCACATCGGGATAATTGGGACCGCGCAGTGGCTGTAGTTCTAAAAGGGTGGTGGTAGAGGTAGTGTAGTCCTCTAAGCTTTTTTGAAACTCTTGGTCGGCCTGTAGTGATAGGGCTTCAGCAGCTTGTTGGGGCGCAACCTTCAGGGTCTGAGCCAGCTGCTCCATTCCTTCTTGGGATTGCTGACGAGTGGAGATCGCCTCTGCCCGTTTTTGGCGTAGCTGCTCAATGTTGCTAATTAGGGTTTTGACCTGCTCTGAAGAATGGAGTCCTGAGTTGGCTTTGTAGTCCGAGACTTGACTTTGGGCTTCAGTGAGTTTCTTCTGCGCTGCAACTAATGCTTTGTTGGTGGCTTTATTGCGCTCGTCTTGTTCTCCTTCTCGCAGCACCTCTAGCCGCACGGCTAGAGCTTCATGCATAGCTTTGGCTTTAGTCTGTGCCATTTCAGGCGATAGAGCTTCTAGTTCAATGCTCATCAGCGTAGTGTTGGCGACTAGGCTGATGGCGGGTTCTCCGAGAACTTCTGGAGAGACTTTTGAGATCGCAGCGGCGGCATCTAGCACCGAGCCGCTCATAGCAATCTCTTTGTAGTTATCGCGGGGGTCAGAATGGGCGCTGTTAAAAGAAGACTGGCTGGAGGTCACCGCTTGACCAATATCGGGGAGATTGAGATTAACCCCTGGCCCCCCGCCGACGATATTGAGGACAACCGAACTTCTATAGGTGGGCGGGGTTGTTTTGAGAAAATGAATCGTCCCACCCCACAACAAGGCATTGGATAGGGAACCCACGATCAGATATCGCCCAAACCGCCACAGCCTGTGGCTGCGTCGAGCCGAAGGCTTAAGCACAATGTTATGGGAACTGATTTCCATCGTTTCAAGTAACCTGCTGGGCTTTAAAACAAAACATCAAAGAGCACCTTTGCTGGACCGAAAATGTCAGCAATACTGCGAAAAACATCTCGGGTATTCGTCACGCGAGAGTCGTAGCAGGCAACGGCATCTCGCGGCATGAGCAGCGGATTTTCAGCCTCTGTGCTGGAATTACGGATCAAATCTTCAACAGGACGTTCTAAGTGGGTAGTTTTACCGGTTACTCGGTCAACACGAACCAAGATGGCTTTGCGCGCCGCATTGGTTGCCTTGGTCCCCCCCACACAGTTCGTGGCGACCACAGCCTGACTAAACCGACCACCATAGGGAAAGTTAATGCCTTCTTGCTCATTGCCAATCGCAGATACAGCATTGTTGCTCGCTGGGGTGGTGAGATTAGAAACAAAGATTTTGATGCCCGGCAGGGTGATATCTGACGGGCGAACCAGCTCTGACTGAAAGCGATCTGCAGTGGGAATGATCACTTGGTCCCCGGCCACTAGCGGTATATTTTCAACGGCCTCGCCGGTAAAGACACCTGTGAGATCGAGAACTTTTTCCCGATTGCCCCGGATGACGCGCACCCTTGAAATATCGGCGGTAGGTGTCACTCCACCTGCCGCACTAATGGCCCTGGTCAAGGTTCGTCGGGGCGAGTAGTCCCCCACAATAAATTTGGTGTCGTTGCCAACAAAAGAGGGGCGATCCTCCTCCGCAATTTCATTGATAGTGACGCGTCCTGGGGAAAAAACCTCTCCCGATATCCCCACCTGAACAGGTGCCCACAGCACCACCTGTAGAGTCAGCTTGAGTGCGCTAGGGGGAAAATAGCCTGCGGTGGTTAAGGCTTGAGTGAGCTTCTGCTCGGCTTCAATGGGTTCCAGTCCTTCTACGGCAAGGGCACCAAGATAGGGAACTTCGATACCCCCTTCTTGGTTGACTTCATAGATGCGGGCAAAGTATTTCTCGTTGGGGATCGTGACTTCAACACGATCTCCAGGTGAAAGCGGTAATGCTGCGCTGGGTAACGCTGCTACGCAGACTGAGAGGGCAGACAGCAGGGGATAGACCCAATGGGAACTAAATTTCAGCATCAAAAGACCTTCCGGGCATCAACGATAGGGTACCCTGGGTCGAGGGGGACTTGGACAGTCAGGGTGGGTTGCATTGTTAAAGAACCCCCCGTTCAGAGATGCCTTGAGTGCCGTCTTCGTATTTCCATTCGACGAAGGAGATTTCGAGTTCTCCAGGGGTGGGGACGGGATAGGCAAAGCGAATGCGATCTCCAGGTGCGAGACGCTTGTCTGCGCCCATTGAAAACTGACCCACATCCACTGTCTGTAGCCCTTGGCGGATACGATAGTAAACCCGCAAATTGTAGACATGGCCGGGGGTATGATTGAGCAGTTGACCAATGATGCGATGGTGAACCTTTTCATCCACTAGGATGGTTTGCAATTGAGCATCATCAAGACGCACTTTTGCGGAGGGCTGAACGCTGCGCTCTTTGAGATAGAGACGATCGGGCGGTTCGATAATAGGAGTCACTCCCCACGGCTCCCATCGTCCCCTGGGTTGTGTTTTACCAGGTCGAATCCATCGGTCTCTGGAATCGGGTCGACGGGGCTTCAACGGTTGCGATCCCGGCGGAGGTGGAAAGGATGGTTGGTTACGCCAATGGGTCTCTTCAGGCGGTGTCAGCTCCAGCCACTGTGACTGGAGTTTTTTGGGTCTAGAGACAGTCGATGGTTGTGTAATAGGTTGCGCTACCTCTGAGGGGGATGGTTTAACCCAGTCTGACGGTAGAGATTCTGGTGTCAGCGTAGCGGGTGCTTTTTTCTGCGTTTGGATGGGGGGTGCCGTGATCGGCTTGCGGTCTGATTGAGCAGATTCAGATATGGGAGCAGCACGCTTTTCTTCGCGTGGTTCTGACCACTCAGGCACTGCCGTCTCTGCCCAGTCCTCCGGTTCATCGGGTAGAGGGGGCGCTAAGAAAAGTTCTTCCGGCTGTTTGGTCGCATTAGACACTGTTGCGGGTTCGGGCTGCTCAATGGATTCAGCCTGTACCCGTGACAAGCGACTGAATCCTGGCATCAGGACGATGAGAAAACTCAGGATAAGGGACGGTTTAGACAACATGGGGAGGGGGAACGAGTTGAGTAGGCTTCAGTGGCTGATGCTCTAGGCAGTTGTGGCAGATTGGGTTACGGCCAAGCGACGAAAGACAAAACGAGTGGCCCAGATCGTAAAGAGGGGCAAGAAAATACAGTGGGTCAGCAGAACTGCGGTGGCAACCCCTAGGCTTTGCCCTTGAACCCCAATCAGAATGCCGCAGGTGAATAGTCCTGTGAAAAGAATGTTCCAAGCGAGGTCAATGCCGGGACGATCAACCGACAGTAAAAGCTGGGAAGCCGCATCTGCAAAGGGACGCGGAATTGCCGAAAGACATACTAAAACTAAAATTGGAATGGCTTCAGTCCACTGCTTGCCAAAGACGAGGGGAACGTAAACGGGAGCCAAACTGGCTTGTAGAAGGACCACTGGGACAAAGAACCAAGTGATGGTTTTGAGGCTTTTGAAGTAGACCTGACGGAATAGATTGAGTTGCGATCGCACCTGACAGAGCCGAGGCAGCAGCGCCACCTTCACAGAAGTAATCAGACCCAAACTCAAACCTAATCCTGCATTAAAGGCAAAGAAATAAGCTCCGAGTGCTTCAACCCCCAGGAATCTGCCCACCAGCAGGTAATCCAGATTGAAACGCAGCGTATTGAGTAACTCAATGCCTAAAATACTACGACCAAAGGTGAGTAACTCGCCCCAGCCCTTTGTGGTAAAGCGTTGCTGTGGTCGCCATGAATGATGTTTGAGCATCATCGCAACCCAGATGGGCGGTACGATGAGGCGAGGCAAAACGATTGCCCACACCCCAAAGCCCGCCAGCGCAAACCCCAAAGAGGAAAGATTCTCGGTGGTCACTTGCATCGTATCGCTGAGGGCAATCACCCACATCTTTCCCTGGCGCTGAATGAGCGCGTTTTGAATCATGGCGATGGGCAACATCAATAACGTTGCTGCCAGGGCACAAATGGGCAAAATCAGCTTCGTATCGTTATAGAACCAAGCCACCGGAAAAGCGGCTAGGGACTGAACAACAAATAGAGCTGAAAACAAGATCCAGTTGAGCCAGTAGGCAGCTTGGCAAAGAGGTTCCAGACGATCTTCGCTGACTTGAATTAAGCGCGTGCCGATGCCGTTACGCATGAATACCCGCACAAATTCGTTGGTGGTCATGATGATGGCGGCCAAGCCATAGTCATGGGGGCTGAGGCAGCGGGCAAGCACCACCGTAGCGGCGAGGCGCGTAAACCGGTTGATCAGTTGCGAACTGCCGAGCCAGCCCATGTCGCGGGCAAACGGGTTATTGATCGATTTCAGTTTGAGGCTGAGGCTAGAGAAAGCATTCATCGCAAGAACTAATGATAGAAATTGGCCTTAAGCCGTGGTGAGCCAAGCCGTTAAATCACGCTGGATGATATCCTGGCAGCGCAGGATATCTTCTTGGTACAGCGCCGCCAATGACTGACGGACTTCGGGGCTAATCTGAGGTTTGCCCAAATTCTGATGCTGAATTTTTTGCCGTAGGTGGGCCGGAAACAAGGGTTTTAGGATCGACTTGAGGGGGTTAGGTTGCGTTAGAATCTGATGCATAAGGCGGTTTTTAGGCATCCCTGACTTGTTGGGACGGATCGTCATGTTCGGTTTAAAGGAGGCGTCAACTTCTAAGTAGTGGAAGATACCTTGCAGTAGCGTCTGAGGAGTCTGGATCAGATCTTCGTAGAGATAGATTTTGAGCTGGTCAGAGGGGAAGCGATCGCAATATCGCTGTAGCTGCATCGCGTAGAAGCCCTGCTGACGGTAGTGCCAGAACCATTCCCAATTCTCTTGAATCCGCTGTGGCTCCTCTTTCAAGGCATGGGCAAAATTTTCATGGGGTTCACGGCCATCGCGCACCAAATGCAAGAAGTTAGCATAGGCCCGCTCCACAGGGCTGCGGAGAATCACGATCAGCTTGGCGTTAGGTATATTAGCCTGAATCCGCTCCGGTGCCTTGGGATGGTAGAGGTACAGGGGGCAGGCTTCGCCGATAGCGATTTCATCCGTCACCGCCGCAAACTGGGCAGCATAGTCTTCGAAATGGGTAATGGAGAAACGATTGATCTCAGCGTCTCCTGGCCCTTGGAATTGTAAATCCTCTCCGATAAAGGCAAAGAAATTCGTCTCTTTTTCAGGGGTCATGTAAACCTGTGGATGCTGCTGCAAGTAGTGATGTAGGGCGGTTGTACCTGACTTGGCGGCACCAATGACAAGGAAGTTAGGCAGACTCATGACGACCTTCTACAGAAAAGAGCAATAAGAGCGTGATTTTAGGTTGCCCAATCTTTCACTACTTTTGTCACGCTAAGATCAGTGTTTTTGCGCTGGTTAGTAATGCGACTCCCTATCTATTTTTTAGTCGAGGTCATTTATTGATTTCGATTAGCATCAGATTTCTGATCTGTCATAGTGAAATATGATTTTTAAGTTCAAAGCCTTGGATTGAGGCTTGAAATATTTACTTGCCCAGAGAAAATTAAAGAGGGTGAATCAAGACAGATCTCAAAGTCTTGATCGCAGGTAGACCAATAGGCACCGTGTTGTCGGTCATGCGAACGGTTTGAAGTAAGGCGTGCTTGAATCCTGAAACTTCTGTTCCTTAAAAGTTCATCTTGAGGGTAGAACTGGGTAACTTAAATGCATCTGCTTTTATATTGTTAACAATGCATAACTGCGATGAACGTTTTACTCGTTTGCTCTTCTGGGGGACATTTCAAAGCGCTGCAGCAACTCAAACCCTTTTGGAGTCAGCACAATCGTCGCTGGGTGACCTTCAATACCCCTACAACCGCAGCCTACTGTCATGAAGCGGGCGAATCGGCGATTTGGGCGTACAGCCCGACCAACCGTAATATCCCTAACCTGTTACGAAACTTGGCTCTTGCTGTGCGTGTGCTGCGTCAGTATCGACCCGACGTTATTTTGACAACCGGTGCTGGGGTCGCCGTGCCGTTTCTGATTTTGGGTAAGCTGTTCGGCTGCCAGACTATTTTCGTGGAATCGGTGACGCGAGTGACGAGTTTGAGCCTATCGGCCAAATTAGCACTGCCATTTTTGAGCGTTTTGTATGTGCATTGGCAACAGTTGCAACTGCAGTACCCTAAAGCCGAGCTAATTATGTCACCGGAGGCTTCATGATTTTTGTCACTGCAGGAACTGAGCAATATCCCTTTGATCGCCTGATGAACTGGCTCGATCTACTGCAAAAGCATCGACTGCTTCAGGATGACATTGTGGTGCAGTACGGCAACAGCACTTATCTACCAGAAGGCTCCAAAGTCTATAAGTTCGTCAAAGAAGACCGCTTCAAAGCCCTCATTCAAGAAGCAGATCTTGTGATTGCTCACTGCGGAGAAGGAACCGTTTTGCTTCTGGATTCTCTGAAAAAGCCTTATATTCTGGTCCCGCGTACCCATGCATTTGGTGAGCATGTTGACAATCACCAGATTGAAATGGCGCTGGCCCTATCGGAAATGAACGTTCCCGTTGCCTGGTCGCTCGGAGACATCGTTCGTTTTGTCGCTGCCCCCAAGTTCTACCCCATCAGTGATATCTCAGAGCAAAAAGCCAAGACGCTTTGTCTGACTCTCAATCAACGCTTTTCTGAGCCATCTCAAAAGGGTGCCTTGTCTAATGGTATTGCCGCCTGACGCCTAGTGAGCAATACCTTGAGGGCAAGAGCTATTGCATTGGACCAGTTGGACAACCGCTGACGAGGCCTTCGACCACATCTTATTTTTAATTGATCATGGCTACTACTTTTCCACTCGCTTCTGCTTTTGAGACCACAAGGGTTAGTGACGTTCTGCTGGTGCAGATGTTGCCCCGCCTGAGTGTGATAGAGGCTTCCCAGTTTCGTCAGATTTTCCAGGGCTGGCTAGAAGAGCAAGCCGGTTTGACGAAGGTGATTCTCGATTTTGGTCAAACTGCTGTTGTTGACAGTAGCGGCATCGGTGCTTTAGTCAGCGGCTATCGACTGGCACAATCTCGGGGACTAGAGATGCTGTTTTGGGGCCTGACGCCTCAGGTGAAGTTTGTCTTTTCCTTGGCAGGTTTAGACAAAGTGCTGGGGTTAGATGCTGCCACTGACGCGCTTAATCCGACACAGTTGCTTAAAACGGGGCCACAGCAGGTTCAGATCCACCCCTCTGTGAGATCGCGTCCTAAGCGCGTGATGGATATTATCGGTGGGCTGGTGGGTTTGGCGATTACTGGGGTCTTATTTGTACCGATTGCGATCGCAATCCGACTTGACAGTCGCGGTCCCATCCTATTCAGCCAAACCCGCTGTGGTTTGATGGGGCGTCGGTTTCGAATTTGGAAATTTCGGTCCATGGTTTCTGATGCTGAAGCGCTCAAATCAAGCATCACCAACGAAGCGAGCGGTGCCTTTTTCAAAAATGACCAGGATCCACGTATTACTCGGGTGGGCCGGTTAATTCGTAAAACAAGCCTAGACGAGTTCCCACAGTTTTGGAATGTGTTGATCGGAGACATGAGTTTGATTGGCACTCGTCCTCCGACTCCAGACGAAATCGAACAGTACCAAATTCCTAACTGGCAGCGCCTAGACGTGAGGCCCGGCATCAGCGGCGAGTGGCAGGTCAATGGCCGATCTAAAGTGCGAGAATTTGAAGACGTGGTTCAAATGGATCTAAACTATCAAGCACACTGGAGTTTATCCTACGATTTGAAGCTCCTCATCAAGACCGTGTTAGTGGTATTTAGCAAAGACTCAGGAGCAGTGTAAACACGAATGTCATTAGAGTCATCCCTAGCCCACTGTGCGTCTCTGCAGGTTGTTAGCCGTCTCGATGCGCTCACGGATGTGATTACTTGGTTTGACCAGTTGAGTCTTGACTCGATTGATCCCTATCTACGTATAGAAGCCCAAACTGCCCTAATCGAGGGATTTACGAACGTCGTTCAACATGCCCACGCTGACTTACCTAGCAGTACGCCCATAGAAATGCGGGTTCAGATTGACAAACCTCTGTTTCAAATCATGATTTGGGACCAAGGCCCATCCTATGATTTTGCTGGGGCGATGCACCAACTTAGCACTGCCGCTGACCCAGAGCTAAATCCTCTTAACCGTGAAAGACATTGGGGACAAGTTCTATTTCTGAGGCTAGTGAATGAAAGAGGTTGGCGGTTCGTCTATGATCGCTTGCCAGATCAGAGAAATTGTTTACTGATGGAAAAAGCATTGATTCTATCTGACATAGCTTTCTGAAGGAATTTTGTTGACAGGAGTTCGATGGTCTTCACTGTTAGCCTTTGAAAATATGAATTATTCGCTTGGGGCAAATTAAAATCGTCCAGGGATATATGTTTTCTGGCTTATGAAAACTACGCATTGTTTTTGAAATTCCTAATCCCTATCTCTTTAGGCAAGAGCTTGGAGTTGGATGCATAAAATTTTATCCGCTCGTCAGGGATATATCTTTTGGTCTTTTATTGATTGAGATGAATTATGGTGGAATAAGTCAAAAATATATCTTTTTCGTTCTGTCTTTAGCGAGAATTGGCGGCACTAGAAATAAGTTTTATGCTTGGATTTATGAGCGACTATGTCTATTCCTGATCCTATTTTGTCCATACTAAGGCAGAACTCAGTGGTCGGTCTAAATGAAACGAGTCTCAGTTATTATTCCAGTTTTCAATGTTGAAGACTATGTCGAAGATGCAGTGCATTCTGTTTTAGCACAGACGTATCAAGATTTCGAACTCATCATTGTTGATGATGAGTCCCCCGACCGAAGCATTGAGATCTGTCGTCAAATCCAAGACCCTCGCATCAGAATCGTTCGTCAAGAAAATCGTGGGTTAGCAGGCGCGCGCAATACCGGGATCCGTAATGCACAGGGCGAGTATATTGCCTTCTTAGATTCTGATGATCTCTGGACCTCTGAGAAACTGGCAAAACATGTGCAGCATTTAGACGCATCTCCTAGCGTTGGTGTCAGCTTTAGCCGTTCTGCCTTTATCGATGGTCAGGGCCAATCTGTCGGCATCTATCAGATGCCTAAACTAACCGATATTTCTGCTGGACATTTGCTCTGTCGTAACCCGATTGGCAATGGGTCAGCTCCAGTTATTCGCCGAGCGGTATTTGATCAGATTAGCTTCTCCGATTCTCGTCATGGTCAACCCGAGCATTGCTACTTTGATGAAGATCTACGGCAGTCAGAAGATATTGAATGCTGGATTCGGATTATGGCCCAAACCGACTGGGCGGTCGAAGGCATTCCAGAAGCGCTAACCCTCTATCGCGTCAATACAGGGGGGCTATCGGCACAGGTCATGAAGCAGTACCAGTCTTGGGAGCAGGTAGTGGAAAAAACCCGTGTCTATGCACCGGATCTGGTTGCCCAATGGGAAAAACCCGCTCGGGCCTATCAGCTCCGTTACCTCGCGCGTAGAGCGGTTCGTCTTAAGGATGCACCTATGGCGGTGAAGCTGGTTAACCGTGCGATCGCAACCCACTATCAGATTCTGCTCAAAGAACCCAGCCGAACGCTGCTCACCTTGGCCGCAGCTTACTTAATGGCTTTCCTGCCGATGACGCTCTATTCATCGCTGGAACAGTGGAGTCTCCAGGTCCTGGGCCAGTTGCAGCGTTCGCGAATTAAGCGCCAAAGCGGCGCAGTCGGCATCTAAAAGAAGATCCACAATAATTGCTACCCTCATTAGGACTCAATGCCATGAACTTCATCACGATACAGCCTGCAGGAATACTCGATAGCGTCAGCGCCAATCAGCTGCGCTGCAGCGTTAATGCGGCAATGGAAAGCGGTGCAGAAACCATTCTCATTGACTTCCAAGACGTTACCTTTATGAATAGCTCTGCGATTGGAGCCTTAGTTGCCACTCTAAAAGCGGTTAAGTCACAGGGGAAAAAACTATCTATTTCCTCTCTAAACCCGCAGCTTAAAATGATTTTTGAACTAACGAGGATGGAAGATCTCTTTGAGATTTATTGCGATCGCAATACTTTCGAGCAAGCACACATTGCTGCCCTTTCTTCTAAGTGACATCAGTCTCCTTTGAAACTCAAACGATGAGGGGCACCAACAGAGAAAGCCTTACGGCTGGCGAAAAAGCGTAGTGGCCGGCAGATCATCTTCCCTTTCTTCTGGCCTCTCCCCTGGGGGCAAGTCGTCCGGGAGCATTTGATCAATTAGCGTCGATTTTGGATTCAGTAACGGTGCCAGATCTTTGACTTGTTGCAGATTTGCTGCTGCAGATTGTTGAACGTCCTGAGCTGGTGTGGGGCTTTCAATGCAGTAAGAGAGTTGTACATTACCGATGCTAACGCGATCACCCTCTTGCAAGTCATGGACTCGGCAAGCTTCACCATTGACGGTAATCCCGTTTGTACTAGTTTTGCCGGTCCCATCACCATCCAAAATCTGGTAAGAAATGGTCAATGGGTGACTCCCTGAGAGTTGTATGAGGCGCGCATGACATCTAGAGACTGTTTTGGAGAACAGTACGATATCACTTTGCTTATCTCGGCCAATCGAATAGTTCTCTTGATGCAAGCGCATGGTTCTAACGCCGTGGGCTTCGTAGATGCGTAGGAAATGTTTCGGGGTTAGGTTCATTGTTCCTTATGTTTCCTATGCAATAAAATCAGCCTGAATCAGCGAAAAGTCATCTTCTAGCGCTTCTTCCCCTTGAATGCGGGTGACTTCAGTAAATATTCTGCTAGGATCGCGAAGCCTCTTCTGGTGATACATCTGAATGAGTTTAGAAAACTGTTCAAACTGCCAGCGTTGCCCTTGAGCTGTGGTGATTTCATATACGCCATCGCTGAATAGGTATAGGGTGCTATCTGGTGCTATCTTACAGGTTTCTTGCGGATATACGACTTCAGGCAGCATTCCCACCGGAAGTCCTCCAGAATACAGCGCCTGCACTGCGGCTGTGGAGGAGAGCAGCAGGCCGGGGGGATGTCCGGCGGAGGCATAGTTCAGGATCCGTTGGCTGCGGTTATACACGCCGTACCAAATGGTGAAGTAATCTTCTCCGTTTTCATTCATTTGAAACGTTCGATTCAAGGCTGCAAGAACAGATTGGGGCTGATGGAAGTCAGCCCCAATCAGCGACTGATTACGCAGCAAGTTGAGAACACCCACCGAAAGCAAAGTTGAGCGAACCCCGTGGCCGGATACATCAAGGAGGTAGAGGGCCAAATGATCTGAATCTAGCCAGTAATAATCAAAGGCATCGCCACCCAGTTGGTTAGAGGGTACAAACTGGTGTGCGATCGCAACCCCTTCTGTCATTGGTTGAGGCAGCAATGAGCGCATATAGTCAGCCGCGCTCTGCAGCTCAGATTGAAGGAGAAGATGCTGGTGACGGAGTTGCTTTTCCGCCTTTAGCCGCATCATAAATTCCCCAATCTGGCTACCGATCAAACCGAGCCTTTTCAACAAAGGTTTATCGATAGGATAGTAAGCTCGCTTGAAAAACAGCATCACCCCCAGGAGGTGGTGGCCCTCTGAAATCGGCATACTCAAGGCCGTGCGTGTGGGTGCGGCCCGCATGGGGCAGGTACTATTTCGCTCCGGCATTAATTGTGTTAGCCAAGTTAGCCCGTCTCCAGCCCAAATTTGGTCAATAAATCCTGCACCTAGCTCAAAGATTAATGGTTCCTCCGCAGGCGGTCTAGGCACTTCTGAGTCATCAAAGAGGGCATCATGCTGCAATGGTAGATTAAATAAGCAACACCAGCTCTCGAGACATTGGGGTTTGTTCTGGGGAGACGTCGGCATCCAGAGTTCCCCATATTCCCAATCTAAGCTTTTGCAAATAGCCATCAATAGTTTTGGGATCGCCTCACCAATGCTCACAGATTCTGCTAAAACATTGGTCACTGCACGCTCAACACTAAGCCGCTGCTCTTGGGCCTTGTGCTCTGTAATATCAGCAAAAGAGCCATAAAGACCCTGCATCGTTCCGTCAGGGTCTTTATGGCAGCAGGCGTACATATCCATCCAGCCGATTCCCTGATCTTGGGTAAGATAGCGAACTTGGAAGTGACAATCCTGGTGTGCTCCTAGTAAGACGAGTTGAAGCCGCTGCTGAACGATGTCTCGATCATCTGGGTGAATAAATCTCCATAGTGCCTGTCCCAGACAGTCCTGCTGACTAAACCCTGTTAGGTTGGTCCAGGCTGGGTTGAGGTCGGTGAATAGGCCGTTGAGATCGATCTGAAAGATAACTTCTTTCAGGTTTGCAATCACTGAGCGATAGTGTGTTTCTAAGGACAAGACTGCTGGAGGAGAAAGAATGTGACTTTATCTTTAGCGTTCCCGAAGAGGACCGACAGTTTCGCATCGCAGTCGTGATTGCTTCAGCCCCAGGGTTATTTCATTCTAAAAAAGGTAGAGAGTAAATCGAGACCTTGCCCCGATTTTCGTTGAGCTTGAGCCATATTCTCAAAGCCCTGGTGTCGGTACAGGTTGAGGGTCAGATTACGGGCTAAGGCGAAGATATTGGGCAAGGGCAGTACTCGAATCCTAGAGGCATCTTCCCCTTGGGTGCTGCATTTTCACAACTTCGCCAGTCAAGTGGCCACAACTTCGCCACCCCTAGCCAAAAAAATATTGGCTAGCAATCATCGACAGGTACAAAGGTCTCATTCATAGATATCACAAAAG
>JBHJNL010000174.1:0-9003 GCA_050330855.1 Thermosynechococcaceae cyanobacterium | reverse complement strand
TTAAGTTGGTACCCCTTCGATCTGCAGCGCTGCTGTCCATGCAGGAATTATTGGTGCGAGAGAAGGTGGGAAAATCCGCATTAGAATGCGCTCAGGCGAAGAATTTTATAATGGGTCGGCCCGAAACGGTATAATAAGTGAACGATACGGAGCTTACAAGGGGAGTTTCACTTTCTTGAACTCAGATGGGACCCCTGTTGCTGATCAGCAAGTTCAAATTATTGACTGGAATGATACCGCTCGAGATTTAGATGGGAAGTTGGATCAAGAGTTTATATATCAATGCCCAGCGAAGGGAACCATCTACAAGGTTTGGGGAACAGATATTTACACAAGTAGTTCTTCGATCTGCAGTGCTGCTGTCCATGCAGGAAGTATTAGCGCGAAAGATGGAGGAGAAGTGCAAATCAAAATTCGACCGGGACAAGAGTTTTATAACGGCTCCGCTCGAAATGGTGTGACAAGCGATCGCTTCAGCCGCTACAGGTGGAGTTTTCAGATTATCCAATAAATTGAAGAGTCGTTCGCGGAAGTTCCTTCGCCCATATGTGGCGTCACCGAAACGATGCACCGTTGCCGGACTATCACGGGAATGTCAAGTTGTCGTTATGCTTGAATAGGGCATCTAAAACGCTCCTGTTTGAAAACAGCTCTATCATGACCACGACCGCGATCTCCCTCCCAATGAATGACATCGCTGAGTTTTGTCAACGCTGGCAAATCACAGAGTTTGCTCTATTTGGCTCCGTCCTGCGCGATGACTTTCGCCCTGATAGCGATATTGATATTCTGATTACCTTTTCCCCAACGACCAAACGGGGCTTAGCCGAAACCCTGCAAATGCGGGATGAACTGCAGGTGATTTTCAATCGAAAGGTAGACTTACTCGTCAAAGCTGCGTTCGAACGGAGTGAAAACTGGCTAAGACGTAAGAATATTTTAGAATCAGCCCAAACGATTTATGCAGCGTGATCGAGAATCTCTTATCGATATTCAAAATGCCATCAGGCGTACGTTACGCTACACAGATGGAGTCAGCCGATTAGAACTAGAAGCCAACGATGAGAAATTATCAGCAATCCTCTATCAAATTACAGTCATTGGCGAAGCCACTAAACGAATTTCTCAGGAATTTCGACAGCAACATCCAGAAGTTCCTTGGCGAGAAATGGCAGGAATGCGAGATGTGATTGTTCATCAATACGATCAGCTTGACTTGGATGTGGTGTGGGATGTCGTTGAAAATAAATTATCGGAACTATTGATTTTGGTGACTTCTTTGCTCGAAGAGTAATTGAAAGACAGCGTCTAGGCAAAAGGTGACCCCATCGCCAATGGTCTTCGACAATGTCCTGAGCATCGCGGGTATTACCAGCCCAATATCCCCGACGGTCTTGATTTTGAAACAAAGCTCAAACATTTACTCTTAGGAGTTGGAGGGACTGTAAAAATGATCCAAACCCAATCAACAAAACTAACATTAGAGGCATTTCTGAAATTACCAGAGACAAAGCCTGCTAGTGAGTACATTGATGGTCAAATCATTCAAAAGCCTATGCCACAGGGTAAACACAGTCGAATTCAAGGAGAACTTTTACTCGCAGTTAATGCTGTAGCCAAGCCGAAAAAAAAAGCTTGTGCATTCCCTGAACTGCGCTGTACCTTTGGTAGCCGATCAACGATACCGGATATTGCAGTGTTTATTTGGGAGCGCATTCCCTGCGATTCAAACGGAGAAATTTCAAATTTTTTCCCCTTAGCGCCAGATTGGACGATTGAAATTCTGTCCCCAGATCAGAGCCAGACAAAAGTTACGAAGAATATTCTTCATTGTCTTAAGCACGGAACTCAAATGGGTTGGTTGATTGATCCAGCCGAGAAAACAGTTTTTGTCTACCGCCCTAAACAAGAAATTGAGGTATTCGACGAATTAGAGTTGTCTCTTCCCATGCCTTTGTTCATGAACGACTTGGCTATGATTACAGTTCAAAAGTTATTCGCTTGGTTAGTTTTGTAAATACGGCATTAAAGCTTAAATCACCGCCCTATGATTTTGTCAGCAGCACTTTAAGGCCCATCGGAAGCGTAAGCAGGTTGCAGCGAAGGCTGAATTGGTGGGGCGGGGCAGCGACTGGGGAGCATCCAAGTTATTTCGCCAACATGGAGCGTCACTGCGCAGTTCTTCGCAGTCCACCAGCTAGTCAACGAAATTTATACATTTGCTCTGTAATGGTGGACTACCTCTAAACAATTGGTCCACCATTGCCTGAGGAGCCAAAGAAGAAATCTACGGTTTTTGGATGTTGGATGCGAATCTAGTCTACTCAACGGACAAAGGGCAAGACCAATGATGGGGTAGAAGAAGAGATAGGCTACCTCACATTTCCGTGCTTCTCATACCTGCGTACATATTAAGTTTTACTAAAAATGGCAGAATATGATTATTTTCTAGAGATGAATTAATAGGATTTGATCAGCTCAATAGGCTGGATAGTAACAACGGCTTTATGTATTTATGTCAGATCTAATTGCAATTGATGCTTGAGATCAATAAAGACTTGTAAGTCAGTTGGGGTAAGCAATTTCTTTTCAGGGAGAGCTGTGATTTAGCTCACAGGTTGTCTTTTAAAATAGAAGTATAAGTCTTGTCAGGGGGCAGATGTTCTTTCGCCTATCAATGCTTATCTCTTTCTCTAGTAGAAAGAGATAAAATGGACTCATTTCTCTTTTGATGGGTGCGATCGCAACTCCCAAATCTAGTTAATTATCGGAGGTTTATGATGGCAGGCGTTGATTCCTTACCCGTAGCCGAAAAAGTGGCTTTTCGCAGAAAGTCTATTCGAGTGATGGGCGATCTCGTATCGCTCGCGACCTTAATGATTAGAGCAGAAGACTATCCCAGGGGGAGAGATAACTTCTTTCTACCCGCTCGTAAAATCTGGTTCATGTTTGGCGGCACCATCAAACGCTTTGATGCAGGCTTAGGCAATGACCTCGAAGCACGATTTAACGCCATTAAGACCGTTCTAGAGCAACAGTCCCCTAACCCGTCCTCTTTAGTCGCCAGCCTATCGACGCTCAATCAGCTCATGGAAACCGCCGTCAAGATGAGTGACGAACGCATCTAGATTAAGCAACGGCTGAACATATTGAAAGGAACAAACCATGGATAGTATGGCAAGCCATCCTGCGACGAATGCTCTGGTCGGGGATCCGCGCACCCAAAATATTGATGACGAGCTGAAGAGACTCATTTCAGGTATCGGGCGAGCCTTTGGGAATACGGCCCACATTAAAGGGCGACGAGCAACCCACTCCTATGGAACCGTCGCCAAGGGTGTCCTAACGGTGCTAGAGACCCTTGATATTCCAGAGCACAATGTTTTTCGGGCTGGACACACCTATCCGGTCCTGCTCCGTCATGCCAACATTAAAGGCTTTCGGGATGATGCCATCCTAGATGGGCGTGGCGCAACGGTGCGGATTCTATCGGGGGACGCCCAGACGTCGCTGTCTGATTTAAACCTAGATCAAGGGATCGTGGATATCCTCATGAGCACGGGGCGCTCTTTTATTCTGGGGGATGCAGCGTCTTTTGCACGGTGGGTCGCCAGCTCTATGACGGCACGAGCTGCCATGCTCACGGAATTTCCTAAGATAAAGCCCATCTTTCATGAAATTATCCGTAATCCTGACTCCTATACGCAGCTTCACTACTACTCCGAAACGACCTATAACTTCACGAGTCTCAATCAACAGTCTTTTTTCTTGAGATATCGCCTCGTCAATCGCCACAACCCCACAGCAGATACCGGATGGCTAGAGCCGCAAGATGTCAAGCTGCCCCTCGATTACTTGCCCCGCGTTGCCAGCGACACCCGCCCCGAAACCTATCTACAAGATGAGTTTCGCCAGCAGGTTCGTCAAAAGGGCGTCAGTTATCTCCTGCAGATTCAGCTTCAGCCCGTCTCTGAAGACCCGCAGGCCAATGAACGGGCCAAAGATTGCACAATCCCCTGGGAGGAAGCCGACTGCCCGTTTCATGATGTTGCTGTCCTGGATTTGGACAGCATTTTGCCGGACGAGGTGGCTGAACCGCTGGAGTTGAATCCCTACCATGCCCCACCGGAGCTGGGGCTGATTTTAGCCCACTCTGCCCGTGAAACGGCCTCTGTCAACCACCTCCGCTCAGTGGTCTATCAAATCTCTGCCAACATGCGTAAGTATCAAACCCCCAGCGCCAGCCTCGTCGATTGGGGCACAGACCGCATGCCTACGCTGGCCGAACAATACCCCTACGGGAATGGGAAGACCCCTAGTTTTGACAACCAACAGCCGCTGCCTGCTAGGGTGCAGCCAAAGCCTCGCTTCACCGCCAACTTTGGCCTCAAGCTGATCAATCAGCCGAATCTTGAGCCACCACCGCAGCTCGGAATTATTGGGGTATTAGAGACGATGGGACCGAGCGCTCCCGCCTATATGCCGCCCAACCTAACCCGCACTCGCTTGGATAAATTTAGCGACGATTTCTTTGTCGAACGCCGTCTCAATGGCTTTAATCCTGGTAAATGCAACCGGGTTTATGATCAGCCCTGGCAGTACCAGATTCGCTATGACTGCAGTCAATACGCGGTGGAGCCAGCAGGGATTTTGCCGACTCTGATTACGGCTCGGTTCAAGTTCTGTGGACAGTATCTACATCCCCACTCCATTGAGTTCACTCTCAACGGGCAAACCGAAACCCAGCGCCCTGGCGATACCAACTGGGAATGGAGTAAACGGCTGTTTCGCTGCGCTGAGTTTGTGTTTCAAGAGATTCAGTCCCACCTGGGCCGCACCCACATGAATCTTGATCAGTACGCGATGGCCTACTACCGCAATGTGGTGAACAATCCTATCCATTTGTTGCTGGAACCCCATTTAGAGGGTCTTCTCAATATCAACAAATTGGGAGCTAATTTGATCATGGGTGAGGCAGGCTTTATCCCGGAAGCCTCTTCTTTGACGCCTAGTGAGGTTGATGATGTGCTTAGAGATGAGATCAGCGCTCTGAGCTATCGCTGGAGTCCCCGCTGTCAGGCGCTGCCCGATCGCATCCTTAATAATCACTTTGATGAGGCTGCGATCGCAACATGGACCCTCTTAGAAGAATACGTCGGCCAGTTTTTTGCAGAGCATCAAGCTGGCATTGAAGCCCACTGGCCTGAAATCAAAGGCATTTCAACCGATCTCGTCACCCACTCCATTCTGAGACCTGAGCTGGGCACGTTAGCGATAGAAACCCTCGCGGACTTGAAGCAGCTTTGCGTCTATGTAATTTATTTGAGCAGCTTTTTCCATTCTTGGGTGAACAACAAGCAGTACGAAGATGGTGGCGATATCAGCTACGCCACCATTGGCCTCTGGGACACCTACCATCCTAAATATGACCCGCAGGCTGTGGCCCTACGAGAAGCCAAGCAGGTAACGCTTCTGTGGACCCTCTCTCATGTGCGCTACAACCCCATCATGGATGTGGGACCGGCAGCGCTAAAGAATTTAATTTGGCAGCATCGAACCCAGATCGAACCCGGCATTCCCATTGCTGACTTAATGATGAGTACCAACATTTAGAGCCGTCAGTATTTTCAGTTTCGTTTACTATCAGAGGACGCAGTATCTATATCCGGAGAGACGGGTTGCTCACCGACAGGCTCTTGTTCTTCGGCTAGCTCTTGTTTTGCCTTTTTCCACAATGTATCTAGCTCTTCGAGAGAATGCTCTGTGAGGGGCTTAGAGCTATTCGTTTCAATACTGCTGACACGAGCAATTAATTTGGTATTGGTACTCCTAAGCGCCGCACTGGGGTCGAGCTGGCACCAGCGAGCAACATTGATCAGGGTAAAGAGCAAATCACCCAGCTCAGAGGTTTGGTGCTCAGTGTCGCTGCTCAAGAGCGCTTCTTGAAATTCAGCGAGTTCTTCGTAGAACTTAGTCCACACATCCTCAACCGTGGGCCACTCTAAACCCGCTGCGGCTGCTTCTTCAGAGAGCTTTGCGCCAGCCATCAATGGCGGCAAGCTGCGGGTATACTGCTGCAGTTTTTGGCTGAGTGGCTCTGGCTCATCTGTCGTCTGGCCTTTTTCGGCAGCCTTAATCTCTTCCCAGTTTTGATGAACCGCTTCAATGCTGTCGGCCTTCACGTCGCCAAAGACATGGGGATGACGGCGCATCATCTTATCGGTAATGCCTTGGGTAACGTCCTGCAGGGTAAAGTCCTTCTTCTCACCGGCAATCTGAGACTGCAGCACCACCTGCAGTAAAAGGTCACCCAGCTCTTCTGCGATCGCATCACTGTTGCCCTGCTCAATGGCATCCACTGCCTCGTAGGCTTCTTCGATAATGTAGGGGGTTAAACTTTGGGGCGTTTGAGCCAGATCCCAGGGGCAGCCGTCTTCGGGATGGCGGAGCTGGGCCACCACGTCGATGAATTGCTGAAGTGCGATCGCAACTTTTGAGACCTGAGCCGGTAAATACAAACTGACGGGGTAGGCCAACAGCTTCTGATCACTCAGTTGTTCTAACGTCAGTTGCACCGACTGTAGCTCAGCATCAGACAGCCCCCCCATCAGTGTTACTGGATAGCCATCGGAGAACGTTGCCTGCAGCTTTGCCTTCAGCGTTTGCAGCGTCGCCGCAGAATCAACTTGGGTGATCAGAACCGGCACCGCAAATGACTTCCCCTGGGTGAGCAAGTCTGTTACTGTCACGACTTGGAGTGTTGCATCTCCATCAAGGCTTAGCATGGCATTACAACCGTTTAGAATCTCCCCATAATGCAACATTATGACTGAAAAGAAAGCTCCGGTTGAAGATTACTTAACGACGCTGACGGGGCCGACGCTTGACTTTTTGCTTGAAGCATTTCAAGACAGCCTTGGCTCTGGAACCCACTACATCACTGAGTGAGTGACTCATCGCCCCTATTTCTAAACCCAACAGCAGTGCAACACAGGAACGAGGATGCCGTTGCCATAGCTGCTCTATCACTTGAACCGCTTCAGAAAGAGACCAGGGCACCCGCCCTCGACTCACCCACTGCAGCAGCGCTAAAACCAGCCCGATCCAACCCCCTAGATAGAGAAGACGCAGAACGGTACCTACAATAGGTCCATGGGAGAGCCACGAGCGATGGCTCAAGGCTTTTCGGTACGGTATCCAGATAAATCTTAAGACGCCCCAGCGCTGAGATTGCTTGGAATAGATATCGAGATCTGGCCCAAACATAAAGCCGCTGAAGAGAAAGCCACCACAAAGATAGGCCGTCAGCCCCAGATTGAACGTCACCAGCAGGGATGCTCCCCCTAGCCAAGGTAAACAACGAAGCGTGATTTGATCGTGCGTCCGGCCTGAGGGCATTGCAGTTCGGGCATTTTTGATATCGGTGCGACCTCAGTGTAGAGGCTAGCGATCTAAACCTGCAAAAGTTCTCAGATTGTCTGTTACAATACTGGTCGCTGATTATTTTCAGTACTGGGGCGATTAGCTCAGCTGGTAGAGCGCTTCGTTTACACCGAAGATGTCGGGGGTTCGAATCCCTCATCGCCCATAGACTCATGTTGATGCCATTGGGAACGCCTAGAATAGGTAGAGCTGAGTGTCAATGCGATGACGGTTTCCCTGAATCGCCAAACGATCTACTCTGAGCCGGATGGCTAGCCGATCTCAGGCAAGACAAAAGAGAGACTCAAAGGACGGAGCAAGAGACAAAAAGAGCTGATCTGTTGGCGGAAAAGTTGAGATGGCTGGGTATTGATCCTGATAGTGTCTAGATATATAGGGACAGAGATCGGATTTTAGCCATTTGTGTAAGCTGAACAGGGAGAATTCAAGTGCTCAAAGGAGGATTGGATCTGCAGGCTCAGAGGCGGAGGATCTTTCTCGCCTTGGCCCGAAAACGGGTTCGTCCTGGCACGGGCAGTAGCCTTAGGTTTCTAGATCAACGCACCTGGACTCATGTTGTGACCAATCTGAGTGCCATTATTACCGCTGCTCCGTTTGCAATAGTAGGGGGGGTAGCAACTCGGCTCTATATGCCAGAGCGAATGACACTGGATTTGGCTATTTTAGTTGAGTCGGTGAATGCTGATCGGGTCTATCAAGAGTTAGCAGCAGGGGGACATCGTCGGATTGGAGCGCTCAGCATTGCTGGTAGTGAATGGCAATTGGCGGATGGAACGTCTTTAGATGTTTTGGAGATGGGGGATCTTTGGGTTACTGAGGCGATTGCTAGTCCCAACTACAGTCCTGATGGGTTGCCTGTGATTGATTTGCCCTATTTGGTATTGATGAAACTGGTCGCTAGTCGGAGTCAAGATTTGGCTGATATTAGCCGCATGTTGGGGGGCGCAACTAAGCCTCAACTGAACTGTGTCAGAGCTGTTGTCTCTCAGTATTTAGGTTCAGCCCAGGACGATTTAGAAAGTTTAATTGTTTTGGGTCAGCTTGAAAGAACACCGGTGCAGAATGAGTAAGGCAATAAGAACGATTCGCACAGGCGATGGCACAGATTGTGACCCAAGGGCTGGGAAATTGGCCGGAGTTTGTGGAAAAGAAGTCGGGCTTGTATCATCTGACTTCGACGGGTGAAACTACTTGGTATGGGTTTACGAAGCGAATTTTCGAGTTGACGGAGGGAGGGGAGAAACGGGCGTTGAAGTCGGTTTTGCCAATTAGCTCAGCGTTTTATCCGAGTCCGGTGCAGCGGCCTGATTATTCACTGTTGGGAGTAGATGCGCTGGAGCGATCGTTTGGGTTGCGTTTGCCCGGTTGGGATGCGGCGTTGGGGATGGCTTTGGAAGCGATGTAGAATGGGGTTACCGATCGTGAGGTAAATCTGATGACGCTATCCCTGGATCGCCAAATCATCTATCCTGATCGTGATGGACAGCCGATGTCGGATAATACGCAGCAGTTTCGGTGGATTGTGCTGCTGAAGGAGAATTTAGAATGTTTGTTTGCGTC
>JBHJNL010000173.1:0-2029 GCA_050330855.1 Thermosynechococcaceae cyanobacterium | reverse complement strand
GGTCAGATTACTGGAGTATGCTTTGCTCAT
Source organism: Thermosynechococcaceae cyanobacterium (assembly GCA_050330855.1). Lineage (GTDB taxonomy): Bacteria > Cyanobacteriota > Cyanobacteriia > Thermosynechococcales > Thermosynechococcaceae > RCC1774. The sequence goes on along the minus strand of JBHJNL010000173.1, from coordinate 1,999 downwards.
GACTCACTCGCTGCTGTCTGTTTAACAACTACAGCTTATGGCGAGTGAGCTTTTTTTGGTATCAGAGGAGACTTCTCATACATCCTCTCACCTAGACGGATCGAAAGAGGTACTTTAGCCTCTCTCAATCAGCCCTATACCCTGATTACGGATCCTTTAAATCTGAAGTCACTTGATCTTAAACAGGTGGGCGATCAGGGCATCATTGGCTCTCTAGAGGCGAAGCTCGTTGGTCTGGACGAAGATATTCAATCGACCGCCTATAACCCTTTGTTGCTGACCTCATTAGTAACCGCTAAAGCCTATGCCAATTCTCCCCTAGGCAAGCGTTCTGATGCAGCCAAGAGTCCGACGCTATCGGCTTTCACCGATGCAGACAAGATCACCTACATTTTGGTCAATGCTAAGCCGGGGCAAGACTTACAAAATCTAAAGAAAAAGCTGAATGCGGCTTTACCCAATACGGTTGCTTACACCCGTGAGGAGATGATCTTGCAAACCCAAATCTATTGGGTCCAGCGCACTAGCATTGTGTTTATTTTGGGCTTGGGTGCGATCGTTGGCATTGTTGTCGGCGTTGTGATTGTCAGTCAGATTCTCTATGCCGCAGTTAAGGACCATTTGCGAGAATTTGGGACTCTAAAAGCGATTGGGGTTGCTGACCGAGTCACCTATGCCATTGTGATTGAGCAGGCGCTCTGGATGGCTGTTCTGGGATATATCCCCAGCATGGCACTGTGTTTAGGGTTGGGAGCATGGACTGCAGCGACGAAGGGCGTCATTATCTTGATTACACCCATTACGGGCGCTGGCGTCTTTGCCGTTACCGTGATGATGTGTACGGCGTCTGCCATGATTGCGATCCAAAAAGTAACGAAGGCGGATCCAGCCGTCGTGTTCAAGGCCTAGCGTTCCGTTTCAGAGCATTGCGTGGAGTTATACTTTTATGGAGAATCAAGCTGAATCAAGCTTAGACACTGCGGCTAGCCCCACTCTAGATGCCATTATTGCCAACGATATTTCAATGGTCTACGAGTCGCTGGCAGGGAAAGCTCAGGTGCTGGCAAGGGTAAACCTTAGAGTTCATCACGGTCAGGTGCAACTCTTGGTGGGACCCTCAGGCTCTGGCAGAACAACTCTTTTGCTGATTTTGGCCGGACTGTTGACCCCCACCGTCGGAGAGGTGTCTTTATTAGGCCACAGGGTGACTCACATGTCTCGACGACAGCTTGAGAAGTTTCGATTGCGGAACCTCGGCTTTATTGCTCAAGATTTCAACCTGTTCCCGGCCCTGACGGCTGCTGAGAACGTTGGCTTGGTGCTCCGATATAAGGGCATTAAAGGTAAGGTGGCCCGCACCCAAACGCAGGATCTTCTGGCGCAGGTGGGTTTAGCAGATAAGGGTCGTTTTCTACCCAGTCAACTGTCTGGGGGGCAAAAGCAACGGGTTGCGATCGCACGTGCCCTTGGCGGCAATCCCTCATTAATCATGGCAGACGAACCGACTGCTTCACTAGATGCTGAAAGTGGTCATGCGGTAGTCGATTTGCTGCATCAACTGACTCGGCAAGCAGGCTGCACGGTGCTGATGGTCACCCATGACCCTCGCATTGTAGATGTTGCAGACCAAGTTCTTGAGTTAGAGAATGGCAAGATTTTACCGGCTGGGTAGCCCCCTACAGAAGACAGGGCCACGCTGGCTTGAGTTTTGACACAGGTTGCTCGAAACAAAGCGACGTTCTTTCACCACATTGAACGGTAGCCGTCTGACACAGTTTAACCCCACAGAACCCAGTCATTTGAGAGACAAGCACACCGATCGCTAGTCCTAATGACCCAGATTGAAATAGGCCGAAAGATCAAGAGGACTTGAGACTATAGATCGCCAATTCAAATTTGAAGTGCAACACCTAGAAGTCTTTTCCTAAGGGACTCATAGGGATAGTCTGATGTTTACCAGAACAAAAGGACACCCCCATGAGCTACACCCAGCTTAGTA
>JBHJNL010000172.1:0-8485 GCA_050330855.1 Thermosynechococcaceae cyanobacterium | reverse complement strand
TTTGCTCGATTTATTTATATCCAACTTTGACCTAAAGCCGAGTTTGATTAAATCCCATCCCAACTACCAAAAGCTGCTCAACTACGGCTCTCTGGTCGCCTAAACTGTCCGGAGTGTTGGGGTGAACGAAAAAAAGCGCGCCCTCCAGTAAATGGTTCGCTTGTTCGCTTGCATAACTCTGCAAACGCTTCTGCATTGCCCCCAGCCCCTGACTCCCTAAGAGAGAAGGGAAACAAGAATCCACCGTGCGATCTCCGGGGGGGGGGGGGGTCAAAAAATATCCTCGTACAAATCAGCCAGAGTAAGGGTAAACGGCAGCGAGGCTAACGAGATTTCTGCATTGCCTTGATCCTGTTCACTAAAAAGCCACTGGTTTGTATCCGTTTTCACATACTGCTCAACGTGAAGCTGAGATTGATCAATCAGCAAATATTCCTGAAAAGTTGGCAGGGTCCGATAGGCCGCAAACTTTTCGCCCCGGTCATAGCCCTTCGTTGAATTAGATAACACCTCCGCAATCATCACTGGGTTACAAATCGTATCCCGCCGTCCCTCTTGAAGTTGCAAAGCTTTTGGTGTCACCATCACGTCTGGATAAGTATATAATCTACGATCTGGAATCCACAGACGCTGATCTGTGACAAAAGTGCGATAGGGCTTACCCCGCAATGCCAGTTTCAAAAAAGCGGTTAAATTAGAAACTAACTCATTATGTGCTGGTGTCCCTCCTGTCATGGGGATGATCTGACCTTGAACATACTCATGACGCTCCTCTGAATTGACCTCAAATTCAAGATAAGCTTCAGGGGTATAGGTTTTGACCTCGGGTTGAGCAATCATCGCTGACTCACCTTTCTCTGCTCATCAAGTGTAAAAGCATCATTTCGGATGAAACTCATTAGGCAAACCAGACTTCTGGGGATCTTCACTCGGTAGGTCGTACTCCGAAGTTTCGTTCATCATAAAACCTCAAAAACGCAATGCAAATCACCAAAACTGTCACCGTCGCCCCAGGCAACAACGATAAAAAGTTGACCCATCTCCGACCGCTCAACACCTAGAATCATTCTCTTAATCCATTCTAGACCAAAGCCAAAGGGGCTAACGTATACACCAACTAAACTAAATCTAGGCGATCGCAACTTGAACAGACTCATCCAAAAGCAGGGCGCAGCACGGAACCATTGGCGTGCACTTTGAGTCAATCCTAGCGGGGGCATTTTGCAGATGCAATAATAGTGATACAAAAACTGGTTCGGTCGTTGTTGGGGTTAATTAGACATGAAACTAAAAAAGCTTGTGCCAATCTTGGCAGTCTCTGCCATCACCTATGCAGCGACCCTTGCCACCGATTCTGCCGCTGCTGCTGAGCAGTTGTTTTCTTGCGGCCAAAGTGGAGGGGTGCCCTCAACAATGGCTAAAACCTCACGGGGCATGGTGCCCGTTATTAAATGGAGTTCTGATTATTTCAACAATTCTGGCTATTCATCCGTGAAGCGATGCCAGATTGTATCAGACAAGTTTCAGCAGTACTACGAAACCGGTGAACTTAATTATCTCACCACCGGCAGGCTTAATCGTCAAGATGTTGTTTGTGTGGCGAAGGCCCGTCTAGGAGCCTGCAGCGGCGTTTTATTTACCCTCAAACCGGGCAGCAACCCTGGTCGCACCCTCCAGCGGCTCATGGATGTTCGACTGAGGGCGTCAGGGCCACTCAACGAGACCTCTGAGCGGGTTTACATTAAGTTCGACGACTTCTTGAACGAAGCCCCCGTTGATGCGTCTGCGGCGGTACCGCCTCAAGCATCTGCTTCGCCCGTCAATCAGCCGAAAAGCACAGCTCCAACGCCTGCAACGGGACTCTGGTAGCCCGATACCCCCACCACCTTATGTTAACGAGTCCATCATTCAAGCTTGCTGTGACAGCTTGGATTAGTGTCTGCTGCGGTGTTGCTCACCCCCTTTCGGTAGATGCCACTGACGGCATTGTCGGGATTCTATCGCTACGCTCTCGCCAGTGTTCAGTGGTTGAATCTTGCGGTAGTGCAGCAGCTTTGCGGGAACATGCCCGAAAAATTACGGTCAAAGTCTTGACAGGGGGGCAATGGAGTTCTGGAATTTTGATCCGTAATCACGAGCAAACCTATGCGGTGCTCACCAATGAGCATGTGCTACGAACCGGAGACTCCTATCAGGTACAAACCGTCGATGGGGAAGTGTATGCAGCCACAGCTTCGGGAGGGTTTGCTGAGAATGATTTGGCGGTGCTGCGGTTTCGTAGCGATCGGCGGTATGAAATAGCAACTCTAGGCTCGTCTCTCTCATTACCGGTGGGCACCCCGGTCTTTGCCGCCGGTTTCCCGGTACCGGGATTAGCGAACCCTGGATTTACCTTTACGACCGGTCACATTTCACTTGTTTCGCCCAAAGTGCTAGAAGGGGGCTATCAGCTTGGGTACACTAACTTAATTGAAAAAGGCATGAGTGGAGGGCCAGTTCTCAATCTGCGCGGGGACGTGATCGCCATTAATGGAACGCATCAAGAACCGCTGTGGGGCGATCCCTATCGGTTTGTAGATGGAACCAGGCCACCGCTTCAGATGCGGCCCCTACTGCTCAGGTCTAGCTGGGCGATTCCGATGGAAACCTTTCGGCGGTTTGCAGATCGCCTCTCACTGTTGTAGGTCTGGCCGTTTGCCCTCAGAGTGCCTGCAGGGTGCTGAAGTCATATCAAAGTAACTAGGATAGAGAATCATGAACAGTGCAGGAAAACTAACGACAGTTTTCTTGGGCATCGCAGCCACCGCCGTGATGGTGCAGTCCAGGGCATCAGCACTGACGACTCCTGAGATCCAAAGAATTGCTAGGGGCGTCACGGTACAGATTGAGAGTCAGTCCCCTGGCTCCGGCGTCATTATTAAGCAAGCGGGGCAAACCTATACGGTACTCACCGCCTCCCATGTGGTGACCAATTCAGGCCGGGTCACCGTCAAGACCTATAACGGCCAATCCTACGCACCCAAGGCGGTCCTGCCGCTTCCTGGCGTTGACCTCGCCATTGTTCAATTTATCAGTACAACGACCTATCCTGTTGCGAAAGCAGGAAACTCCAACCAGATTGCAGGGGATGTCTATGTGTCGGGCTACTCCCTACCGTCGGCAGCGCTCAACAACACCGTCTATCACTTCACAGAGGGGACCGTGATGGCGAATGCCGTGCGTCCTCTGCAGAACGGCTACTCCCTGATTTATTCCAATCAGACTCTGCCAGGAATGGGGGGTGGCCCCGTCCTCGATCGCAACGGTCAACTGGTGGGGATTCATTCTTTATCCAACCCGCCCATCCGGATTCAGCGCCAAGGTATTAACCCGCTCTATAGCCATGCTGGCTCTAATCTGGGACTCCCCATCAACAGTTTTTTAAAGCGAATCTCTGCGGCAGGCGTCAACTTGGGCGAGTTCCCTGTGCCGCAGTTTACGGCCCCCCCCAGTGCCGATGACTATTTTGTGCGAGCCGAGACCTCGGTACAAAATGGTAATTATCAAAAAGCGATCGCAGACTATACCGAAGCGATTCGCCGTAGGCCTGACTTTGCAGCGGCCTACGGTAACCGCCAAAAAATTCACTTTTGGCTCGGAAATTACAACGCCGCGATCTCGGATGGTACTCAAGCCATCAAACTCAATCCATTTTTGGCTGAGGCCTATATTTTTCTAGGCGGTGCCTACGGCAAGCTTGACAATCTCAAGGGTCAGCTTGCTAATTTTGACCAAGCCGTATCGATCTCCTCTAACTCGGCAGATGCCTATAGCTACCGCAGCTATACCCATTATCTATTGAGCAATTATCGGCAGGCGCTGGCAGATGCCGAGAAAGCAGTGCAGCTCGACCCCCAATCGGCCTGGGCCTATGCGGTGCGCGGCATTGCCAAGTCTGAGCTAGGGCAACCCGAAGGCGCATTAGAAGATGGCAACAGCGCCATTCAGTATGACCCCAATGCCGTAGACGGCTGGTTTGCTCGGTCGTTGATTCAATTAAAATTGAAAGATTATGCCAATGCGATCGCATCGGCGGATCAGGCGCTCACCATCAATCCTCGCTTTGTCGAAGCCTATATTACGAGGGCTGCAGCGCGGTTTAGGCAGGGCAACCGCAAGGGAGCCTTGGCCGATCTCAATCAGGCATTTGCCCTGGACCCCAACAATGTAACCTTACGGCGACAGCGACAGACCTTGATGGGTGCATCCTAGAGCCTTGATCGAGGCGACACTGGCTGGCGAACCGCGACAACAAACAGGCCTCGGTATTAACTTACGTAGGCAAATCTAGCCTTTTGTCTGCCTTATCCATGATAATGCACCCTATCACTGCAAACTTATCATTGGAGGCTCCCAATGTTCTTAACACGTGGGTTACGGCGACTTGCACCTCTACTTATCTGTCTGGTTCTTCTGGTTACAGCCTGTAGCTCAGCTCCCGATAAGTATGAACAGGTCCAAAAAGACACCACTGGCTTTGGCAAACCGGCGGCAGTCGCCAAGCAATCCGAGAAAGGTGGCACCTTTAATCAGTTTTTCCCGAAAAGCGAAGGCGGCTATAGTGTCGTTCCGGCCCAAGAGAAAAAAGGCTTTGCCCAATACAAGCTCAATCAAGACGGCAAAACCCTGGCAATGCTGACCATTAATGATACGGTCAGTCTACCTGCTGCTGCCGACAAATATAACGACGCCGCAGACAAGATTGCTGGATACCCCTCTGTTAAACAAGGCACCACTGCCACCGGTCTACTGGTGAGCGATCGCTATCAGGTTAAAGTGCTGTCGCGGGATCCATCATTTACCGAAGCTGATCGAGCGACCTGGCTACAGAAATTTGATCTCGCAGGCTTAGCCCAGCTCAAATCAGCCCTAAGCCCCCAGGCGCAGAAAAAACTGAAGGCGGCGGTCAAGCAGGCTCCTAAATTACCCAAAACTGCTCCAAGACCGAACCTAATCCCTCAACCTGCGGCTTAGACTCAGCTTCATACCATAACGACTTTGGCCGATCATCGGCCTCCCATCATTGACGGCAAATATTCAGGAGCCCATCATGAGCAAAAAGATTTATGAGTTAGTGGATAAGTTGCCTAAGGGCGGTCTTACCATCATGGCCCTCAAGTCCTTAGACAAATTTGTTCCGGGGCAGTGGGACAACCTCGTTGGCTTTGACAACACCATCAAAACCGTGACGGGCGAGACCGACCCCGCCATGGTGCAGGCCATTGGTGAACGAGCCATCACTCTGTTCAACGATAAGCGAGAAGGGTATCAGACCGCACTGTGGCTTTACCAAACCGTTGACTCCGCTTCAGGAATGCTAGGCACCGCCGCCCTTGCCAATCGCATTGGACAAGACACCTTTTTAGGTTTTTTGAAGAATATTTCACCCAAGCCGGAAAAGGCACAGACCATTGATCTGAGCATTAAGCTCGTCACTGAAGTGGTGGCCTTTTGTAAGATTAACGGCATCCCCGGTGATAGTTTAGGTGATTTTCTCAATGCATTAAGAGACTATGGCGGTGAGTCATTGATCCGCATGGCGGCCCTCGTGACCTTTGACGGGGTCATTCCGCTGGGTGCTGATTTTTCATCTAAGGCTCTAGCGGCGATCAAAGGGATGGGGCCATCGGATTTAGACAGCAATCCCACCTTCAAGGGGGTCAAAAACGAAATCCCTGGCGATAACTCGGCTGGCAAACTCGCGTTTATCACTGAGAGCTTTGAATCAACGAAGGGCTGGATGGATACCTTTGTTGCAGATAAAGGCATTACCCAGAGTGGGGCCATTGATGGTCTATCCGGCTTTATTGAAGGCTCGAAGAGCAAGCTTGATTATCTGGGTGCGTTCCTTGATATTTCAGTCAAGTACTACGAGCATACCGGCATTCAAACGCTCTCTCGTCGCCTGATTGAGCGGGCGGTGGCCGAGCTATAAACGGTCAGTGCGTTAGGTTAAGTGTGCAGAATACCCCACTACCCCCTCAACCAAAATCATTCTCCCCCAGGGAGTAAGGGGTTGGGGGATGAGGGGCACCCATTGGGTATTGACTGGTGTGTTATTTGAGAGCATAGTCCCTATTTCGCTGCTCCCAGCTTTTTTGCCAACCTAATCGAAGCAAGGTTTATGGAAAGTACGAGAACAAAACCGGATGAGATGCAGGCAATGCAGCCTTACAGTGGGGAGCGGCCCGTCGTATTCTTCGATGGGGAATGCATCATGTGCAATGCCTTTGTGAATCGACTCCTGCAGATTGATACAACGGGTAAGGTATTCATCGCTACGCTCCAGGGCGAAACCGCTCAACGGTATCTGCCGCCATTGCCCGAAGATCGAGAAGAATGGTCTTTTTTCTATTTGGATCAAGCGGGTTTTTACGATCAATCGGATGCTTTCGTGAAAGTTTGCGATCGCATCGGTGGCTTCTGGTCTATTCTGGGCGCAATTCAGATTATCCCAGCCCCAATTCGGAATGTAGTTTACCGATTCATTGCTCGAAATCGGTATCGGTGGTTTGGGCAGCGTTCTACCTGTCGCGTTCCGACCCAGAAAGAGCAACAGCATTTTCTACCTTGAAATCGCTAACCTCCTCTGACCCTGACGCACTAGGGATCAAGATCACAACCTTCATTGAACATTGCGACGGTCAATCATGAACCTTAACGAACTGCCGGGGTCGGAATGGATATTGCCGGGACTCGAAGATCTTCACAATGGCAATTCCGATACGGTGGGGGCATTGCTGGTTGCGATCGCATCAATGCGCCTAAGCGAAGCAGGGTTAGATTTTCCTAGGACAGATCTAATGCCAGAGCCAGAACTCGCGCTATATGACCATCTTCGGCGTGAAAGAGACGACGCCTATCATTTTACAACGCTTTGCTGGGTAGCCTTAACAGCTTTTGTAATGCCCTTGAGCTGAGCAACAAGACTGAAAGACATGATATTTCCTCAGAATTCCTAAATCCAATGTCTTGAGAAGACGACCAAAATGCAGTAGCATAAAAAGCTGGATCAAAGTGTGTTATGGACGAATGAAGTAAATGACTGGAAGCATCTCTACAATTGATCTATTTTGTGGGGCTGGTGGTCTAACTTATGGATTTGAGCAAGCAGGTCTTCCAGTTACAGTTGGTTATGATATTGACCCAGCATGTAAGTTCCCATACGAACATAATAATAAGGCTAAATTTATACAAAAAGATGTAGGTTTAGTTAGTAAACATGACTTGGAGGAACATTTCCCTAAAAATGCGATCAAAATTTTAGCAGGTTGCGCCCCTTGTCAACCCTTTTCTAGCTATGCAAGGCGTTACAATGACAAGGGATCGAGATGGAAACTTCTGCAAGACTTTGCTCGTTTAGTGCAAGATTGTGAGCCAGAAATCATCTCCATGGAAAATGTACTTCAGCTAAAACACCATCCTGTTTTTTTAGAGTTCATCCAAGTATTAAAAAAACTAAACTATTCAATTGAATCTTATGAAGTTAATTGCTTGGATTATGGAGTGCCTCAAGCTCGAAAAAGATTAGTTATTCTCGCCTCAAAATTTGAAAAAATTAAATTAATTCCGCCAACACATGATACTGGAAGATATCAAACAGTCCGTAGAACAATTGAGCATCTGGATACCCTTACTGCAGGTCAAGCATCTAAGACAGATCGGCTTCATCAATGCAGTAAATTATCTGACTTAAACCTTCGTCGTATTCGTGCCTCTAGGCCTGGGGGCACTTGGCGCGATTGGTCTAAAGATTTAGTAGCTAAGTGCCATAAGAAAGAAAGTGGAAAAACATATCCAGGAGTATATGGGAGAATGGAGTGGGATCAACCTAGTCCAACTATCACGACTCAATGCTTTGGTTTTGGTAATGGTCGTTTTGGGCATCCTGATCAAGATCGAGCTATCTCTCTTAGAGAAGCAGCATTATTGCAAACCTTTCCAGCAAGTTACGAGTTTGTATCTCCTGACGAGCCTGTTGTTTTTGATCGAATAGGTCGACTAGTCGGCAATGCTGTTCCTGTCAAACTAGGACAAGTCATTGCTCAAAGCATTCTGGAGCACATTGAAATCTTCACCTAAATAGTATTTTTAATGGAGACATCTAAATATTCTTTGTTTTCTAAATAGGTTTCTATATTTTCTAGTATCTGTTTCAAGTATCTAATCACCTTATTCTTGATCTCTAGAAGCTCATCTGCTGTTTTTTCACGCCCTATTTCTGTAAATGATTTAATTCCATGTGCTAAATCTTGGACTTTGGCCTATTTAGAATTCTTGCCGATTCAAATTTCCTCACCTACTGATAGCAAGTGAGTGGACAAAGAGGATCAGCTCTCTTGCTACAAGTTATGCCGCGATTGGAGTCTCAGGTTTGGGAGACTTCACCTTTGTGACCACTGAAAATCGGGTCCGCAGGGTCTGAGTTTCGCCCAATCGGCGGCCA
>JBHJNL010000171.1:0-21192 GCA_050330855.1 Thermosynechococcaceae cyanobacterium | reverse complement strand
GGTTTGCGATCGCACCACCCTAATCGACTTCACCCTAGAAGAAGATGGCTATCGCCCGGTTTTCTATGGCCTAGACGCCTTCGTCAACGATCTCGCTGAACTGCTTCCAGCGGCTGAATCTCAGATGATGCATCAATTGCTCGAGCAAACCGAAGGCAGTTCTGAAATCGGTCAGCTCTACCGCGATGCAGGGCGGCGCTACATTTTGCCCTTTTCAATGATGGCAGCGACCCTAGCAGCGGTACCGTTGCCCCTGGCGACGATGCCTGTGTTGACTGGGCTGCAGGTGACGTTGGTGAGTTTACTGGGCAAGCTCTACGGCCAAAGCCTATCGTTATCCCAGGCTGGGGGAGTGGCTAGCGCGATCGCTGGGGGATTCCTTGCTCAGCTGATTGGCAGGGAACTGATCAAATTTATTCCCGGCGTGGGCAGCGTTATCGCAGCCTCTTGGGCTGCAGCCTATACCTGGGCCTTGGGAGAAGGTGCCTGCGTCTATTTTGGCGACCTAATGGGCGGAAAGACGCCGGATCCTCAAAAAATCAAAGCAACCATGCAGCAGTCGTTTCAAGAGGCCCAAAAACGGTTTCGTGACTCCGTAACGTCTCAAAAATAAGAAGTCTTGTTCCCCTTTCCTCGGATGAGGAATACTAAGGAACGAGAATTCAAAGTCCTTCTTCCTGGGGAGAAGGATTTAGGATGAGGGCGGCAAGCTGGGTAGGGTTCCCGTCGTCCCCCGCCCTCTAAAAACGGCAGGCAGAACTAGAAGCTACCGCGCTAGGAAGACACAATCTGAAGGACGAGTGACCGCTTATCAAAGACTTGAACTTCACCTTTGGGGCTAAGGTCAGTGACAACACGATTGAGCAAGTCAATGGCACGGTCACGGTGCTGATGCTCACGACCTCTGAGGCGAACCTGAAATCGAACGGTGTCACCTTTCTCTAACCACTGCTTCGCTCGATTAATGCGAACCCCATAGTCGGCCTCTCCTACGTTGGGACGGAGCTTGACCTCTTTGAGGGATGGCTTGGCCGAACTTTGCTTTTGGCTCTTTTTCTGTTCGTACCGGAACTTACCAAAGTCTAAAATTTTAGCCACAGGGGCATCATCTCGGTCCGAGACAATGACCAAGTCGAGCTTTGCTTCCTGTGCGAGTTTGAGTGCCTCTTGGGTATCTGTCAGGCCGTGGTTGGTTCCAGTTTGATCAATGAGCAGAACTTGAGTGGCTTCAATGCGGTGGTTAATCTGTGACTTTTTCAGGATAGTACCTCTGATTTGATGCTTCTATATCCTAACTTAGATAAAGATAGGACTGACTTCTACCGTAGTGTAGAGACATCCACAGCTCAATCTACAACCATAAAAGTTAACGACTTCTAGCCGCGACTGAGTCTACTAGATTTTAGGGAGTTCATCAACTTCAAAATATTGGTAAAACCGATCGCTCACCTGAAGTCGAAACGACCGACCACTGGGCTGACGACGTTTGTTCACAAAGCCTTGCTCCACCAGTTCTTGAACATGCTGATAGACCCCCGACCCCCGCAGCTCCACAAGATCGGTTTGCAGAATCGGCCCCTTGAGGGCGATCGCAGCCAAGGTCCGCAGCGCCCCCACGCCAATATCGGCTGGCACCATCATCTGCACCAATGCGTTAAAGCGATCTCGAAGCTGAAGGCTGTAGCCCTGATCGGTTTCGACAATTTCTAAAGCGCTATCGCGCTGGGCATAGTCCTGCATTAGCTCAATGAGGGCATCTTCTACATCATCTCGTTCGGCCCCAGCATATTCGGTGAGCTTAGAGAGGGCCAAGGGCTGAGATTTAAGATACAAGATCGCCTCTAGCTTGGTTGATAACCGCAAATCTGTGAGACTATCGGCAGAACTCATCGATCAAACCTGTAGACGATTGCGAACATTCTAGTCAAGATTGCGCCCCGTCAGTTCGACAAAAATATCTTCAAGGTTGCTGGGGCGCACCATCATGCCTACCCGGTCAGACTGTTCATCAAGATACTGCTGAGCCGCACCCAAGGTCGAGAAAAACTGATAGTCCCACTGCAGCAAGCCATGCTCTCGCGGGTCAGAGTCTTGGGCCTGCTTCACCAGCAAGCCTTTGCCATGGGTTTGCTTCAGCTCATCTAGGGTGCCCAAGGCAATCAGTTGGCCTTGATCCATAATGCCGATGCGATCGCACAATGCCTCCACTTCTTCCATGTAGTGGGTGGTGAGCAAAATGGTCATCCCCTGCTGATTGAGATCGCGAATAATCTCCCATAGCCGTCGCCGTGATTGAGGATCTAAGCCCACCGTGGGTTCATCTAAGAACAAAAGCTGCGGCTCTTGTAATAAGGCCCGCGCAATCTGCAGGCGTCGCATCATCCCCCCAGAAAGACCGCGTACGGCATCCTGCTGGCGGTTAAGAAGGCCCACATAGTTTAGATATTTCTCAATCCGTTCTTTTCGGATGGGCTTCGCAAGATGGTGCAGCCGCCCATGGAACTCCATATTCTCCCAGACAGACAGATCCATATCGACGCTGATCTGCTGTAGCACCACACCAATGGAACGCTTTACCTGTCGGGCCTGGGTGGTCACATCGAAATTGGCGACTTCAATATGGCCCGACGTGGGCTTGGTGAGGGTGGTCAGCATCCGAATGGTGGTTGATTTGCCAGCCCCATTGGGACCGAGTAACCCAAAGATCTCGCCTGTCTCAATCTGCAGTGAGAAGTCTTTGACAACAGGGACATCGTTGTAGAACTTTGATACATTCTGGAGGACAACAGCCATTAATTATCTCCTTGCTGGGCTAGGGCAGGATGACCACTCTCGGTGTGATCATCAAATTTTTCTTGGTCAAACAGATACACCGTGCGAATGGGGTAAGGGATGGAGATGTTGTTGCGATCGCAGGCCTGCTTGAGCGCAATCATCACCGTCGTCATAATCCGTCGTACCTGTGCCTTCTGAGGCGCGGTCCAGTAGTGCACCATCAGGTCAATGGAGCTATCGCCAAACCCCACAATATCAAGCTCGGGGGAGGGATCGAGGTGAATGCCCTCAATATCCTGGAGCGCATTGAGGAGCGTATCCCTTGCCATGGGTAGCGGCGTATTGTAGTCCACACCAATGCTGAGGTCGGTGCGGCGCTGAGGCTTGCCCGTCAACACCTCCACGGGGCTAGTGAACACAATAGAGTTCGGCATGACCACCAGTTCACCTTGGTAGGTACGGATTTGCGTTGAGCGCAGAGCAATGCCCTCGACGGTGCCTTCATAGCCTTCGACAATAATCTGATCGCCGAGGGCAAACGGCTCCTGCAGCAACAACAGCACTCCTGCCAAGAAATTTTTAAAGATATCTTGAAAGGCGAAACCAATGGCGACAGATCCTAAGCCCAGTAAGCCAATGATGTCTCCCAGCCTTAACCCAGGGAATGCGGCGATACAGGCCACCAAAATACCCACGGTCCAGGCCAGCACATAGCTTGTCTGCGAAACCAGCAACTGTAGTGATGTACTTTTGATTGCTTTTGCCGCCAAGCGAGACGCAACCCGCTGGACAAAAGCAGCAATATGTCGAGCCGCTAGCAGAACAATGATGCCGAACAGGATGCCGGGTAGCAGCGCAATCCCTTTGCCCACTAGCTCAAGCAGGGTGGTTTTGATCTGTAACAGAAATTCGCTCATGGACTTTTCTCTAAGCGCTTAATCAATGATGTTGCGATCGCGATTGCCAACGCCAGCTTAGGGTAGCTCGGACCTCAACCATCACCGCGAACTGCCCCATATCTTCCCACGCACTTGAGATCGTTGTTTTAACAATCGTCACCCCACGACGAAAAAGAACCGCTTTGATAGATGAGTTGACCGCTTTGATCTGCCGATGACATTGGGTTCTGCCCTCTCTTGCGCTAGGGTAGATAGCTGCTCTAAAACGGTTGTTCTAAGATCACCAGACGCGAAAGTATGCGCTGACACAACGAAAGAAAACGATTATGAGTGTTCGGGAAAGTACTGGACGAACAAACCCTCACCAACATTCAATGGCTCACTTTTATCGCTGGGTTCGTCTATTCTGCATGGGTGTGCTGGCCTGCTTTGAAGACCGTTGAAGCCGGAGATCGAAAACTCGAAGCCCCAGGGACCGATACCTTAGAGACCTAAAAGCTGTGAACAACCCATCTAAGAACGCTTCAAATAGCTCAGCAGCCAATTCACTGCGGTCGCCCGTCGGGTCTTCGTCGGCGTTAGCTCCGCCACTTGATACCCCTCAAAGCCAAGCTGCTCCTTTAAAAGCTGCTTATTCTCTTTAGGGATAGAGCGAGTCAACTTCACCGTGGCTGGACGGCTACCAATAAAATCAGGCGGTTCAGGATAAGCTTCCATCCAATCTGGATCCACTTCGGATAAATTCCAAGAGCCGTCAGCTTCTTGTCGATAACCGAGACCCTGCCACACTAGCCGGTTTACGATAGCGTCAGGAACGTCGCCCCGAATGATGGCCCATAGCGTTTCTGTTGTTAAGGGAGGGAGATCAGACATACCTTATTCCTGCGGACGAACGTAGGTAATGCGCTGTAGTAGCCATAGGCCAGCGGCAATGCCCACAAACTGTCCTGCCACTGTGTTGATGCAGGCTTGAATCATAAATAATTCAGGTTGAACCGACCGATTATTAAAGACTCCACCGCCTTGGGCAATCACCTCACCCAGCGTGATCCCCACAATCCATTCCCCGCCAATGACGGCCACCAACATACCGAGCAAATCTGTAAACAGGGCAAACTTCACTAAACGAATGGTTTCAGCCTTAGACGGATAGGCGGTGGTGTTCGAGACAATAAACCGCCGCGCAAATCGCGTATATCGAAAGCTCCAAAACACACTCACGGCCAGAAACACAATGCCAATCACAATCACGAGCAACCCAAAACCGTTCAGCGGATTGGAGCGGACCACCGGCGACGCATTGTTCAAGCCCACAGGGCGGCTCTGAATTAACGAAGAAGCCGACACCGCAAAGGGGACCAAAATACCCGCGACGACGGTTAAGACAAGCTTGAGCCAGAAGCTGACCCAGCCAACGATGCGAAAAGTAATTCCTAATCCTCTAAAACCCGAAGAAAGGCCACCGCCCTCTAGCTTTCTGCTCATGGGTTAATCCGGTAGCGTGTACTGTTCCACAATTCGCTGGGCGTAGCTCGGCACATGGGCCTCTAGTTTCTCAGGATAGTTCCGCTTCACGTACAGGTAGTTGCGCGTAAAGTGAGAGTCAATGGAAAAGCGAGCGTACTCTAAGCCCCGTGGCCCAATTTTATCAATAACAACCCCCATCAGCTTAGCGGCCCACATAGGCAGCGTGACGCCCTTATCGTAGGCAGGAATGCTGTTTTGAACCGCACTTTTGCGATCGCCCTGTGAGATCACCGGCTGAGTCTTGAGCTGATCCATCACCAGATCAAGCATCTCTTGCCCCGTTTCGTTGCGGACGACAACCCACTGCCAGCCATAGGGAGACCCCATGTAGCCCACCACCAAATCAGCCAGAGAGTTCACATAGTCAAAACAGCTCATGCAGGATGGGGCAAAAATATCCTTGAGCTTATTTGTTTTCAGGCCAAAGAAAGGCACCATCTCTTCAGAGCCATCTTCATGCTTGAAATGAACCCGAAAATCTTGCATAAACTCATAGGACACCACCGTATCAGGGGAACGGCTCGTCGTTTCAAGAAACTGTTGCAAGCCCTCGCGGGGTACGTTATCGACGCAGGGGGTGCCTAGTACGTAGAGTTTTTCTAAACCCAGCTTATCCTGAACACTCCGCAGCGCTTGAATTTGACAGCCTACGCCAATCACGAGTAAACGCTTGAGACCAGACTGCTCAATTTGCTCTAGAATCGATAGATTCGGTGAGAGCGTGGGCTTATTCACCCGTGCCGCCAAGATATCTTCAGGGGTGCGGGCAATCACGGGCATCGGCGCAAAGCGATCTTCAGGGGTATTCTGGACGCACACGACGCCTTCCACCAGACCTCGGTTGAGCATCTCAATGCCAATGGTGCTGACAATGCCGGTCCACTGAGCGCCCGGAATCGGATCGATTTTACGCGCAGTTAGCATCTGATCGTGAACGCCAAAATACCAGTCGTCTTCATTGTCTAAATCACGACTGCGACCGTGGGCCTGTTGCTCTAGTTCAGCCACCTGCTGATTTAAAAACGCACAGGCTTCTTTAACATAGTGAATAAAGTAGGTATCGCAAAGACCACAATCACTACAGAGTGCCTTAGCCGGTCGAGGACTAGAACGCTTTAGTCCCTTAGATTTTAAATGTGCAACAGTCATGATCTAAAGTTTCACAGGCTCGATTCCGAAGGGCAACAAAGCCCCAGATCAGGCTTCAAAGATGCTCCCTTGATTGTAAACGCTTCAGGGGCGTGTCTAGTGAGACTCAGCGCCTCTGTCCCTTAGCGCGGTAGACGGGAGATCCATTCATTTGAAGGCTGCAGACGACTGTTCTGATCCTGTTGGGTGTCGTCACCAGACTTATTCTGAAGGGCTACAAACCCAATCACACCGATCACACCAATAATCAGAATTAAGCCTAAAGGCACCATCCAGCGTGTACCAGAGCGATCAAGCAAGGTGCTGAGGGTTAGTGGTTCGTCGAGCGGTTCCAAGAGGCTATTACCAGAGGGGGTATCAATGGATGCCTGACTAATGCTGGAGGGCTGAGCCAATGGCGGCAGATCCGGCAGTTCAGGGCCAGAAAAGTCTGGTTCTGATTCATTTAGCTCTAGATTTTCGAGGGGAGCAGTTTGCTCTGGCTCCGCCGATGCAGGCGTTTCAAAAGAACGATCAGACATTGAAATGCCTGCAAGGTCGGGTTGAACGTCGGGCTGATCGAACGAGGGATCTAGGGAAGGACTCTCGCGACTATCGGACCAGTCGATTCCGGCGGCTTCAAGTCCGGCTACTTCAAGTCCGGCTACTTCAAGATCTGGCAAATCTTCGGTAGGCTCTGGCGTTGTAGGTTCTTCTGAGACAGAAGAGAAGGGGACATCGGCAAGATCTAGCGGCAGTTCTGGCGCAGAGCTATCGGGCAATGACGATTCTGATTCAGAGAATGCGACAGGCTCTAAGGGTGATTCCTCTAGGGGCACTTCAGGCGCATCCCATGCCCCGCTCTCTGAGGCTATTGCGTCGCTGGAGAGTCCTTCTTCTGTGCCTGAAAACGGATCGGCATCCGTGGCATCGGCCCCAAATACGGCCTCGGTAGGTTCCCTCGCCGGCAACTCCACGCCCTCTGGCTGAGCCATCGTCGCGAAGGGATCGATGGGGTCTACAGGTTCTGATTCTGCAGGCTCTGACGGGGTCGCCCAAGGGTCTGGGGTGGCATCATCCATCGGCGCTGCATCGGGAACTCCTAGCATGTCTGGCGAAAGCGTTGCAGGATCTTCTGAGAAGCTGGATTCATCGGCAATAGAGGATTGATCACTCGGTTCCATTGGTGTGAACGGTGCTGCGAAGGGATCTTGAGCCTCAATGGAGGGTTCTGCCGAATCGACTGGGGCAGTCCAAGCCTCTGCGGAGGGTTCTGAAACACTGGGTTCAGACTCTATCGGAGCGGCCCAGGCTTCTACGTTCGCAGGCATATCAACAGGCTCCTCGTCAACCATTGGTGCTGGCTCCTCAAAAAGGCCTTCTAGAGGTTCATCGGCGGCGGTCGAGGTCTCTTCTATCAATTCTGCTCCTGACGGCTCGGCGGCTGACCAGGGTGCGGGGGCCGACTCACTATCACCAGGGGTCTCTGACTCTTGTGCCGAGCTAAGGAACGGCTCAAAGGGGGCCGACTCAGCGGAGGTTGGTGAGGCAAAGGCGTCTGTCTCGTCACTGGAGTCAAGGTCAAAAGAAGTTAGTTCAAGCTCTTCAGCACTAACGTCACTGATCTCAGGCAACGGTTCATGTGCGATCGCATCCATGCTCGCAGCAACGGGGTCTAGATCGGCCGGTATTGAAGCAGCAATTGCTTCATCCTCCCCCAGTCCCCATGAGTCATCAGTATTAATAAGATCAGCGTCTGGTACTGCATCTGAGGACTCGGTCTCTAGGCTAGCGAGGATATCATCTAGCGATTGTGGATCATCGGAACTGTCTGCCGATAAACCCTGGAGTACATCATCTAGAGACTCTTGATCTGCGGGTTCTCTGGGAGTATTGGGATCAGTCATATCCAGGCTCCGACACCTAACGTCATGGTCAAAGGGAGTCCCTAAAGGGAACACAATGAAGCAATTTCAATCGCTATGATCCCATAGTTACTGTTCTTTTCTGCAGATATTAAAATAATTTCAACTCAAACGTTGATTAATAGGTCGATTTTAAGACTTGGCTGTGTAGCTCACTCTCCAAATCATACCGCCTGGTTCGTCAGTGATTAAAAGAGAGCCATCGCAACTCGCGCAGCAACCTCTCACTGAGCCAGCCCACATTGTCTACGCTTCTGCTTTTAATACTGCACAATAGGACTAATGCCCTTCGGTCCAGCAAAATGACAGATTAAGCGGCTGAGGCCCCAAGACTGCATGAGGGCAGTGATGACTGTTTACACCAGAGCGCGATCGCACAAAATCTATGCTCACTGACATCAAACGCCTCGCTGAAACTCTCGCGCCTCGACTCATTGAAATCCGTCGCCACCTGCATAGCTACCCCGAACTCAGCGGCCAAGAGCATCAAACGGCAGCCTACGTCGCTGGCGTGCTGTCCTCCTGTGGCTTGCATGTTCGTGAAGGAGTGGGAAAAACGGGTGTTGTCGGTAATCTCAAGGGTGGTGGGCAAGATCAACGCTGTCTGGCGATTCGCACCGATATGGATGCCCTGCCCATTCAAGAAATGACTGAGCTTGAGTTCGCCTCCCGTAAACCAGGGGTCATGCATGCCTGCGGCCATGACGTCCACACCACCGTGGGCCTCGGCACTGCGATGATTTTGGCAGAGCTGCAGGATCAGCTACCTGGACCGGTGCGCTTTCTGTTTCAACCCGCCGAAGAGATCGCCCAAGGCGCACAGTGGATGATTGATGACGGCGTTATGGACAATATTGACGCGATTCTTTCCACCCACGTTTTCCCTAGTATCCCGGCGGGGAGTATTGCGGTGCGCTACGGTAGCCTCACGGCGGCGGCAGATAACCTAGAGATTACGATCATGGGGGAGTCAGGTCATGGCGCTCGCCCCCACGAAGCCATTGATGCCATCTGGATTGCAGCCCAGGTGATCACCACACTGCAGCAGGCCATTAGTCGGACTCAAAATCCACTGCGTCCAGTCGTGCTCACCATTGGACAAATTAGCGGGGGACGCGCCCCGAATGTGATCGCCGATCAGGTCCATCTCACCGGAACCGTGAGATCGCTCCACCCTGAAACTCGTGCCCAGCTCCCACAATGGATTGAAACGATTGTGGCGAGTGTGTGTCAGCCCTATGGGGCCAAGTATCACCTGGACTACCAGGCGGGGGTGCCTGCGGTGCGCAACAACGCTGGCTTAACCAAGCTGATTGAGTCTTCGGCTCAGGAGCTATTGGGGGCTAAGCAGGTACAGGTCTTGCCAGAACCTTCATTGGGAGCAGAGGACTTCTCAATGTATTTAGAGCATGTGCCGGGGGCAATGTTCCGGTTGGGCGTGGGCAAACACGACCAAGCCAATGCGCCACTCCATCACCCTGAGTTTGAGGTGGACGAGCGTGCGATCGTGACTGGGGTTGTCACCATGGCCTATACCGCCTACCGATACTGGCAGATGGCCTAATGTTAGGCTGCGATCGCAATACCTGCGATGGACCACTCCGCCACAGCCGTCTGCCTAAAAATAGTGGCCCCTTCCAGCTTCAGCGGGTATCTTAGGAGTAGGGGTGTAATTTTATATTGAATCTATCGTGTCGGGGGCAATGCCATGACATCTGAAGACATTGAAGATCTAGCGGCTGAAATTGGCGAACGTGTCTATATTGATGTGGCTAAATGGCATCTGTTTTTGGCAGATGCTCATCTCCACACCGTGTTAGCAGAACAATTTGCTCCCATGCTCGAAGCGGGTGGAGTCACCTCAGCTCAGATTTCTCAGGTGCTAGGCAATATCTCAGTGCCGATGGGGGGTGGGCAGCAAGAGCTGTCGTTGGGGGTTTTGGTGCCTAAGTCTTGCCAGTCTGCGCTAGTCGATCTATTGGAAGAGTTTCAGCGCCGTTAAGCGCTGCTTGACTCTATTTTTATTCTTTTAAAACAATTTCCGTGAGTGAGTCTCGTCAATTCTCGCGTCAGGTTCTCAATGGCAAGGTGGTCTATGTCCCCCAGCCAGGTGCGATCGCAAAGTTATCTTCAAAACGCCCCGCCCCCAAACGTCTGTCGCTGACCTTAGGGCCATGGCTGGCTGCGATCACAATCCTCGGCATGGGGTCAACGGTGGCGGCACTCGCATGGCTGGGTTGGGAGGCGATCATTAATCCTGATGTAGCCTTTTGGATGAATCGCTTTTTGCCCACAGCGGTTACCACCCCTTCATCGAATCAGCCTCGAACGCTGGCTCAAATTCAGCAGCGTCTGCGAACCCCCGATCAGCGGCCAGGGGAACCCATTGTGTTGACGGCTGACTTTAATTTCAACTCGTCTCTTCAAGCCGCCAACGATCTCCTGATTCCGGTCTCACGTCAGTCCTGCGCGGGTCAACCCTGCCAACAGTTAACAGACCTGTATATCTACCGATCGCTGCAGCTTCCGTACCCGCTGCGTCTGTTTCAGGGCGAACGCTATTACCATCAGCTTGACCGACTCACGGTGGAGGGGCCAACGGAATCTGACCTGATTAAGCTGGTTCAACATTCGGACTTGGTGGCACGATCTCACCCGTTGCCGCTAACAACCCTGCAGCCCTATGAACCGGCCCCCCATCCAGGGGTGTGGCTCAAAATGTCGGGCCTTAAGACCATCGGTAGCGCGACGTCAGCCTATGGTCAGATTCTATATTTTCATCCCAATGAAGGTCGTCTGGGCCTACTGCTGAACTGGGCTAGCCCTGCGGGGGCATTCCCGGTGTGGCAGCAGGTGATTGCGGGTGGTCAGCCAGAGTTGTTCATTGATCAGTCGGTGGGATTAGAACCACAGTTCGGGGTCTATCAGACCCTGCCTGCCGATAATGGGGGACTGCAGCTCCGCCCCATTCTCTTAAATCAGCCCGCTTTTAAGCATCCGGTCTATAGTCAAGGGCTAGCTCTTGCTCGCAGCGGCCTCTGGAAGCCTGCCCAGAACTTGCTGCTGACGGTGAAGAAAAATCAGCCCCAAAGGTGGTCTGCCCCAGCTCAGGCTCAACTGACCCTGATTGACCTGCACGCCAAAGTGACGGAAGCCCGCGCCCGTGAGGCGGCCAGCAATCCGATTCAGAGCATTGTGGCCTATACCATCAATGGCGATTGGGGAAAGGCGATCGCAGTCTTTGAAGATAAGAAAACACGGCCCGATGAGGTTCAGGCCATGCTGGGCAGTGATTCTGGGCGGCTGATGGAGCGCGTCGAAGCCACGCTGGCGGTACAGCCCCACCAAAAAGATGCGATCGCATGGGGAGCCATGGTGATTCACGTTCAGGAAGGCCCCGCCGCTGCCTTTGCTTGGACGCGTCAAAAAACAGCGGCCCATTCAAGCACGCTCAAAAAAGTACAGCAATTGCTGCAGCGCTTAGAGAAACCGGCACCTCAGCCCGCTTCTCCCTTTGATGCAGCTCAGAAAAAATCGAAGGCATTACCGACCCCAGCCCCTCAGCCTGCCCCGGTGAAGCAGGTGAACGACGGTCCCAGCGGTGGAGCCGCCGCCGCCGACTGACGAACCCCAAGCGGCTCCCAGCCCAGAACCCACCTCGGCACAAAGCCCTGAGTGAACCGAGGTCGGCGTGCCTGATGCCTAAAGCGGAGCATCCCCTGTTTCTCTATATTGTTGGCGCTGAAAATCTTGAATTTGACCTCAGATCGACGCCCTGTTTTTCAATAAAAAGGTCTATGCTAGGGCTTTAGTAATTGGCTGGAGATCAAAATATGGAGGCGCTGATTGGTAGAGATCTCTTGAGTCTGGCGGATTTGAGTGCAGCAGAACTCAAGGGGTTACTCACCCTGGCTGCTCAGATGAAGACGGGGGCTGTTGCGCCTCAGTGTCGTCAGGTCTTGGGTCTGCTCTTTACCAAAGCATCGACTCGAACGCGGGTGAGCTTTTCGGTGGCGATGTATCAGTTGGGGGGGCAGGTCATTGATCTAAACCCCAGTGTAACTCAGGTGGGTCGCGGTGAACCCCTTAAAGATACAGCGCGGGTGCTGGACCGCTATTTAGATGCGATCGCAATTCGCACCTATGACCACAAAGATCTCGAAACCTTTGCTCAATATGCCCAAATGCCCGTCATCAATGCCCTGACGGATCTGGCCCATCCTTGCCAAGTCCTGGCTGATTTGCAGACGATTCAAGAAAATTTTCAGCAGCTTGACGGCCTCACCCTCACCTACCTAGGGGATGGCAACAACATGACCCACTCTCTCCTCTGGGGCTGCGCTTTGATGGGCATCAACATTCGCGTTGCCGCCCCCGCCGACTATCAGCCGCTGCCAAGGGTGGTTGCCGAGGCTAAAGCGATCGCAGGCGACCGCAGCGAGGTCACCATCACAACGGATCCGAAAGCGGCCTGTGTCGGGGCACATATTTTGTACACCGATGTTTGGGCCAGCATGGGTCAAGAAGACTCTGCCGAAAGCCGGATCCCGATTTTTGAACCCTACCAAGTCAATGCATCCCTGCTGGCATTGACCGATAGCGATGCGATTGTCCTGCACTGCTTGCCTGCTCATCGAGGTGAAGAGATTACCGATGAAGTGATGGAGGGTCGTCAATCCCGCATTTGGGATCAGGCCGAAAACCGGCTCCATGCTCAAAAAGCTCTGCTGGCAAGTGTCTTGGGAATTAGTTAACTCACAATGCCGGAACCCTCAACCGAACTGCTTTATCCCTATCCTCCCTTGTTGTCTGGCACTTTAATAAAGCGGTATAAGCGCTTTTTTGCCGACATTGAACTGGACTCCGGCGAAGTGATCACGGCCCACTGCCCTAATACCGGCCCTATGACAGGGGTTTACATCCCTGGTAATCGCGTCTGGGTTTCCCATAGCGACAACCCTAAACGGAAGCTGCCATATACCTGGGAGCTAATCGAGGTCAACGATAATGGCCCCACCTGGGTCGGCGTCAATACCATGCTTCCCAACCGAGTCACGAAGCTACTGCTTGAAAAGCGCTGCATTCCTGAGCTGGCCGACTATGAGCATCTCAAACCCGAAGTGCCCTACGGCCTAGAGAAAAGCCGTGTGGATTTTTTGCTCACGACCGCTGCCGGTGAACAGATCTATGTCGAAGTGAAAAACACCACCTGGGTAGACGGTCAACGCGCCTTGTTCCCAGATACGGTGACCATGCGGGGGCAAAAGCACCTCCGAGAAATGACGGCGCTGCTCCCTCAGCATCGAGCCTATATGCTCTACTTTATTAATCGCGGCGACTGCCTCTCGTTTTCTCCTGGAGATGTAGCGGATTCAAAATATGGCCAGCTTCTGCGTAAGGCGGTTGATGCCGGACTGTCGGTCCTGCCCTGTCGATTTGAGGTAACGCCGCAAGGGATTAGCTTTCAAGGGCTGGCAACGCTAGCGCTATAGACACAGAAAAACCCCAGCTTTTGACTAGGGTTTAACTAGACTATCAATCGTCTGCCTAAAGATTCAGAAAGAGGATCTCTAAACTAAAAGTTGTTGAGAATGGAAGACACTTGACCAATGATGCCTTGGCCGGTAAGGGCTTCAGTTGCTATTGCAAGCACAAAGCCCAGCATCGCCAAGCGACCATTGAGCAATTCGTTCTGAATGTTAAATCTGCCAGCATTCTCTTGAGTCATGATTTGTAGCTCCGAGTGTGTTGAATGAATCTTTATGTAATATAACGTAAATTTTTGTTTCGGGGAGGTGTTGGGTGTGTTTTTTGTGCAGCTTTACTGACATGGGCACCAATTTCTGGCCCTGTACTGGGGCAATTCTGGGGCTAGGCCATCGTTACAGCTCTAGAGAACAGCCCTGTCAGCAATGCCGCCAGATCCTGACGATCTTAGGATGCTCTATTGTATACTCCTAATTGAAGTCCAATCTTACGTCTGACTGGAGCCTGCATACCTTGTGTGGCAAAAGCTTCAGTTCAAATCAAGGTCTTAAGTTCTTCATCGTCAGCAGCCTACTAATCAGACCTGACGGATTGAATATTGTCAGCGGCCCTAAGGATACAACGTTATGTTCCAAGGCAAAACAGATAAAGACTGGGAATTCTATGGCAAAAATGACCCTTTCTATGGCGTTGTAACTTGGGATAAATTCAAATCATCTCGTTTAGATGATGAAGCCAAACGAGATTTTTTTAAGACAGGCGAAGAATACATAAGCACTACTATTGAATTTATTAAAGAAAACCTTTCCCGAGACTTCCACCCCAAGAAAGCTCTAGATTTTGGCTGTGGGGTAGGAAGATTAGCAATACCTCTTTCTGCAGTTTGTGAATCAGTAACTGGCATAGATGTTTCAAGTTCTATGCTAGATAAAGGGCGAGAGAATTGTCAGGAATATGGAATTACAAACCTTAGCTTTGTTCAAGGAGATGATACGTTGTCTGACGTATCTGGATCCTATGATTTTATCCATTCGTACATTGTTTTTCAGCATATTCCTCAAAAGCGGGGCGAACAAATTGCGAAGCGCCTTATTGACTTGCTAGAAGAAGATGGAATAGGTGTTCTTCATTTTACTTATTTCCGTAATTATGATCGCCTATCAATACTTAAATATCACGTTTATAAATCGCTTCCTTTTCTTTGGAAACTCAAGAATTTGTTCAAGGGTTCATCTACAGGGCCGATGATGCAAATGAACCTTTATGATCTCAATCAGTTATTCCAATTGCTACAAGAAAATGACTGTCACAGGTCTCTAGTCCGATTCACCAACCACGGTGAAGGAACAGGGGGCGTAATTCTCTACTTTCAGAAGCGTAAGCTTCCGATGCTCTAAGAGTCTCTCACTTTAGAAAATTCTATTTGAGGTTGATTTTCTGTCCATTCATCAAGCAATCAGAAGGTCATCATGCAGGGAAATTACCGTTTTCTATGCCTCTTCATAAAAACATTCGTAAAGAAGATCTCTCACAAAACAACCATTAATGTTTTAGAGCCTGGGTGTGGCAAGGGAGAATTCATTGAGGCGTTGAGTGTATTTTTAAAGTCTGAATTCCCTGAAATAGAGTTTAATGTCGTAGGTTTTGACGTTACGGTTCGTCCCCAGATCACGGTGATCAATGCGGGAAAGATTCACTTGATTGACGAAAACGATAATTGGCCCTACGAGGACGATTCTTTTGACATCGTTATTTCTAATCAAGTTTTAGAGCATGTAAAAGTTCCAACGCACTTCCTAAAAGAACTCTCTAGGGTCATGAATCGTGGCGCGATCGCCCTACATCTTTTCCCGACCAAAGAAGTCCTTATTGAACCCCACTGCAACTTGCCGATGACTCATTGGATTGACAATTGGGGTGCTCGCAAAAAAGTTACCAAGATTTTTTCAAGCATGGGGCTAGGTAAATACAAGAAAAATGGGAACAATGAAAAATATGGCCTAGATGAGTGGTCTACTATCTTAGCCGACATGGCAACTCACTTTATCCACTATCTAGAGATGAAAGATTATCTTCGTCTGTCAGAACGAGTTGGCCTCAGATCGAGCTTTCGATTCACTCATGAGATGTATCTTTATTTGTTTTTAAACAAACTTAACCGTGCAGACAACATCTCTCTTGATTTCGATAGAGAGTATTCTTTTTTCTATGATCTATATCTTTTATCTTTATATAAACGACTGCGGGGAATTGCTCTATTTCACGAAAAGATGAATGTAGCATAGTGGTGGGTCATTCTGACGGTCGGGGCTTGACGCGATCGCGCAAGCTCTTAATCACAATATATAAGATGGGCACCACAAATAGGCTCAGCAAAGTGGCAATGAACATGCCACCAAAAACAGCCGTACCCAGGGATTGACGGCTAGCCGCTCCGGCACCAGAAGCGATCACCAACGGAAAGATGCCAATCAGGGTAGAAATAGCGGTCATTAGAATCGGACGCAGCCGCTGCTGGGCTGCTTCAAAGGCCGCTTTGCGAATCGGTAGCCCTTGCTCCCGTAGAATATTCGCAAACTCGACAATCAGAATAGAGTTTTTGCTCGCCAGACCAATCAGCATCACCAGCCCGATTTGACAGTAAACATCGTTGGGCAACCCCCGTACCGATTGGGCAATCAGCGCCCCTAGCACGGCCAACGGGACTGAAAGCATAATGATGGTGGGGTCGACAAAGCTTTCGTATTGCGCCGCCAGCACCAGAAAGACCAAAAGCAGCCCCAGACCAAAAATAATCGCAGCTTGCCCCCCTGATTCAATCTCTTCTAAAGAAGAACCTGACCACTCATAGCCCAAGCCAGGGGGGAGCGTCTGAGCCGCAGCCGTCTCCATCGCTCGAATCGCTTGCCCTGAACTTGCGCCAGGGGCGGGTACCCCATTAATTTCGATGGAGCGGTTGAGGTTATAGTGGTTAATGGTTTGAGCGCCGGTTTTGGTGGTGGTGGTGACTAAGTTGCTGAGGGGAATAATCTGATCGTCACCGGAGCGGACATATAGATTGTTGATCGCTTCTGGGTTAGACCGAAACTGCTGGTCGGCCTGCACGTAGACCCGATAGGTACGCCGACCCAGGGTGAAATTATTGACGAACCGAGAGCCAAGATAGGTCTGGAGCGTGTTGAAAATATCGTCAATGTTGACCTGCAAAGACTTGGCTTGATCGCGGTTAATCTTAACTTCAATTTGAGGGGTTTCGGCGGCGTAGGTACTAAAGGCCGCTGCTATTTCAGGCTGTTGATTGGCAGCGCCGAGCAACGCGCCCATATTCTCAACCAGTTGACCAATTTCGAGATTTCCCCGCCGATCTTGAAGCTGAAACTGAAAACCGCCAAAACTGCCTAGCCCTTGAATTGAAGGCGGGTTTAACGGCAAAATTCGAGCTTCAGAGATTTGAGACAGTTCACCCTGGACGCGCCCAATGATTGCTAATGCAGACTCCCCAGGGGCTTTGCGCTCAGACCAAGGCTTCAAGGTCGTAAAGATAATGCCGCTATTGGCGGTGCTGCCGCTGAAGCCAAACCCGCCCACCGCAAAGGTAGCCCGCACTTCAGGAATGGGCAAAAGCTTCTCTTCAATTTGTCGCATCACATCGCTGGTGTAGTTGAGCGAGACGCCTTCGGGGCCACGCACAATGGTAATAAAGTAGCCCTGATCTTCGTCGGGCAAAAAAGCGGACGGGACGGTTTGATAGAGCCAAGCAGTCAGGGTAAGCAGCGCTGCAAAGATAGCGAGAACCAGAAATTTGGCCCGATTCATCCACTGGAGCGATCGCCCGTAGCCCCGTCTCATGGCATCTAAAAAGCGGTTGAACTGTCGAAAGATCCAGCTCAGCCAGCCCAGCCAGTCCGGAAGAGTCGGATTCCGTCGCAGGAGTAACCCCGATAGCGTGGGTGTCAAGGTGAGAGCGTTGAAGGTGGAGACGGCGATCGCAAAGGCAATGGTCAAGGCAAACTGTCGATACAGCGCCCCCGTCGTCCCTGGGAAAAACGCCACCGGAATAAACACCGCCATTAGCACCAGTGACGTGGCAATCACCGCCCCCGTCAGATCTCGCATCGTCTCTACCGCCGCCAGCTTGGGTTCCACCCCCTTTTGAATGCGATCAGAAATATCTTCGACCACCACAATCGCGTCATCGACCACCATTCCGGTGGCTAGCGTTAGGCCAAACAGCGTCAGGCTATTAATCGAAAAGCCGAAGATTTTAATAAAGGCAAAGGTGCCGATCAGCGAGATGGGAATCGTCACTGCAGGAATAATGGTGGTGCGCCAGTCCTGCAGAAAAATGAAAATCACTAATACCACTAGGCCGACCGCCTGGGCCAGGGTCCAGATCACTTCAGAGAGAGACTGCTCAACAAAATCAGTGGTGTCAAAACCGATATCGTAGGTCATCCCCGGCGGAAAGTCCGCTGCCACCTGCTTCATCTGGGCTTTGACGCCCCGAGCGACCTCTAGGGCATTACTGCCTGGAATTTGGTAAATACCTAGGCCGACGGCATCCTTGCCCCGAAACCGCAGGAAGGTGCTGTAGTTCTCAGCCCCCAGCTCTGCCCGTCCCACGTCGGTGAGCTTGATCAAGCTGCCGTCCTCCCCCCTGGCAATCACTAAATTCTCAAACTCTGAGACATTTGTAAGCTGGCTAACGGCCCGCAAATCGAGCTGATACTGCTGCTCGCTATCAATGGGGGGCTGACCAATGCGACCAGCACCCACCTGAATGTTCTGCTCCTGTAGCGCCGCGACCACATCTTGGGCCGTCAGATTGCGACTGGCCAACTGACTAGGGTTGAGCCACAGCCGCATGGCGTATTTCCGCTCTCCAAAAATCTGGACGTTGCCGACCCCTTTAACGCGCTTCAGCTCATTGACAACGTAAAGGTCGGCGTAGTTGCTCAGGAAGGTGCTGTCGTATTCTTGATTGTCACTGTAAAGGCCGAAGGCCATTAGAATGCTGCTCGATTCCTTGCTAACGGTAACGCCCGTTTGCAAAACGCTGTCCGGGAGCTGGGGTTCAGCTTGAGAGACCCGGTTTTGAACATCCACGGCGGCAATATCTTGATCGCGATCTGCCTCAAAGGTGGCGGTAATGGAGCTAGTGCCATCGTTACTGCTGCTAGAGGTCAAGTAGCGCAGACCTTCGGCCCCGTTAATTTCTCGCTCTAAAATAGTCGTTACCGCATCTTCAACGGTTTGAGCATCGGCTCCGTTATAGTTTGCCGTAACCGTGACCTGCTTGGGGCTGATATCAGGGTACTGGGCAATGGGGAGTGTCGGAATGCACACCAGCCCCATCAACAGAATGAGCAATGCACAAACGGTGGTGAAAACCGGACGTTTGATGAAGAAATTAACAAACATGGGGTTTAGTTAAGACTCTGACTGGGCCTTGATGGGGGCACCATCCGATAAATTGAGAATGCCAGAGACAACGAGGGTTTCTCCGGGTCGAATGCCGCTGAGAACTTGGTAGCGATTGCCCTGGATGTTGCCCAACTCAACGGGACGCTGTTGAGCGATCAATGCGTTGGGCTTATCTTCGGCAGGTTTCGCAACAAAGACAAATGTTTTGCCCCCTAGGCGAGAGATGGCGCTGGTGGGGACCAGTACTCCCGTCCGCTTTTTCCAGATTACGGTGCCAGAAACCCGCTGGGCATCTTGGAGCTTACCCCCAGCGTTATTGAAGCTCGCCTTTGCCAAAACAGACTGCGTGGCAGCATTGGCGGTGGGTGAAATAAAGCTAATGTTTCCGGTGGCGAGGGTCTGATTATTTTGAAACGATCGCACCTCCACCGGCAGACCTATTTTAAGCTGATCGCGGCGCTCTAACGGAATCGCCAGCTTGATCTCTAGGGTTTGATTTTGGGTGATGGTGGTCAGGGTCTCACCGACATCAATGTAGTCTCCTACCTTGACGGGGATATCACCGATCACTCCCCCAATGGGAGCCACCACCTGGGTGTCGAGCAGGTCTTCGCGGAGCGCACTGGTGTTGGCTTTGTTCTCGGCCATGGCGGCTTCTGCCGCTTCAATGTTGGCTTGCGCTGCCTGAATTTGCTCAGTGGCGACGTTGAGAGCTGCTTGGGCAGAGCTGCGATCGCGCGTCACCCGATCCAACTCACGACGGGCTAATACGCCCTGCTTCACCAGTTGAGAGATGCGGTTGTATTCAGTTTTTTGCAGCTCGACTTCAGCCAGCGCACTGGCGCGTTCGGCCTGGGTCACCCCGAGTTGGGCCTGAGCACTGTTGCGATCGGCACGGGCAGAACTAATCGTCGCCAAAGATGCCCGAAATTCAGCCTGACTCTTAGCGGCGCTGAGTTGCACAATGGGCCGACCCGCCTGCACGGTAGACCCTGAAGAGACAAAAATCTGGGTAACGCGCCCTTCTACTTTGGGCTTCAGTTCAATGCCGGTTTGGGCTTCTAGATTACCTACAAAGCTGGTTCCCTCTTCAATCACGCTGGGCTGCAGCCGCTGCAGCTTAACGAGAGCGCTCTGGGGAGGGCCACCCGGTCCTCCGGCTTGCTGAGAAGCCACTGGCGGTGAGAGACTTCGCCACAGGACAACGCCACCGCCGATCAACAGCAGACCCAGCGCCACCCATAGACCCGTGCGAAGCGGTCCTGGAGTCGAAGGCTGAGTCTCAGGGGGTTGAGACGCTAGTATTTTCGTTGATTCAGAGGGTTCCATAGAGCCAGTCAAGAATGGGAGAACGTAGCGTTCTCTCTCCACTATCTTTCTTTTCGGTAGCCGAGGCAGAAACAGCCATAAATGATTCACGCACCTACTCAGGGCTAAGGCGTCAATCTCTAAACCGGCACAAAAGCCATAGCCCATTATGACCAAAAAATAGAAGATCGTGCTACTTCAGCAATGGACAGCTCGGTCCCAGCCAGTCCTTGCTTTGTTCAACTAATCTACTGGAAGAGGATGTATTGATGGGCCTGTAGACATTCTTCACAATGCATTCCCGATGATGGTGAAGGGCGCCCAGTAGAAAGGATGAGAAAAGTTGTTTGAAGGGTCAGAGGGTTGAGGACGACCTTGAACCACGATCTTGCCTCGCTGATGTTGGGACGGTGTGCGACCAATGCGACCGTAGAGTAAGTCTAGTTTTGTTAACCGCAGCGCTTGAGCCTTTGTTTGTCGTTGAGACGCACGGTTAGCCAGATGAGCGTAGAAATCTTCCATTAACAGCCGGGTACTCTCATCGTTGACATTCCAGAGGGAAGCAATCACAGCCTTGGCACCGCCATTGAGGAAGTAATAATTGCTGTTTAGACTAAAAGTTGAACCTCCAACAAAGTATCTCGGGAGTTCACAACTGCCGAGAGAGTCGATAAAGGTGAAGCAATATCCGATTTAGGCGACGGCTAAAGTCACCTTCT
>JBHJNL010000170.1:0-2578 GCA_050330855.1 Thermosynechococcaceae cyanobacterium | reverse complement strand
CCACTCTGATGTCATTGAGCTAGTACCTTTGTCGTATAAAAGGGGTCAAAAATTTGTTCGAGCTGCTCTGCAGGAATACCTATGCCGGTATCGGAGAGGGTGATCACAATGTAAGGCCTTACCTGGGCTTCTACGTAGTTCTGGGCGTAGGTCTCGTCTATATTGATATTCTCTGCAGAGACGCGCAGCGTGCCGCCATTGGGCATTGCATCACGGGCATTAATGTATAGATTCATCCACGGCATAGATGAGCGGTTTTTAAAAGTTAAATGAGCGCGTCTTGTTCCACCGTACTCTACTGCAAGGATTCACACCCCAGGCACAAAAAGTTGTGACTCAGTGAAAGCATCGATCAACGGACGGTGGGCATTTCAGGGTCTCCTCACAAAATCCTCAACTTTAGCTGTTTTCATCATTCATACGAACCAGAAGCTGAAGTATACGGCTCTCTGTAACGAATAGATCCGTTTCTCAACCTACTTTACTGCTAGGAACATTTGCATATGTCAATTTACGTTGCCAACCTTTCCTTCGATACGACTGCAGCAGACCTCACAAACGTTTTCTCAGAATATGGAAGCATCAAAAGTATCCACATGCCCTCTGATCGAGAGTCGGGTCGCCCTAGAGGCTTTGCCTTTGTCGAACTGGGAAGTGAGCAAGAAGAAGAAACTGCGATCGCAGCCCTTGATGGCGTCAAACTGAGGGCGCGCGATCTCACGGTGAACAAAGCAAGACCAAAAAAAACTTGGGACAACAGCCGTGTCGGCTCTGGGAGAACTCAATGATCAGTTTTCCAAGTTTTCTCAGTGCAAAAGCTGCAGCCTCAAAGATAGATAAGCCAGATTGGTGGGTAGAGGTCACCACCGCAGAACCACCCTATGTCTACTTTTTTGGCCCCTTTGATAGCAATGTTGAAGCCGACGCATCAAAGGATGGTTATATCCAAGACCTGCTTGAAGAAGACGCTCAAGGGATTGTCGCCCATGTCAAATATTGCCAGCCTCAACGCTTAGGGTTTGTGGACGGTCGTACTGTAAAACCTTAACGTCTTGACCTTGTGAGCGAGGGTTATCTTGCGATCGCAAGGCAAATCGTGGGGGTGCCACTGCGGTAGATCAAATCGTTCATCGCCTAGCCCCAGCTATTAACGATCTGATCTACCGCAAGCCGATACTCGTATCCGCAGCATCATTGTTTGTGTTCGCAGGTGTTTAATCCAGGTTTGTGGGGTTGATGAGAGGTATAGATCATGATTTCACCACTGAACGATCATTTGCACCAACTGATTAACAAAGGCTATCCAATATCCATTGGGGTCTCTGCAGCAAAAAATTCTCTTGACCCGTATGTTGCGCTTAATGACTCAATCTTTAAAGACCGATCATCCCCAAATATCTGATGACGAAGATGTCTTGCACCAAACGCTGGTGCGGTTTTGTAATGACTGCCGCGCAGCCTGGAGCGGTGAACACCCAACGTTAGATATTCTGAAGCACCTCAATGAAGGGTCTATATCGGTAAAGCCGCAGCCTTTAAGATCAGTACATT
Source organism: Thermosynechococcaceae cyanobacterium (assembly GCA_050330855.1). GTDB lineage: Bacteria > Cyanobacteriota > Cyanobacteriia > Thermosynechococcales > Thermosynechococcaceae > RCC1774. The sequence goes on along the minus strand of JBHJNL010000170.1, from coordinate 1,027 downwards.
CGTCTTTCCCCAGTACTGCATTGTTCTCGGGAGCCAAACTACACACCATACCGATAGGCAAGCCACACACTTAGCCTCACGCCTGGAGTCCATTTTGCAGAGCCTGAAGCAGGGCCGCAGAGGAATAGGGCTTTTGTAGAAACCCTTTCACGCAGTCCCCTAGAGAAGTACTCATTTGCCCATTTCCCGGTAAGCCGCTGAGCACAATGACCCTAACCTGAGGGTTAATCTTCTGCAGAGTTTGAATGGCCGTCGCCCCGCTCAGCGTCGGCATCTTCATATCCATTAGAACAATCGCAATCTCATCTTGGTGCTGGGTATATTGAGAGATCGCTTCAACGCCATCAACGGCGGTCATCACCCGATAGTTGTAGTTTTCAAGCACTGCTTGCGCGACGTCTCGAATGGGGGCTTCATCATCCACCACTAGCACTAACTCGCCCTGCCCTAGGGGAGGGTCTAAAACAGTTTCTTCAACGAGGTCAGCCGCCTGAATCGCAGGGAGATACACCTTGAACTGAGTCCCCTTGCCGATGTCACTGTGAACGTCGATAAACCCGCCGTGACTTTGAATGATGCTGTAGACCGTGGATAGTCCTAACCCCGTCCCTCCCTGGGGTTGCTTGGTGGTAAAGAATGGCTCAAAAATGCGTTCCAGTTGCTCTGCAGGGATGCCGATTCCCGTATCAGCGACTTTGACCTTAATATAAGCGCCTTCTCGGGCATCGATATGGCCTGCCGCTAGCGCTTGATCCATATTGAGATTCTGGGCAGTAACTGTTAAGGTACCCCCCTCGGACATTGCATCACGAGCGTTGACGAACAGGTTCATGAACACCTGATAGAGCTGGGTGGCGTCTCCTTTGACCGACCAGAGATCGTCTGGCATGGTGACAGAAATCTCTAAAGATTTTGGGAAGGTTCTGTGGACGAAGGTTCTCAGTTCAGAAATCAGGTGTTTGACGTTGAGCGCTGTGCGATCGCCCTCGACCCCTCGTGAGAATGAAAGCACCTGGCCGATGATGTC